>JAGFXR010000001.1 GCA_017861365.1 Oscillospiraceae bacterium | reverse complement strand
TTAAAATTGCTCTCACGGGCAGATCAGCCGGATGCCGAAGAACCATGCGGAGGGAGTCCTACACCCTATGAGTCGCAAGCCGTGCGCACTGGCACAGATTATTCAAATTCAGTTTATCATGCCGTCTTTTGAAACTCAAGAGGTAATCATAAGGAATTTGCATTTTCATCCAATTAATTTACCTTGATAGCACAGGAAAGGCAAACCGATAGTTGCTTTTCCTGTGTTCTCAAGTCTGGTGGACGATACAGGACTCGAACCTGTGACCCTCCGCACGTCAAGCGGATGCTCATACCAGCTGAGCTAATCGTCCATTTTGTATCGTATCAAGCACATTTTCACACAAATCTGCCAAGTCAACGAAAATTATTATACCGTGACGCAAGGTGAATGTCAATACTATTTTGCTTGAAATTTCTACATCCTTCGGATATAATGAAACCACTATCGGAAAGCGAGTTGTTAACATGAAATTAGGTATTGTGGGCCTTCCTAATGTGGGAAAGAGCACCCTGTTTAACGCCATTACCAACGCCGGCGCCGAGAGCGCCAATTATCCCTTCTGCACCATAGATCCCAACGTCGGTGTCGTAGCCGTGCCTGACCACCGTTTGGACTGGCTGTCTGACCTGTATCATCCAAAAAAAATAACTCCGGCTATTATAGAGTTTGTGGATATTGCCGGACTGGTGAAGGGAGCATCCAAGGGCGAAGGACTGGGCAACAAATTTTTGGCTAATATTCGTCAAACCAACGCCATTGTTCATGTGGTGCGCTGCTTTGATGATGACAATGTGATCCATGTGGAAGGCTCCACAAATCCTATTCGGGACATTGAGATCATCGATATCGAGCTGATTATGGCCGACATGGAGATGGTGTCCAGGCGCATCGACCGCGCCCAGAAGTCGGCCAAGGGCGACAAAAAATATCTGCATGAGATTGATGTCTTTGAGGGTCTTTTAGAACACCTCAATGAGGGAAAATCCGCCCGCAGCTACCAGTGCGGAGTGGAGGACGCAGAGCTCATTGCAACCTCCGAGCTGCTGTCACTCAAGCCTGTCATTTATGCTGCAAATCTGGACGAAGAGGGCTTTACCGGCGACTACGGCTCCAATCCCTATTATACGCAGGTCGCGGAACTGGCTCTTCGTGAGGGCGCCCAGGTGATCCCCGTCTGTGCCAAGCTGGAGGCGGAAATCGCAGAGCTCTCCGGTGAGGATAAGGCCATGTTTCTGGAGGAGCTTGGCATTGAGCAATCGGGCCTTGACCGCCTGATCAAGGCCTCTTACGCCCTTTTGGGCTACATCTCCTTCCTGACCTCCGGAGAGGACGAATGCCGCGCATGGACCATTACTGCGGGTACAAAAGCCCCCCAGGCGGCAGGAAAAATTCACACCGATTTTGAGCGCGGCTTTATCCGGGCGGAGGTAGTCGCCTTTGATGATCTGGTAAACTGCGGTTCAATGACGGCGGCGAAGGAAAAGGGGTTGGTCCGCTCCGAAGGCAAGGAGTATGTGATGCGAGACGGAGACATCGTACTGTTCCGATTCAACGTTTAATCATTCCCAGATAAACTTCTCCTTTCTCCCTGCAGAGAAAAGCCCCCTGTCCTGACGGCTTGTACGCCGTTGGAACAGGGGGCTTTCTGTTTGGTTAACTTGAAGATAGCGGAATCGGACATATGCTATGGTTGCGTCTGTTACTTGGTTACTATAACCCGGATTTGTGCGCCGGTATCCAGCGTTTTATCATAGTATACCGTAAAAGAGCTGGTATATGATTTTGCAGCCTGCAGCGTTGTCCATGACTCGCTGTCGGAATTATACACCACCACATCATCACTGATGGGTACTAAAACGCCATCAACTTCAACCGTGTCATCACTGTCAATTGCGCTGCGCGCCACTGACGCAGCCGTTAATGACGTCACACCAGCTACCTTACCAGCCGCATTGCCTGCTAAACCAACCAATTCATCTTCGTCATAGGTATTATCCAGCGTCGAGGAAGCAATAAAATCATCTGTATTTTCACTGTTGCCGTACTCGATATAGGCCACTAAGTTGCTGGTCGACATGCTGCTGGAACTACTTGCGCTTGATGTGTCAAAATGAATAAATCCGTAGGTATAACAATTGCCCGTTACGTCATCCAAAAGCAGAAGATTCACTTCACCAATGGAATTGGTTCCGACATATTTGATATCATCGGAATCAACGGTGTCAACATAAATGTCATCCAAATCCACTTCAACAACAGCGCTGTTGCTCACCTGATCGTAAATCTTCACATCCGGAGCCAGTTTGACCGTTCCCAATTTTTCTGCGGAAACATCAAGATCCGACGATGTGTTTGAGGTTCCGATGGCGCTCAGTGAAAATTCATTATCAGAAGTTCCTGCCACTTTCACAAGAGTTCCTACCAGCTTTTCTGCCGTCGATACGGAAGACGCCAAGGTTCCTGAAATTTCAATCCCATTTGTCAGCGTAATTGTCACTGTTGTGTCATCATTTGAATTGGTAGATGTGCTGTCCAAAACTCCGATGGTGTCTGCGGATACGGTGCTTGGCGCATAAGCGGCCGCTACTTCCTGATCATTGGTCAGGAGCAGCGTCACTTTGTCTCCCACAGAGAAGGAGGCTAAGCTGTCCTGGGCTTCATCCAGCACGGAAAATTCATGCCCCAGAACCGTAACACTTGTGGCCGCTTCCATATTCGGTGATGCATCCTCCACATAGCCCGTTACCTTCCAACTGGAAACCATCAGACTGGATGTCGCCTTATCATACACCGCAACATCATACTGCTCCAAATCTACGGTGTCCGCAGGCTGCCCATTTTTATACAGCGTATAGCTTCCTGATGCAATATTAAATTCTGATTGAAAGTAGCCTGCCGCTCCGCTCGAAAGCGTGCATACTGCGGCTCCATCGTCACTGGCGGAAGATGCAACAATCAGATTGACACTGCCAGACATCTTGTAATAAAGCTTCACGCTTCCTTGTGTGGAAAGGTCATAATAGCATTCCTCATACGTTGTGACCTCATCCTTATAAACGACGGGCGTACTGGCGGAAACAGAGTACTCATTGCCGCTGCTGTCCGTAATCTTGCTCGCGGTAGTCGATTTTACAACAACTGACTTTGGAGAGGTACCGTCGGGCAGGAAGCCCATAACATCCCCTTCATCATCAAACAGGATGGTGCCGCGCAGCCCAACCAAGGAAGAATCAATCGTGCTCGCTTGTTCATAATAGGTAATGCTGCCATCGACATATGCTTCCAGATTGCCTGTGGTGCCATCATCGGCTTCCGCGTCATTATCCAGGAGAACCGCGGTTTCCACGGTAGAATCCGCTAATACATCAATATAATCATTGCCATCCGCGTCTGTCTGCTGGATCATGGCATACAGCATCAGCGCGGCGTCTGCGCGGGTCAGGGCATCATAGGCGCCCGCATCAATTCCGTCCAACAAACCGAGATCTTCCGCTTTTGCCATATAATCCTGCGGCCAGAAGCTTCCAATATCACTGGTTTCATACCCTAAGAGCCGTAAAATGATGGTAACTGCCTGCCCGCAGGTAACCGTGTCATCCGGTCCGAACGATCCGTTTCCATAGCCCGAAACCAACCCTTCCGAATAGGCAAGGTTAATCGCTCCCAGCGCCCAATGTGAGGTGGAAATGTCATTAAAGTAAGAACGGTACGCGTTCGATGAAATTTGATCTTCTTCGCCTTCCGCATAGATCGCCAGCTTGGAAAACTCCGCCCGGGTCAATGTGTTATCGGGGCGGTACGTTCCATCCGGATATCCACTGATAATGCCGATATCGGACAAAACGGTAACTGCTTCCGATAAGTCGCTATCGTTCACATCAGAATACGCCAGAGCAGACGGTGCTGCTATTGACATTGCAGAAACACAAAGCGTTAATACCGTCATGGCGGAAATCATTCGTTTTTTGATTTTTCTCTGCATTGTTATCACTCCTAGTCAGCGCGCAAGGCGTCCACAGGCTGTAAGCCGGAGGCCTTGACGGCGGGATATAACCCAAAACCAATTCCAATCGCAATGGAAAACAGGAAACCGGCGATGGTAATAGCGGTGCTTGGGAACAAAATAAGGTCGTAGAGAATTTTCCCCATAATCAAAGACAGCGCAAACCCCAGCAGGATGCCAATAATGCCTCCCATTGCGCTCAATATAGCGGACTCTACCAGGAACTGGGTCACAATCTCACTGCGTGGCGCTCCGATCGCCTTTTTAATGCCGATCTCACGGGTACGTTCCGTCACCGTTACCAGCATGATATTCATAATTCCGATACCGCCGACCAGCAGAGCGATTCCCGCGATGCCTCCCAAAATGGCGCTGAGGGAGGCCGTCTCCTCCGTTGATGAGGTTAGATCCGAGTTGCCGTTTTCTAAGGTAACCTCACCGGTGTATTCATCGATTTCATCCGCAAACCATGTTGTCAATTCTTCGATCGCAGCGTCCATATCATTGGATGTGTCAACCTTGACAATATAGCTGCTGATCACCGAGCTTCCCAGCACCTCGCGGTTTAAGGAATAAGGGATCACAACCATGTCGTCCATAGAGTCCTCGGCGGTACCGTCTTTCTGATAATAGGTTCCGACCACCGTGTATGATGCGCCGTTAATCTGCACGGTCTCTCCCACCGGGCTTTTCTGTCCGAACAGCGTTTCCGCAACATAGGTTCCCAAAAGGCAAACCTTCGTCCGCCCCTCGATATCGGCCTGAGAAATATCTCTGCCCTTTGCCAGTGTATAGTTGTTGCAGGTCGAGAACTGATCGCTGCCTAAATAAATCGTGGTATCCAGATTATCGTCTTTATAGATTACCGTTCCGGTGGTGGACAGATCAGGCGTAACGCCCGTCACGATATCGGACATGTCTACGTTTCCATATTCATACAGTTCGTCGGTGACATCCGGTGAACGGGAGGAAAGGTAGTAGTCAATGCTGATTTCCACCTTATTGACACCCAGCTTCTCATAATAGGATGTAATGTCGGAATTGTAGCCCGTCACCATGGCTACCAGCACGAGAACCGCGCATACGCCGATGATAATGCCCAGCATGGTCAGAAAAGAGCGTCCTTTTTTTTCTTTGATGGAATCCAGCGCCATGAGAATAGCGGTCATTGAGTCAAGCCTCCTGCCCTTGCGCCGGCCCAAGCTGCCCTGCCATTCTCCACGCGCAGCGCTCCGGAGGGCGTTGTACCGTCACCCACAGCCGAAGCCACCTCCTTCTTCGTCTGGCTCATAATGAAGGGATCATCTCCCGGAGCTGAATCACTGATGATTCTTCCATCCTGCACACGGATAACTCTCTTTGCCTGAGCGGCAATCCCGTTGTCATGGGTAATCAGTATAATTGTGGTGCCTTCCTCATTGAGCTGACGCAGAATGCCCAGCACCTGGACGCCGGTTTTGGAATCCAAAGCGCCGGTCGGCTCATCCGCCATGATAATGGGAGACTTTGTGGCGATGGCACGTGCAATAGCGACGCGCTGCTGTTGTCCGCCGGACAGCTGGGTGGGACGGTTTTCCGCTTTACTGGCAATATCGACTTTTTCCAACGCCTCTATGGCGCGCTGATAGCGATCTCCTGGGTTGACTTTTTGATAGGTCATAGGCAGAGCAACATTCTGCCATACGGTGAGAGAGGGAATGAGATTATAGCCCTGAAAGATGAAGCCAATCCGGCGGGAGCGAATATCGGAGAGCTCACGCTCGGTGCGTTCCCGGATCGGAATCCCATCTAAATAATACTCTCCCCGGGTGGGAACGTCAAGGCATCCCAGCATATTCATCATGGTGGACTTTCCGGACCCGGATGAGCCGATGATTGCCACAAATTCGCCGTAATCAATTTCAAGGCTGACTCCATCCAGGGCACGAACTTCATTTTCGCACCCTTCATCACCGTATATTTTAAATACGTTTTCGATTTTAATCAGGCTCATGCAAATCCTCCTTAAGAAAAGGTGAAACAATTTTTGTGAGAGGGGCCTGCCAGGTATATTTGAATCATCCGGCACGGCCAGGCGGAGGGTCATCCTTCCGCCTGCCGCGCCGGAGCTTACTCCGCGGACAAAGGATCAGCCGCCGGGCATTCCGCCGCCTCCGCTGGGCATTCCGCCGCCGCCTTGGCCACCGCCCCAGTTGCCCTGCATCGAGTCTGTGCTGGTGCTGGTAGTGGCACCTGAGCTGGTGGTTTCGCCGCCGCCTGGATCAGTTGTTACATATCCGGTAAATACGGTCATTCCCTCTTCCAGGCCGGAGAGAATTCTGATATAGGTTGCGTTGGTGGTGCCGGTTTCCACCTCGACGGCATAGAAACCGTCCGGAATATCCGCGTCCTCCGCGGAGGAGAGATCCACCGCGTTATCAGGCGCCGTATCCGCCTGCACGTAGACATAGGTACCCTCATCCAGATACTGCACCGCCGCTACGGGACAGAGCACGGTTTCATCCGTATCCCCTGTGGAAACGGAGTACGTCAAGCTGACACCGGGAGACAGATCACCTTCTGAGTCAATCTCCACTGTAACCGGATAAGTGGAAACGCCGTTCGTAGTGGAGGCTTCCAGACTTACCTCGGTTACGGTACCGGTATACTCGGTGTTTGATTCCGCCCCTTCCTTGACAAAATCCACCTCCATGCCGGTTGAGATGTAGCTGATGTCAAGCTCGTCAATGTCAATTTCAACATACATCGTATCCATGTTATAAACCACAATCGCGGTGTTGCCCTCTTCTCCGTCTTCTCCGGCTGTGATATTGACTTGGATTACCCTGCCTGCAATGTCGGAGTAAACTTCATAATTGGAGTATTTCTCCTGCGCGGTTGTGATTTTCTCCTCCAGCGTCGCGATAGATTCCTCTGCCCGGGTAATTTGCTTCTCATAGGAATCAATCTCATCCTGATAGGTATCCGGGCTGATCTTAAATAAGGTTTGACCCGCTGTAACTGTCTGGTAATCGATGACGTTGCAGACAGTCAGCTCGCCGTCGCCTCCGGCGAGGACTTCTTTGGAGCTGTTGTATTCCAGCGTTCCCTCGACAGAGGGATAGATGTATCCGCCTGAGGTGTTCAGATAAGCGCCGACGGACATATCCTCCGTGAGCGCGCCGGGATTTTCCACCGTGATGGTCACTGAGAAGCATTGTGTGCCCTCCGTTGTCAGACGGTTAACGTATTCAATATCCGTCACAGTTCCGGTCAGCGTGGTCATCAGGCTGGGAACCGACACGGTCGCGGTCTGCCCGATATAAATGTCGTCCTCGTAGGCATAGCTGAAATATTGCTCTACCTTCATCTTGGAATTATCAACGATGGTTGCCAGCACGTCGTTTTCCTTGACTGTGTCGCCAACGTCTACTGACACGTCGGTAATGGTTCCGGATGTGGACGCCGTGGTGGTTAAGTCCGCGATCTGCTCATTCAGGTCGCTGATTTCATCCTGATAATCCGAAATGTTATCTTCGTAATCGGTGATGCTCTCCTCATACTCCTCAATGTCTGCATCCAGATCCGAGGAGTCCTGAATGTAGAGAAGCTGCCCAGCCGTGACCGTATCACCCTGAGCCACATCAACCTCAAGAATTTCCGCGTCGGCGGCAAGGTTGTAGGTCTCGCTGTCTCCGGGGGTTGTCGTGCCTGTTCCTGTGATGGTGGCGTTGAGCGCTCCGTAGGTCGTGAGGTCGGTTTGCACTTCCTGATCCTCTGCACCGAAAAATAGTTTATAGAGCAAAATGACTGCAGCTGCCACTAGGGCCAAAACAATCACCAGGGTAATGATGTGCTTTGGTTTGAGTTTCTTCGGCTTTTTGTACTTCTTGGGTTTCTTTTCAGGTTTGCTCACAGAGGTAGCCTTATCTCCGTCTATGACCTCTACTTCTGTGTTGCTCGGTTGCTTCATGCGCGAAATCTCCTTTCGTCGATACAACTGTAATAGTATCCTAAGTAACAAAACTTAAAATAGCCTTTATCTTTTTATAGCAAAGGATACAATTTACAAACTGTTAATTTTCTATTGAAATTCCGCAATAATTTCATGAAAGGAAACTAAAATTATTTACAATATCAGAACGAAAACTCTTTATGTTTATAGTAAAATTCCCCTATTGTATCAATAGAGGAATTTATGCGTCCGGAAGGCTTTGAAGCTGCCCCCTTTGACAATTGAATTGACTCAGTACTGTCAAAACCTCCGGCACAGTGATGTGACAGCGGCTTCTTTTCGTCTGCTTGGATGGACTGCTTTTTCTGGGAGCAGGTCAGAAAATCAGTGCAGCTGATCGAGCGTGCCGGGTATATCATGTGTTCTATCCCGTAATTTGCGCGATAACAAACATAATTCGTTTAGGCTGAGACCTAATAAAATATAACGGAGCGGCAGCAGTGGATGTGCATATCGGTCAAAAGAAAACATCATCGCATAACTATAAATGATTCCCAGATATGTGACCGCAATGAAAATGACCTCAGCCCGCCTTCTTTTATTGATAAAGGCGGCAACCACGCCAAACAAAATGATTCCAAAATCAATGTATCTGCTTACCATGCAAATCTCTATGGCGTGCGGATACAACTCATACCAGCAGAACGCGCTAAATACCATATTCAACGGCTTGAGCACCAGATAGGACAGCAGCATAGAGCCGGGATGCGTTTCCCACCAGACCGATTTTCGATATTCCGCCTTAATTTCATCAGTTTCCAGACTGATATACTTTTGCAAACACGGGGACAAGGTTCCATCTTTGGCATAATAGGCCGCAAAGCGCTCCTTTGCGACCTGGTCAACATGAGTCTCATAGTCCAACGCGTCATCGTGAGGATACCCAACCCCCTGATAGGTACCCAGCAGATCTGGATTGCCGGCTCCATAAGTAAGAGGAATAAACACCCCATAATCAATATAATTTCGGATACTCCAGGGAACCACAAAGCATAAAACCGCCAAGCCCAGAAGCACTCCCTGCTTGATCAGCTTACGGAATTCGTAATGCTTTAGCAGAAGATAGACTGCGGCAAACAAAGGATAAATGATAATATTTGCTTTCAGCATAAACGCGCAAAAAAACGCCGCTAAGCAGCGCCAAAAATACTTATTTTTCCTTGTTTCCCCCATCATCATGGTTTCGCAAATCATGATGGTCAGCAGCAGCATAAAAGGGGTTTCCGTCAAAATCAAATTATCTGTCCAAACAAAATCCCCCGTCAGAAGAAACAGTGCGGCAATGATGGCGCACCATTTGGGGGCCATCATGCGGACGGATTGATAAATATACCAGGCGGTGGCGGTACCCATGAAAATCCACAAAATTTTGAGGGAAAGCCAAAGTTCCGTTCCTGTCCCAAACAAAAATGTGAAGAGAGCAATCAGCCAGGGCATGCCAGGCATGATTTGGGCACTGAGAACACCATGCATGGTAATGGTTCCTGTTTTAAAAAAAGCGATGCCAGATTCCACATAGGACAAATCATCACTGGACAGCGTGTATTCCGGCCCCAGAATACATAATCCAACAATTCGCTCAGCTAGCAGCAATAACATGACAATAAATATGCCCCAATGATTTTTCAAAAAGTTGTTTATATTCATAATCTTAAGTTCAGAAATTCTCATAGTTCGAGTTGTCCCTTTTCCTATAACAAACGATATTACGTTACAAATCAAATTCAGCTTATGGTTCTCTTGCCTCAGACCCATCTGATTTTGATCTTATGTTTCGCTCCAGTAAATAACGGTTAATTGCTTCCTGTTCAATCAGCGCGCGAATTTCATTTGATTGCTTTGATATTTTTCCCGTATGATGAAATGAGACAAACAGCAATACAAATAAACCGATCGCATAAATGAAGTTCGACGGTTCTTCAATGTCCGCAAGCTCTGTCAAAATGGACGCAATGACAGGGAATGCAGCCAATATGATCATTCCCAGCGCTAAAACAAGCCAGATCAATGAATATTGCAGCAGCAGCTTTTTTCTGTTGACATTACAGATTACGGTAACAATAAAAAAAACCGCGATCACCAACAGCTCAATTCGAAGCCAAGACGAGAGCATCAGTGATTCTCCTTTCTCTGAATACTTGCAATCATAATAGCCAGAGTCACCTTAATCATGTAGTAGCAGGATTTCCATAGGCGGATCGAAGACGTTCCGCCTTCCCGTTCAAACATCGTTACGGGCACTTCAACGATTCTATAACCTCGTTTTGCAATTTGAATCAGCGATTCCGGTTCCGGGTAATCCACCGGATAATCTTCGCTGAGATAAGCGATTGCGCACCTCCCCGCCCCCCGATACCCGGAGGTGCAGTCCAAAATGCGCACTCTGCCGAACAAACGCATCACACCCGATAAAATAAAAATCCCCATTCTTCTAAAGCGTGTGGATTGAAAGTTTCCCTCATTTTTCTCAATAAATCGAGACCCAACTGTAAAGTCTGCCTCATTTCGAAGAATTGGCAGAATCACTTGATCAAGTGATTCAATATCGTGCTGTCCATCGCCGTCAAACTGCACGGCGACATCATATTGTTCCTGAAGCGCATACTTATATCCCGTCTGCACCGCACCACCAATCCCAAGATTTTTTACAAGAGAAATAACAGGGATATCATTGTTCCTGCAAATTTCAGCGGTGCGATCACCGGAACCATCATTTATCACAATGTAATCTATGGAATAGTCCGGATTTTGTCCTTTGTGAGACGAACAAAACGCGTCCAATTTTCTGGCTACTGGAAGGATGTTGGCTTCTTCATTAAATGCCGGAATAATCAGAAGGACCTTTTTCATATCATCAGTCCTTTTATATGTTTTTTTCTGAAAATAACAAACTTACAAAGGATATAATTGATTATGACAACCAGGACAGATAACACAATCTTTGATATTATAACCCCATTCACCGAAAAACTTCCAATTGAGCAGATATTTATTCTTCCCAACTGCAACAGTTCATCGCAGACAAACAGCCCCGCTTCTTCAAATAAAAAAGACACGAAACGGGCGCCCACAAACTGCGTGAGCTCTTTCTTTAATATTCCAACCTCCCAGCTTTTGCTTTTAAATACAAAAATCTTATTTGTCACGAAGGCAAAGGCTACCGCAAAAACAAACGCAATCGCGTTTGCGGCCAAGGATTTTGTCCCTTGAAAAAGGAGAAAATAACAAAGTGAAAAAACCGAATAATTAACAATTGTTGTTAGAACCCCGTAAATTAGGTACAACAAGGCTTCACGGGAAAATTTTATCATAAAATGAATCAACCTTTATTACATGGTATGATTGAGTATAATCTTTGAATTAGAATAACCATACAACTGATTCAAAAATTAACCTATTTGCACAATATTGAACTTTTTAATTATAAAACAATTACATGGGAATTTCAACATAATTAAACATTTATAAAATCAGACAAGCCGGAGCAGCAACTGCATCATAGGCAAAAAAACAGGGCGGACAGCCGAAACTGTCCGCCCCATCACAGAGATTGATACTTAATTCACTTTTCTCCGTATGATACTCCGCCTAATAGCGCGGGATGCTTTGCGTTGTATTAGCCTGAAACACGCAGGATATAGATCGCGGAAGCATATCCGTCATCGTCTGCAACAACAAACACTTTGTCGTTGGAATCAACTTTAGCGTAAGTGGAAACAGAGCCGGTCTTCATCGTGTAGGTATCCTTGGTAGAATTGTAGGTGATCGAGTAAACCACGGTGCTGCTGTCATAGGTGTACTCATTTTCATTGGTAACATCTGTGATCAGCGTGCCGCCAGAAGCAAGGACGATACCAGTGTCATAGCTCTGCGCGGTCACTTTCGTCACATAGTCATCGGAATCCGTTCTGTCAATGGAGTAAACGACTCCAGCGCCGCCGTTGGTAATCGCAGACAAAACATCATCTGTGCTGACTGTCGTGGTTGCACCATCCTTGAATACGTCATACTCAACATGGCTGCTCTGCTCGTCATACTCAGAGTTCGTCAGGAAGAAATAGCCCTCGGCATCCGTGCCGTCAATGGTGGCATCGGAGATGTAGACGTAATCCAAAGAGCTGCCGTCCGTCACAGTAACTGCGGTATTGGCATCGAAAGAAACATTGGGTACATTTGCAATGCCGGTGTATACATAATAATCGTCGCCGTCATTGAGGAAGAATACTGTGTTACTGTCTGCGTAAACATAGGTCGGCGCAGTGGTTTTTTGAATCTTGGAAGTTCCTGTCACAATGGAAGTTGCACTCAGCGTACCCGACGTAACAGAATCCACATCATAAGTGCCGTCTGCGTTTTCGCTGAAGGTGACAACGCTGCCGGCGATGGTGGCCGCGTCAGCGGAAACCGCATCTTCACTGTTGTACTCATCAATGGTGACAACATCGGTGGTTCCGTCAGCGAACAACAGCTTCGCCTCAAGGTAGGTGCTCTTCAAGCTGTAGTTCACCCAATCAGCATCAATCACAGCCGCGTAATTGCTAATCGAATCGGAAGTCAGTTCCGCGACTACCACGTCGCTGTTGTTGTCCAGATAGAAGGTAACCGCATCGCCAATGGACAGATCACTCAGTCCAGCATCCCCAGCGGTTTCAACCAGACCGGACTCCACATACTTGGTGCCATTCACGGTATACTTAGAGTTGGAAGTAATACCGGTCAGCTCACCGCTGATGGACTGAGCCTTCTCTACATAATAAGTCTCGGTTTTTTCGTTGTAGCTGTACAGAACAACATCGTCCGCTGCAAGGTCACTGGGATAAACAACATTCTCTGTGTCAATGTCGGTAATATCGGAGATTCCGTCAATGGAGACGGTATCGTCATCCACGGTTACTCCATCGTCATCCACAGTTCCAATGCTCTTGTCGGTAATTACAATCATGTCGATTTTGCCGTCTGTGGAATAATCATCGCTGCTGTCAGCCACGTCAACCAGTGAGACGACCGTGCCGGCTGTCACTGTGATGCTGTCAGGGTCGACATCGGTTGCAACCACACCGTCGGTTACAACGGTCACGGTATCAGTCGCTTTTGCCACATACAGATCATCAGTCGAGTCAAGGCGCTCGGCAAGTTTGCCGTCCGCAAAGGTATCCAGAGTCTCATCCAGCGCGGTAAGGGAGGTTACGCCAATTTCATCAATTTCACCCACGGAAACCTGCTGATAAAGAAGGGTGGGATCATCGCACTCAACATAGACATTGTCGGAGACATCGGAATCGGAATCAGGAACCACATAGTATCCATCGTCCGTGTCATAATTCAGAACGCCGTCCACAGTGATATAGTCGAAGTTCTGAACGGCTAACGTCTCGTTGTCCGTGGTGACATACTTATTGGAATCAGAATCATAAGTAGCCTGGGTCACAAAGAGCGCATTGTACGCATACAGCGCGGTCATGTCACGGGTGCAGCCGCCGTCTGTGGTGCCCTTAGTCAGAATGCCAAGCTTCACAGCCTGAACTGCAACATTGGTGCTCCAGTATGTGCCGACGTACTCGCCCTTCTGTCCATAACCCAGAGCGCAAAGCAGCATTTTCGCAAACTGGTAAGTGGTCACGGTGTCAGAGGGTCCGAAGGTTCCATCGCCGTAGCCGTTAATGATGCCAATGGTCTCGCAGTACTGAACAAAGCCAGACGCCCACTCAGCTCCGGTCATGTCCGTAAACGAGGTAGCAACCGTGTTATTTGCCAGGCTATCCGCGGCATCAGTGCCCAGAAGCAGGTAGCAAACAATCTTTGCGGCCTCGGCGCGTGTCACGGTCTTGGCAGGCTGGTAAGATCCATCCTCATAACCGATCAGGATACCGAGGTGGTTCAGCAGCGCGACTTCATCTGAATTCTCAATGGAGTCCGCGTCGGTGAACGAGGTCGTGGTTGTCTCGCTGGTGGTAGAAGCAGTAGCCGCAAATGCCACATTTGCAAGGCTAAAAGCCATTACCAGAACCGTGACCAGCGAGAGAACCTTTTTCAGGTTTCTCATGGGGTATTTCCTCCTTTTTGATGGATCCAAACAGTTTGTCCGGATCATTAAACCTTGAAAGTACACGCAGACTCTCACAAATCGCGTATCTCTTTCAGACGACCTCATCATAATGGATGGAATAACATCCGTCAATAGTTAACCCATTATTGTAATACTACTGTAATTTTGCATGATAATTTTACCTATTCCCGATGCAATAAGTTTTCATATTTATATTTTTCTATTCTGATCTTTATTTCAATTTTATATTGTTCTCGTCTTATTTTCTCATAAAATTCACATTTATCTTACTTTTTTAGTATTATTGAATTTTCTACAAATTTCTCTGCAAGCCTCACTGATTACAAGCATAGGTAGACATAGAATGAAAAAAAGCGACTCCCGCGCTCGAAAGCGCGGGAGTCGCCTGCTTGAGTAAAAGTTGCTGGGGATTAGGACGCAGTCAGAGTAACAGTGTAGGTTGCTTCAATGCCGTTCCCAGTAGAAACAGTAGCATCAAAGGATACACTATCACCAGATTCCAAGTATAGAGTATAGGTATTAGCAGAGGAACTTTTTACTACGAAAGAGGGTGCAGTGCCATTCTCAGTATCCGAATCATAATCAGTTGCGACAATGCTGTCAACGTCCACGTCCGTACCGTCTGGAATGTTCAAGGTAACAACCTGAGAGCTCTCAGCAGTCAACCCATCAACAGAAATGGCATCACCGTCTGTGTAGTAAGTGTCAGTGTCGTCTGTTCCGTCAGAGAAGGAGAGTGACAGAGTGGGGGCGCAATCCTCAAGTACGAAGATCTCGGTGGCATACGGGGTATCATCATCTTCATCCTCAGGGACAACATAGATCAGATCGTCAGTGCCTTCCTTGACATAGCTGGAAACCTTACCAACGCTGGCTTCATACTTGTCTTTCGTAGCATTGTAGGTAATTCTGTATACCACAGTGCTGCTGTCATAGGAGTAGTCGTTATCATCCGAGTCTTCGTCGTCACCAATGACCAGTGTGCCACTAGAGACAAGCGCGATACCCGCAGTCCAAGACTGCTTACTCACCTCAGTTGCGTACCCATCAGAGTTTTCTTCATCAACGGAGTATACATAGCCCGCAGTGGCAGAACTAATCTTGCTATCGGTATTTACAGAAGTGTCTTCATTGCCGTCCATAGCAGCAGGGTAACTGTAGTAATCGTCGTGATCAGTATACTCAGTATCCAGCAAGAAGAAGTAATTATCAGCAGATACACCGCTTACGTCGCCCTCTGCATAGACATACTCAAGAGAGGTACCATCTACAACGGCGTAAACATAGCTGATGCTATCCACATCGGAAACATTTTTAATACCGGTGTATGCAGAGTAGTCATCACCGTCATACAGGAAGAACACGGTGCTGCTATCGGCATAGTAGCTACCGTTAATATTGATCTTGGCAGTTCCATTGACAATTCCGGTGGACGATGTAGTAGCGGAAATATCATCAGCATCATCAACGGTATCCACATCATAAGTACCATCGGAATTCTCGCTATAAGTTACAATGGTTTTATCAGTCAACAAATCGCTTGCATAACCCTCAATCGCCGTGGTGCGATCGTCGTCGTCAGTATAGGTGTCAGCGTCTCCATTCAGATCAAGGAGCGCATCGTCAGCGTCATCACCATTCAGCTGGTCGATTTCGACCACATCGGTGGTGCCGTCGGAGAACAAAAGCTTCAAAGAGAGATACGCATCAGCGCTGGAGCTATCAACCCATTTTGCCTTGACGATAGCAGCATAATCGTCGCTGCCGGAAGCATCGCCATCAGCATATACGATGTCGCTGTTGTTGTCCAGATAGAAGATGACGTCATCGCCCACAGCCAGGCTTCCGCCATCACCGTTCAGATTCGTGTCATCAAGACCACTGTTCGAAGTATTCAGTCCGCTCTCACCATACTTAGTGCTGTCGATGGTATAGTGATATTTGGATGATTTGTAAGAGATAGAATCAATCGAACCGGTCACAGAAGCGGCCTTCTCTACATAGTAAATCTCAGAAGCAGCATCCTGATAGCTCAGAACAATATCACCATCGCTCAAGTCGCTGGGATAAACAATTTTGTCGGAGTCAATTTCGGTCAGAGAATCGGAACCGTCCGCGGTTTTTGCATCAACACCATCAATGGTAACCTCGTCATCATCAACGGTTACTTCATCTTCACCCACCTGGCTGACATACTTGTCAACAATGATAATCAGGTCGATGTCGCCATCAAAGGTATACTTGTCATCATCTGCGTCGTACTGTCCCTGATCAACCAGAGTAGTGACCATACCGTCTGTGAAATAGCCATTATCTGCTTTGGTGTCCAGCTGTGCTTCGGTAAAGGATCCAACTTTCTCTCCGTTGTAGTACAGGATGACTTTGCCGCTGTTAATGGAATCATCGGAGTTCAGATCGGCAATATAATCATCTTCATCGTCGTTGATCCAGTCACTGTAGTTGCCTTTGGTGGTAGTACCCAAAGTCTTGTCGATGGCAGTCACATTGGTAACGCCCTGATCATCAATCACACCTGCCTCAACATTCTGACCAAACAGAGTGGGATCGGTGCAGTCAACATAGACTTTATCTTCGTCGACATCGTCCGTATTGACGACATCAATATAGTAACCGTCATCAGAGTCATAGCCCAAAACGCCTTTCGCGGTCTGGTAATCATAGTTTTGAATTGCCAGCGTCTGTTTGACATCATCACCAGCATCATTTTCTTCAGTGATATAGTTGTACTTATTGTCATCACTGCTCCAAGAAACCAGATAAGCAAACAGGGAGTTGTAAGCAATCAGAGCGGTATCATCGCGGGTGCAAGCTACGTTAGTAGCGCCCTTCTCCAGA
The DNA here is from genome assembly GCA_017861365.1 of Oscillospiraceae bacterium. Taxonomy (GTDB): domain Bacteria; phylum Bacillota; class Clostridia; order Oscillospirales; family Oscillospiraceae; genus JAGFXR01. The sequence continues at coordinate 155,472 of JAGFXR010000001.1, read as the reverse complement.
ACACCGGACTTCACGGCCTGAACCGCAACGTTGGTTGCCCAGTAGCTGCCGGTGTACTCGCCGTTCACGCCATAGCCCAGTCCGCAGAGAATCATCTTAGCGAGCTGATAGGTGGTAACGGTGTCGGCAGGACCAAACTTGCTGTCGCCGTAGCCGCTGATGATGCCATTGGTGGCAGCATACTGAATGAAGCCGGTGGCCCAGTCATAGCCCTGGCCGTCAACATCGGTGAAACCGGTGGTCACAGCAGCGTCAGACAGAGCGCTGGCGGCATCTTCACCCAACAGCAGGTAGCAGACAATTTTGGCTGCCTCTGCACGGGTTACGGCCTGAGCAGGCAGAAAAGTGCCATCCTCGTAGCCGCTTAAAATGCCGAGAGTGGCAAGCAGGGAAACTGCATCGATGTTCTCAATAGAAGACTCATCGGTGAAAGTGGTGCTCGTGCTGGTGGATGCCTTGGTGGTAGTGGAAGCTACAGGAGCTGCCAGTGCCACATTAGCCAGGCTCAGGGACATAGCCAGAGCCATCACCAGCGAGAGAACCTTTTTCAGGTTTCTCATAGGGTATTTCCTCCTTAATAATTTTTGACCTTTCAGGTCTTTTTAAGGCGACTTAATCACTAAGTCCATCTAGCGGTTAAAGCCACCTTGAAACAATGTGCAGTATAATGCATTCCGTTTGCCATGTCAATATTTATTGCACATTTGTAACATAACTGAAATATTAACCAGTGGTGTCCAAAGTGTTAAGATTTCGTTATGGTTTCACTTGATATATTACCGTTTCAACCTTTATTTAACCTGAAATAAAAGATACGACAGGGATCACCATGATCTCCCTGCCGTATTCTAAACCACTATAAATATAACGAAAATAAAACATTTTTTGTTTATTGTTAAATATTTGCGCGAATATTTCCATAAAATACGCTGCCACATTTTGATGCCTGCAGCGGCAGTCGCTCATTGCTGTTCATATGTGTTTCGGGTTTTCCTTGTATTTCCGCTTTAGACGCCTCTCCGCCGTGTCAATCCGAGTCCTGATCGGTATTGGACGCAGCGGCCGACACTTCTATTTTTTTAACATTCTCTTTCCCCGATTTGCTTTGATAAAAGCTGATGCTTGCTCCGTATGCCGCCCAGACCGCGGTGATCATGGTGGTCAGATAGGGCAGGCTGCCGCTGTAATCGCTGGAGATGGACAGATAGCAGAAAAACAGGACAAAGCCCGATACCACCGCCACCAAAGCGGTTTCAAACAGCAGAATCAGCTTAGAAAATTCGATTATATGCAAAACACTGTCCTCCCTTTCATGGTTGAACCACAGACCGGTCTGATTGAAATTGATCCGTCCGCTCCAGTTTATGAACGGCGGGCTTTGAGGCGTACTTTTCCAAAATAAATGAATTGTCGCGGTTTACTCCCTTTTTCGAAGCAAGGGGATTGATTTGCAGCCGCTATTGCTCCGTGGGCGCATTTTGTGGTATAATATAAAAATTAATGTGATCACGAAATTATTTGTGTGGAGGGAACCTCTTGACTCAATATCAATCCGAAATCAACCGCCGGCGCACCTTTGCCATCATCTCTCACCCCGACGCCGGTAAAACCACTCTGACGGAAAAATTTCTCCTCTACGGAGGGGCCATCGCCCAGGCGGGCGCCGTCAAGGGCAAAAAGAACAGCCGCGCCGCCGTTTCCGACTGGATGGAAATCGAAAAACAGCGCGGGATTTCCGTCACCTCATCGGTGATGCAGTTCCAATACGAGGGCTTCTGCATCAATATCCTGGATACTCCGGGACATCAGGACTTCTCCGAGGATACCTACCGCACCTTAATGGCTGCCGACTCCGCCGTCATGGTCATTGACGCGGCCAAGGGCGTGGAGGCTCAGACCCGCAAGCTGTTTAAAGTCTGCGTCCTGCGGGACATTCCTATCTTTACCTTCATCAACAAAATGGACCGGGAAGCGCGGAACCCCTTCGAGCTATGCGAGGAAATTGAAAAAGAGCTGGGCATCGAAACCTACCCCGTCAACTGGCCCATTGGCTGCGGCAAGGAATTTAAGGGTGTTTACGACCGCGCCAGGCGCCGGATCGTTCATTTCACCAGCCACGGCGGCTCCAAAGCCGCCACTGCCGCCCAAGTTTCTCTGGATGACCCCCAGCTGGACGACCTCATTGGCGCACCGCTGCATCAGCGCCTCGCGGACGAGATCGAGCTGCTGGACGGAGCCGCCTGCGAGTTTGATTTAGAACGGGTACGGCACGGCAAGCTCTCCCCGGTCTTTTTCGGTTCGGCTCTGACCAATTTCGGCGTGGAGCCCTTCCTGGAGGATTTTCTCCGCATGACTCCGCCCCCCCTGCCCCGTCTGGCGGGAGACACCGTGGTGGACTCCTTTGACGACCATTTTACCGCCTTTGTCTTTAAAATTCAGGCTAATATGAATAAGGCTCACCGTGACCGCATTGCCTTTCTTCGGGTCTGCTCTGGCCGGTTTGACAAGGATAAGGAGGTATACCACCTGCAGGGCGGCAAGAAAATCAAGCTCTCTCAGCCCCAGCAGCTGATGGCCTCCGAGCGTGAAATCATCGAGGAGGCGTACGCCGGCGACATCATCGGCGTATTCGACCCCGGTATTTTTTCCATCGGAGATACTCTCTGCGCCCCCGGTGAGAAAATTCAGTTTGACCCCATCCCCACCTTCGCGCCGGAGCATTTCTCTCGTGTCCGCCCGCTGGACACCATGAAGCGGAAACAGTTCTTAAAGGGCACCGAGCAAATTGCCCAGGAAGGCGCCATTCAGATTTTCAAGCCCCCCTACTCCGGCATGGAGGAAGTGTTCGTCGGCGTGGTTGGCACACTGCAGTTCGATGTGTTCCAGTACCGCCTGCGCAGCGAATACAGCGTGGAACTCCTGATGGAGGGTCTGCCCTACCAGTATCTGCGCTGGATTGCCTCCCCGGAGCATGTGCGGGAGGATGAGCTGGTGCTCCCCGGCGACGCGAAGCTTGTGGAGGACTACAAGGGCAACCAACTCATTTTGTTCGGCTCCGCCTGGAGCATCAATTGGGTGGAGGATCGGAACAAACAGCTCGTTCTGGCGGAATTCGGCGGCACGGCGGTCAGAAGCTGAGCACAATATTTATTATGTTGATAGAGCGCGGACGGGAGATTCTTCCGTCCGCGCTCATATTTGTCCGCTGCACCGCATATGCTTTACCACACTGAACAAAGGAAAAGGATGATGGATATGAAGAAAGCACCCCTGCATCCCATCCGCAAAATTGCCCGTCGGGGCCTGGCGCTTTGCCTGACGCTTTCGGCTCTCTGGATGGTCTGGCTAACAGCGGATCTGCCTGCTGTCAGTGATCTGGGACAAACTCTAGGGCAAAGCGCCGACTTTGTCACCACGGCTCTGTCTCTGGAGCTGGGTACCGGAGGGAGCAGCGACAGTACGCTTTCGGGGCTTGACACTTGGCAAAGTCTGCTGCTGGGACAATCGGTTCGTCTTCAGGCGGGAGTTTCCTCCATAGCCCAAGATTCGGACAAGCAAACGCAGGACGACTCGGCTCAAACCGACACGTCGGACGCCTCCCAGACGGATACCAATACGGATACCACCTCTCAAAGCAGCGAGGACGACTCGGAGGCCAACCCCCAGAATAGCGCCACCAACGCCAACATCGTGGCAAAAACCATTTTACCGGTCTCTGCGGACGGCTACGACTGCGCCGACGGAATTTACATCAAAAACTATACCGACTACGACATCGACGTGGACGCGCTGCTCAAGCAGCCGCTTTCATTGGATCTTTCCCAGGGTTCGCCCCAGGTTCTGATTATTCATACTCACACCACGGAGTCCTATGCCATGGACGGCACCGACGTGTATGAGGAGAGCGGCACCGCACGCACCCTGGATGAAAATTACAGTGTTGTTCGCGTCGGCAACGAGGTGGCGGACATTTTCACTCAACTGGGCATCTCCGTCATTCATGACACCGAATACTATGACTACCCCAATTACAACGGCGCGTATTCCCGTTCGGCGGAGGCCATTGAGTCCTATCTGGAGCAATACCCCAGCATTAAAATTATTATTGACCTCCACCGGGACGCCTTGACGGATTCCGACGGAACCATCTACAAAACCGTCACCACCATCGACGGTGTGGAGACCGCCCAGGTGGACTTAATCATCGGAACCGACGCCAACGGGCAAGAGCACCCCAACTGGCGGGAAAACCTGGCCTTTGCGGAGAAAATTCAGCAGTCCATGAATAACCTTTATCCCACACTGGCACGTCCCATCGCGCTGTGCAAATCACGGTACAATCAGAGCTACAGCGTCGGCGCCTTCCTAGTGGAGATCGGAACCCACGGAAACACTTTACAGGAGGCTCTGGCCGGAGCCCGCCTGTTTGCCCGTTCCGCGGCGCAGGTGCTGCTTGATTTAACGTAACAAACATCCCCCCTGAAACAGGATGGGTCCGGAGCGCGTTAACATGCGCTCCGGACCCATCCTGCTTTATAATAAGGAGTGCAGCACGCTTCGGCTCCATTGTCTGTGATGCTGTCACGTATTTTTACTTTACACAATATTTTAAAATTTACATCCTGCTTTGCGGGGCATGATTGACGCGCCCGCGAGGAAGAATAAAATTTAAGGTGGATTTCAACGAAAACGAGAGATATAATAGTTGATAACCTGAAACGCTTTCCCCCACCCCGAACGAGTGTAGACAGAAAGGGATTCGTCATGAAAAAGCTGCTCTTTATTTTCAATCCGGTGGCTGGGAAAAGCCGTCTGCGGAGTTATTTTCCTGAAATCCTGAATTGCTTTGCAAAAGAAGGCTGGCTCACAACGGTCTGGCCCACCCAGGGCCGCGAGGACGCCGCGCAGATAACCCGGATCATTGGGGAACAGTACGACCGCATCATCTGCGCCGGCGGAGACGGCACGCTAAGCGAGGTGACCGCCGGCCTGACGGAGCTCTCCGCTCCGCCTCCCCTGGGCTATATTCCGGCAGGCTCCACCAACGATTTTTCCCGGAGCCTAAAACTTCCCCGGGATGTGCTGGCGGCGGCGAAGCTGGCGGCCACAGGCACGGTGCGCCCCTGCGATCTGGGCCGTTTCAACGGGAAACCCTTTGTTTACATTGCCGCCTTCGGCGCGTTTGCCGATGTCTCCTATGCCACGCCTCAAGAGGTCAAAAAGGCGCTGGGTCATCTGGCGTATGTGCTGGAGGGAGTCAAAAGCCTGCCCACACTGCGCAATATTCCACTGTCCATCTCCCATGACGGCGGCACTTTAAGCGGGGAATTTTTGTTCGGCATGGTGGGCAATACTACCTCGGTGGGCGGCATTTTTAATCTGCGCGCTGTCCACGTCACTCTGGACGACGGTCTGTTCGAGGCGGTTCTGATCCGCCGCCCGTCCAATTATCAGGAGCGCCAGTCCATCCTCCGCTTTTTGATGCAGCCCTTTTCCGCCTGCGAAGGCGCGGTCTGTCTGCTCCATACCTCCCGCCTGGAGGTCACCAGCCAGACTCCTATCAGATGGTCTCTGGATGGAGAGTTCGGAGGCAGCGTCACCCACGCCGTGATTGAAAATCAGCCGAAATCCCTCCCCATCATCCGCCCAAATAGAGCGCACGGATCGTCGTGACCTGATGCGCGGTATCATTTTTCGCGCTTTTCCCCATAAGTTTTTATGCAATATAATTGTTTTTCCGCCAAACCATGTGATATGTTTCCAAATTATTCACAAAAATTTGTAAGACGCTTCTGGAGTTTTTGTATTAACTCTCTTGACTTTCCCAGTGAGTGTGCTACACTATCCTTTAGATGTTAGTTAGCAAACCGTCTATTCTAGTCATTTTACTGATCTGAAAGGAATGAACAACATGAGCTATAAAATCGTACGTGCCAATGAGGCTGTGGTTTACGAGGCTCCCGGCCATTTCGGCGTTACTCCCACCCGTCTGCACAATCCCCAGGACGTCAATGACGGCAAGCTGGTCTGCGGCCTGTCTCATTTCGAGGTGGGCGGCGGCTGCGAGTTCGGCGCCAACCCCCTGGAATCCATCTATTATATCATCTCCGGTCAGATGGAGGTTACCACCGATGACGGCACCAAGACCACTCTGATGCCCGGCGACACCTACCACTGCGGCCCCGGCACCAAGAAGGGCATCATCAATAACGGCACCACGATCTGCGACATGCTGGTCTGCCTGCTGCCGCCCCAGGGCTGAGTGTAACCCAACGCTGTTTTTCTCAACAAAAAGTTAAAGGAGTTTGATTATCATGGCAAAGAATTTTACCGATTTGACCGGTAAGAAGGCTGTTGTTGTCGGCGGAGCCGGCGGTATCGGCCAGGCAATCGCTCAGGGACTGGCCGAGGCCGGCGCTCAGGTTTTGATTTCCTCCCGCAAGACCGACGCTCTGGAGCGCGCAAAGCAGGAAATTAAGGATGCTTCCGGCGAGGACGTGCTGTTCCATGCCGGCGACGCCACCAAGGAGGACGACGTCGTCGCCCTGCTCAACGACGCTGTCGCTCAGATGGGTACCGTTGACATTCTGGTCAACTCTCAGGGCTTCAACAAGAAGTTCCCCGGCACCGAATTCCCCTCCGACGTGTGGGATCAGATGTTTGACGCCAACGTCAAATCCGTCATGCTCACCTGCAAGCACTTCGGCAAGTTTATGAAGGATCATGACATCCACGGCAAGATCATCAACATCGGCTCCGTCCGCGGCATCCGCGCCGTGGCCAACGGCGGCGGCGGCAACGTGGGCTACTGTTCCACCAAGGGTGCTGTCGAGATGCTGACCAAGGCCTATGCCTCCGACCTGCGTCCCAACATTCAGGTCAACCTCATCGGACCCACCATTACCTATACTCCGATGATGGTCGGCATTCTGCCCGACGATCCCAAAGTGCGCGACGGCATCGCCGGCGGGATGCCCGCCATGCGTATCGGTGTGCCTGAGGATTGCGCCGGCCCCGCCGTGTTCCTCGCTTCCTCCGCTTCCGACTTTATCACCGGCTCCTCCATCTATCCCGACGGCGGCCTGAACGCAATCGGCTAATTGACAAAAGCGTTATCACATCGAAGGGCTGTTGCGATTGCAACGGCCCTTTTTTAACCTGAGGAGGTTTCCATGCTCTACGAACAGTTTTCCCGCGCGGAAATCAATCCCAGGCTCCCGGAGAGCCAAACCAGTATCCGCCTGCGGGCTTACGCGCGGCCGAACCGCCAGCTGGTAGGAGATCAGCAAGGGCGCTGGGCGGTGCTGATTCTCCCCGGCGGCGGCTACTCCATGACTGCGCCCAGTGAAGCGGAGCCAGTGGCGCTGGCTTTTTTGAATGCGGGCATGCAGGCGTTTGTCCTGGATTACAGCGTGGCGCCGGACCGCTTCCCCCAGGCACTGCTGGAGGCCGCCGCCTGTGTTGACTTTATCCACCGCAATGCGGATAAATACGGAATCCGCCGGGTGGCTGTGTGCGGCTTCTCCGCCGGAGGTCATCTGGCCGGCTGCCTTTCCAATCTGTTTGATCTGCCCGTCATTGGTGAAACCCTGGCACTCCAGCCGGGAGACGTGTGGCCCGATGCCGCCATTCTCTGCTATCCGGTGATCACCACCCGTGAGCCCTTCGGCAGCGTCAAAAGCTTTTCCAACCTGCTGGGCAAAACAGCGCAGCGCCCCCCCGCGCTCTCTCTGGAAACCAGCGTCACTCCAAGCAATCCTCCCACGTTTCTCTGGTGCACCTACAACGACGGCACCGTCCCTATGGAAAACAGCCTGCTGTACGCCAATGCCCTGCGCGGCTGCAACGTCTCATGCGAGCTGCATATCTACGCCGACGGCCCCCACGCCATGGGACTTGCCACGCCGGACAGTGCCTTTGACGAAACCCGTGTGAATCCTCATGCCGCTACCTGGCACGGCCTCTGCGTCGAGTGGCTGAAGGGGCTGCAATGAAAACCGCGCTGATCACCGGAGGCGCGGGCGGCATCGGTTCCGCCGCCGCCCGCAGGCTGGCCAAGGACGGCTACCAGGTTGCAATCCATTACTATCGGTCCCGTGAAAAGGCCGAAGCGCTTGCGGCGGAGCTAGGGGGTATCGCGGTGAGCGCAGACATTGCCAATGCTGAGGAAACCGAGTCTATGATCAGGCAGGTCATTGACCAATTCGGTCAGCTTCACCTCCTGGTCTGCAACGCAGGTGTTTCATGGACGGGACTGCTCGACCAAATGCCGGTCACGGCGTGGAAGCGGATTTTTTCCGTCAACACGGACGGCGTATTCCATGCATGCCGTTCTGTCATTCCCCATTTTGTCCACTACAAGTCTGGGAAAATCATTACCGTTTCCTCCATGTGGGGCCAGGTTGGCGCCTCCTGCGAGACAGCTTATTCCGCATCCAAGGGCGCGGTCATCGCGCTGACGAAGGCCTTGGCCAAGGAACTCGGCCCCTCCGGCATTACGGTTAACTGCGTCGCTCCCGGCGTCATCGATACCGAAATGAACGCCGGTCTGGACCGCGCCTCCCTGGACGCGCTGGCACAGGAGACCCCTCTCGGCCGCATTGGCGTTCCAGACGATGTGGCCGCCTCCATCGCCTTTCTGGCCTCAGACGGCGGCAGCTTTCTGACCGGTCAGGTGCTGGCGCCCAACGGCGGCCTGATCATTTTCTGAAACGCCTTGCCCTGTTACGCAATGGCCCATCACCCGCTTCATCGGTACAAAGCGCGGCTTTGGATATAAAAAATGCGCATTGAACCGGCCTAAAAGCCAATCAAAGCGCATTTTTTTGTGTGTGATCGTGGAGCAACGCTGTTTTTCAACTGTCTCATGTTGATTAATATACATCCAGCGGGGAAAAGGATTCATAGGATAACGCATCGGATAGCTGCACCAGAAGCAGCGGAAACCCACCGCTGACATCCATCTGGAGCTTCGGCGTCTCCAGCGGCACATCCTGTATGGGGACAATAGGAAGGGAAATCGTAACCCGGACGCCGATTCCCTTTCTGCCCTCCATTAAAATCGTTCCGCCATGGAGCACCGCGATGCGCCGCACAATTTGCAGTCCCAGGCCCAGGCCTTTTCCCAGTACGCCATCCTGACTGTCCGAGCTTTCAAACAGCTCTGTCATCGTCGTCACGTCCAGACCCGGTCCGCGGTCCCAGATGTTAATCACACATCTGTTTTCAATCCGCGTCAGCCGCATCCCCGCCTCGCCTTCCGTACCGGCGGCCTTCAGCGCGTTGGAAATTAAATGAAGCAGCATAATCTGAAGCAGCTCGCTGTCTCCCCACGTGAGAACAGAAGCGATGCTGCTCTCGTAGCAAAACTTGCCCCCGGACTGGCTGACAAGCGAGGATACCCCGTTTGTCAACCGATGGCAAAGCCCGGCCAGATCCATGGGGGCGCTTCTGAAGCGCAGCGGCTGATCCTGAGACAGCTCCTCCATCAGCTCCAGGCTCTGGGTCAGCCTCAGCAGACGATAAAGCCCCTGATTGAGAATAGCGAGCTCTGGCAGCTTTTCCTCCGTACCAAATTCAACCGCCTTTTCTCCCAGAAGCTGCGCGGCTCCAAATAAATTGGTAATTTGCACCCGGAGCTGAAGGGGAAGGCTGGCCTTTTGGTGTTTGTGGGCGGGACGGAGTACCACCAGCCGTCCGTTTTCCATCGGATATGCCATCGCGGAAAAGGAATGTCCTCCCACGGTACATGTGCAGATCCCGTCCCCGGGCAGCACCGCCACGGTCATTAATTCCATTGGAATTGAGTTGCTGGTTGCCAGCGACGGGAAAGATGACAGGGCGGCCGGATTATAATATTGAACCGTGTTCACAGAAACAAAGACCATGGGTTCTGGAAACCGGCTAAACAGTTCATTGAACAGGGCACTATCAAAATTCACTCTCTCACCTCAAAGCATGCAGTCGTTTCCTCGTGCGGAACTCAACGGCTGGCTGAACATAGATTGCTGAAATTGGATTATATTATACCCGACAATTTGAAAAGTCACAAGCCATTTAAAGGCAAAACACACATTTTAGACAATGGTGTTCCATCCTGTCACATTTCAGGAAATTCGATTTGACAAAAACACCAAAAGCTCTTTTCTTTCCTGAAATCATCGTCTATAATAAGAATGCGTTTTTCGGTCTCGCTGCAAAACGCCATTGCTGATATTTTACAAGGAGTGTAACAATCATTATGAGCATTAAAATTGGCATCAATGGGTTTGGACGCATCGGCCGTCTGGTTTTCCGCGCAGGTATCAATCGTCCCGATATCGAGTTTCTGGGTATTAACGATCCTGGCATGACCCCGGATTATATGGCGTACATGCTGCGTTACGACACCATGCATGGTCAGTTTGAAGGCGATATCTCCTATACAGAAAACTCCATCATTGTGAACGGCAAAGAAATCAAATTTTTTGCTAAAATGAATCCCGCCGAAATCCCCTGGGGCGAGCTGGGTGTGGAATACGTGGTGGAATCCACCGGATTGTTCGTCACTCAGGAAAAATCCCAGGGGCATCTGGACGCCGGTGCGAAGAAGGTTATCATGTCCGCTCCCTCCGCCGATTCCACACCCATGTTCGTGATGGGTGTCAACCAAACGACCTACAACACCGGCATGAACTTCGTTTCCAATGCCTCCTGCACCACCAACTGCCTTGCCCCCATCGCCAAGATTCTGCATGACAACTGGGGCATCGCGGACGGCCTGATGACCACCATACATTCCACCACCGCCACCCAGAAAACCGTGGACGGCCCTTCGAAAAAGGATTGGCGTGGCGGACGCGCCGCATCGGGCAACATCATCCCCTCCTCCACCGGCGCCGCCAAGGCCGTAGGAAAGGTGATTCCTTCCCTGAACGGCAAGCTGACCGGTATGTCCATGCGCGTGCCCACACTGGATGTCTCCGTGGTGGATCTGACCGTGAATCTCGAAAAACCGGCGAAGTACGAAGAAATCTGCGCCGCGATGAAACAGGCCTCCGAGGGCGCGCTGAAGGGCATTCTGGGTTACACTGAGGACGCCGTTGTCTCCTCCGACTTTCTGGGTGATACCCGCACTTCTATTTTTGACGCGACTGCCGGAATCGCGCTGACCGATACCTTCGTCAAGGTGGTTTCCTGGTACGATAATGAGATCGGCTACTCCAACAAGGTATTGGACTTAATCCAGTATATGTACTCCGTGGATCACAAGTAAGAGACTTCCGCAGGAAAGCCGCCTCTGTTTTTCAGCAGAGGCGGCTTTTACTGTCGAAAAGCCCGCCGTTCACCTTTGATTCCATTGGAACGCTACTTTAAAAATTGGCGGATCAGCCGCAGTTTTTGATTGGAATAAGGCTGATACCGCATCTTGAGATCAATCAGGGTGTTCTTATCCACAATGCTCTTCACATGGGTAAAGGTATCGAAACCTTTCTTCCCATGATACGCTCCCATACCGCTCTGTCCCACGCCGCCAAACCCCATCTCCGACGTGGCCAGATGGATAATGGTATCGTTGACACATCCGCCGCCGAAGGAAATCCCGTCCAGCAGCCGCTTCTTGACCTCCGCCCGTTCGGTGAACAGGTAACATGCCAGCGGCGTCGGGTTTTCCTCCACCAGCGCCGGCAGCTCCTCCACACGGTCAAAGGTGAGAACGGGCAAAACAGGGCCGAAAATTTCCTCTCCCATAGCGGGACTGGACAGGGTCGCCTCCAGCACGGTCGGCGCGATGCGCAGAGCCGCTTCGTCCCGCTCCCCTCCAAACAGCAGCGGCTGATGTTCATACAGGGCGGTGATCCGTTCAAAATGCTTCCGGTTGATGATGCTGCCGTAGTCCGGATTCTCCAGCGGCTTCGTGCCGTATTGAGCCTCGATGGCCCGGAACAGCAGGGGGAGAAACCTCTCCTTCACACTGCTTTGTACCAGCAGGTAATCCGGCGCGACGCAGGTTTGTCCCACATTTAAAAATTTTCCGAAGGCAATCCGCTGGGCAGCAACCTTGAGATTTGCGCTCTCCTCCACAATACAGGGACTCTTCCCGCCCAGCTCCAGCGTCACCGGGGTGAGCCGCGCCGCCGCCCGTTGCATCACCTGCCGTCCTACCGTCTTCCCCCCTGTGAAAAAGATGTAGTCAAAAGGCTCGTCCAGCAGTCCCGTGTTGACCTCCCGTCCGCCTTCCACCACCGCCGCGTACGCAGGATCAAACAGGCCGCCTATCAGGCTTTTGATGGCCGCGCTTGTGGCGGGCGCATAGGCGCTGGGCTTGATCACCACAGTGTTCCCCGCCGCGATAGCGTCAATGGCAGGCTCCAGCGACAGCTGAAGAGGATAATTCCAGGGGCTCATCACCAGAACACAGCCATAGGGGCTGGGCAACTCATAGCTTTTGGCCCAGAATTGGGCCAGCGGCGTGTGCCTTCTCCAGGGGCGGCTCCACCGCTTTACGTGATTAATCTGGCAGGTTAGCTCCGACAGAATCATTCCAATTTCCGTCATATAGCTCTCCGAAACACTTTTTCCAAGATCCTCCCGCAGCGCGGCGCACAGTTCCTTTTCCTGTTTCAAAATGGCGTTGTGCAAAAGAAGAAGCGCGGTTGCGCGGTAGTCCGGATCCAAAGTCACGCCGCTGCGAAAGTGTTCCCGCTGGGCGGCCACCAGCTCCTGAATCAGCATACGATTCCTCCATTTTCTTTGATCAATTCGATGCTGTACTGTTCATAGACTGTCATATCTCATCATCAGTCCTTTGACTCCGTCCGATACTCTGACCGATAGCCCTCCAGCTCCTCCTCATCCCGGATTTCCAGTCCCCGTTCACCAGCCAAGCTCTCCACATGGTGGGTAAACTCATGGGCCAGGGTTTTCTTCAGCTCATCGCGCAGCTCGTCCAAATCGGCATCTGCAAACAGCGCGGCAAAGGAACCGTAATAGAGATTGATAAACCTTCCCATACCCCACTCCCGGCAATATTCCCCTAAAATATACAGTTCCCCCGGAGGAAAGTCCGGGTCGGGAAGGGCTTCCGGCAGCAGCAAAATTCCGCCGTTAAGCTCACGGTAAAATTCCTCCGGAAATTCCTCCGCAATCTCATCGAGCAGATCTCCCATTTCTTCAAAGGACAGCATGAAATCCCTCCATTGTCTCAACCGTGTTACTGACCTTATTTTAAACGTATTAGAACAAAAAATCTACTACATATTTTCTAATTTTAACGCTCCGTGAAGCCTGATTCCACCTCAAGATGCTGTTGGCTCCGCGCAAGTCTCAATCGCCCACGGCGGCATTTCCCCAGGTAGTTCGGAGTAAAAAATCCGTCATTTACGGCGGTAGTCGCGCCGCAAATGACGTTTCCTGTGACGGCTGCGGCAGAAGCAGCCGTCACATGTTCCCGGAACCATATGCTATGTACCTGTCTCACGAGTCCCCATTGCTGCTGAGATTTTCCACCGCGGCGGTCAGGGCGTTAAGCGCCCCTAAAATGTCCGCCAGCAATTGATTCTGACACGCCAACGCGGCAAGAATTCCCGCTTCCACATCCCCGTCTCCGGGGCAGATTGGAATCGTATTGACATAACGGCACATGGGCATATCTTCAAAAAAGGCCCCGTTAGGATCGGTTGTATTCCTGGCAGCATTGACGCCGGCATTTCCGCTGGCAGTTGAAGCGGCAAACGCCGCACCAGACGTGGCCCCTCTGGCGCCGCAGCAACCGCTTCGCTGGCATCTTGACATAATCAGCCCTCCATTCTTCCCTATTCTATGCAGAGCACTTGACTTTTGCCTTTTTTGTGCTATATTTAATATCGTCTCAAATGAGACACTTCGGAGGCTGATATGGTGGAGCTCTCGGAACTCTCAAAGGCCGTGCTGTTTCATGGCATGACTCAGGACGCTTTGGAGGCGGCTGTTTCTCATCCGCTTTGTTCCCATGTGCGCTACCGGCGGGGCGCCGTCATCTACTCACCCACGCGGTTTTCTCACAGTCTGGGCATCCTGCGCTCCGGTCAGATCAAGGTCACCAAGGGTGAACTGGTTATCAGCGTGTTGGAGGCGGGAACTCCCTTTGGAGCGGCGGCCCTGTTTCATGGATATGAGGACTATGCGGCCACGCTGACCGCACAGTCCGAGTGCGATGTTCTGCTGCTCCCGCAGCAGCTGGTGGAGGAATTGCTGGAGCGCAGTCCCGCCTTTATGAAAAACTATGTGCGCTATCTTTCGGATCGTATCCACTTTTTAAGCACCCGTCTAAACACGCTGGCAGTGGGAAGCGCGGAGGAAAAGGTGCTGCAATTTCTGCTGGACAATATGGATCAGGAACGCTGTGTCCATTTCGGCGCCACTGAGCTGACCGGCCGCCTGAATATCAGCCGCGCTACCCTTTACCGTGTGTTCAGCCAGCTGGAGGAACATGCCTTTATCCTGCGCAGGGGCAAAACCATCCGGATACTGGAGACACAGCCACAGAAAAGAAAGGAAGACCTATGATGAAACAAACAAAATGGATCAGTATTGCTTTGACAATCTGCCTGCTGCTGGCTCTGTCCGCCTGCGGCAGCGGTTCTACCGTGGAAACAGCGACTTCCACCACTAAAACCGGCGTAACTGAAGAAAGCCAGACGGAAACCGCGTCCTCCGGCGATGAAACCGCGGCGGAGAAGCAGACGGTCAATGTCGCCATGCTCTCCGGCCCCACGGGCATCGGAGCCGTCAAGCTGATGGCGGATTCCGACGCAGGAAACGCTTCCGAAAATTATCAGTTCTCTGTCCTGACCTCCAATGACGAGGCGTTCTCGGCCCTGACCTCCGGCGAGGTGGACATCGCCGCCCTGTCCACCAATGTGGCCGCCAACCTCTACAACAAAACCAGCGGCGCGGTTCAGATCGCCGCCATCAACACCCTGGGCGTGCTGTACATTCTGGAAAACGGAGACACCGTCAGCAGCATCTCCGATTTGAAGGGCAAAACCATTTATACCACCGGCCAGGGCGCGAATCCCGAATACATCCTGGACTACATTTTAACGCAGAACGGCTTAACGCCGGGCACGGATGTCGACATCGTCTTTTCCACCGCGGATGACGTGGTATCCAAGATGGTCAGCGGAGAAGCCTCCGTCTGCATGCTGCCCGTCCCCGCCGCCACGGCGCTTCAGTTGAAGGGCAGCGCCCGGGTTGCCCTTGACGTCAATGACGAATGGGCCGCCCTGGGGCAGGACAGCACCCTGCCCATGGGCTGCGTGGTGGTGCGCACGGAGTTTGCCGAAGCCCATCCCGATCTGGTCAGCGCCTTTTTAGAAGAATACGCCGACTCCATCGACTATGTGCAAAACAATGTGGAAGCCGCTTCGGAGCTGGTGGCTCAGTATCAGATCACCGCCTCCGCCGCCATCGCCGCCCAGGCCATTCCCGACTGCAATCTGGTGTGCATCACGGGAGCGGATGACATTCGCTCCGCCATTCAGGGCTATTATCAGGTGCTTTATGCCGCGAACCCTGACTCCATTGGCGGTAACATCCCCGATGACGCCTTCTACTTTGGCTAAGGAAGTTCAAGTGAAGCTGCTCCGCGTTGCCGTACCTCTGGCCGTCTGGCTCGGGGTATGGCAGATTGCGGCAATCGGCGTGGGTCAGGAGCTTCTCCTGCCCGCGCCTTTAGCGGTTTTGCGCTCTTTGTTAGAACAGGGGCGCACCGCGGTTTTCTGGCAGGCGGCGGGCTGCTCCCTTCTTTCCATTTTCGGAGGCATGGCAGGCGGGGTGCTGCTGGGATCCATCATCGCGGTCATGACTGTCTTTTCCCCCTGGGCGGACTGGATTTTGACTCCCGCTGTCAAAGTGATCCGCGCCACTCCTGTGGCGTCCTTCATCATCCTGATCCTCCTGTGGGTTCACCGGGTCTATGTGCCAGGCGTCATTTCCGGCCTCATGGTACTCCCCATTATATGGATGAACGTATCAAAGGGGCTCACCGAAACCGACCCGCTTCTTCTGGAGTTGGCACGGACCTACCGGTTTTCCCGGAGGAACCTGCTCCGCCTGGTCTATCTCCCCTCCGTACAGCCCTATTTTGCCGCAGGCGTCCAAACCGCTCTGGGTCTCGCGTGGAAATCCGGCGTCGCGGCGGAGGTGCTCTGTTTGCCCAAGCATACCATCGGGACACAGCTCTATTACGCCAAACTCTATCTGGAAACTCCCTCTCTGTTCGCCTGGACAGGGGTTGTCATTTGTTTCAGCTTTCTGCTGGAATGGGGGCTGAACGTCCTGCTGAAACGGAGGCACGGCCAATGATTTTCATGCAGGAGTTGACCGTCGTCCTGGGAGAAAAACGAATTTTGGATCGCTTTTCTCTCGCGCTTCCCACGCAGGGCATTACCGCCCTGTCCGGCCCCTCCGGCTGCGGAAAAACCACCCTTTTTCGAGTTCTGCTGGGACTGGAGCCCCTTCAAAGCGGACGAGTGGAAGGCATTTCCCCCCGTGACATTGCCCCGCTCTTTCAAGAAAACCGCCTTTTCCCCTGGCACACCGCCATCAGACAGATTGAAGATGTTCTCCCAAAGGAGCGCAGGGAGAGCGCCCGGCAATATCTCACCCTTGTGGAGCTGGAGGAGGAGTCGCAAACCTATCCCGAAGCGCTCTCCGGAGGCATGGCGCGGCGGCTGGCACTGGCTCGTGCCCTGGCGTTGGGCGGGCGGCTCTATCTTTTGGACGAACCTTTTAACGGTGTGGACCCGGAGCGGAGCGTCCGCATTTTAACCCGTATCCGGAGCCTCGATACCCCTGTCCTCCTGATCAGCCACGAGCGCGCGGTGCTAGACCAGTGCGACCAGGTCATCGCGCTGGACGGCCCTCCCCTTCAGGTCATCAATCCTTAACAGCAAAGCCGAAAGCCTTGACATGCAAGGCTTTCGGCTTTCTTTTTATGTCGTGGAATTTTTACAGTGAAAATTCCGTTTTCGTGTCGGCAACAGCGGCGTCCATCCGCTCAATGACGGCTTTAATCTGCTCCTCGGTAATCACAGCGGCGGGCTCAAACCGGACGCACTTGGAATTCACCAGTGTACCCGCGGTCATCACGCCCCGGGCAAACATCCCCTTGGCCACGCTGTAACCCACATCGCTGGTCACAAACTCCACCGCCAGCATCAGGCCAATACCGCGCACATCGTGAATGACGGTGGGGTATTTCTCCTTGAGTTCCAGCAGTCCTGCCTTCAGCACCGTGCCCTTATCCCTGCACTGCCCGGGGATGTCATAGTCAATCATATACTTAATGGTGGCCAGCGCGGCGGCACAGCACACCGGATTTCCACCAAAGGTGGGAGAGCCCAACAGCCACGGATTATTGACCAGCTCCTCCGTCCAGAGGGGAGGCCTGCAGATGATTCCGGTGATGGGCATGACGCCGCCGCCAAAGGCCTTGCCAAAGGTCATGATGTCGGGGGTAACCCCCTCCGCCTCACATCTCCACATGGTTCCGGTTCGTCCCATGCCGGTCTGAATTTCGTCGAAAATCAGGGCAATTTGATATTCGTCGCAGATGGCCCTCAGTTCCGCCAGATATCCCTCCGGCGGGATGATGATACCCGCTTCGCCCTGAATGGGCTCCACGATGATAGCCGCAACCTGCTCGCCCACAGCTGTCAGATTACGAACCGCCTTTCTGGCGTCTTCCGCGTTGCCGTACTCCACATGCTGCACCTGCTGCACCATGGGGGTGTAAGGTGCGCGGTAAGTATTCTTTCCGCCCATGGAGATCGCGCCCATGGACTTACCGTGGAAGGCCCCCACGGTGGAGATAAACCACTTGCCCCCCGTAGCGATTCTGGCCAGCTTCAGAGCCATTTCCACCGCCTCGGCACCGCCGTTGGTAAAGAAGCAGTGCCGCAGATCACCGGGGGTAATATCCGCCACGGCCTTTGCCAGATAGCCCCTCAGAGGATCCAGCAGCTCCTGAGAATGCAGCGCCTGGTGATCCAACTGCGCCTTGACCAATTCGATGATCTCGGGGTTTCTGTGTCCGCAGGTGTAGATGCCGAACCCGCCCAGGCAATCGATAAACTCCTCACCGTAGAGTCCCTCGCAGACAGCGTCATGATCCCGCCACTCCACCACGGCGGAGTTGGTGGAAACCGATTTGCGGTATTTCAGCCAGCCGGGGCTGACATATTGATCAAAATAATGTACCGTTTCTTTTGTGATGGTATCCTTTTCCTCGTCGGACAGGTGATCATTGCGGATATATCCGATCACCTGGTCAATGCTCTTGCTGACTTCCTCGTAACTCATTTCAATGTACCTCCCTTATCACATGGAGGAGGCTGTCCTTACGGTCAGCCTCCCTGCTTCTTGTCTTATACTATACGCTAAAAGGTCTGTTCCGGCAATGAGCTTTCATGACCGTCTATCTACTTCTATCGCACTATATATACCACAATAATTCTATTAAAACGCAAAATAACATGCAGAAAAGACGCATCTAAAATCAGATTTCCCGTCTTTTCCGCATGTTAATATAATACTTTTTTATAATTCCAGCTTGGCGCGGCCTTATTTCTTTAGCTCGGTCCACATCTGGTCATAAATGGCCAGGGTATCGGTATCCAGGTTTTTAATATACTCGCCCTTTGCGATGTCCTCCGCAGGCGGGTTCTTGGCGGTGTTGTTTTTATAATCGTCTTCCATCCCTTCCAGCGCGGTGGTGTTGGGATTGAGATACGGGTACTCCTGCATCACCATCTGTGCGGTTTCGGGCTTGAGCATGTAGTTGATAAACTCCATGGCCTGATCATAGTTCTTCGCACCCTTGGTGACGCACCAGTTGTCCATGAACAGATAGGCGCCCTCGCTGGGATAGACAATCTCAATGTCGGGGTTTTCATCCATGGCCAGGGCGATTTCCGCGCTCCAGATGACGCCCAGATAGCAGTCGCCGGAGATCAGGGCGGACTTGGGGCTGTCGCTGTCATAGAGCTTGATATTGTCCTTCAGAGAGAGCAGACGCTCGGAAATCTCCGCCAGCTTGTCGGGATCTGTCTCGCTCATGCTGTAGCCCAGGCTCTTTGCCGCCATGCCGATGATGGCGCGGAAATCATCCAGCACCACCATGGAATTGGCATACTGAGAGTCAAACAAATCCGCGTAAGAAGTGATGGTTCCCGACGGCACCTTGGAGGTATTGACCGCGATGGCCGCCGCGCCGCCCTGGTAGGGGACGGAATAGACGTTGCCGGGATCGTAGGAGGGATTGAGATAGCTCTCTCCGATGTTGCTCAGATTGGTGAGTTTACTCTGATCCAGCTCCTGCAGAAGCCCCTGGGAAATCATCTGCTCCACCATGTAATCGGTGGGCTGGACAATGTCATAAGTGCCTTCCCCCTCAGACTTCACTTTGGCCAGCATATCCTCGTTGGAGGAGTAGGTGGAAACGTTCACCTTGATGCCGGTCTCTTCCTCAAACTGCTCGATGACGGAATCGGGAACATACTCGGTCCAGACGAAGATGTTCAGCTCCCCGGCAGACCCGGTGGAATCTGAAGACTGGCTGTTGCCGCCGCACGCGGAAAGAGACGCGGTTGTCAGGGCGGCCAGGAGCAGGCAGAAGCCCATTTTTAGCTTTTTCATTGTAAATCCCCCATTCAAAAATAATTATTTTCTTCGCTTAAACAAATTGCTTTGTGTCAGGATGACCAACAGAGTTGTGCCCGCCAGAATCAGCGTGGACAGAGCATTGACATCGGGAGAGACACCGCTCTTGATGCTCTCCATCACTTTTAGAGGGAAGGTTTTGGTCTGTCCGTTGGTAAAATAACTGATGATTACGTCGTCAATGGACAGGGTAAAGGCCAGCAGCGCACCGCCGCCGATGGCAGGGGCAAGAATCGGAACCGTAATACGGAAAAAGGTCTCAACCTTGCCGGCGCCCAAATCCATGGACGCCTCCTCCACCGAGTTGTCATAGCCGGTGAGCCTGGCTCTGATGTTAAAGACCACAAAGGGGATGGAGAAGGTGGTATGAGCCAGCACAAGAGATAAAATCCCTCGGGGAATGCTGGTTTTCGCAAACAGCGTCAGCAGCGCGATGCCCAGCACGATCTCCGGAATGACCACCGGAATATAAAGCAGCGCATCGATCACGCCTTTCCCCCTGAATCTATAGCGGTACATGCCCACCGCCGCCAGCGTTCCGATGCAGGTGGCCAAAACCGTGCTGCACACCGCGATGAGAATGGTATTGCCGAAAGAGTCCAGTAGGGCTGAGTTGTCAAAAAGCTTTATATACCAGTCAAAGGTAAATCCCTTCCATGTCATATAAGGCTTTGACGTGGTCGCGTTGAAGGAATTTGTGATGATCACCGCGATGGGAAGAAAGAGGAACAGGTAAATCAAGGCGCAGTACCCGACGCCCAGTCCTTTTTTCAGTTTTCTTTTCTGTGTCCGTACCATCTGCTTACACCCCCAGGCTTTCCATATCGCCGCCGCACTTCTGATAGAGCTTCACCAGAAGGAGCGTGATGCCGATCAGAATCATCGAAAGCGCGGCGCCCAGCGGCCAGTTATTACCGCTCTGGAACTGACGCTCGATCAGATTGCCGATCACGTCGGAGTTTCCGCCGCCCAGAATGTCCGCCACGAAGAAATACCCCAGAGCCGGGATAAACACCATAATGGAACCGGAGAAAATCCCGCTGGCGGTGAGGGGAAGAATAATATGGAAGAAGGTTGACGCACCCCGGGCTCCCAGATCCGAGGAGGCCTCCAGCAAATTGATATCCAGCTTCTCAATGGCCGTGTACAGGGGCAGGATCATAAAGGGAAACAGGCAATACACCATACCAAATACCGTTGTGCCGATATTGTAGAGAAAATCGATCTGGGTATCAATCAGATTGAGCTTCATCAGCAGCGTGTTGAGCATGCCGCTGGCGCTGAGAAAGGTTCTCCAGCCGTAAATGCGAATCAGAGAGTTGGTCCAGAACGGAATGATCACCAGCATATAGAGCAGCGCCTTTTTCCGGCTTTTGGTTCTGGCAATCAGGAAGGCGAAGGGATATCCCAGAAGGATACAGAACGCGGTGGTCAGAAACGCAATCAGGATGGATTGCATATAAATTTGAAGGTAGCTTGGATCCAGCAGTCTCCGATAGTTTTCCAGCGTCAGCCGGAATACTACGTTATAATTTTCGTCCGTGCCGCAAAAGCTCATCACCGCCACGTACAACAGCGGAATGGCGATAAAAAACGCCATCCAGAGCGTCACGGGGCTTACCATGGTCGCGATGGAAATCGCGGCTCCCTTTTTTGTTTTCATCACCATCAGCCCCTAACACATTTGAATATTTTCCACTGCCTGAAAAAATTCGTTATCCGGGGTGCGGAGCAGCTTCGCGTCGTTCTCACCCCAATAGAGGTAGACGGTGCCGTCCATCGGCAGCGCCTGACCGGCCAGCCGCTCCAGCTTTACCTCGTTCCCGTTGCCCAGCTCTACAATGGCTTTAATGACAGAGCCGACATACACCTGCTCCCTTACCTTTGCTTCGATGGTAAAGCCCTCTACCGGAGTGACTGAATAGTTCATCCGCTCGGGACGCACCGAGATGGAGACCAGCTCCCCCTCGGAAAAGCCCTCCCCAAGGGCAGTGACCATACCGGATTCCACCATGACGGACACGGAGTTTCCCTCAATCTTCACAACACGACCCTCAAACAGATTGGTTTCCCCGATGAAGGTGGCCACAAACTTAGACGCCGGGCTTTCGTAAATCTCCAGGGGAACCGCCACCTGCTCCAGAACGCCGCCGTGCATCACGGCGATACGGTCGCTCATGGACAGCGCTTCCTCCTGATCATGAGTGACGTAAATAAAGGTGATGTTGAGCTTCTTCTGCAGCCGCTTGAGCTCCAGCTGCATCTGCTTGCGCAGCTTCAGGTCCAGCGCCCCCAGCGGCTCATCCAGCAGTAGCACCTTGGGATTGTTGATCAGCGCCCTGGCAATGGCAACCCGCTGCTTCTGCCCGCCGGACAGCTGGGAGGGATACCTCTTTTCAAAGCCTCCCAGTTGCACCAGCTCCAGCATTTCCATCACGCGGTCGTGAATTTCTTTTTTCTTCACCCGCTTCATCTTCAGTCCATAGGCAATGTTGTCAAACACGGTCATGTGGGGAAACAGCGCGTAGCTCTGGAACACGGTGTTGACGTTCCGCTCATACGGCTCCTTATCCGCGACGTTTTCTCCCTCCACGAGAATCAAACCGTCCGTGGGCTGCTCAAATCCCGCAATCATACGGAGCGTCGTGGTCTTTCCGCAGCCGGAGGAACCCAGCAGGGTCAGAAATTCTCCCGCGTACACATCCAGGGAAAGGTCCTTGACCACATGATTTTCGTCATAAAGCTTATTTACATTTCGTATCTCGACAATTTTAGTCTTTTCCACATGGTACCACCTCTTTCCTGGCTCAAATTGCCTTCTGGCCCCGGTCTCCGGTTCTGATGCGGACGGCATCCTCAATGTTACGAATAAAAATTTTACCGTCGCCCACGCGTCCGGTGGCCACCTTATCGCGGATCTCGGCAATCAGCTCATCCACCAGCTTGTCGTGAACCACCACTTCCACTCTGATTTTCGGCAGCAGGTTGATGGTTGTCTTAAAACCTTTGATTTCGTTGACGCCCTCGGAAAATCCCTTTTGTGTTCCACATCCCATGACACTTGAAATGGTCATGCCTCCGCAATGCACGTCGTCTAAAATTTCCTTCACCGTTTCCAGCTTCTCCGGTCTGATGATAATCACCAGTTCTTTCATAGCGTTTCCTCCCCATTCATACTTAAGTCTGGCTTAAAATGCAAAAAAGGAACCTATCATCTGATAGCTTCCTCGCCCAAATAGACCATATTTGATTGATGTGTCTACTATAACCGCTCCGCGGCCGCTTTGCAAGTAATCATTTGTAGTGTTTAAATGCTTCTCTTTTTGCACACCCCACTACCCTTACTTATTTTTATACTCCTTTTAAATGATATTCATCACTCACTCCTCATGTTCCCTCACCAGCTTGAACAGCTGTACCCGATTTCGGATGCCCAGCTTTCTATAAATGTTTAAAATATGTTTTTTTAGGGTATTGATACTAATGACCAGATGCTCGCAGATGGCAACGTTATCTGCCCCCTCCATCAGCAGCTTCAGAATGGTCTCCTCCCGCTTTGTGAGCTGATAACGCTCCACCGCCACACGCACCGAGACCTTTTCCATGGTATCCGCGTTCTTTTCCCGTTCCTGAAACAAACGGAAGGACAAATGATCCTTCAGCATATCCAGCAGGAAAATATCCTCATACTGGAAATTATCCTTGCCGATGGTTCTGTACAGCGTAATCACGCCCAGGAACTGCTTATCTCTGGCCAAAATCATTTGAATAGAAAAATGCCAGTTATTGGGTCTGTAAACCTTTTGGTAATACTCCGTGACGGCTCTTTTTTCATCGGAAATGATATCCGTCTCCCGGTAAACCATGCTTTTCCCGCTGTACATAATACCGCGGCTGTAGTCCAGCTCATCATATAGGGCGGAGTTGACGCTTTCACAATTATATGTAACCGGGCTGATCAACGACAACTCCTTCTCGCCTGCCAGAAAAAAATCCGCGCTGTCAAAATCCAACACCAGCTTCAGCTGTTCCAACAGGGTCTCCCGCATACCGTCAAGTTCTTTCGTGGTATAGATTTTATAAATGATGCTGTTGAGCACCAGCCAGTCATTGGTCTCCATACTTTTCACTGCTCTTTCTCCTGTTCTAATCAAGATTCACCCTCCGCCCACAAACGAGGCATCGCCCCGCCTCATATCCTTACATCCTTCTTTTAAAGCAGATAAAATACAGAAAAGGGGTACATCGGCGTTCTCCGACATACCCCTTTGCATTTAAATTATTAAGGTGAAATGATTCTTTTTACTCAATATACTCCTTTTCGTTTAAAAATGCAATCACTTTTTCAAAATTTTTATGCATGGCAATTTTTAATTAATCCGAACCATTTCGGCATATCGTTCGTTCGGCCGGGGCAGCCCGTGGACACCGGTTTGAATCATCCACGCGGCGATGGCCGCTCCAACCGATTTCCAATCTTAAACTCATGGCAGCTTCGTCAAAAAGCCCGGCCCGCGTCACAATTCGCATGATAGTCTATATAGTTTGCACGATAAAAATTGGTTTCCATAATTTTTATGTAACACTTTTTTAAAACTTTTTTAAATTTACGAAATATTACTTGAAAAAACATCGTAACGTGGTATTATATTACACGACTTGAAGTGTGCTGTTGCGGCAACCGAGTCCATGAAATTCATTTAGAAGGAAGAATTTTCTGTGTTAAATTTTGTAAACGATATTAACTGGATTATCGCCGTGGTGTTCACCTTGTTTTACTTCTATCAGATCATCTTTACTCTTGTGGGTGTGACAGGAAAATGGCGAAAGCAGAAACATACGGTATCTGCCATCCAACATAAATTCGCCGTCATTATCTGTGCCCGAAATGAGTCAGCCGTGATCGCGGAAATCATCAACAGTCTGAGAAATCAAAATTATCCGTCCCATCTGCTGGATATTTTCGTGATCGCGGACAACTGTACCGACGACACTGCCGACTGCGCCCGGAGGGCAGGTGCCATCGTATATGAGCGCTGGAATCAAAACCAAGTAGGCAAGGGTTACGCGATGGACTATCTGCTCAAGCAGATTAATTTAGATCACAGCAACGCCGGCTACGAGGGCTTTTTCGTGTTTGATGCCGACAACCTGATCGATGTACATTTTATTGAAGAAATGAACAAGGTGTTTGATCGCGGCTACGATGTGGTAACCTGCTACCGCAATTCCAAAAACTTCTCCGCCAACTGGATTTCCGCCGGATATTCCATCTGGTTTTTGCGGGAGGCCCGCTTCCTTAACTTCCCCAGAATGCTTCTGGGCACAAACTGCGCTATTTCAGGCACCGGCTTTCTGGTGTCCGCAGAGCTGATCCGAAGCAATGGCGGCTGGCCGTTCCATCTGCTGACCGAGGACATTGAATTTTCCGCCCACTGCGCCCTTAACAACAGACGCATCGGATATTGTGACAACGCCATTATTTATGATGAGCAGCCCACCTCCTTCCGGCAATCCTGGGATCAGCGCATGCGATGGTCAAAGGGCTTTTATCAGGTCAACGCCAAATATAGCCTGTCTCTGATCAAAAACATTTTTTCCGGCGGGCGAAAAGGCTTGTCCTGCTACGATATGCTGATGACCATTGCTCCCGGTATGCTGCTTACTTTGTTTGCTATTTTAATTAATGTAGTCATAGGCATTGCCTGCGTCAGTCAACCCCACTATATTGCCTACCGCGTGACAAAAGAAGTGCTCCATTTTGTCGCGATGACGGGAATCAATTTCTACCTATGTTTGTTCATTTACGGGTTACTTACCATCCTGTCGGAGTGGAAGCAGATTAACGCAAAAGGGTACCTCAAGTTTGCTTACCTTCTTACGTTTCCCGTGTTTATGTTTACCTACATCCCCATCTCTCTGGTCGCTCTGGTGTGCAACGTGGAATGGAAGCCCATCCGCCACACCTCCGTCACATCCTGCCGCCAGGAACAGATTATCTCTTAATACCGCTTGCGTGTCGGCGCGCTTCAGCGTTTGTCTCGCATCGGCAGTTAAACTTATTTGTCATGTGCGGAAAATAACATGCGCCTTGAATGGGACGGCAACGTTCCTTCAAGGCGCATGATGATTTGTAACGCTGGCTGATTCAAGTGCTTTGCGTCCGTCCCAACCTTCTCAGTTGCTTCTGAGCGTTCTTTTAATGTGCGGACCCCGAGTCCATGGTCTGCCCCTGCGCGGAATGTTCCGTTGCCTGGGAATTGCCCTGCTGGGCAGATTGCGTTTGAGTGGATCGCTCCGCTTGGGCGGTCTGGGTCTGCGCGGAGCGCTGCTCTTGCTGGCCGGCGGACTGCTCCTGCTGCCCGTTCTGACTCTGTTCGGACTGCCCTTGCTGATCGTTCTGGCTCTGTCCAAACTGTCCCTGCTGGGCGGTCTGGTTTTGGCCGGACTGCTCCTGCTGCGCCGTCTGGTTTTGCCCGGACTTTCCCTGCTGCGCGGTTTGGTCCTCTTCAGACTGTCCCTGCTGGGCGGTCTGGTTTTGGCCGGACTGCTCCTGCTGCGCCGTCTGGCTTTGCCCGGATTGCTCCTGCTGGGCGGTCTGGTTCTCTCCGGACTGTCCCTGCTGATCAGTCTGCGACCGAGTGGTGTGCTGTTGTGAGGATGAGGTGCCGGACTGCGCCGACCTGGAGGCGTCCTGCGTTCCCGTGTCCGCTTCAGTGTCCTGTGTGCCGGACGCGCCTGAGCTGTCTCCCAGAAGGTTCGCCTGGCTGTCCGTCACGCTTTCCTCCTCCGCTTCCACTTGGTTGATGGCGTCCACAATTTCATAAATTGGTTTCTGACTCCATTGATCATAGGAAATATCGTCGTCCATGGCATCTCCAAGCTGCTGCAGCAGCCACAGCTTACCCGCAGATATCCCCAACTGAGCAGCTTCCTCCCGCAGGCTTTGATCCGCGCTGACGACCTGCGCGGTTAGATCGCTGTAGCTCTCCGTATCAGCGGAAACATCGTCGGTCAGCCGCTGCAGCGTTGCCTCGGAATCCTGCTCGCTGACGGTATAAACCGAACAGACGACATAGGATCCGCCACTGTTGTCCAGATAACCACTTTCCTCCAGCAGCGCGAGAGTATCTTCTATCGCATCTGAAATGGAATCGTGAATGACGTTGTTTCCCTTTAACTGCTCCACCAGATCATTTGCGTCATCATTGACCGCCTCAACGTCCAGCACACGGTCAAAGCGGTTGAGTGTGTATTGAATGGAGGGATTGACATCTAAGGTGACATAAGAACAGGGGGAATAGAAAGCGTATGCGCCCGCGCCGAAGCAGCACAGCATCAAAGCTGCCGCCGCACCGGTCACCCATCTGGCGAGCCGTTTCGGAGGCTTTTTCTCTATCCCGGTCAGCGTCAGTTCCTGTCCGATCTGATAGCCTTGATCCGGGACACGGATGATATCGCTGCGCTCCGTCAAAGCCGCCGCAAATCCGTCCCGCAGTTCTAATATGACGGCCTTCATGTCATTACCTCCTTTCTTCTGATTGATCCAAGGTATGCGGCAAGCGCCGGATAATCCCCGCTGAGGATTTCCACCGCCGCTATTATGTATTTACGATGACGCTCCAATATTTTTCGGGGTAGCCGCGCGCTTTTTTCCAGCGCTTTGATGGGCAGCAGCCCGCTGCGCCGCATCTCGGCCAGCAGGATGGGGTGCTCCAGCAGATAATTGACCGCAACGGCGCAGCTATCCTTGGTCCGTCCCTGCCTGGGTGAGCATTCGGTGAGGTCAAAAAAAGAGAAACCGTAGCGTGAAATCATTCCGTTTACGGCATCAATTTCATCTCGAATGGTATGGTCGTCACGGGTCACGGCGCTGTGCCTGAGTACTTCTGCCGCAATCCCTTCCTCAGCTTCCGCCTCCGGCTGAACACCGTCCAGAATGTAGGGTGAAACAGAAAGCTCCCCTGCGTACTTTTTTTGCATACGGTAGTAATCGGTCATCCTTCTGGAAATGATCAGCGCGGCAAAGCTAAAAAAACCGCCTTTCTCAGGAGAAAAACCGGTAATCGCGTCCGAAAACGCCAGCAAAGCCACCGACCACTCATCATCACTTTTGGTGATAAAGCGATGCGCTGCCCGCGAGGATGTTCTGAGAATGAAGCCCTCACACTGACGGATCAGGTCTTCTCTGACGGCTGCGTCACGGGCAGCTTTTTGTGCAAGCTCGTTGATATCCTCCGGCATGGCATGGCCTCCTTCCCTTTCTATCATAACATTTCCAATGTGATTTTACCAAGAAAATATTTGGAAGACACCTCATCCGCAGTCTGAACCTCCGAACAGCAAACGATTCCCCCTGGGCTATTAAATCCCAGGGGGAATCGTTTTAACCGGCACTTCCGGAGAATTATTCAGAATCAGAGTCCAGAGAAGAGGTGTCCGTTTCCCCTTCTGACTCGTCTTCTCCTGTGGACGTTCCCTCGGCTTCGCGTTTTGCTATTTCCGTGTTGTATTCGGTCTGGGTAATGGTGCCTTCATCGAGCATATCCTTCAGCTGAGCTTCGGTGTAGGACGACAGATCCTGTGTCTCAGAGGAGCTTCCCGAACCAGACGGCTTGGCGCCTCCCGACGGAGGGGCTGCCTGTGTTTCATCGGCATCGTCATCGGTGGTTTCATCCGCTTCATCCGTGCTTCCCCCGCTGGAAATCACTGCCTCACTTTGGGCCGCTTCCAACGCCTGACTGCTGATTTCTGCCACATCGCCCTCGGACGATGTCAGAATAGCCGCATCAGAAGTGGATTCTACGGACACATTGGAACTCGTCTGCTCTGTTTCGTCTGATTTCGCTGCTTGCTGAGAGATGCTGCTGGCATCGTCACTGAGTTCCGCAACGTCGGTAATCAGCCCCAAATCCGTCCCGTTTGACGTCTCAGTGCTGCTGGCTGCGGAATTGCCGGCTTCTTGCGCCTTTTTTTCCAGCAATTTTTCATAGTAATCCGATGTATTGGTTATCCCGCTGATGGTCATGAACATATCACCTCGTTAAAACTTAAATATTCCTTAATTAAGTATTAAGCCTAATTATTGGAATTCCATTTGAATTATACAACATTCCTTAAAAAATGTCAACTTTCGAGGAAAAAATTTCTTTTCAGGTTTCTAATTCCACTAATTCTTAATATTTTTTAAGTTCTTAATAAGTCTGCCATGTCATCCCTGCTGCTCCAGTGTCTGATTTTACCACGGGCAACCGGAAGTTCTGTTCCGATTTTTACAATCAACGGCCGATGGAACCCGTTACAATAAGCTCACAAATCAAGTATGGATCCTCTGGGTAATGCTTTTCCACCGCTTAACTGCATTTTTTTGAGCAAGGGTGTTCCGTCTGCCGTTTCCGGCAGAAGGGACACCCTTATTGTTTGAAGCGACTCGTATGGAAGCGCGGTCAAGTCCCCATTTGGTTACCAACAGTCAATTTGAGGAGGAATAACACGATGGAAGCTCAGGGTATACCCACATTAAAACGCACGCTTCACACCCGCGATTTGGTCATTTACGGTCTGGTATTCATGATTCCACTGGCTCCCGCCGCCATGTACGGTACATTTTTGGAGTCGTCCAGCGGCATGGTGGCGCTTTGCTACCTGATCGGCATGGCCGCCATGTTTTTCACCGGCATGAGCTATCGCGTGATGTCTCGGAACTATCCTATGGCCGGCTCAGTCTATCTGTATGTACAAAAGGGCGTATCACCCGCGGCCGGATTCCTGACCGGCTGGTCCATTCTGCTGGATTATTTCCTGATGCCCGCCACGGTGGTCATCATCGGCAGCTCCTTTGCCAACGCGCTGCTTCCAGCAATTCCCCTTTGGGCGTGGACACTGTTCTTTATTGTGTTCAGCACCGCCATCAATATCCTAGGCGTCGACCTGATGTCGAAGTGCAGCTGGATTTTGTTTGCGCTGCAAATCATCGTCATCATCGCTTTTATCGGCTGCACCATCCGCCTGTGGGCCAACGGCACCGTTCATTTTAATACCATCTCCTTCTATCATCCCGGCTCCTTTCATCTCTCCGGCGTTCTTCAGGCCACCGGAATTGTCATCTTGAGCTATCTCGGCTTCGACGCCATCAGCACTCTGGCGGAGGAATCCGTCAAGCCGGAGAAAACCGTGGGGCGGGCCATTATTTTCGCCATCCTGCTGATCGGCCTCATCTTTATTGTGCTCACCTTCTTCTGCGGCATTGCGTATCCCAACTATGAGGAATTGTCTGTGGACTCCGCCTTTATTGAAATCGTGAATTATGTCGGCGGACCGTGGCTGACCGGCTTAACCACGTTCACCCTCGTTCTGTCCTTTGGCGTGGCAACCTGTCAGACCTCCCAGGCTGCGGTGTCCAGAGTCCTGTTTGCCATGGGACGAGACGGAGTTCTGCCTAAAGCACTCTCTTACATCAGCAAAAAGCATCAGACACCCTATGCCGCCACTATTTTTGTTGGAATTGTCATCACACCCATCGCTCTGTTCTGTTCTCTGGCGCTGATTTCTACCATGGTCAGCTTTGGCGCACTGGTGGGCTTTATGCTGCTGAACATCTCCGTGGTCTGGAAATTCTACTTCAAAAATACCGAGGCACGCCTTCAAGCTCCCGGAAAGGCCGCGCTTCAATATCTGATTTGCCCTATCATCGGTCTGCTCGTCTCACTGGCCATCTTCATCAATCTCGGGGTAAACGCTCATGTGGTCGGTTTCGGCTGGCTTGCAATCGGCTTTGTCTATTTACTTCTCATCACCAAAGGGCTGCGAAACCCTGTGCCACAGCTGGATTTGGGTTAATTCCCGTTTCCGTCAGCCTTTTTGCGTGCTTCCGTCGGGTACGTTTTAACGACCCGGGGGAAGCACGTTTTTGCTCTCAACCGATCCCTTGAACTTTCTTCATGTCCCCATAAAAGGCTTCTTTGAAAAACGCTTGACAAACCAAAATTGATTTTGTAAGATAGGTATAGTTAGTTTTTGCTAACCACATCCATCTCATTTAGTTAGCAGTTACTAATCAAAGGAGTGAATCCGCATGATCGATTCGTATTTCATCCAATACTGCGCGCCCACCCTGGCCGGCATGAAGTGCGGGAGCCTATTTCGCTTCCCTTATCGTTCTTTATCAGAGCTTGAGAGGCAGGTATCCGATGCCAACCGGCGACTGAGAGGAAAAGGCATCAACATTACGGTGCTCAGAGACGGCAAAGCGGCAGCTCTCATTTTGGTATACCGGGAACGGATGGCCCTTAAAGAGCTTGGCAATCCCATCACCCAGCGATTTCTCACGAAGCTGGGGTATCAAGACTGCTCTGTGGACGGGTTTATCAAGGAAATTTCGGCACGGATGTCAAAACAGGGCGCTTTCCCGCACGAAATCGGCCTGCTGTTGCAATATCCTTTGCGGGATGTGGTCGGTTTTATGAGAAATCAAGGGAAAAACTGCAAGTGCACCGGTTGCTGGAAGGTATACGGAGACGAATCCGAGTCGATAAAACGATTTGATCGATACAAAAAATGTACCGATTGCTATTTGAAGCAATTCCAATTAGGAAAATCCATCGAACAGCTGACTGTGGCGGCATAATTTTTTAGAAAGGTGAGGTAACTCATGAAAAAGGCAGCAATTGTATTTTGGAGCGGAACCGGAAATACGGAGGCTATGGCGCTCTCCATCAAAGAGGGCATCGCTTCCGCCGGCGGGGATATCACGATGTACACAGCGGGAGAATTTTCCGTGGATCAAATGGATGGCTATGACGTCATTGCCTTCGGCTGCCCTTCCATGGGTGCGGAGGAGCTGGAGGATATGGAATTTGAGCCGATGTTTCTAAACTGCATCCCCAAGCTGTCCGATAAGCCGATTGCTTTGTTCGGCTCCTATGGCTGGGGAGACGGGCAATGGATGCGGGACTGGGAGGAGCGCTGTCTCCAGATGGGCGCGCGTCTGGCCCATGAGAGCGTCATCTGTCAGGATGCGCCCGACGATTCAATCCGGGACACCCTTCTTGCCATGGGCCGGGCTCTGGCGGGATAACACCCGCTCCATAAACGTTAAAAACACCAACACCAGGAGGACGGTTAAAACCGACCTCCTGGTGTCTCATGCATATTAAGCAATGATTCACTGACATTTGAACCTTCACGTGACATATTTGATCACCGACTTCTTTGTCAGTCAACACATCACCTAACGGCACCTCTCAAGTGATTACCCGAAAGGGATTGATTACTGCATGCCGGTCTCGTAGGACTGAATCATCTTTTTAGACGTGTGACCCGTACGACTTTTGAGCTGGGAGAGGTATTTCTGCGTGGTTTCTCCGGTAAAAATCTTGATTTCAAGCCGCAGACGCCCCTCCTCCGGCGTGGCATATATCTTGTCGATGTACCTGTCCACAAACTCCTTGTTGATGATCCCCTGCGCCGCGTCTCGCTGGGCCTCCCGCAGAACTCTGCGGATGGCATCGATATGCTTTTTAAAATCATCCTTTGAATTCCTCTCTTCCTCCAATGCCGCAAGCTCCTGCTCGGCAGCCTGGATTTCCCTTTCACATTGCCGATTCATCGCTAAAAAGTCTTGATCAGACAATTCCCCCATGGCATTATAGCCCAGCAGCTTGCTCTTTTTCTTTTGTGCCGTTTCAATTACGGCTGTTTGAACGGCCATTTTCTTGGGAAGCTCGCCGTCCTCCTCCAGTGTCTGATACATACGGATGTATTCCTCAATCAGCGCCTCCGCATTCGCCTCCGTCTCACGGAACACCTCATACAAAACCGGCTGCAGCTCGTTCTCATATACCGCAAAGGACGGACAGGAATCGGCTCCGTTGTTGATTTTCCCGCTGCACACCCATTTGCTGGTCTTGGTTCCATCCCGCCCTTTTGCGTCCTTGCGGTAATACAGTTGCCCGCAATGGGTACAAAGCATCTTCCCCGTTAAGAGATTGGCGTGATTGCAGATTCCCTGTCGGGAACGTACATCCTCGCTTCTTGTTTGCAGAATGCCATTAGCCGTGTCCCAGAGCTCTTCGGTTACAATGGCGGGAACAAGTTCACCTGTCTCATCCTTGAACATCACCCATTCCTCCTGGGGGAGAAATTTTTGTTTTTTCGTGAACATGTCCACAACCTTCACCTTGTTGCCCACATAATATCCCTTATATTTTGGGTTGGAGATAATATTAGACATGGTGGAATGCGCGATTTTATTCCCGTTGCTGTTGCGGTAACCCTTATCCCACAACAGACGCTCCAGCTCCTTCATGCTGTATTGTCCGGTGGCGTAATGCTCAAACAGTTCACGCACCATAACCGCCTGTTCCTCATCAATCACAAGACGCTTGTCCTGTTTGACATATCCGAAGATACGGCTGTTCCCCAGTACAATATTTTTCTTAATCGCCTGCTGATGCCCAAATTTAATACGGCTGGAGAGCTTTCGAAGCTCGTCCTGTGCGATGCCAGACATAATAGTCAACCGCAGTTCGGAATCCTCGTCCAGCGTATTGATGTTATCGTTTTGAAAGAACACTCCCACTCCGGCAGCCAGCAGCTCGCGAGTAAAGGAAATCGAATCCAAGGTATTACGGGCAAAACGGGAAATTTCCTTTGTGATAATCAGGTCAAACTTCCCGTTTCTTCCGTCATCCACCATGCGGTGAAAATTTTCACGCTTTTTTGTGGAGATGCCGGACAGCCCTTCGTCGATATACCCCGAAACAAATGTCCATGCATGGTTCTTTTTAATAAGTTCCTCGTAGTAAGAAATCTGATTGCCCAGAGAGTTGAGCTGTTCATCCGATTCACTGGAAACGCGAGCATAGAAGGTAACCCTCAGAGGAATGTCATAAATGGCTTTTCGCCGCATCTCCTGCCGTACACTGTGAATATCCATACTGCGTTACCTCCAAAAGTTCGTTGTATCATGATTCTATTATATCAGAAGAACTGAAACTATCAACTATAAAAGAAATTTCCACTTTTATTAATCAGGAAGGAAATCACACCGTCCCCTCGTGTTTCCTATACAACGCAAGCTCCCAGCTGTGTCCTGTCAGCTGGGAGCTTGCTCTATGTGCTAATAAGATATGAAACCACGGCGGGCTTTAATGCGCTGGACCATTCGGTTTCGCTCCTGCTCTGTAATAAGGCCCCGCTCGAATAGTGTCTGATTGAAGTACAGCAGCCACACTTCCTCTGCAACCGCTTTTTTTTCGCCGCCAATCACCATGATTTCACCTCCCAATACAACTATATGATAGCCTTTATGGTTAGTATCAATACAGCAACCTAAAAATTAACGCCGGTGCTCCCTTAAAATGCTCCCCTCCCAAATCACCCAATTTAACACCTTTGCTGAGGCTCTGGGTCTCGGCATCCGCGTTAAGGACGTCAGTACCGTTTACATTGCTATTTTTGCATTATCGTTTTTCAGCACCACTATGATCTCTGAAAATATCAGAGGTGCCCTGTTATCCATCAGCAAGGGGCAATATGAAGCGGCCTATTCGGTTGGACTGACCAACGGACAGACCTTTCGCCGTATCATTTTCCCGCAGCTCATGCTGGTTCTGCTGCCCGGATTGACTGGAACCGTCATCGGTATGACCAAGGCGACCTCGCTGGTGATTTTATTGGGTGTTGTGGATATTTTAAATGGAGCGCTGAAATTTGCCAACACGGCTTACTGTTTTTTTGAGGCGTATTTAGCGGCCGCGCTGGTGTACTGGGCGTTCAGCCTTGTGATTCAGTTTATCGGCACAATGGCGGAAAAAAGACTCGCAAGGGGAAGGAGGCGGCTGGCTTGATTGAGATAACGAATGTACATAAGGCGTTCGGGAAGCAAGAGGTGCTGAAGGGTGTCTCCCTGCGGATTGAAACCGGAGAGGTAGTGGTAATTTTAGGCGCAAGCGGTTCCGGAAAAACCACACTGCTCCGATGCATTAACTTTTTGGAAAAAGCGGATCAGGGAACGCTGACCATCGGGGAAACAACGGTTGAATTCAGCAAGGCGAAAAAGAAAGATATTCTGGAGATGAGACGAAAAACCGCCTTTGTCTTTCAAAATTATAATCTGTTTGAAAATAAGACGGCGCTGGAAAATGTGACGGAAGGTCTTGTGATTGCCAGAAAGGTACCAAAGGCAGACGCGTTGAAAAAAGCGAAGGAAGCCCTTGATAAAGTGGGCCTGTCGAACCGCTATGCCTACTATCCCTCCCAGTTGTCAGGAGGGCAGCAGCAGCGGGTTGCCATCGCCAGAGCCGTGGTCTTAAATCCTGAGGTTATTTTATTTGATGAGCCTACCTCTGCGCTGGACCCCGAACTGATCGGGGAGACACTGAAACTGCTTAAGCAGGTGGCCAGAGAGGGAATTACTATGATCGTGGTAACGCATGAAATGTCCTTTGCTTCCGACGTAGCCAATAAGGTCATTTTTATGGATGACGGCGTGGCTGTGGAAGAAGGAAAGCCAAGCGAAATTTTCTCCAGGCCCCAAGGAAGAGAGAACGCGGCAATTCCTGCGCCGCATTCTGCCGGAATCAGAGTACTTCATTTAGGATTGGAGAACAGTAATATGGGCATATTGATCAAAAATTCCAATGTATTTGATGGAAAAAATGCGGCCCTGCGCAAAAATGCAAGTATTGTGATTGAGAATCATCTGATCCGTGAAATCATCGACGGGGAATGCTCCGGGGAGCGGTTTGAAACGGTGATAGATGCCGCGAACAAGACGGTGATTCCGGGGTTGACTGACGCGCATGTTCATTTGTCGGGTGGAAATGACGACAACAGAGCCAGTATGAGAGTGGACGAGAAGGCGGTACGTTCTGTCAGATTCGCCAGAGATATGCTTCTTAGGGGATTTACCACGGTTCGGGATGCGGGCGGGCTGGTTTACGGACTGAAAAAGAATATTGATGACGGTTATCTGGAAGGACCGCGCATTTTTCCATCCCACAGTTTTATCACCCAGACCTGTGGTCACGGAGACATTCGGGCCAGTCATGCGGAGGAGCGTGTGACAGCGGGACTCTACACCTCGGCCAGCCTTTTTGCCCAGAAAGCCTCACTCTCCGACGGTGTGTCCGAGGTATTGAAGTCGGTCAGGGAAAATCTGTTTCTCGGCGCGTCCCAGATTAAAATGATGGCGGGCGGCGGTATCTCCTCAAACTATGACCCAATCGAAACCGTTCAGTTTACCCTGGAAGAGATGAACGCAATTGTGAATGCCGCCGCTGATTACGGAACCTATGTCATGGCGCATTTGTATACGCCGAAGTCCATGCAGCGCGCGGCGAAAGCGGGGGTAAGAAGTTTTGAGCACGCTACACTGATGGATGAAGAGACCGCGCGCATCATTGCGGATCACGGCATTTGGGTTATGCCCGGGCCTCAGTTTGGCCGAGCGCACAAAGTACCGGCGTCTTCTTCCGCAATGACAAAAAAAGGAGAGCTCGTAAGGCGGGGAGAAGCACAGGCCACAGAACTCATCGAGAAATACCGCTTGCCAATTCTGTTTGGGACGGATGCGCTGGGCAATCCCCAGCGAGTGGACGAAATACAGCTGGATGATTTCCGCCTGTTTAAAAAGAGATTTGGAAGTCTCAAGGGATTGATCGCGGCCACCGGCCATTTTTACGAGTTGACCCGGCTGACCACTTACCAGAATCCATATCTCGAGGGAAAAATCGGTGTTCTGGAGGCTGGAGCTTTTGCCGATTTGCTCATCGTTGATGGAAATCCGGTTGAGGATTTGGATGTGCTAGCAGACCGCAGCCGAATTCAGCTGATTATGAAGGATGCTGTTATTTATAAAAATACGTTGAGCGCCAAGCCGTGAATGGCAGCTCGGAATCGCTGCTTTAAGATGAAGTGGCGCTTTTGTTTTGAACATATTCCACCCAAGCAGAATTGATATTTATGGCGAGCATGACACAGCAAACAGAGAAGCATCCGTTTTTTAAAAACGGATGCTTCTCTGTTTTTATAAACCAAGCGGTCTTGCGATTTTCCGGCCTTACGAAGCTGTTCAAAATTAGGATCGAATGATTTTTTCCGTATATACAATTTTAAACACGCCGGTATCATCGGTCTGGTTCCAGTCCGCGCGATAACCCAGCGTCTCATAAAAGCCAACCGCCGTATCCCGGC
The DNA here is from genome assembly GCA_017861365.1 of Oscillospiraceae bacterium. Taxonomy (GTDB): domain Bacteria; phylum Bacillota; class Clostridia; order Oscillospirales; family Oscillospiraceae; genus JAGFXR01. The sequence goes on along the minus strand of JAGFXR010000001.1, from coordinate 118,593 downwards.
TGGTAATCACAATTTTTGAAACGCCCAACTCGCCCAGCCAGGACTCCGCAAACAAAATCATGTCCCGTCCTATCTTTTGATCCCGATAGGACTCCAGAACGCAAACCCGCTCAATCTTCGCCGTCTGCCCATCCACGCGATGCAGACGGCAGGTTGCTACCGGTAGCACCCCATCCAGCGCCAGTACATACTGGGTCTCAGGTGTATCTCCCTCGTCAAATTCCAGAGATAAGGGGATGTTAAACCCTTTCACCATCGCCTCAGTTCTCACATAGTGCACCCCCGCGTGCTGCCAAAGCGCCGTGGCCCGAAGAAACTCAATCATGTTTTCACACTCTTTCTGATCGCTGTGTTAAAAATTTTGTATCCAGCTTGGACAGTGCCTCCCGTCCGTGGGGCAGCTCCCAACCGCTCACATCGGGACCCTTGGCGTAAATGCCATGTACATTTCCAAACAGCGACCGCATATGGGGCGAGAGCTGGTAGTGCTTCTTGATCAATTCCAGATATGTGGTATCCCGGAAGCCCTCCGTTTGGTAAAGATCCCTGGCGTAGGGCCAGAGATTTTTAAACTCCTCCAGCCGACTGCGGTTGGCCCGGAATACCTGGTAATAGGTCACCTGAAACCGCACCAGCGTGGGATACAGGCGTACGTCGGAGTCCGTGATAAAATCCCCCATCAGGAATCGTCGGTGCTCCAGCCGCTGATCTAGCTGATCCATCGCCTCAAAAAATTGGTCGTAGGCCTTCTCATAGGCGTCCTGTGACCGGGCAAAGCCCACATGGTACACCCCTTCATTGACCTGTTCATAGATAAACCGGTTCCATGTGTCGATCTCTTCCCGCAGATTATCGGGGTAGAGCTCGGGAGCGCCCGCCTTGTGATAGGGGTGCCAATCGGTATTTAAATAAATGGGAATCCAGAAATGGTCATTGTTGACCCCTCTCCCCGTCACTGTATCCACTAAAATAGGTACAGTGGACCGCCCTTCAAAAGTTGGGTCTTCCCTGAGATAAATATCATGCAGTTCATGAATGCCCAGTACCGGATCCACCTCGCCCGGATCCTCGCTGAACACCCACCCCTTCTTCGTTCGGCAAATTCCGGTGGTGCCCAGGCTGATGGCATCCTCCAGTCCCAGCAGCGCCCGGGTAATCACCACTTTATGGGCGTGGGGGCAGCCCGGCATCCAAATCAGCCGGTATCGGCCCGGCTCCACCGGCCATTCTCCCGCTCCGGTTCCGAATCGAGTGGTAAAGAGATTTTCCTGGGTTTTGATTTCTCCGTCGCTCTGTATTTGATGCTGAAAGGTGCGTTCAAACAGCTCAATTCCTTCATATGACTGATCCTCCGGCATACTGTACCCCTCCTTTCCGTTCTATTAAGGGATTAAAAACCGACTTTCCGGCGTTTTGCTCAAACCTTCTCTGTTGTGCGGTGTCTCCCAGCCAGACAAATCCGGCCCCTTTGCCAACAGCTGATAGGGATTTTCCGCGATATCCCCCAGCTGATAGCCCCGCTTGATGGCATCGAACTCTGTGGTGTCACCAAATCCGTAGGTTTGGTAGAGGTCCCTCGCATACCCCCAGAGATTCGGAAAATCCACCAGACGGTTTCGGTTGGTGCGAAACACAAAGTAATACGCCGGATCAAACCGTGCCAGTGTAACGTACAGCCGCACATCGGAATCAGTAATATAATCTCCGAACAGGAAGCGCTGATGCGCCAGCCGCTCCTCCAAATTGTCCAACCGGTCGAAGAGTACGTCATAAGCCGCCTCATAGGCTTGCTGGGTCTGGGCAAAGCCGGCCTTGTACACCCCGTTGTTTACTTCGTGAAACACGATGTCGTTGAGGGCATCAATCTCCTGCCGCAGCGCCTGTGGATACAGATCGGGCGCACCCTCTTTGTGGAACGGCTTCCATGCGGTCTCCCAGTAGTTGGTCAGCCGGAAATAGTCGTTATTGACCACCTTACCCAGCTTCACGTCCACCACAGTGGGAACCGTGGCGCGGCCTGTGTACTCCGGGTCGGTTTTGACGTAAATCTCAGGCAGATAGCGGATGCCCAGCACCGGATCCACGCCGCCCTCGTCCAGAGAAAATTCCCAGCCGTTTTCCGTTCGCACCGGATTGGCAGTGCCCAGGCTGATCACATCCTCCAGCCCAAGAATCCGTCGTACAATCACCGATCGGTGCGCCCAGGGGCAGATGGGTGCCCACAGCAGACGGTATCTTCCCGCTTCCACGGGAAGCTCTCCCTCTCCTGCGCCAAAGGGAGTGGTAAAACGGTTCTGCTGCCGGACAAACGCCCCTTCCTGGCTGATCTCGTGCAGCCCCTCCGACGTGGCAACCTTTCCTATGGATGCATCCTGACCGCTGCTTAAATCAATACGCTTCTGTGACATGGCGATTCTTCCTTTCCCAGTCGTTTATTTTACTTTATTAGCGATGACATTCACTCAATTAAAGCCCGGTACCGGGCGCGTGCTCCCGTTCATAATCGTTATCTCCGAAGCGGTATCCCCCGGGCAGAAGGAAGCCCTCGTCTTCCATCCAAGAAAGCGTCTCGGCGCCCACGCCATACAGTACCATGCCGGTTTTCTGCCGGCGAAATCCAAATTTCTCATACAGCCGGACGGTTTTCGGGTGAGTATACAGCGTCACGGTGCATCCCTTCACCTGTTCCAACAGGGACTCGATGACCGCTCTGCCCAGCTGCTGCCCGCGATAGGCCTCGTCCACCGCGATGTTGTAAATGGCGGCCTGACGAAGCCCGTCGGAAAGAACGCGCCCGCAGCCAATCAAAAGCGGCCCGTCATAGGCAAAGGCCACCCCATAGCTGCGCTCAAACACGGTTTTCAGCGTGTCCCCATCGTCCTGACTCAATCCGGCGGCGCTCAAAATGCTGGCGACCCGATTCCAGTTGACCTCTTCGGTCGTTGTTTTTATCTCCATTGGTCGTTCATACACCTCACACGCCCTGTTCCGGCAAAAACTTCCGCTGCGGATCGCGGCTCAGGTTCTCCCGGTCATGGGGCAGCCTCCAGCCGGAGGATTCCGGCCCCTTGGGCAATAATTGCTTGGGATTGGTCGCCACAGCACACAAATGATAGTGTTTTTTAATGGCGTCAAAATCCGTGGTATCACCGAAGCCAGGGGTCTGATACAGATCCCTCGCGTAACCCCACAAATTCCGAAAATCAGCGATTTGATTGCGGTTGAGGAGAAATCCGTTGTAATAGGCCACATCAAACCGAGCCAGCGTAACATATAGGCGGACATCGGATTCCGTAATATAATCCCCGAACAAAAACCGGCTTGTGCTCAGCCGCTCCTCCAGGCTATCCAGCCGCTGGAACACCTGGTCATAAGCCCGTTCATAGGCCTCCTGGCTCCGGGCAAAGCCCGCCTTGTATACCCCGTTGTTGATCTCATCAAATAGAACGCCGTTGAGCGCGTCGATTTCCTCTCGGAGCGGCTCTGGATAAAGGTCGGGCGCGTCCTGCTTATGGTACTGCTTCCATGCCGTCTCCCAGTATCGGGTTAAATTGAAGTAGTCATTATTCACCGCCTGCTTTGTCGTCAAATCCACGACAACAGGAACAGTGAACCGCCCTGTGTAGTCCGGGTCGGCGTTTAAATATACCTCGCTGACGGTTTTGACGTTTAAAACGGGATCCATTCCGCCTTTGTCCAGCGTAAACGCCCAGTCACCCTTTGTCTGCTTCGGGCGAACGGGATCCGCCGTACCCAAGCTGATCACCCGGTCCAAACCCAGAAGGCTCCGCACAATCACCGAGCGGTGTGCCCAAGGGCAGGCAGGGGACCAGAGCAGCCTGTACCGCCCCGCCTCCACCGGCAGCGCTCCCTCTCCCTGCCCAAATGGTGTAGTAAACCGGTTTTTCTGGCGGACAAAGCTTCCTTGATCCCCAATTTCTCCGGAAATCCACTGTGTAACAGTCATATATGTAACCCCTTTTCCGCCTCCGTAAGGTCAGACAAGTTTGAATTTTTGATCCGGTGTTTTGCTGAGTTTCCACCGGTTTTGATGAGTAGACCACAGGGCATCATAGTCAATCTGATCCGCAAAGCGGGTATTAAAATCTTCAAACAGCACGGATTGATCCCGTGTGCCCCCCGCCGCAATGTCCCGCAGGTAGGTATTGTGGCGAAACGCCGGAATTTCGTATAAATCCCGGGCATACCCCCAGAGGTTTTGATAATCGGCGATTCGTTTTTTGATAGGCCCCAGATTCCGATAGTAGTGGGTATCAAACCGCGCCAGTGTGACAAAAAGCCGGATATCGCTGTCGGTTACATAATCTCCGAACAGGAATCGGCTGTCTTGCAGCCTGGCCTCCAGAACATCAAGAGACTGGTAAAAATCCTCGAAGGCTTCCTCATAGGCGCCGATCGACTGGGCAAACATCATACGGTAGGTGGCGTTGTTGACATGGGGAAACAGCCAGTCGTTCAGAGCATCAATCTGCTGTCTCAACGGTTCCGGATAGAGATCCGGGGCACCCTTTTTGTGGAAGGGACGGAATGCAGTTTCCAGGTAGTTGGTGAGGCGATGATAATCGTTATTGACTACCTGTTTGGTGGTGACATCCACCAGGGCAGGTACGGTGCACCGTCCTGTATAAGCGGGGTCGGCATTGTAATAAAGCTCGCTCAAATACCGCACTCCCAGTACCGGATCCCGGTGACCCTCATCATGCACAAAGGCCCAGCCGTACTGTGCGCCTTCTCCCCCTTCATGACCCACCAGATTGATACCGACCGAATCCTCCAGACCAAGCAGCTCCCGGACAATGGACGCCCTGTTGGACCAGTGGCACCCTTTTGCCCAGAACAGCCGGTATCGGCCCGCTTCCGCCTTGAGCTGACCTTCCCCGTCTCCAAACGGGGTGGTAAAGTGGTTTTTCTGCCGGATAAAGGCACCGGTTTCGTCTATTTCGTTTTGCGTCTCCATCGGCCGGGGGCGAACCGCACCCTCCGTCGATTCTGCTTCCAGCTCCTCATCATACAGATCGGAGGAGAGATAGCGCTCACCGGAATCGGGGATGATCACCACAATCCGCTTCCCGGCATTCCCCGGACGGGCGGCCACCTCCAGCGCGGCCCATACCGCGGCTCCCGCGGAGATTCCGGCTGAGATGCCCTCTTCCCGAGCCAGCTCCCTGGCAATCCGATAGGCATCCTCGTCGGTGACGGTGATCACTTCATTATAGATGTCCCGGCTTGCCACCGGAGGAATCAAACCTCCGCCGATGCCCTGAATTTTGTGGGGTCCCGGCTCGCCGCCGGAAAACACCGGGCATCCGGCTGGCTCCACCAGAATGATCTCAATCTCCGGCTTCTTTTCCCGTAAGTAGGTTCCCGCTCCGGTAATGGTACCTCCGGTTCCTGCGGTGGCGATGAAGATGTCTACCTCACCGTCGGTGTCTTCCCAGATTTCAGGCCCCGTGGTCTGGTAGTGGGCGGCCGGATTAGCGGGATTCGCCCCCTGGGCGGGAATGAAGGCGCCCGGAATGGAAGCGGCCAGCTCCGCCGCCTTCGCCCCGGCTCCCGCTATATTCTGCTCCGCCGGTGTTAACACCACCTTGGCACCATAGCCTTTTAAAATACTGATGCGCTCCTGGCTCATATTGTCCGGCATGACGATCACAGACCGATACCCCTTCACCGCGGCAATGGCGGCGAGTCCGATTCCCGTGTTTCCGCTGGTGCCTTCCACAATGGTTCCGCCCGGAGCAAGCGTTCCTTCCCGCTCCGCCGCCTCAATGATTTCCTTGGCTATACGGTCTTTCACGCTTCCGGCGGGATTGAAAAACTCCAGCTTTGCCAGAATCCGCGCAGACCCTCCATGTTTTTCTCCCAGACGCTGAAGTTCCACCAGAGGTGTATGTCCCACAACATCCAAAACGCTGCCGTAAATCTTACCCATAAAATCTTCCTTTCCGGTCGTTCGGCACGCTTTTCCGCGGTGCAGTCCGTTTTCTCCTCAATGCATATTGTTCACATATGTTTACTGTATCACTTCCAAAGCATTTTGAACAGCCCTTATTTTGCATAAATAAAAATTTTTATCTCCGCACTTCGAAAAAGCAGCTTTTTCTGTGCAGCGCCCTTTAAACGGACAACAAAAACATATTAATTTTATATCAAATACAGCTATCTTATTGAATTTTTCATTGAATTCATTTACAATTTTATGAAGTAGCCATAAGATATTAAAACCAGCGCGGCACTTTGAATAACGAAAGGATGATTTCATGGATGAGCTGCGTCACCGGCCCAAGCATCGCTCCAAACTGCACATGATGGCAGGAAAAGCGTATTTTTCAGCTATGCGCTATCTTCAATGGAGGTGTTCCGGCCCATATGCGAAAAAGCGCGGCGCTCTGATGCTCCCGGAGATCCAGTTTCGGCACGCCACACCGTTACTGCGCCAACTGAGCGGACTTGAATTGCAGCTTCAATACAACAAAGTGACCAATCTGCGTCTGGCCTGCGCTCAATTGGATGGGCTCATACTCAAACCGGGCGAAACCTTTAGCTATTGGAAAACAATCGGGAAGCCAACGGTGCGAAAGGGATATTTGCCGGGTATGATTCTGGTAAGCGGGAAAGTGGAAGCAGGGGTCGGCGGAGGGCTATGTCAGCTTTCCAATCTCATTTACTGGATGGCACTGCACACGCCGCTGACGGTGACGGAACGACATCATCATGGCTATGATGTATTCCCAGACTCCAATCGGACACAACCCTTTGGCAGCGGCGCAACCTGCTTTTACCCATACGGTGATTTAATGATTCGAAATGATACCGATCAGGAATTTCAACTTCATGTACAGGTGCAGGATGAAAATTTATTTGGCGAATGGCGGTCGACATGCAAACCGGTTCAACAATATAGGATCGTGGAACGGAACCATTACATCCGGGGTGAATACTGGGGCGGTTTCACCCGCCATAATGAGCTTTGGCGGCAGGTCTTTGACTGGGATGGAACTGATTATGGCGAGGAGTTTGTTTCGGAAAATCATGTGCTTATGATGTACGCACCGTTTTTGGAGGACGGTCATTCAAACAAAGACGTTTGACTTGCCTGCAATATGATTTTTCAGGTTCCGGTGAATAAAAGATCGACAACTGATGATTGACGTGCCCGCCGCACTCTGTTAAACTATAGGTTAGTTATCGCTAACTAACCTATACTGGATTTTCCGGAGGTATTTATGAATCATACAAATTCGCATAGCAAGGCGGCGCACCATTGCTGTGGCGGCTGCCAAAGCTGCCATTGTCATCATGTCACGCTGTCGCAGCGCGAGCAGACGCTGCTGATGGGTCTGGCGCAAATCCCCTATCTGCCTATCGTCCGATTTGTGCTGGCCAGCACGAAATCTGAGCATTTGGAATCGGTTGCACTTGCACCGGTATATTTGTCGGAAGCAGAAGAAACGTTTGAATCTGTACTGGAAAACAGTCACGTACTCCGCGAGCTGGAACAAAAGAATTTTATTTCTCTTGACTATGACCAACCTCTGCAGGGATGCGGGTATGAGCAATATCATCTGTCAATGGCATACCGGGTCTTTCAAAATACCGTACTTGAGGGCAGCGACCGAGAGGGATTCCTGTTTGATATTGCCCGAATGGATTGCGGAAGCATGGCACTGACATCCCGGGGATATGCGGTCGTAGATACGCTGTAAATACCGTCATCATGCAGGAGAAGCATATGCTCCATCATCTGCGGCACCGACGGTCAGCTTGCGTTTCACCGTGATCATATGGAACATCCGTAATGACAGAAATTCACTTTTGCTTCCCTCAATAAGGTCAGTCAGGGTCTATTCAACCCTGACTGACCTTATTTGTTATGGGCAGACGGGCAACGACCCCCCTGCAGCAAGCATGACCTGATCGAATCAGATCACTTGTGTGACAGAGAAATCCTGCGAAATACCGGCATTGAGAGCAAAATTCGAACCGGCAACCAGATTGCCAAATTTGAACGGACGATCGCTTTGAAAAACCATTCAATCTAAACTGCTTCTTGACGGAGAGGAAAAAACATGGTATTCTCAGAAAAACGTTAGCTCTAGCTAACCCCAATAACCCCCGTACGGGGGTTATTACATCCCCCAAAATTAGCCCACGCTAACTATCATTTCATTAAAAGAGGGACAAATTATGCTGCTTCTCCTAGCCCTGTGCATCTCCTTCGCGTTCATCATTACCTGCCGTGTACTCATTAGGAAGCGTCCTGCCGTATTCTATGCGGCTGCCGTCATTATTGCGGTCTTAGTTTTTCTGGCAACATCCACAGGCGCTGTAACCGAACTTCCAAAATGGGTTCAGTATTGGATTGTAGGGCTGTTTTCCAGAGGCGCCCTCGCAACCGCTCTGTTTATTTTCGTTATGTACGCAGGAGCTCTGCCCACCGGCTCCCGGCTCATCAAAGTACTGATGCCGATCCGGGCGGAGCTTTCTATTTTAGCGGCGATTCTGACATTATGTCATAACGCCACTTACGGCACTACATATTTTGTATTTATGTTTACAAAGCCCGCTCTGCTTTCCTCAAATCAATTTGCAGCGGGAGTCATCACCATTATCCTGATCTGCCTTATGGTGCCGCTCACAATCACCTCCTTTCCCGCGGTGCGTAAAAAAATGAAACCCGCACGCTGGAAGGCGTTTCAACGAAGCTCATATCTGTTTTATGGCCTGCTTTATGTGCATGTCATGCTTCTGTCAGTGCCCGGAGCCCTCGCGGGACAAACCATTTACAGCCTGACAGTGGTAATTTACAGTCTGGTATTTTTGGGTTATGCCGCTATGCGGGTAGGCAAGGCGCTGAAAAAACGAGGCGCCTCTCCCCGCAGGTCTATGATTCCCTACGGCGCGGCGCTTGCGGTGCTGGCTCTGATCTGCCTGCCGGTTGCTTCCCAAGCGGCAGCCTCGGTACAGGCACAGGAGAATGCCGCGGCAGCGGTTGAAGTGGACACAGAATACGTTTCGTCAACAGATGCGGTGACAAGTGAATCGGTCGCGGCAGCTGCTGAGACAACGCAGGACTCCTCCGAATCGGAACCTGCCGAGACTGAGATTTCAGACGTTACTGAAACTCCCGAAGCTTCTGTTTCCTCCAACACTGAAACAACTGCGGCTGCGGCAAGTACTCAAGCAAGTCCCGCCACCCAGACCGTGGCGGCCGCCGCGAGCACGGCCGCTTCGAAGGCAACTCAGAATGAAACCGCCGCCGAAGCCGCCGCCCCACAGACTGCCGAGACAACGGCCTCAGAGCCTGTGGCAGCGGTGACTTATACTTACAAAAACGGCACGTTCAGCGGCAGTGGCACAGGCTACGCCGGAACCATAACCGTCAGTGTAACCATTCAAAATGATGTCATTACCGCCATTGCTGTCACCGATGAAGATGAGGATGAGCCGTATTTTTCTGCCGCCAAGGATCTGATCAACGACATTTTAGCAAGCCAAAGCACATCAGTAGATACGGTCAGCGGAGCCACATACAGCTCCAAGGGAATTATCGCGGCGGTGGAGGCGGCACTCAGTCATGCAAAAGCGTAATCAGATCACCGGAGTCTCAAGCGGGGTAAAAATCGCGGTGCTGGTCATGCTGCTGGGGCTGATGGCCGGCTGCGGCAGTGCGTCCGGCGCGTCGGGTACATCCAGCACATCCACCATGTCAGCCGACGTATCGTCCGACATAACCAGCACCCCGGCGACAACGACGGTGTTTGCTATGGACACGGTCATGCAATTGACCGCCTATGGCGGGGACGACGCCCTGATGCAAGAAGCATCAGACCGGATTACAGCCCTGGACAGCCTGCTTTCCACCACCAACCCGGACAGCGAGATATACGCGCTCAACGCCCAGGGCACAGCCACGGTGTCCCCCGACACAGCGGCTCTGGTGGAGGACGGAATCAAATACGGCCAGCTGACGGGCGGACTTCTGGACGTGACCATTTATCCGGTCGTCCGGGCCTGGGGCTTCACCACGGGAGAATACCAGATACCGGACGCGGACACCTTGACCGAGCTTTTGAAAACGGTAGATTACCGAAGCATTTCTTTTGATGCCGACACCTCCGTCGTCACTTTGCCGGAGGGAGTGATGGTGGACTTCGGAAGCCTTGCCAAGGGTTATACGGGCGATGTACTGCTCAAGCTTTTTGCCGACAACGGCATCACCTCCGCCATGGTCAATTTAGGCGGCAATGTGCAAACTCTGGGGGCCAAGCCGGACGGCTCCGCGTGGCGGGTTGGAATTGAAGATCCCAGTGGGGACGACTATCTGGGAATTGTATCCGTTGTCAACAAAACAGTCATTACCTCCGGCGGCTACGAGCGCTATTTTACCGGCGACGATGGCACGGTCTACTGGCATATCTTCGATCCCAGAACCGGATATCCCGCCAAAACCGGCCTGCTCTCGGTTTCCATTATTACCGACACGGGAATATACGCGGAGGCACTTTCCACGTCCCTGTTTGTTATGGGATTGGATCAAGCTTCGGACTTTTGGCGGGAACACAGAGATTTCGAGGCTGTGTTCATTACAGAAGACGGCGATGTCTACATCACCAGTGGCTTGGAAAACAGCTTCACCCTTTCCGACACTGACACGGGCCGCACTCTCACGGTGATACAGCCGTGAGGCGGCACCTTCCCTGGATTGTCCTGATTGCCTGCATTGTTCTTCTCTGCTCGGCCGCCTTATTGCTTTCCGCGACAGCGGCGCACGGCTCCGTGGCAAACATTTATCAGGACGGTCAGCTTCTATACAGCATTGATTTAAGCGCGGTTGAGACTCCCTATACCATTGATATCACAGACGACACGGGCACAAATACGGTTTCTGTTGAAACAGGCCGTATTTGTATCACTGACGCTGACTGCCCTGACCAGATCTGTGTCCATCAAGGCTGGATTGATCAGCCTGGGCAGCCCATCGTCTGCCTGCCGCACCATTTGATAATCGAAATTGTGGGCGACACGTCGTCTGACTCGATTGACGGTTTAAGCCAATGAAAGGAGCTATGCCGATGAATACAAAGCGGCTGACCACCATGGCTCTGCTGACGGCGGCCGCGCTGATCATTCACGTGATTGAAGCGCAGCTGCCGCTCATTGTCCCCATACCGGGCATCAAGCTGGGGCTTTCCAATATTGTCACGGTATGCGCCATGTTCCTGCTTGGTCCGGCAGACGCTTTAGGCATTCTTCTGTGCCGGATCTTTTGGGGCAGTGTTTTCTCCGGGCAGATGACGGTGTTTCTTTACAGTCTGGGCGGTGGCCTTCTGTGTTATCTGACATTGCTGCTTTTTCGACGGCTGGTGGGTGCGCGGGAGGTCTGGGTAACCGGGGTAGCGGGAGCCATTGCCCATAATATCGGACAGATTGCAGTCGCGGCGGCGGTCATGAAAACAACCGTGGTATTCTGGTATCTGCCGGCACTGATCCTGATTGGGGTGTTTACGGGACTGTTCACAGGACTGTGCTCTCAATTTTTCATTCAGCACCTGCGCCATATCGGGTTCGAAAACCTTAAAGGAGGTGAGCAATGCAACCGGCTTGCGTCAAAGATTCAAAAAAACAAAATTAAACAAAAATATAAGGAAAAGGATGGCATAAATGAAATTCAGTAAGAAACTATGCATATTTACCCTGACCGTCGTTTCCGCCGCCGGACTCATGATCAACGCATCTGCCCACGGCTCCGACGAGATCACCGATGTCAGCGGCCACTGGGCGCAGGACGTCATGCTGGACTGGCAGGAGGACGGCTTTCTGACGGGCGACGGCGACGGCAACCTCGATCCCGACAGTGAAATCACCCGCGCCGAGTATCTCACGCTGGTGAACCGGATGATGGACTTTGAAGCCACTTCTGACTCCGTCTCCCAGTACACGGACATTTCAACAGACGCATGGTATTACACCGAGGTCTCCAAGGCACTGGCGGCGGGTTATATTACCGGCACCGCCTCGGATACCATGTCCCCCGAGGCATTGGTATCCAAGCAGGAGGCCATTGTAATGCTTTCCCGGGCAGCAGGGCTTTCCACAGATGCAGCGGATCAGTCCATTCTCAGTCAGGTTTCTGACGCTTCGGACATTGCCAGCTGGGCCAAACCCGCGGTAGCCGCGGCCATCAACAGCGGTTATGTCGTAGGCAGCGGCGGTAACCTCCTGCCCACGGACAACCTGACCCGCGCCGAGGCCGTCACCCTGCTCAACCGTCTCTATGCGGATTCCCGCACCCTGTATTTTCCCGGCACCTACACGCTGGGAACGGTTTCTGATGTGAGCATCAGCGGGGCGGATGTCACTTTGGCGAATACGTCTGTAACGGGAGACCTGACCGTAAGCGCCTCAGTGGGCAGCGGGAGTGTCACTTTAGATGGCGTAACTGTTTCCGGTCTGCTGAATCAGAAGTCTCTCGATACGCAGATCGTCCTTCAAAACGGCAGCACTGCCGCTGAAACCCGTAAACCTGACAAATGGGCCGACGGCACCTATACAGGCAGCGCCTATGGTTACAAAAGCACGATTCAGGTGCAGGTACAGGTCGAAAACGGCGCTCTGTCTGCCATCAATGTCGTCAATCATGATGAGGATAAGCTCTATTTCAACGTAGCGGACGTGGTCGTGGATAAGATGCTGGCTGGGAGCACCACGGATGTGGATACAGTCAGCGGCGCCACCTTCTCCAGCCGTGGTATCGTCAACGCAGTCAAAAACGCGCTGAAATCTTCCGTGACAGAAAAGGGCTACACTGTTGCCGACGCGCTTACCGGAACCTACAAGGACGGAACCTATGTGGGAATTGCGCGCGGCCTTTATGCCGGACTGCATGTCACGGCGACCATTGAGGACAATCAGCTGGTTGCGCTCACCCTGGGCGAGAACAACGAGGACAGTCCCTATGTCGTTCAGGCGGCGGAAGGTGTCATCAGTGAAATTCTGGAGCAGCAGAGCACAGATGTGGATACGGTCAGCAGTGCCACTTATTCGAGCAAAGGCATTATCAACGCAACCAAATACGCTCTCAATCTGGCCTCCGAAAACCCGGTGTCCGAGCAGGAGGAAAGCCGCGACGGCTACACCGTGTTTGCAAGCTACGGCGGCGAATCCATGTCGGATGGAGACAGCTGGTTCTATGATGTACAGGAGGTGGACGACGGTTATGTCGCCACAGGACTGACCAACGTGGACGGCGTATCCAACGCTCTGATCGTCAAGTATGATACATCCGGTGCACTTGTGTGGAAGCAGCTGGTACCGGGATACCGCTTCGCAAACATCATCACAACCTCCGAAGGTCTGTTTCTGACAGGCTATTATGCCGTTGATCCAGACACATCCACGGACGGCGAAGATGGAGAGGATACCGATGCCGCAGCCATCCTTCTGTCTGCGGACGGCCAGATCCTCTGGCAGAAAAACTATAGCAGCGGCAGTGTAACCGCCGACGGAGCAGCCAGCAATGATGCCTTCAACCAGTACTGGATGTGGGCCAATAACGCTGTTGACATGGGCAACGGCACCATTGTGGTCGGCGGCATGAGCAACGCCGCAGACGGCGTCTTTGGCTCTGCCCTTGGAGACTCCAATGCGCTTCTTGCGGTCATTGACGCAGCGACAGGTGAGCTGAAGACAGTTCAGGTGTTCGGAAGCGACAGCGATGACCTGATTGTGAGCCTTGCCAAAACAAGCGATGGAGACCTGATTGTGATCGGAGGCTCGGCCGGGGAGAACTTTACCTTCCAGAACGGCGGATGGTCCGACAACACCTGGGACGCTAAGCTGTTTGTCATGCGCGTCAGCGCGGATCTGGACACCGTCCGGTGGACTAAGCTTTACCAGACTGATTGGGAACCCTACCAGTCCAGCGTAGTCGTGGATAATGAAGACAATATCTATGCCGCCTACAGTTATAAGTCGGGAACGGACTGCGTCACACTGGCCAAGCTGGATGGGGACGGCTCCGAGCTTTGGGTCAAGGATTATACCTATGCCGATGAGGATTACTTAAGCGCCTTGACGCTGGGATCAGACAATCAGCCCCTTCTGGTCATAGAAAGCTATGACGAGGAGTATACCGAGAAATATGGCTGGCTTGGTTCCATCAATTCTGAAAGCGGCGCTGTGGATTGGAGCTTTGTCTTTGCTACAAGCCGGGGCAGCCTCATGTTTAACGCAGTGCAGATGTCCGACGGCAGTATTCTTTCCGCCGGTATTGAGCAGGATAGTATGGGCTATTACATTGCCGATCTCATCCGGTATCAGCCCTAACAGGGCAAATCATCTCCCGTTTGATGCAAAAAATAAAAGAGCCGATGCGTTACAAAACGCGTCGGCTCTCTTGTTTTTCTATTGATTGCTGACTTCCATTGTAATTGTGTTGCGTTTTTTATGATTGAACGGAACAGCAATCATTCCCAAGAGCGCGATCATTCCCGTCACAAAAAAGCACTTGTTGTAAACTCGATAGCTTTCTGCTTCCTTGAATATGGAGGTATGCTCCAGAATAGAATCCAACTCTGCTTCCTGTGCACTGAACTGTTCCGTTACAGCCGACTGCTGGTCACTGGGAAGTGCGGATAAAACGACCTGTTCTTCTTGGGCAAGCATGGTATGAACCATTTCTTTCGAGTCATCAAGGCTGACAGAATCTGTTGACTGGCTTGCAGCTGTGATAAACGCGTCCTTGACACTTTGATCCAGCACAGTGCTCGCCGTGACATCGCTGATCAGTTCCACCTTTGTATGATCGGTAGCGATAGTTGTATAGTGGGTACTGAGCGTGGCTACGAAGGCGATGGCAATGCATGCCGTCAACTGCCGCATGCTGTTTTGAATGCCTGACGCCATTGCATTTTGATCCTTGGATATCTCCTCATAGGCAGTCTGATATAGTATGGTTGCGATTCTGACGCCAATCCCCATCAGCACGAAAGAAGTGCAAATGATGAGCATGTGATTAGAGCTGTTCATAAACACAAGAAGCAGGTTTCCGATCACCGCAATGAGAACAGTTAGGAAAGAGATAACTTTCGCGGATGCTTTTTTTGACAAAAACGGCATCAACGGTGTTACTAATAATGCGGTGAGACTGGGAATTCCCATCATTAAACCGGCTTTCAGCACGGAATAACCCAGCGTGTTTTCAAAGAAAAAGTTCAACAGATAGGATATCGGCATGTAAGCGTAGAAGAACACGGCAATTAATACACTGGACGCAGAAAAAGACCCCATCTGAAATAACTTGAAATCAATCATTGGATTTTTTGAGTTCCGTTCGACCACTGCAAACAGTACGGCTGAAAGCACGGAACTACAGCCCAGCAGGATAGTCCGATTGCTTCCCCAGCCATATTCATTTCCCCGGACCAAAAGCAATGTGAATGTTCCCAATGCCACGAACAGCAATAGACATCCCAGAAAATCAATCTTCTTTTCAACACTCTCGTCATAACATTCTTTTACATAGAACGTACCGAGAACCAGGGCCACGATCACAAAGGGAATATTGATGTAGAAGATTGCCCTGTAAGTAAACCATTCATTCAAAAGACCGCCTATTACCGGGCCTAACGCAGCCGAAATGGAAATGGTCAAGCCAACAATAACGGAGAGCTTACCGAGCGCCTCCTTGCCAAATAGTTCGACCCCAAGCGGGATGGCCAGCGGTGTCAAAATCGCGGCTCCAACCCCCTGCATGATGCGGCAGGCAATCAGCAGCGGCAAAGAGTCTGCAAGCCCGCAGCAGGCGGAAGAAATTCCAAACAAGAAAAGGCCGATTAAAAATAATCGTTTTCTTCCGTAAATATCCGCGATTTTAGAAAAATTAATCAGCAGTGATGAAAATGCAATTAAATATGCCGTACTCACCCAGGAAATTCCTGTTGTCGTGGTGTTAAAATACTCTGCCATGTTGGGCAGCGACACATTCACAATGGTGCTGTCGAGCACCGTCAGAAAACACGCAATGTCAATGGCAATAAAGGCTAATCTTTTTTTCAGCATAGTAAACCTCTCTTTCTTCGCTGCTGATTGATCCTGAAGCGGCTAAACGCCCAGACCCGCAGCACAGCTACAATATACCTTTAAAATTCTCTACATTGATATATGAAACAGCTTTCACATTCACATAATAATAGCTGACACAACAGATGTCAATATTAAATATGAAACAAATTTCACATTCTTGACTTCCATATCCGTAGGTATTATATTAATCATAGAAAAAACGCCTTTGATGGACAGAACAGAGGGTTATTATGGAACGGAAAACAAGAATGCCAGTGCAGAAACGATCCCTTGAAAAATATGAAAAGATTTTGGATTCTGCCTTTACACTCTTTAATGAAAAAGGTTACTACCGCGTCACCACGGCAGATATCGCAAAAGAAGCAGGCGTATCAACCGGATCACTATACTCCTATTTTGTGGATAAAAAAGAAATCTATATTGAGGTTCACCAAAGAATCAGTAATCAATTTCATCTGCCAACCCATAGCTTCTGGGAAATAAGCGGGCCTTATCAACTCAAAGACGAAAAACGGATGAAGGACCTCTTTAAATTGTTTATCAAACTGATGATGGACTGCCATAATTTTTCTAAGTTGTTTCATGACGATATGACGGCGCTGGATCTTTTAGATAAAGACATCGCCGCAATCAATGCTGAATCTCTGAAAAAACGTGACCAGAACACGCGGGACGTGTTTGATATTATCAAAATTCCTTTTAAGAATGAAGAGGCTCAGAATATATTTTTGCATTATTGCAATCTTCTAATTGAAGACGTGTGCCATGGCATTTTGTTTGACGATTACATCCAAGATTCCGGTACCTACATAGAGCAGACCGTTGATCTGCTCTATAAGCTGCTTCAAAATCTGGCGGAGCTGTCATAAGATACTTATCGTGAACTGTGAAAATTCGGTGGTACGACAAATATTAAACACCTTTGTGTTCCTTTTTCATGCCGTTCTAACAACAAATTATTTGATTGTGTATCAAATTCAAACGCCACAGCCGCTACTCCTTCAACCCTAAGCGTTGAAAGGCTCTGGGTGAATTCTGGCATTCCGGGTGAAGGAGTGTTGAACCAAGTAAAGAACAACCGGCCCTCTGAACCATCAGAGAGCCGGTTGTTTTCATTTAATCAATAAGTGCGGCCTCATAACAAACGGTGCTGACATGACCCATGGCAGTGCGGTCCGCACGGGCAAAACTCGCGGTATGTATGGGACACATCTTTTTGACCATCTGTCCGCCGATTGAGCCCGCCTGACGAGAGGTCAGATCGCCGTTATATCCCTGCTTCAGGTTAACGCCAACCTCGCTGGCGGCTTCCATCTTAAACTTATTGAGAGCCTCACGTGCGGAGGGAACCAGAGACTGTTTATTGCTAGACATAATATCGCAACTCCTTTTCGTGAAAGATTGTGGATTGGGAATCCAAACATATGTTTACCCCAGCGAATCTTTCTATGCAGAAAAGCGGCTGCTAAATTCAGGATAGCGAAATTTTTTCAATCGTCATCATCAACAGCAATGCGCACCTGGTACGTAATCGTACTGCTGGCTCCCGCCGTAAGGCTGCCGATGTTAATCCCGTCGATCGGCGAATCGTCGGTCTCTGCCGTACCGTCCACCGTAACGCTTCCGGACACAAACTCCATGCCGGGCTCAAGGGATTTTTCCAGTGTAATATCCGTGATAATAATATCATTTACCGTACTGTCACTCCGATTGGTAACGGTTACAGTATAGGTAACAATCGGATTTTCCGCTGAGACAACGGTCCGATCCGCCAGCAAGGTGATCTCCAGATCTGACGTAAAGATGGTCAGCGTGACCGTATTTGATGTTATGGATGCGCGGCGGAACAGTCCGCAGCTATAGGCGGCGTTCCCGCCGGTCAAGGGACTGATCGGGTAGCGGTAATTTGCCTGTGCTTCCACCGAAATGGAATCGGGGCTGTTCAGCGTTACCAGCGCGTCAAACTCAATCACAGCGGTGCCGCCCGGGCCGATGCCTGAAATCACCATACCGCTTACAAGCTCGCTGGCGGGAAACGGAGCTTCGTTGACCGTGGCACGTTCCGGAATTAAATACGTTGGAAGATTGAGTCTCAGAACAATATCCACAATCGGAACCGTGGAACCGTTTCGCAGTCTGACGGTAAAATGAACGCGCTCTCCAGGATTGGCATAATCCGGTAAAACAGAAAGACTTAAAACCGGGTCCAATACATGAATGATTAAGGGTCTGCTGATGGAATTGACGGTGCTTTCGTCGTCACTATCTAAAACACCGGAAGCGGTGACTCGGTTGGAAAATGCCACCGGAGGGCTTGTGGAAATAGGACAGAAGTTCATCTTCAATGCCTCCTTTACCCCACTCTATGCCGCTATCTACCATTTTGTGTCTGAATCACACTCCGTATTCCGACACATACTTTGGATAGTTCATTTGGAAGGGTGCGATTTCATTGAAGCGTTCCATCCGCAGCGAGGCTCTTCTGTTCTCCCTGTGTTTTTTCTTTCTGACCACGTGCCATTCGGTTTTTGCCTCCGCCGCGGAGCTGACCGCTGAACATTCGGACACTGAAAAATTGCTGGCGCTGACCTTTGACGATGGTCCCAGCAGCTCAGTCACCCCAAAGCTTCTGGATGGCCTTGCGGAACGCGGCGTCCACGCTACATTTTTTCTCATTGGAAATCGGATTGAGGGCAATGAGGCGCTGGTTACCCGCATGGAGTCTGAGGGGCATCAGGTAGGGATTCATACCTATTCCCATGTTGCTATAACAGGACTGACTCAAACGCAGTTTTACCGGCAAATCGGGCGCACCAGAGAACTTCTGACCTCCATTTTAGGCGAGGAGAGCTTTCCGCTGCGTCCCCCTTACGGTTTTGTAGATAAAAATGTCATTCAATGGTCGAACGCGCCCATCATCCTCTGGTCCGTGGACCCAAAGGACTGGAGCGACCATAACGTACAGCGGATTGCCTCGGTAATGATCAATCAGGCCAGCCCGGGTGATATTATTTTACTGCATGATATTTTTTCCTCAACTGTCGAAGCAACTCTCACCGCTGTGGACGAGCTGCTCCGCCAAGGTTATTATTTTGTAACCGTGGAGGAGTTATTCAGCGCGTACGGCATTCTTTTGGAAAACGGGACAATTTACCGTTGTGCGCCGAATACGTCCGCAGATCAAACCACGTTCTACCCCCGCAGATATGAGGATGATTGAATGAAAACCGGCGGTGAATGCTCCCCGGCAGTGTTCAAAATTATTTTTGTTTTTCTCATGAACAGGCGCACCGGACTCCGCAGAAACAACGAAGCCCGGTGCTTTTTTTCATTTCATTGCAGGAAACCGATCTGTTACGACTTCACCGCCCAGTTACCCGTGGCGCCGGCGGTGAGGTACGCGTTGATAAAGCCGTCCAAGTCACCGTCCATCACCCCGCCTATATTGCTGGTTTCATAGGCGGTTCGGTTATCCTTGACCAGCTGGTAGGGCATGAACACATAGGAGCGAATCTGGCTGCCCCATTCAATTTTCAGCTGAATGCCCTTGATGTCCGAAATTTTATCCAAATGCTCCTGTGTTTTAATCTGGATCAGGCGGGACCGGAGCATTCTCATACAGGTGTCCTTATTTTGAAACTGACTGCGCTCCGTCTGGCAGGACACCACAATTCCCGTTGGAATATGGGTCAGCCGAACCGCCGATGAGGTTTTATTGATGTGCTGTCCTCCGGCGCCGGAGGCACGGAATACATCCATTTTGATATCCTCAGGGCGGATATCCACCTCCACGTCATCCGGGATTTCGGGCATAACCTCCACCGCGGAAAACGAGGTATGGCGGCGAGCCTGGGAATCAAAGGGGGAAACACGCACAAGGCGGTGAACCCCGTGCTCACTGCGCAGGTATCCATAGGCATTTTCACCCTCAATGAGGATGGTAGCGCTTTTCAGCCCCGCCTCGTCACCGTCCAGATAGTCCAGCGTGGTACAGGCAAATCCATGGCGCTCCGCCCAGCGGGTATACATGCGAAACAGCATCTGAGCCCAGTCCTGGGCCTCGGTTCCGCCCGCTCCGGCGTGAAAGGTCATGATGGCATTGTAATTATCATATTCCCCTTTCAACAGGGTCTGGAGCCGGGCGCTTTCCATACTTGCTTCCAGTTGAGCAAACCCCGTCTCCAGTTCAGGCAAAAGGGACTCATCATCCTCTTCATTGCCCATTTCACAGAGGGTCATCAGGTCCGACCAGCTGTCCGTGCGTTTTTTGTGTCCTTCCACCTTTGCCTGAAGGGTTTTAATCCGCTGCTGTACCTTCTGCGCTTTTTCGAGATGATCCCAAAATCCGTCCGCCCCGCTCTCGGCATGCAGCATATCCAGCTCCTGCTCCGCGCGGTTGAGATCCAGAGCTTCTCTCAGAACCTCCAGCTGGGGCAGTAAATTATTCAGGCGAACCTTATATTCGTCAAATTGCAGCATTTTTTCACACGCTCACTTCACTTATTTTGCGTCTATGCTTCGATTCCATCACCGAAATATTATAAAAGATAAGATGGACCTTTGTAAAGGATTTTATGTGAAGCATCTCGTGTATGAACGGCACGCGAGGTGAATTTACAGTCGGACTGCGATTCCATAAACATCCTCGGTGGCATCCAGAAATTGATCCAAATCCTCTGGCGTCATCTCACCGGCACCAATGCTCCGGCGGATTTCAATGAGTGCTTTCACCCATTCACGGTTTTCATCCTCGGTCATGTAACTGCCGACACTTTTGCGTACCGCATCCCACAGCTCGTTGCAGCGCATATTAATTTCCTCCGGTGTCCTGACCTTTGACACCGTTCGTCCGGGATCGGCGGCCATAGTGCGGATCCGCTTCACCCGCTCAAAGCCATCCTCCGGAATGACAACAGGTGGCTTGCCTTCAGTCGCGGATATCTGCGGTTCTTCCGGCGGCACTGGTTTAAAAGGCACAACCTGCTCCGCTTTTATGGAGGGAATGCCTGCCGCCGGGGCGGTTGTACCCACCTTGATGGACGGAATGTTTGCCGCCGGAGCGGGCGCTTCTGCGTGTATTGAGGAAATGAAATCCACCAACGTTGGTGCTTCCACCATAATAAAAGGGATTTCTTTTACCAAATCAATTGTTTTCTCCGCAGGCACGGGCTCTTCCGCCTCCGGCGCGGCTTCCTCTGCCACAGGTACGAGTTCTTCCGCCACTGGCTCAAGCTCTTCCGCCTCGAAGGCGCGCACTTCCACCATAGGGACGGCTTCCTCCGTCTCGGGCTCAAGCTCCTGCGCATGGAAGGCCCATACTTCCACCATAGGTGTGGGCTCTTCCGCCTCTGGGGCGGCTTCCTCTGCCGTGGGCACAGACTCTTCCTCTGCGGGCACGGTTTCCTCTGCCACGGGCACAGGCTCTTCCGCCTCCGGCACGGCTTCCTCTGCCACGGGCACAGACTCTTCCGCCTCCGGGGCGGCTTCCAGTACCACAGGCGCGGGATTTTCTTCTTCGTTCATGGCTTTTTCGTAAACCTTCAAGTCAGCTTCCAGTACCACAGGCGCGGGATTTTCTTCCATGGGTAAGGATTCTTCCGCCGTCATCGGCACCACCGGTATTCCGTCACGGCTGACCAGCCGATAGCTTCCTGTTTCCGGAGCTGATTGGAGCAGTAAGTCCGATTCAATGAGCTTGTCAAATTCCAAGTCCAAAATTGCCTTCAGACAACTGGGCACGTAGACTTCCGCGGGCAGACCGCCATATGCCTTCATGATCTGCCTGAGCTCGGGCAAGAGTGGGCGCTGCACATTCATCATGAGATTTGAGATCACTCCCGCCGTCTGGTCGTGCACACAATCCCGGCCCTTGCCTGGCGGCGTGATCTTTCGCCCCTCCGTCAGCGGTTTCACCTGAGGTCTGATGGCATTCACGGCATTTTTCAGAATGGACGCGGAACCCGGCAGCAGAGGGACGCTATAACGCTTCACCTGGGGCAGGGCTTCCGCATCGCAGCCAAGCTCCTGTGCCGTCAGCATGAACGCCATATCAAAATACAGCTTTCGCGCCTCGTATTCGGAACGGCTTGCCGCTTCCCCATGAAACAGGAATTCCAATTTTGAGGCAGCATACTTCTGCATCCGCAGAAGATTGGTCCACTGGTTAATGGCATATCCTGTTTTATACTCCGTGATGCGGTGAAAGACCCCTCTGCCGAAGGCATCTGTGGAGGAGAGTGTCCTGACCCAAAGCTCTTCCAGCCCTACCTCGTCTGTTTCGCACAGGTAATCGATGATGCAGTCCATGGCGATCTGATCGAAGTCGCTGCTGATTGCGGCACTGCAGTATGGGTGACAGCCTCTGATGTACTCCTTAAGGACTGCGGTTCGCTCAGGCGCAAACGCGCCGGTACTTTGATACCGGTTCACGCTCTCCACACACTGCTCCCTGAAATAGGTAAAATCGCTCTCAATAAAATGCAGCATGGTATCCCCGAGGGGAAGTCTGTGCAGCAAACTGCTGTCTCCGACAGCGAACGTAATCGTTGCGCTCATAGGACGATCCACACCCCTTTTCCCGCATCTCCATATTTTAATTATCATAGCATACAGATGTTCTGTTTTCAATATCTGAAATATAGGTTAAAGATATTAACTGTCGGAATCCGGCGATTTAGAGCCGTTTCTGCCGCTCCGCCGGAGCAGACATTGGAAAACAGTATCATATCCTGTGAAATTTTCTTGTATTCAACGCCATCTTGGAGTATAATATTTCAAATTATCTTAAGAAACCTCCGCGTATGTCAGCCTGCGAACGCTCCGCGGCGGAGATCCCGCCGGACGCAGCTGACGCTTGCCTGAATTGAGTCAGTACATGTTTAAGAGAAGGATTGGTTTCAACATGGTGTTTCGCGATGAAAAGAACGCCGTCGCGCAATTGTCGGCTCTGCTGTTTGACGCGGGTGAAAGCCTGTTTGCCGCGACCAGGCATTTATACGCCTTATCCGGTGACTCCTCCTACAACTGCAATGTAAAGGATGTCTTTAAGGTCGTTCTCAACAACGTGCGCAGCGCGGACAGCCTGTCCGCCTTCCACCTTGACCTGAGCGACGCCTCTTGCGCCATCGTCAATTCTCTGGACTATAAAATGGTATTCCGGCTGATGGTGTACAGCTTTGCGGTGCGGCTGCCTGTTTTGTGCCGTACCGGTGCGGGAAACGACCGGATGACCGACCATCAGGTCTCCGCCGTGTATAACGCCATTCTCAAGGAGGGCATCTCCAACGCAAGCGGTGTCATTCCGGAGAAATTCTCGGATATTCGCGCCAGCGTACGCAAGGGCACTTCCATTCCTCCTTACAGCGCCGAATGGTTCCGCTCCTACCTGTACGGTGCAATCCCCGGTTTTTCTGAAATCAGCAACCGCAATTTCTTCTTTTTTGGCGCGACAGACGTGCTGTTTTACCTGTTTTATCTCTGCCTGGAACAGGAATTCCAGCGCTGTATTCTTTCTCTTTGCGAGGATGCGGCCATTTAAGCCCCACAGTTGACTTTTTCGGACATACACTATATAATTGATTTTGATACATATTGACAGATTTAGCATGCTTGTTTTACTGCTCGTGAACCCCCGCGCCGTACCGGCTGCTTCTTTATTTTTCCTTCAAGGTGGGTCAAATTTATGTATTTGGGGAGTGTCAAATTTTTTCGACACCTGATTATAACCATAGTTCTGCTGCTGTTTGTTACTCCGCTGATTCTGGCCATCATCTTTGGCGTAAAGCTGCACACGGCTCAGCAGCAGCTGAAGGAGACCGTCCCCGGCAGTCAAGTTCTTTCCGCGCAGGGGAACGAAGCGGTGCAAACTGGCAATGCGGCCAATTCCACCAATGCGGCGGGCAACTCGGATGTCACGGCGTTTCAGCAAAGCACGGACACCTCCGACGCGACGGTAGCCTCCGATTTAACGCAGCAGCTCGAATCCTCTCTGGAGGATCAGACAACCATTCTGCAACAACAGCTGAGCGATTCGTTTGGCCAGCAGTCTACTGTGATCCAGCAGCAGTTTGACGGTCTGAGCGACGATATCGCTCCGCTCTCTTCGCGTTTAAGCTATGTCGTCAGCAATAAGCTGTACGGGTTTAAGGATCAGCTGAACACTTCCATGGAGGAGCAGACGGCTGCGCTTCAACAGCAGCTTGACGACTCCTTCACGCAGCAGTCTACCGTCATCCAGCAGCAGCTGGACTCCTTCAGCCAGCAAATCAACGCGCTGGAAGAGCAGCTGACGCAAACCAATCAAAAGCTCGACGCGCTTTCACAGTCCGGTGAATCGTCAACCGCTCCCTGACCGTGGGCTCGTTTCCCTCACCGGCACAACCACTTGGCGTACATCATTTTGGACAGGAGAATTCACATGAGTCTGAAGGAGAATTTTTATCAAGCGCTCCGAGAATTGCTCAATCACGGCGGGCTGGTTGGCTCCGACCTTGAGGAAAAGGCAAAATCCGGCTCAGAGTTGGATTCCTACATAGAGACACCGCCCAAAGCTTCCCCGGTTCAGGAGGCATCCGAGACTGTAAAACCCTTTCAGGCGGACGCGACGTACAGCGAGGCCCCGAATCCAGCGCCGGCCTCCGCCAGTCCGTTCCGCAAGCCATTCTCCGACCGGAACGATTCCTTCCGCCAAGATGACAAATTCCGATCGTCCCAGGCACCCAGCTTTGAGGCGGGCGGGACGCCCTACGGCAGGGCTCCGGAGGAGCGGACCATCATTTCAAAGAATTCCTTTGTGGACGGCAATATCCGCTCCTTTGCCAACGTCACCATCGAGGGCAGCGTCCGTGGCCGCGTGGATGTTATGAAGGATGTCAGCATGCAGGGTCTGCTGGTGGGCAACCTTACCTGCAACAATGCCGATATGCAGGGCTCCTCAATCCAGGGCAACGTTCAAACAAAGGGAAACATATTTGTGGACAATGATTCCATTTTGCTGGGCAACATGATCGCCCAGTACGCCAATATTGACGGCAAGATCAAAGGCGACGTGGACATTGGCAGCAAAACGGAATTCGGTTCAAACGCGGTGATATTGGGAGACATTAAAACCGGAACCATCCGGGTGGAGGACGGCGCCAACATTCAGGGTTTCGTCAACACCGCTTATCTGATGGAGCACGCCGACACCGCATTCCCCAGAGAAGTGGTTTTCGACGACACGGAGCTTTCCTAACACCTGAGCATCAGGCAGGGCTTCCACTTACATAGGGCGATGTCCCATAAACATCAGCAAACGGACATGCAGAGCTGTTCAAACGGCTCCCCGCCATACCCGGGGAGTCGTTTTTTCATGCCCGGTTCCCCTGCACACCCGCTGCATGACTGTTTTTGGATTTTCTTCAAACATTTTTAGGCATTTTTTCATGACAATCCCCGTATACCTGTGCTATGATTTTAGTGTGATATGTTCAATACCCCAGATCGTGCCTGCATGATCTAAAATCAGGAGGAAACAATGGAACTGATCGAATTATTGAAAGCCGCGTTTCTCGGCATTGTCGAGGGTATTACCGAATGGCTGCCCATCAGCAGCACCGGACACATGATTTTGGCCGATGAGTTTATCCAGCTGAACACCAGCGCCGCGTTTAAGGAACTGTTTCTGGTGGTCATTCAGCTTGGCGCGATTCTCGCGGTGGTCGTGCTGTATTGGAAGACACTGCTCCCCGTCTCCTTCGGCCGGGTGATCTCGGTCAAACGAAACACCCTGTCCATGTGGCTGAAAATTATCGTATCGTGCCTGCCGGCCGCTGCCATCGGCATCCCTTGGGACGACGAATTCAACGCGCTGTTCTATAATTATCAGACAGTGGCCATTATGCTCATCCTGTTCGGCATTCTGTTTATCATCATTGAAACCCGCTTTCGTGGAAAGCGTCCCAGGGTGACAGAGCTGGCTGACATCACCTACCCAATGGCGCTGATGATTGGTGTGTTCCAGCTGATTGCGGCCGTCTTCCCCGGCACATCCCGCTCGGGCGCCACCATTGTGGGAGCACTGCTTCTGGGCGTGTCGAGAACCGTGGCCGCGGAATTTACCTTTTTTCTTGCCATTCCCGTCATGTTTGGCGCCAGTCTGCTGAAAATTGTTAAATTTGGCTTTCACTTTACCGGAGAACAGGTTGCGGTGCTGTTGATCGGTATGGCGGTCGCGTTTGTTGTCTCCATCCTGTCCATTAAATTTTTGATGGGTTACATCAAAAAGCACGATTTTAAGGCTTTCGGATGGTATCGCATCGTGCTGGGCTCTGTTGTCCTTCTGTATTTTGCGCTCCATTAAAGCTGCCGCAGTACTCCGTAAATCGCCTCATAATAAAAAGGAAAGCGCTGAGCCTATGGCTCAGCGCTTTCCTTTTCTATTTGCCTTCGTTTTAAGCCCGGGCCAGGTCCTTCACGACTTCTCCCGCAATAATCAGCCCCGCCACAGACGGCACAAAGGCATTGCTGGCTGGAATCTGCCGACGCTGCGTGCAGGTTCTCGCCGTGCCGGGGGGACAGACGCAGTTCGCTTTGCAGCTGGCGGCCGGATCCTCCTCCGCCGGAGTCAACGCGGGTTCCTCCGAATAAACCACCTTCAGCGCCTTCACGCCGCGCTTGCGGAGCTCTCTGCGCATAATTCTGGCCAGCGGATCAAAGGAGGTTTTGTAGAGGTCGGCCACCCGGAAAGCGGTGGGATCCAGCTTATTGGCCGCGCCCATGGAACTGATGATCGGCACGCCGCCAGCGTACGCCCGGCAGGCAAGCTCCAGCTTGGCGGTCATGGTGTCCACGGCGTCAATCACATAGTCATATTGTTCCAAATCGATGTCCGGTGCGGTATCCGGGCCATAAAAGGTTCGAAAGGTGCCGACCCGGCAGTCCGGATTAATGTCCAAAGCCCGCTCCTTCATCACCTCCACCTTGTACTGCCCCACCGTTTTTCTGGTTGCAATGATCTGGCGGTTTAAGTTCGTAAGGCATATTTTGTCGTCGTCATAAAGATCAACCGCACCCACTCCGCTCCTGACCAGTGCCTCCACGGCATAGCCTCCCACGCCGCCAATGCCGAACACCGCAACCTTACTGTGAGACAGCCTCTCCATAGATGCGGCCCCCAGCATCAGCTGGGTACGAGAAAACTGATTCATGATACGCTCCTCTCATCCTCATTGATAAACAAGTATTTGAATTGTAAATCAACTGATCCTTCTTTGTCAAGGGCGCGCCGGGGTCTTCCTGAGGGCCCTGACGCCCGACCTGCGTCTGCCGGTGATGTGGATTGCTTCCTGCACAAGGTTCATAAAAATCTGCCAAAAGCCGGACCTATTTTCGTCTTGACAATTACCTACGTTTGCGATATGATATATATACATTAAAACCTACATAATTAATAGGCGTTAAGAGGAATTGATTAATATGAGTTATCGGGTAGCCATCGCGTCCTCGGACGGAAAGGTTGTCAACCAGCACTTCGGCCACGCGGAAGAATTTTTGATTGTCCAGGTCGAAGACACGCAGTACGAATATATAGAAAAACGCAGCCCGGGAGCGGCCTGTCAGCTGGGTTCCCACGATGACGTCACCATGGAGCAGGTCATAGAGAGCCTGTCGGACTGCAAATATGTACTCTGTACCAAAATCGGGCCGGGCGCGGAACAGAAGCTGCGGCATCGCGGGATTATTCCCCTTGAAATATCCCATTTTATCGATGAAGCCATGCAAAATCTCATTACCTATACCCAAAGAGCAAAGGAATAAACTACGGAACGCACTGACCACGCAACCGGAGGTCTGCCCGCGAAAAACCATACTTGGTTTTTTGCCTGCTTCCAATAGAACAATCATGAAGGGAAGACTATTCAATGGCGACAAAACTGTTAGACGCGCTGCGGGAGGACCGCCCCGGCTTCACCTCTTCTCAGGGGGGGCCGGAATGCTACCTTCGCGGCAAAAGCAGAGGCGGCTGTCTGAAACCGGCGGACAGAACCTTTGCCCAGACCACGCAATGCCAGCAGATGAACGCAATCGCGACACTGCTGTCCATGGAAGATTCGGTCTTTATCGTACACGCGCCCGATGGCTGCAGCGGCTGCGCGTCTATGTTCAATGAAAGCTATAAGGTGGGGCAGTATCACCGTGGCAAGCGCGTGGCAAAAAATGCCCATATTGTTTCCTCCAGCTTTGATGAAAACGACGTGATTATGGGTGGAGAAACAAAGCTGAGAACCACCATCCGGTCCGTCGTGCAGCGGTACCAGCCTAAAATTGTGTTTCTGTTTTCTTCCTGCTCTTCGGGGATCATCGGAGATGACATTGATGCCGTGGCAGCCGAACTCCAGAAGGATTATGACTCCACCGTGATTATTCCCATCCACTGTGAGGGTTTTAAATCCAAAATTCACTCCACCGGCTTTGACGTGGTGTTTAACGCCATTCAGAATTATATCATCGGCGACGACCGCCCCGAAACCGAAGAGGGCCTGGTCAATATTTTCGCCACCACCTCCATTGGCTATGCGGATCAGCTGGAGCTGGAGCGGATGCTGAAGGCCATCGGGCTGAAGGTCAACTATATCCCGTTTTTTTCAAGCTACGAAAAGCTCAAAAAAATTCCGGCCGCGGAGTATTCCGTGTCGGTCTGCCAGGTATTCGCGGATACCTATATGAAGTTCCTGTATGAGGAATACGGCATTCCCTACGTGATTACAGGAATGCCAGTGGGTACCCGCAGCACTGACCGCTGGCTGACCGAGATCGCAAAGATGGTGGGAAAAGAAGAGGAAGCGGCGGCTTTTCTGGCGCGGGAGCGAGCCGCGGTTCTTCCCGAGATTGAGTCCCTGAGGGAAAAAATTCAGGGACGGCGGGTGTTCGTCTGTACCGGCACCGGCCGGGGTGTGGCGGCGGCAACCCTGATTGAGGATTACAATATGAAGCTGGTGGGAATTCAATCCCCCACCTACGAGGATGCCTACGTGGACGACTATGAGCGGCTGGCGGAATTCCATGGGGATGACTTTATCATTGACGTAGCCACCATGCAGCCTTTTGAGCAGGTTAATCTCGTCAATCGTCTCAAGCCAGACTTTTTCATTGGAATCGGCTCGTGGGTCGATAAGCTGGGTATCCCAAACACCCATATCCTTGAGCCCAAGCGGCCTACCTTCGGCTATCGCGGCGTGGTATATCTTGGACGAAAAATTGCCACCGCGCTTGAAAACACCGCCTGGGCGGATAAAATGGCGGCGCACCGCAAGCTGCCTTACCGGGACAGCTGGTACCAGCAGGACGCCTTTCACTATATGAAACGGGAGGAGGACGAGGAATGAGAAATTTCGTAGAAAACCCCAGAGTTTCCTGTTCTCTGAGCGGCGGCCTGGGTACGCTGGGCGCCATTTACCGGGCGATTCCCATTCTGCACGCCGGACCAGGCTGCGGCATACAGGCCTCCATCGGCACCCAGATTGATTACCTGGGCGGAGGAACAGGCTGTCCCAGCACCAATACATATGAAAAAGAGGTCATCTTCGGCGGCGAGCAGCGTCTGCGGGAGACCATTCAGGGTACGCTGGACGTGATAGACGCAGATGTCTATGTGGTGCTGTCCGGCTGCACGGCTGGCATCATCGGCGACGACATCCAAAGCGTGGTGGAGGAATTTCAGGATTCCGGGCACACCGTCCTTGCCATCGAAACCGCCGGTTTTAAGGGCGACACCTACTACGGCTACTCCGTGACGATGCTGGCACTGTTCAAGCATTTGGCGCAAAAAACCGTGACAGAGGAAAAAACCGTCAACCTGTTTGGTCTGGTGCCCAATCTGGACATTACCTCCAACGGCGATTTTGAGGAACTGGTCCGGGTATTAGGCCGAATCGGGGTGAATGCGAATACCTTCTTCTACATCCCCGACGGCGTCGAACAGTTCAGGCACGCGGGAAACGCCGCCCTCAACATCAATCTCTCCCCCTGGCTGCTCTCCAACGTGGAGGCTCTGCTCCAAAGCAGCTTCGGCATTCAAACTCTGCACTACCCCGGCCTTCCCGTGGGCCCCACCGCAACCTCGGATTTTCTGCGCAAGGTAGGCGAGACTCTGGGGATTGACAAGGCGCTTGTGGAGCGGGTAATCCGTGAGGAAGAAGATTACGTCTACCGCTATTACGAGCATGCCCTCCGGGAGCTCTACCGCTATATCATCGTGGGCGACGTCAATACGGTTCTGGGCTACAGCCGGTACCTCACCAACGATGTGGGTCAGGTTGCATACGCGGCGATTATTACCGATCAACTGCCTCAAAGCAAAAGAGCCGCCGTGGAAGAGGAGCTCTCTCACCTGGAATACGGCAAGCCTCCCAAAATCTTTTATGAGAATGATAAATTTAAGATTTCAGAGATCATTCGGGAGCATGAGGATTTTATCAATCTGATTCTGGGCAGCAGCTATGAAAAAGAAATAGCCAGTGAGCTGGATACCTTCCACGTCACTCTGTCCTACCCCTGCACCGACCAGCACATTCTGAACAAAAGTCACATCGGCTACCGCGGCTGCCTCACGCTGATTGAGGATATGTACAACAATCTTTGATCCACAGCCGCTTCCATGAAGTGATCGCACATCTTTAGATATTTTAGGGAGGAAACAACATGAAAAAGGCCACAACTCTTGCACTCTCGCTGATGACAGTCATCGCGCTGCTCCTGACAGGCTGCTCGTCCTCAACAGGCTCCTCGCAGACTCAGGAAAGCGCAGCTTCCACCGAAACCGCAGCTTCCACAGCCACAGACAGTTCATCCGATATTGACCTGTCCGGCGTCACCCTGCGGGTGAACGGCTTCAACACCACACAGGCGCTTCTGGACGCGGCGGGTCTGTCCGATACGCCGTACACCCTGGAGATCGACGTATACGCTGGCGGCAATCTGGCGCTGCAGGCAATGGCCGCCGACGAACTGGATCTGGCGTACACCAGTGAAATTCCCCCTCTGTTCGCCTCTCTTGCCGAGGGCGGCGGAAACTTTAAAATCGTAGCAACAGGCGAAGGCAACACCCAGCTTCAGGATCTGATTGTCGGGCCGGAGTCCACCGTTCAGAGCGTTGCCGAGCTCAAGGGCCAGAAGGTCGGCTATGTCCAGTCCACCACCGCCCAGTACTTCCTGCTGAAGATGCTCGATCAGGCCGGACTCACCTGGGACGACATTGAGCCTGTCAACCTCTCCCCGTCCGACGGTCTGGCGGCACTGATCTCCGGCGACATCGCGGCCTTTGCCGTCTACGGCCCCCAGGTTACCACCGATCTGGCACAGGGCGGACGCATCCTTGAATCCGCCGAGGATATCCTCTCCGGCAACTACATTTACAGCGCCTCCGAGCTGGCGCTGGCCGATCCCGCGACATCCGCCGCCATTGTGGATTATTTAAGCCGCACGGAACAGGCCAATGAGTGGATTCGCAACCATTACGAAGAGTACGCGAAGATTGCGGCGGAATCCAACGGCATGACCGAGGAGGATTATGTTGCTTATCTGAAAACCGGCGACGCCCAGCGCGAATCTCATATCCGCGCCTTCACCGAGAGTGACCAGGCCTCCTTGCAGGATGTGGCGGATTCGTTCTACGGCGTAGGCCTGCTGGAGAGTCAAATTGACGTGCAGACGCTGTACTCCGACACCCTCGCCGACCAGATCGCACAGCAGGTTAAAACCAACTGACGCACTGTTTGCCGGATTGGTATCCCAATGTGGGGGTGCCGATCCGGCAAACAAAACAATACGGCGTGCCGTCGGCCGGAAACACGGCAGCCGCGGTATGGCGAAATACGAAATTGAGGGCAGCCTCACGTTGCGGCGAACAGGAGGTCGTTATGGCAAAAAATAAGATAAAACCATCCTTAAACGAAAAGTCCCTGATTGACAAATTGGCGCCTGTCCTCCAATGGATTCTGCCGGCGTTCATCATTTTTCTCTGGGTTCTGGCGACAAACTCCAGCGACTTCAAGCTGCGCCTGCTGCCCTCCCCCACCGCTGTGATTGAGCGGACCGTTAAAATGGTCAGTGACGGTTCCATCTGGGAGTATATCATCATCAGCTCCCAGAGAGCCCTTATCGGACTGGTGATCGGCGGCGCGCTGGGTTACTTCATGGGGATGCTCAACGGGATGTCCAAGGTATCTAACGCGTTTCTCAACACCACCATCCAAATGTTCCGCACGGTGCCCGTACTCGCCCTTCTTCCCCTTCTCATTATTTATCTGGGAATTGGTGAGACGCTGAAAATATTCATGGTCGCCCTTGCCGTGTTCTTCCCCATGTATCTCAACACCTACGGCGGGGTCAGGACGATTGATGACGGGCTGCTGGAGATGAGCAAGGTTTACGGCCTGAACAAGTGGGAGCTGTTTACCCAGGTCATTCTACCCGGCTCCCTGCAGTCGGTGCTGGTCGGCGTGAGGATCTCCCTGGGCATCATGTGGGTGATTTTAATTGCCGCCGAGATGGTCGGAACCGACGCGGGAATCGGCTACATGGCCACGCAGGCCAGAGAGCTGATGCAGATGGATAAGGTGTTTTTGGCAATCTTCATTTACGCGCTGCTGGGGAAACTCTCCGATCTTGTGGCAACTCTCCTGGAGAACCGATTCCTGCGCTGGCGCCACGCATAACATCTGGAGGCGAGTAACAATGAGTCAAACAGAAAACGGCGTCCACATTGCGGTAAACAATCTTTCCAAACAATTCGGCAGCCTTTCCGTGCTGGAACATGTG
This sequence comes from Oscillospiraceae bacterium, assembly GCA_017861365.1. GTDB lineage: Bacteria > Bacillota > Clostridia > Oscillospirales > Oscillospiraceae > JAGFXR01. Next base: position 85,689 of record JAGFXR010000001.1, on the reverse strand, counting down.
GATATTACCATCGAGGCGGGCGATTTTGTCGCCATTGTGGGCCGGAGCGGCTGCGGCAAAAGCACTCTGCTCAGACTCATTTCCGGTCTGGATCAGCCCTCCTCCGGCGGCATCTCGGTGGCAAACCAGGAGGTGAGGGGCGTCAACAGCGATGTCCGCTTTGTCTTTCAGGAGGCGCGGCTGCTTCCCTGGAAAACGGCGGTTGACAACGTGAAGCTGGGCGCACCCAACCGGGATCAAAAAACCGCTCTGTCCGCCCTGGCTTCCGTGGGGCTGGAGGATCGCGCCAAAAACTTTCCCATCGTGCTGTCCGGCGGACAGCGGCAGCGGGTTTCTCTGGCTCGGGCCATTGCCGGAAAGCCAAGGGCGCTCCTGCTGGATGAGCCGCTGGGCGCTCTGGACGCCCTCACCCGAATCGAGATGCAGAATCTGGTGGAAACGCTTTGGCTGGAGCAGGGCTTCACGGCGGTTCTGGTCACCCACGACGTCAGCGAGGCCGTCCGGCTCGCCGACCGGGTCATCGTGATGGATCATCATACCGTTGCCTTCGACATCCGGATCACCCTGGACAGACCGCGCCAGAAGGGGCCTGATTTCGCCTATTTTGAGCAGAAAATATTAAATAAAGTACTGAATATTGACGATACCGAGTCGGGCAGCGCTCTCCGGCCCGGCGAGTACGCCATCTGACGGCGTACTCCATCAGGGAGGATCATACTATGCTTACCATCAAAGCACCTCTGGAATATCTCAGTGAGCCGGGAATCATCGCCCACGCCGGCTCCTACATCGCCAAATACGGCAAACGGGCTGTCGTCGTCGGCAGCAAAACCTCCTTTCAGGTGGCGGGGCAGCCCCTGCTGGACAGCCTGACGGAGCACGGTATCACATATACCACCCACCTGTTCGAGGGCTTTCCCAGTGAGTCGGCCTTTTCTCCCATCCAAACTGCGGTCCGCTCGTTTCAGGCCGACACCATCATCGGTCTGGGCGGCGGGCGGGTTCTGGACACCGTGAAGGTGGTTGGGGATCGAGAAGCCCTCAGCGTCGTTGCCATTCCCACCATCGCCGCCACCTGTGCCGCGTGGGCCTCAGTCACCATTGTTTACGATGAGGAAGGAACCATGATCGACGTGGCTCCAAATACCAATTCCCCCAAGCTGATTTTAGCGGATACCCAGATCATCGCCGCCGCGCCGGAGCGCTACCTTAAGGCGGGGATCGTGGATACGCTGGCAAAATTCTACGAAACCGAGCCCAATCTCGCGGTGGACGGGGAGCTGCTGACCCTCAACCAGACGGTCAACACCGCACAGCTTGCCTACCGTGAGCTGACACAGTATCTGGATGAGACCCTTGCAGATCTCCGATCGGGAACCGTGACCCGGAGGGTGACCAATGCCATTGACGCGGTGATTTATCTGGCGGGCCTGGTGGGCAGCATTACCTCCAACTTCTACGGCGGCTTCGCCCACAGCTTTTATAACGTCGTCACCAGCGTCCCTGGAACCCGTGACCGGCTGCACGGCGAACGGGTTGCCTTCGGGCTGCTCATCCAATTTGTTCTGGAGGGAAAAAGCAAGGCGGAGATCGCGCGGGAGCTTCGCATCTTCCGTAAGCTGGATCAGCCCCTGACGCTGGAGGCGATCGGCTTCCCGGAGAAGGATGAGGCCACTTTGGAGCGTGTCGCAAGCGAGCTGCTGGCGTATCTTCCCTCCGTGAAATTTCTCTCCGGGCTTGACGCCGCGGCTATTAAAGCGGCCATTCACAGAGCGGATGAAATCGGAAAAACTGATCTAAGGGAGGCATAATCATGCCATTGCACGCAAGACCGGCCCTGGAGCAATTCTCCTCTTATGCGCCGGCAAGGTCGCTGGAGTCGATTCAGCGCGAATACGGATTTGAACGAGTGATCAAGCTGGCGGGCAACGAAAACAATCTTGGCTATTCCCCGCTGGCAAAAAAGGCACTGGCGGAATCGCTGGAGGGTCTGTCCTACTATCCCGACCCATATGTGACCCGGCTGCGGGAAACGCTGGCTCAGCGGCTGCATGTGGAGCCTGCCCAGCTGATCTTCGGCACCGGCTCCTTTTCCCTGATTTCGCTGGTGGCACAGGCCTTTATCAATCCGGGGGAGGAGGCCATTATGGCCGACCCGTCCTTCGGATGGTATGCCGGGGCGACCACCCAGATGGACGGCGTAATCATCAAAGTTCCCCTCAAGGATCACGCTGTGGATTTGGACGCCATCAAAGCCCGAATTACCGGCCGAACCCGGGTGATCTGGCTCTGTAACCCCAACAATCCCACCGGGACACAGTTTGGCAGGGCTCAGTTTGACCGCTTTTTGGAGGGTATTCGGGATGACATTATCATCGTTTTGGATGAGGCGTATCTTGACTTCTCCGAGGACGCTGATTTCGCCAACGGCCTTCACTATATCAATCAGCACCATAATATCATCTCTCTGCGAACTTTTTCCAAGCTTTACGGCCTGGCTTCCTTCCGCATCGGCTATGGAATTGCCTCCGAGGAGCTGATCTCCCTTTTGACAAAGGCTCAGCTTCCAATCTGCGTGAATCATCTGGCACAGGTGGCCGCGCTGGCCAGCCTGGAGGATACGGAATTTGTGGAGCTCGTCCAGGATAACGCCAGAAAAAGCAAGCAGCTTTACTATCAGACCCTAGAAACGCTGGGGCTGGACTATATTAAAACCAACGGGAATTTTATCATGTTCGACGTGGGCACCGACAGCGATGATGTCGTGCTGGAATTTTTAAAAAAAGGCATTCTGGTGCGGGGCGGCAAGGAATTTGGAATGCCCACCTGGCTGCGGGTCTCCATCGGGATCTATGAGGAAAATCAGCTGGTTCTGACCCTGCTGACGGAGATTTTGGAGCGTAGCCACTAATCATACTATTACGATATGATTTATATTGACTTTTCATGCCGCTTCTGATAAGCTTGCAGTAATCAATCACATATTAAAATGCGATGAAGGAAATAGTAAAGCCATAGCGCCGTTTTTCAGAGAGTCCCCATACGGTGAAAGGGGATAAACGGACTGGGCTTGAAGATGGCTCCGGAGCGGCGCACCGAGGTATTTGCCTAGACTGCGACGGTATCTGTCCGTTATCAGACAGGAAAGAGGCCTGACCGCCCGGTCAGGTGAATTGAAGTGGTACCACGGGCTCCCCGTCTTCTGATCTGGAAGACGGGGTTTTTATTCTAATTTTTAAGGAGGCATATGATTTATGGATATCAGTACAGTGTGCATCCACGGGGGATATCAGCCGGACTGGGCGGGGAGTGTCACGCCGCCGGTTTATCTCTCGTCTACCTTTGCCCATCCCGGAATCGGCAGCAGCACGGGGTATGATTATTCCCGCCTGCAAAATCCCACCCGGGAGTATCTGGAAAAAACAGTTTGTGCCCTGGAGGAGGGGCACGACGCCATGGCCTTTTCCTCCGGGATGGCCGCCATTGCCTGCGTCTTGGAGCTCTTCCGGCCCGGTGACCATATTATCACCTCCGCTGATCTGTACGGAGGCTCCATCCGTCTGTTCCACACCATTTCGGAGAAGAACGGGCTGACCTTCACTGCGCTGGATACCGGAGATTTACCCGCGGTGCAGGCCGCCATTCGTCCGGAAACAAAAGCTATTTTTGTGGAGACCCCCTCCAACCCCACCATGCAGATTACAGATTTGCGGGCGTTGAGCGAGCTTGCCCGGCAGCGCGGCCTTGTCACTATTGTGGACAACACCTTCCTGACACCCTATTTTCAAAAGCCGATTTTGCTGGGCGCCGATCTGGTGGTGCACAGCGGGACAAAATATTTGAGCGGCCACAACGACGTACTCGCGGGATTTGTCATTTCCGCCCGGGCGGATGATTCGGAGCGGCTGCGGTTTCTCTTTAAAACCATCGGCTCCTGCCTTTCCGCCTTTGACAGCTGGATGGTGCTGCGGGGCATCAAAACCCTTCCGCTGCGGATGGAGCGTCACGGAACCTCCGCCGCGGCACTGGCGGACTGGCTCACCGGTCATCCCAAGGTGAAGCGGGTCTACTATCCCGGTGTGGCGGGCAGCGCCGGATATCAGACCAGTTTGGCCCAGACCAGCGGCTTTGGCGGCATGATCTCCTTTGAAACCGACACAGAGGAAACCGCTCACGCCATTTTGGAGCGCGTCAAGCTGATTCTGTTCGCGGAGAGCCTGGGCGGGGCCGAGACCCTGATCACCTATCCCATTTTACAGACCCACGCCGACGTGCCCCGTGAGGAGTGTCTGGCTAAAGGCATCAACGAGCGGCTTCTGCGGCTGTCTGTAGGGCTGGAAGGCGTTGACGATATTATTTCCGATTTAAAGCAGGCATTGGACGACTGAAAGAGGGTACTATGATGGAATCACAGTTTGACCGTATCATTGACCGCCGGGGTACCGGCAGCCTGAAATATGATTTTGCCGTCAGACGGGGCAAGCCTGCCAATGTGCTCCCCCTCTGGGTGGCCGATATGGATTTTCAGGCGCCCCCCGCCGTGCTGGATGCGCTGCGGGAGCGGGTGGATCACGGTATTTTCGGTTATAGCGAGCCGGGCGAAGGATATTTTGAAGCCCTGCTGGGCTGGTATCAGGAGCGTCACGGCTGGACCCCTCAACGCAGATGGCTGGTCAAAACCCCGGGCATTGTGTTTGCCCTGGCCATGGCGGTGCGGGCCTATACGGAGATCGGCGACGGCGTGCTCATCCAGCAGCCGGTCTACTACCCCTTCAGCGAAGTGATTGAGGACAACAACCGGGTTCTGGTCAGCAATCCACTGGAGAATCGCGGCGGCGTGTATCAAATCAATTTTGAGGACTTCGAACGGTGCATTGTGGAGCATCGGGTCAAGCTCTTCCTCCTCTGCTCCCCTCACAATCCTGTGGGACGAGTCTGGACCAGGGAAGAGCTGGCGGCAATGGGCGATATCTGCCTGCGTCACGGCGTCATTGTGGCGTCGGATGAAATTCATTGGGATTTCGTCTGGGGAGACAACAGGCACACGGTATTCTCGACCCTGGGTGAAGCATTCGAACAGAATTGCCTGATCTTCACCGCGCCCAGTAAGACCTTTAACATGGCTGGGCTTCAGATTTCCAACTGCTTTATTCCCAATCCCGAGCTGCGCAGGAAATTTCGGCTGGAAATTGACCGGGCGGGCTACAGCCAGCACAATACCATGGGACTGGCCGCCTGCCAGGCGGCTTACAGCCGGGGAGGCGCATGGTTTGACGAGCTGAAGGATTATTTATGGGACAATATTTCCTTTGTGAGAAGCTATCTGCGGGAGAACCTACCTGAGATTCAGCTTGTTGAGCCGCAGGGAACCTATCTGCTGTGGCTGGATTTCCGGGCGCTGAATCTGACCGAGGAGGAGCGGGAGTATCTCATCGTCAACAAGGCCGGACTCTGGCTGGACAGCGGCGCGATCTTTGGCGCGGTGGGTGAAGGCTTCGAGCGCATTAACATCGCCTGCCCCCGTAAAACGCTTCAGCTTGCGCTGGAGTGTCTGGAGGAAGCGATTCACGGCCGCCGCTGATTATAGGACAAAAGACCTCCGCACAACGCCGTCTGCGCCGGGCTTTACAATTGTCCGAAGGCTTGGTATACTGAACCGGCTTACTGTTTGTCTTCAGCCTGTATCAGGAGGAGAGGATATGCTTACATTGGTCGTCGGCGGCTCCGCCAGCGGAAAATCAAGCTTCGCGGAATCCCTGATGGTCTCCGGGGATTCTGAACGGCGCATCTACCTTGCCACCATGCTGCTCCGAGACGAGGAATGCGAAAAACGCGCCCTGCATCATCGGGAAATGCGCAGGGACAAAGCCTTTGAGACGCTGGAATGCCCCCGGGCTCTGGAACGGGCCAATATACCGCCCCGCTCGTCGGTGCTGCTGGAGGATCTGTCCAATCTGGCCGCCAATGAATTTTTCGGGGACGAAGACTCCGCCGGAGCCGCCGGGCGGATCATGTCCGGCATCCTGCGTCTGGAGCAATTGTCTGAGGCGCTTGTCATTGTGTCTAACGAGCTGTTTTTAGACGGAATGGAATATGACCGGGAAACCCTGGATTACCTGATGTGCCTTTCCGCGCTTAATCGCGCCGTGGCCGCCCGGGCGGATCTGGTATACGAGGTAATCTGCGGCATCCCCATCCTTTGGAAGGAGTCGGCGTCATGAATTCCCTATTCGTGGCGTTTGCCATGTACTCCAAGCTTCCCGTGCCCCGCGCGGACTGGACGAAGGAGCATATGGCCTGGGCACTGTGCTGGTTTCCTCTGGTGGGGGGCGTCATCGGACTGCTTCTCGCTGTCTGGCTGCGGCTTGCCGTGCTGCTCTCTCTGGGTCCCATGCTGCGGGGCGCGGTTGCCCTGCTCCTTCCCATCGCGGTCAGCGGGGGCATCCATCTGGACGGCTTCTGCGACACCGCCGACGCGCTGGGTTCCCATCAGAACCGGGAGCGCAAGCTGGAAATTCTGAAAGATTCCCATGTAGGTGCCTTTGCCCTGATCGCCTGCGCACTCTACCTGCTTGTGTTCTTCTCAGCCTGGTGTGAAATCACTCCCACCGGGCAGGCCATTCCGGTTCTGGCTCTGATTCCCGTTCTGTCCCGCTGTCTGTCCGGACTGGGAGCGGTGACCATTCCCAACGCCAGAGGCAGCGGCCTGCTGGCCACCTTCACCGGCGCTATGAACCTGTTTCGGGCCAGACTGATTCTGGGACTGCTCACCGTCCTCGCCGCCGCGGCCATGGTGTGCTGGGCTCCCGTGATGGGAGGCGCGGCCGTGTCCGCCTCCGCCCTGATCCTTCTCTATTACAGCGTCATGAGCCGGAGGCAATTCGGCGGAATCACCGGCGACCTGGCGGGCTTTTTCCTTCAATTATGTGAGCTGGCGGCGGTATTCTCCGTCGCGGTCACTCAGGCAGCGGGAGGCTGATTGCATGATTCTGATGATCGGCGGCGCGGCTCAGGGGAAGCTGGCCTACACCCTTGGGCACTATCAGCTTACCTCTTCCGACGTGGCGTATGATTTTGAATCCGCCGGAAGCAAGGCTGTTTTTTACGGACTGCATCAGGCGGTGCGCGCCCTGCTGTCCGCCGGAGGCGATCCTTCCGCGGCCATGGAGCGGGCGCTTTTACAAAATCCCGGGCTGATCGTCATCTGCGATGAGGTGGGCGGCGGCGTGGTACCCATCGACCCTGTCCAGCGGGAGTGGCGGGAGGCCACAGGCCGGCTCTGCTGTACCCTTGCCGCCCAGGCCGATCAGGTTGTGCGGATTTTTTGCGGTCTGCCCATGGTGCTCAAAGGCGGCGGTTAACTTGGAACCGCTTCTCCTTCGGCACGGCACAGTAACTCCGGCGCACGCCCATTTTTAAGGCAGAGCGCTCACGGGGCGCTATGGATCAGCAGTCCTATAGTCGTTTCAGGACATTCATGTCCTTTTACCGCAAAATAATCCCTTGCCTCCCGCGATTCTTCATGCTATGATTACATTACAATTGAACATCTTACATACAAAGCAGTGCGAACACGCTGTGTTCACCGGGGAAGTTGGGTTTTATTCCCACGCGGTCCCGCCACTGTGTTAAGGGCTACGAGCCCTTTCAGCCAGAATGCCGGTCTGCTTTGCGCGCTGTTCACGAGGTATGAACAGGACGTTGATTGCGGCTGACCCTATGCTGTGCTGCCATTAGCATCCTTTTCTGCCGGAAAGGATGTTTTTTTGTGCCCTTTTGACGGATTAGCCGGGTTAATTTCCCGCACGGGACCGCCGCTGTTACGGCACATGCGCCTAAAGTCAGTAAATCCGTCGCTTCATTCCCGCCAGAACTTTCGGTACCAGAGCTCTGAGCAGTTATGAAAAGGAGAGTATCTCTTATGCCAAACAGCAAAAAACGCGGCCTTTTCCTCTCTCTCATCCCTGCCCTGATCCTCTGTTTCGTCACCTCCGCAAGCGCCATGCACATTATGGAGGGCTATCTTCCTATGGGTCACTGCATCGTCTGGGGCGCACTGTGCCTGCCGTTCCTGTACCTTGGTATTCGGAAGATCCAGCAGATTGTCTCGGAAAACCGCAAGACTCTGATTATTCTCGCCATGGCGGGCGCTTACGCCTTTGTCCTCTCCGCGCTGAAGATTCCCAGTGTGACAGGCTCCTCCAGCCACGCCACCGGCACCGGACTGGGCGCCATTTTGTTCGGGCCTGCGCCCATGGCCGTGCTGGGCATCATTATTCTGCTGTTTCAGGCCATCCTTCTGGCGCACGGCGGACTGACCACTCTGGGCGCCAACACCTTCTCCATGGCCATCGCGGGGCCGCTGCTGGCCTGGGGCATTTACCGCCTGTGCATCAAACTGAATGTCAAACAGCACATTGCCGTCTTTCTATCCTGTTGCCTGGGTGATTTATTCACCTACTGCGTCACAAGCGTCCAGCTGGCTCTGGCCCACCCCAGCGCGACGAGCGGCGTAATGGGCTCCGTTGCTGAATTTATGAGCATCTTCGCCCTCACCCAAATTCCTCTTGCCGTCATTGAGGGCCTGCTCACCGTCGTTGTCATCATGGGTCTGGAAAGCTGCGCCGACGCTGAACTCTCCGCGCTGGGCTATGAGAGAGGACGTGCTTAATATGAAACAGAATGTACGGAAGGTTCTTTTGATTCTTGTCATCTGCGTCCTCATTGCCGTGATTCCCCTGCTTGTGCTCAACTCGGAATTCGGCGGCTCCGACGACGCCGCCGAAACTGTGGTTTCCTCTGTTGACCCCACCTATCAGCCTTGGGCGGAAAGTCTCATCACCTTGCCCGGCCCCGAGACAGAAAGCCTGCTCTTCTGCCTGGAGGCAGCCATCGGCTCCGGCATTCTGTGCTTCTGTTTTGGCTATCTGGCTGCCAGGAAAAAATATTCCACTCATGGCGGCGGCGCGCAAGCCGGACAAACGCAGGCAAGCTCCTAACCGGGTTTGCCTCGCGCAGAGAGGTGATTATTTTGATTTTAATTTCCATTTTAACCGCCGCGGTTGTTCTGCTCACGTTCTATGGCTGGATGGGCACCCCGCTTCTGCTGGCCCTCTCCCTGTCCGTCGCCGCGCTGATTTTGGTTCTGGGCAGACACCATGAGCACCGGCATGACGACCTGACCATGCTGGACAGTTTAGCCGTACGCTCAAGACTCTCCTCAATGAATCCCGCACTGAAGGCAGCCTTCTTTGTTCTGATTCTGATCGTCTCGGTGGCGGTTGATTCCGTCCCTCTGAATGCCGCCGTCATTGTGCTGATGGCGTTGATTACGGTGGCTGGGGGCAAAATTCCCCTGCATGCCTATCTGGAGCTTCTTCTGATTCCCGCCGCGTTTCTTCTGGTGGGCGGGCTGGCTTTGCTGCTGGATTATTCTCCCGTCCCCTCCGGTGTGCTCCAACTGCCGTTTTTCGCCGGTTATCTCGTTGTGACCCGGGCCTGCCAGATCTCCTCGCTGGTGATTCTGTGCAAGGCATTGGCCGCCGTGAGCTGCCTGTACGCGCTCAGCCTCTCCACGCCGCTGCACGAGCTGATCGCTGTTCTCCGGAAGCTGAAGCTCCCCGAGCTGGTCATTGAACTGATGTTTCTCATCTACCGGTACATCTTTATCCTCAGCCGCATTCTTTCCGACATGAAAACCGCCGCCGATGCCCGATTCGGCTTTTCGTGCCGTTCCGCCGTCATGCGTACCGCCGGAGGCACCATGACCAATCTGCTGATTCTCTCCTTCCGGAAGGCCTCCACGTCCTATGACGCCATGGAATCCCGCTGCTATGACGGGCATCTGGTCTTTTTCACTTCGCCAAAAGCAGTCAAAGAGCTTCATCTACTGATGGCCTTCTGCTGTATCCTGGCCCTATCCGCCGTCTACTGCGTGGGGAGGTGGTTTCTGTGACACAACCGGAATCCCTTCTGGAGCTGCGGAGCATCTCCTACTCCTATGGCAACGGCGAACCCGCGCTCCGCGGCATCTCCGTGTCCATCCGCACCGGCGAGCGAATCGCCCTGCTGGGCAACAACGGCGCCGGGAAGTCCACCTTCTTCCTCTGCTGCAACGGGGTATTAAAGCCTCAATCAGGCTCCGTCCTGTTAAATGGAACCGTCGTTTCCAACAAGAAGCGGGATCTGGCTGAGCTGCGGCGGCACGTGGGCATTGTGTTCCAGGACCCCGACCATCAGATCATCGCCTCCACCGTGGAATCCGAGGTGAGCTTCGGCCCCATGAATCTGGGTCTTCCGAAATCGCAAGTGGCTGGCAGGCTGGACGCCGCTCTAAAGGCCATGAATCTGGAGGCGATGCGCACCCGCCCGCCCCACTATCTCAGCGGCGGGGAAAAAAAGCGGGTCAGCATCGCGGACATTCTGGCCATGGAACCCAGCCTGATCCTGCTGGACGAGCCTACCGCCGGTCTGGACTGCGCCCACACCGTCCGTCTGGAGGAGACAATGGCCGCGCTGCACCGGCAGGGAATGGCGATGCTGGTCTCCACCCACGACGTGAATTTTGCCTGGCGCTTTGCGGACCGGATTCTGGTGCTCTCCAAGGGTGATCTGATTGCCGATGCTCCCGCCGCCGAGGTATTCTCTCAAACCGCGCTGTTACAGCAGGCCGGGCTGGAAAAGCCCGCCGTGTTCGCACTCTCCGAGGCACTCGGAATCCATCCCATCCCCCGCACCATGGAGGAATTAACATGTCAGATCAGGCAATCCTCGTAGTCAGCTTCGGCACCAGCTTCGACGACACCCGTGAAAAAACCATCGCCGCCACACAGGCGCAAATCAGGCGTCAGTTTCCCGATTACGCCGTCTATTCCGCCTTTACCAGCGGGATGGTACGTGGTATCCTGAAGCAGAGGGGCATTGACATCCCTTCTGTAGAGGATACTTTGGAGCAAATCCTCCGGGATGGGGTGAAACGCCTTGCCGTTCAGCCCACTCATCTGCTCTATGGCGACGAGTACGACAAAATGCGCTCCGCCGTCGCCGGTCAGGCCTCCCGCTTTGAGCGCGTGACTGTGGGCGCGCCCCTGCTTTCGGATTATAGCGATATGTACGAGGTGCTCTCCGCGCTGGACGAGGGCATCCCCCGGGAGCTGGACGAAGCGTTAGTTCTGATGGGCCACGGCACCGGTCATTTCAGCAACACGACCTACGCCGCCATGGACTATTTCGCCAAGGCCAATGGCTTTGAGGATGTGTTTGTGGGTACGGTAGAGGCCTGGCCCGACCTGGATGAGGTGGTTTCCCAAGTCCTGCGGGAGGGCTTCACCCGCGCTGTCCTCACGCCGCTGATGCTGGTGGCCGGCGATCATGCCCAAAATGATATGGCGGGAGAGGAACCCCGCAGCTGGCGCTCCGTCTTTGCCGCCAACGGCCTGCAAACCCGCTGTATGGTGCGGGGCCTGGGCGAATATGAATCCGTCCGCGCCCTTTACTGCGCGCATATTGAGAGGGCGCTTACCCATGAGCTTTGAGCATTACATCAGAAGCGGCTCCAAGCTCCTGCGGTGCGGGTATACCACCGGAAGCTGCGCCGCGCTGGCGGCGCTGGCGGCCGCCCGTACACTGCTGACCGGAGCGTCCGTGGAAACCTCCGCGATTGTTACCCCGAAGGGGCTCCCGGTGGAGGTGGATATTGTGGACTGCGTCCGTTCTCCCCGTTCGGTCTCCTGCGCCGTGCGTAAGGACGGCGGGGACGACTGCGACGCCACCGACGGAGCGCTGATTTACGCCGAGGTCAGCCTTTGTGACCACGGCATCGTCATTGACGGCGGCACCGGCGTAGGCAGGGTCACGAAAAAGGGGCTGGATCAGCCCGTGGGCGCGGCGGCCATCAACCGGGTCCCTCGTCAAATGATTGCGTCCTCACTCTCCGCCCTCTGCGTGGAAACCGGTTATACCGGCGGGCTCTCCGTGATCATTTCAGTTCCGGGAGGCGAGGAATTGGCCAAGCACACATTTAACGGGTCTCTGGGCATCACCGGCGGCATCTCCATCCTGGGCACCAGCGGCATTGTGGAGCCTCAAAGCCTTCAGGCGCTTGTGGACAGCATCGGAGTGGAATTGAACGTAGCCGCCGCCGAGGGCTGCCGGGATATCATCCTCACCCCCGGCAACTACGGCGAAACCTTTTTAGAGACACTGCCCGGTGCCGGGCGCGTTCCCCATGTCAAGTGCTCCAACTTTTTCGGTGATGCCCTGGATTTCGCCGCGGTTCACCAGTTTTCCCGTGTTTTAGTGGTGGCCCACATGGGAAAGCTGGTGAAGCTGGCAGGCGGCATCATGAACACCCACTCCCGCTTCGCCGACTGCCGCGCGGAGCTTTTCGCGGTTCACGCCGCGCTGTGCGGCGGCAGCCAGGAGTTGATCGAAACTCTGATGAACGCGGCCACCAGTGACGCCTGCGTTGAACTCCTCCGGGACGCGGGACTATGGGCTCCTGTGCTGCAGCGGCTGCTGGTCAAAATTCAGGAGCATCTCGACCATCGGGTGAGGGGGGCGTTTTTCGTGGGCGCGGTGGCCTTCAGCAATCAATACGGACTGCTTGGCATCACCGGGCCGGGACAGGACATTCTGAACCAATGGAGGACAGAGCCATGACAAAAGGAACTCTCTACGGCGTGAGCGTGGGTCCCGGTGACCCAGAGCTGATGACGCTGAAGGCCGTGAAAACCATTGAGCGCTGCCCCTGTGTGGCGTCTCCCCAGACCGCCGGCGAACACACGCTTGCCCTTGACATCGCGGCTCAGACCGTCAATCTGGAGGGCAAGGAGCTTCTCTTTCTTCCGTTTCTGATGGTACATGACCGAAAGGCCCTGGAAAAGAACCACAGAGCGCTTGCGGATTTATTAAAGTGCCGGCTGGACGCTGGAACCAACGTGGCCATGCTTAATCTGGGCGACGTGGCGGTGTACTCCACGTTCGCCTACCTGATGGATATTCTGGTGGGCGATGGGTACCCTGTGGAGATGATTCCCGGCGTGCCCAGCTTCTGCGCCGTGGCTGCCGCCCTGGGCACCGGGCTCACCGCCATGCACCGGCCCCTTCATATCATCCCGGCGGGTGGCATGTCCGTGGACGAGGCTCTGGATCTGCCCGGCACCAAGGTTCTGATGAAAACCGGCAAAGCCATGCCCGCCGTCAAGAGGGCCATAACCGCCCGCGGGCTGACGGACAAAACCATGCTGGTGCAGAACTGCGGTCTCCCCAACCAGAACATCTGCCGGAATTTCAGTGAGGCGGACGATTCTATCAGCTATTTCACCACCATGATTGTGAAGGAGTGAGCCTATGGTATACTTTGTCGGCGCGGGCTCCGGCGCGGTGGATCTCATCACCGTCCGGGGGGCACGGCTTTTGGGAGAGGCCGATGTGATCATCTACGCGGGCAGCCTTGTCAATCCCCAGCTGCTGGACTACGCAAAGCCCGGCTGCGCCATTCACGACAGTGCCTATATGACACTGGAGCAGGTGCTGGCGGTGATGCGTCAGGCGGAGGCCGGAGGACAGACCACCGTACGGCTGCACACCGGCGACACCAGCCTGTTCAGCGCCATCCGCGAGCAAATGGACGCGCTGGCAGAGGACGGGATTCCCTATCAGATTGTCCCCGGGGTTTCCAGCTTCTGCGGCGCAGCGGCGGCGCTGGGGGCGGAATATACGCTGCCCGGCGTGAGCCAGACGGTGATCATCTCCCGCATGGCGGGGCGCACTCCCGTGCCGGAGCGTGAGCAGATCAAACATCTCTCTCAATTCGGCAGCACGATGGTGCTCTTTCTCTCCTCCTCCCTGATTCCGCAGCTGGCGGAGGAGCTGCTGTCCGGCGGCGTTTACACTGGGGATACTCCCGCCGCGATTGTCTACAAGGCCACATGGCCGGATGAGCAGGTGTTTCACTGCACCATTGCCACGCTGGAGGCAACGGCAAAGGAGCACCATATCGACAAAACCGCGCTCATCACAGTGGGCGGCTTTCTGGGCGGTTGCTACGAGCGCTCCAAGCTGTATGATCCCTCCTTCACCACCGGATTCCGGGCGGCCGAGCATGGAAATTAGGATGATTTCCTTTACACGGAAGGGCTACGCGCTGGGGGAAACCCTTGCCGCCCTTCTGAGCGCATCCCATTGCGTCACCCTGTCCAAAGGCTTCGGTGCGGACAAAACCAGCCTGAGCGGGTGGACGGCGGAGGCCTTCGCGGAAGCGGAAGGCCTGATTTTCATCGGCGCGGCGGGAATTGCCGTGCGTTCCATCGCGCCCCATTTGGCCTCCAAAATCTCTGACCCAGGAGTGCTTGTGGTGGATGACTGCGGGCGGTTTGTCATCCCCATCCTGTCCGGCCATCTGGGGGGAGCCAACGAACTGGCCGCCGCTGTTGCGGAGCTGCTCCAAGCCATTCCGGTGATCACCACCGCCACAGACTCAAACGGCGTGTTTGCCGTGGACAGCTGGGCCAGGCGTCAGGGGTTGATGATTGCAAACCCCGAACGCATCAAATGGGTCTCCGCCCGGCTTCTGGCAGGAGAAACCATCCGCATCCGGAGCCAATTCCCTATCTCCGGCACACCTCCCCGCGGCATTGAATTGACGGACGATAAGGAATACGATGTGCTCGTCTCCATCAAAACGCGAGGACGGGAAGGCGTTCTGCGTCTGATCCCCCCGGTATGCGCCCTGGGCGTGGGCTGCCGCAGGGACATTCCCGCCGAAGCCGTCGAAACCGCTTTTCAGGCACTGCTGGGCAAGGGCAGCATTGCCCAGCAGGCTGTCTGTCGGGTATGTTCCATTAATATGAAGGCCGGGGAGCCGGGTATTTTGGCCTTCTGCCGCGCCCGCAGGCTTCCCTTCGAATGCTTTTCCGCTCAAACTCTGGCTCAGGCGGAAGGCTCCTTTGCTTCCTCGGCTTTTGTCAGGCAGGTGACCGGCGTGGACAACGTCTGCGAGAGAAGCGCCGTCTGTGGCTGTCCAGGCGGAGGCGACCTGATTGTGAAAAAAAACGCGGGCAACGGCGTCACCATGGCGTTGGCTATGCCCCGCGTGATTCTGTCATTTTAGGAGAATGTCCATGAATAAGCTCTATGTGGTGGGTATCGGCCCCGGCGGGGAGCCGTATATGACCGGTGCGGCCAGGCTTGCCCTTGAGGAATGCGAGCTCCTTTGCGGCTATGGGGTATATATCGACCTAGTGGCGCCGCTGTTTCCCGGCAAGCCGGTTTTAACCACCCCCATGACCCGGGAGATCGAGCGCTGCCGCATGGCACTGGAGGCTGCCGCAGCAGGAAAAACCACTGCCATGGTGTGCAGCGGCGACGCAGGGGTGTACGGCATGGCCGGTCTCATATTGGAGCTTTCCGGTGACTTCCCCGCCGTGGACATTGAGGTGGTCAGCGGCGTGACCGCGGCTCTCTCCGGAGCGGCAGTGCTGGGCGCGCCCCTCTCCCACGATTTCGCCGTGATCTCCCTGTCCGACCTGCTCACCCCGTGGGATCTGATTGAACGGCGGCTGGCGCTGGCGGCGCAGGGTGATTTCTGTGTGGCGCTCTACAACCCCGCCAGCAAAAAGCGCGCCGATTATCTTCGCCGCGCCTGTGAAATTTTGCTGCAATCTAAGACGCCGGACACGGTCTGCGGCTGGGTACGCAACATTGGCCGGGAGGGACAGACCCATCAGGTTACCACCCTCGGAGCGCTGATGGACATGACGCTGGATATGTTCTGCACCGTTTTCATCGGCAATTCCTCTACCAAACTCCTCGGCGGTAAAATGGTAACACCACGGGGCTACGAAGCAAAGCTATGAGCAGACTCTTACTGTTTGCCGGAACCACCGAGGGTCGGAAATTAAGCCTCGCCGCCGCCGAGCTGGGCTACGACGTGACGGTCTGCGTGGCGACCGAATACGGAAAGGCACAGTTTCCGGACGGATTCCCCGGCGTGATATCGGGGCGTTTGGAGACGGCGGATATGGTGACACTGATCAGGCAGGAGAGCTTCGACAGTGTGATTGACGCGACCCACCCCTACGCCGTGGCCGTCAGCGCCAACGTCAGGGACGCCTGTGATCTCACCGGCGTCCGGTGTCTTCGTCTGCTCCGGGAGGAGAGCCCCGCCGGGGACTGCGTGTACTTCGACAGCCTTTCCGATGCCTGCTCGGCGGCAGAGGGGCGAACGGGACCCATTTTGGCCACCACTGGGAGTAAGGTGCTTCAGCCTTACACCACTATTAGAGATTACCGCAACCGGGTCTTTTTTCGGGTGCTTCCCACGCAGGAATCCATGCTGCTCTGTCTGAACGCCGGAATCCCCGCCCGTCACATCATCGCCCAAAAAGGGCCTTTTTCCAAGGAATGCAATCTCCAGCTCCTTCATGATATCCATGCCAAAACCGTCATCACCAAGGATGGCGGGGCGGAGGGCGGCTTTGCGGCGAAGGTGGAGGCCGCCCGGGAATCCGGCGCGGAGGTCTTTGTGATCAGACGGCCCAGAGAGAGCGGCTTTACCTATCAACAGGTATTATCGATGTTAAAGGAGGAATTTTAGATGCGGGTCACCATTCTGGGCGTGGGCATGGGCAACCCCGAGACCCTCACACTGGGCGGTCTCCGCGCCCTGGAGCGCGCCGATGCGGTGATCGGCGCCTCGCGCCTGCTGGCAAGCCTCCCCTCCTCCTGCGGAGCGGACCGCCTCACGGCGATCACTCCCTCCGAAATCCGGTCTCTGCTGGAGGAGCACAGCCACTGGAGAGAGGCGGCTGTGGTCATGAGCGGCGACATCGGCTTTTACAGCGGCACCACCGCCCTTCTGCCCGCGCTGGAGGGCTATGAGGTGGAAACCATCTGCGGCATCACCACGGTGCAATATCTTGCCGCGAAGTTGCGCCGTCCCTGGCAAGACGTCCGGCTGGTCAGCGCCCACGGCATCGACTGCAACATCATCGGCTCCGTGCTCTCCGCCAGAGAGGTGTTCTTTCTCACCGGGGGAAAAATCACCCCTTCCACTATCCTCCATGTTCTTTGCTCCTCCGGTCTTGGCCTGTCCGAAGTCACCGTCGGCGCGAATCTCTCTTATCCCGACGAGTGGATTGTCACCGACACTGCAAACGCTCTACGCGAGGAATCCTTTCCGCCCCTCTCCTCGGTTTGGGTGCGCCGGAGTGACCCGCTCCGACAGGAGCTGTTCTGCCCCGGCCTGCCGGACGACGCGTTCATCCGCGCCGATGTCCCCATGACCAAGCAGGAGGTACGCGCCTGCGTGCTGGCGAAGCTGCGGGTGGAGACGGAGGACGTGGTCTACGATATCGGGGCGGGTACCGGCTCGGTGGGGGTGGAGCTTGCGCTGCTCTCCCCCATGAGTTCCGTGTTCGCCGTGGAATGCGCCCCGGAGGCCTGCGGCCTCATCAGGGCAAACCGGGAGGCCTTCTGCGCGCTGAACCTCACTCTGGTAGAGGGAACCGCTCCGGAAGCCCTGTCACCCCTGCCCCCGCCCCAATGCGCCTTTATCGGGGGAAGCCGGGGCAGACTGGAGCCGATTCTCTCCGCGCTCCTTCTTAAAAATCCCGGCGTCCGGGTGGTCATCAGCGCCATTGCCGTGGAGACGCTGGGGGAGGCTCTTACGGATCTGAAAAAGCTTGCCTTTTCGGGAATTGAAATCACCCAGCTGGCGGTCAGCCGCTCCAAGCCGGTAGGAACCTATCACCTGATGACGGGGCAGAATCCCATTTTCCTGCTCTCGGCACAAGGAGGCGAACGCCCATGAAAGCCTCGGTTCCACGGGTGATGCTGGCGGCGGTTCAGAGCGGAGGCGGCAAAACCACCGTCACCTGCGGCTTGCTGCGGCTTCTCATGCGGCGGGGGCTTCGTCCCGCCGCCTTCAAATGCGGGCCGGACTACATCGACCCCCTGTTTCACGCCCAGGTCATCGGAACTCAAACCGGCAATTTGGACCTGTTTTTCACGGATGATTCCACTGCCGTAGCCCTGCTGGCGGAGGAGAGCGCGGGCTGTTCTCTGGCCGTGTTGGAGGGAGTCATGGGCTATTACGACGGCCTGGGCGGCGTCACCGATACCGCCTCCTCCTATCATCTGGCCAGCGTGACTCATACCCCCACGGTGCTGATTGTGGACGCAAAGGGAACTTCCCTGTCCCTCTGCGCCGTCATCAGCGGCTTCACCGGCTTTCGTGACGACAGTATGGTTCAGTCGGTGCTTCTCAATCGCTGTACCAAGGCGCAGTACGCGCTGCTCAAACCGGTGATTGAGGCGGAGTGCGGTGTTTCGGTGCTGGGCTATGTCCCCTTAGACTCTCGTTTCGCGCTGGAGAGCCGGCATCTGGGTCTTGTGACAGCCGCCGAGGTTTCCAACCTGAAGGAGAAGCTGGATCTTCTGGCAGACACACTGTCTGAGACGGTGGACTTGGAGCGCCTGCTCGCTTTGGCAAGGAGCGCGCCGGAGCTGGAGTATGCCCCTCTAACCATCCCTCCCGCCGTCAAAAGCACCCCGATGATCGCCGTGGCGCGGGACAAGGCCTTCTGCTTTTATTACCGGGAGAATTTGGAGCTTCTCTCCAAACTGGGCGCGCGGCTTTGTTTTTTTTCTCCCCTGGAGGACGCCCACCTGCCGGAGGGCATCTGCGGCCTCTATCTGGGAGGGGGTTACCCGGAGCTTTATGGGAAGGCGTTGGAGGACAACGGCACCCTGCGCAGGGAAATTCGGGACGCGGTTATCTCCGGCCTGCCCACCTTTGCCGAGTGCGGCGGCTTCCTGTATCTCCACGAGAGCATGACTGACCAAGGCGGACAATCCTTCCCCATGTGCGGTGTTCTTCCCGGGGCATGCCGCTACACCGGCGGCTTGCGTCGGTTCGGATACATTACCCTCACCGCAGAACAGGACAACCTGCTCTGCCTCACGGGCGACCACATCCGTGCTCATGAATTTCACTATTTTGACTCCGACTCCTGCGGTGACTCCTGTTACGCGGAAAAACCCGTCAGCCGCGCGGGCTGGCCCTGCATTCATGGAACACGGACGCTGTTTGCGGGCTTTCCCCATTTATATTTTTACAGCAACCCCGCCTTTGCGCGGCAGTTCGTGCGGACAGCGGAGCAATATGGAGGGAAAGATGGATGATTACCGAAGAAACATGTCCATACAGTGAGACGCTGGATCATATCTGCGCCTCTATCAAGCCCGTCAGCGAAGATGCCGCTGGGGAGTGCCGCGAAAAATGGAGCTCCATCGCCATTCCGCTGGGCAGCCTGGGACTGCTGCAGGAGGCCGTGGCCCGCATCTGCGCCATCACCGATTTCGTTTCACCCTCCATTGCCAAGCGGTGTGTGGTGGTATTTTGCGGCGACAACGGCGTGGTGGCCGAGGGCGTCACTCAGACTGGCAGCGAGGTAACGGCCATTGTGGCAAAAAATCTCTGCACCGGGGACACCAGCGTTTGCAAAATGTCCGCTGTGGCAAATACAGACGTTATTCCTGTGGACATGGGCATGAATGCTCCCATCGACGACGACCGCATTCTTCCGCGCCGTCTTGGCAGCGGAACCTCCAATATGGCAAAGGAGCCTGCCATGACCCGAGAAACCGCTTTGCGGGGCATTTTCGCCGGAATTGAACTGGCACGGGAACTGAAGGCGCGGGGCTACCGCCTCTTTGCCACCGGGGAAATGGGCATTGGCAATACCACCACGTCCAGCGCTATGGCTTCGGTTCTCCTGAATCAGCCCGTGGAGCGGATGACCGGCGTGGGGGCAGGACTGTCCAACGAGGGTCTCCGGCACAAAATCGCAGCCATCCGCACCGCCATTTCCATCCACAGCCCCGACCCACGGGATCCCATCGGCGTTTTGGCGGCAGTGGGCGGCTTTGACATCGCGGGCATGGTGGGCCTTTATCTGGGCGGCGCGCTCTGCCGGATTCCGGTTGTGATCGACGGCTTTATTTCCAGTGTCGCGGCTCTGTGCGCCGCCCGCATCTGTCCTGATACTCTGGGCTATATGCTCGCCAGCCATTGCAGCGGTGAACCCGCCGGGCAGCTGCTGCTGGACAGTCTGGGTCTGCATCCCATGCTGACCGCCGGTATGCGCCTGGGGGAGGGTACCGGAGCCGTGGCGGCAATCCCCCTTCTTGATATGGCGTTTGCGGTTTACAACGCCATGGCGACCTTTGAGGAAATCAACGTGGAGGCTTATCAGCCCTTATAGGAGGCGGCGTTTTTGTACATCTTAGCGGCTGTGACCGTGGGCTTTCTTCTGGATCTGCTCCTCGGTGACCCCCGATGGCTGCCGCACCCCGTGGTATGGATGGGAAAGCTCATCTCCGCGCTGGAGCCGCCTCTTCGGCGTGTGTTTCCCCGGACACCCCGGGGAGAGCGGTGCGCGGGTCTGGTGATGGCGCTGGTTCTGCCCGCGCTCTCCTTTCTGATCTGCTGCGGCGTTCTGTGGCTGCTGGGGCTGGCTCATCCCCTGCTCCGGCTGGCGGCGGAGAGCTTCTGGTGTTTTCAGCTTCTGGCGGTGAAAAGCCTGAGGGACGCCGCTATGGAGGTTTACCGCGCCCTCAGGGCAGGCGACCTGCCCGAGGCCCGGAGGCGGGTGTCATACATCGTGGGACGCGACACCGGGTCGCTGGACGCAGATGGGGTGACCCGGGCCGCGGTGGAAACCGTGGCTGAGAACACCTCCGACGGCAGTGTGGCTCCACTGTTATTTCTCTTTCTGGGCGGCGCGCCGCTGGGGATGCTCTATAAGGCCGTCAACACTATGGATTCCATGATCGGCTATCAAAATGACCGCTACCGCCACTTCGGAACCGCCGCCGCCCGGCTGGACGACGTGCTCAACTTCATTCCCGCCCGCCTTTCGGGACTTCTCATGGCAGCGGTGTCACCGCTGCTGGGCTTCGACGGCAGGGGCGCATTCCGTATCTTTCTGCGGGACCGGAAAAACCACAAAAGTCCCAATTCGGCGCATACCGAGGCTGCCTGTGCCGGGGCGCTGGGCATCCGGCTGGCGGGCGATGCCAGCTACTTCGGCATGATCGTTCACAAGCCCACGATAGGCGACCCCATCCGCCCCATCACTCCCGAGGATATTCCGTTCGCCGTCAGGCTGCTCTACGGAACCTCCGCCGTGTGTTTTGTCCTTTGCGTTCTGCTCCGGCTGCTGGCCGTTATTTTACTATGGGGGAGGAACATCATATGCCTCTGATTCATGGGGGCGACGTGGAGGGCTTTCTGCGTCAGTTCGGGCAGCAGCCTCTGGACTTTTCGGCAAATGTAAGCCCTCTCGGCCTTCCGGAGGGTGTCAGGCAGGCGGTCACCGCCTGCCTGGACAGTGCCGACGCCTATCCCGACCCGCTCTGCCGCTCTCTCTGCCAGGCGATTGCCGCCCACGAGGACAAACTACCGGAGCAGGTGGTGTGCGGGAACGGCGCGGCGGATCTCATTTACCGGCTCGTCTGCGCCCTGCGCCCCAAGTCTGCGCTCCTGCCGGCTCCCTGCTTCGCGGAGTACGAGCACGCTCTGAGATTAAATGACTGTGAGATCGTTCGCTACCCCCTGAGCCCTGCAACCGGCTTTGCCCTCACGGAGGATTTTTTAAACGCCATTACCCCGCCGCTGGATATTCTGTTCCTCTGTCAGCCCAACAACCCCACGGGCCTTCTCTGTGAGCGGCCGCTGCTGCTGTCCATACTGGAGCGCTGCCGCGCCTGCGGCACCACGCTGGTGGTGGATGAATGCTTTGTGGAGTTTCTCGACCAGCCGGAGGACTATTCTCTCTCGGACAAGCTTGCGGACTATGACCGCCTCTTCATCCTCAAGGCCTTCACCAAGCTTTACGCCATGGCGGGCCTCCGGCTTGGCTACGGACTATGTGCTTCTCCCTCCCTGATCGCGCGGGTGTGGGGCTCGGGACAGCCCTGGGCCGTCTCTTCTACGGCTCAGGCAGCAGGCATCGCCGCTCTGAGGGAAACCGAATATGTCGCCCGTGTGAAACGGCTGCTGGAGCAGGAAAAGCCGTATTTGCTGCGTGAGCTGGAGGGGGCGGGGCTTACCTGCCTGGGTTCCGCCGCCAACTATATTTTTTTCCACTCCACCGATTTCCTGCTGCATAAAAAGCTGCGGGAGGCGGGAATCATGATCCGGGACTGTTCCAACTATGCGGGACTCTCTCCGGGTTATTACCGCATCGCGGTTCGCACCCATGAGGAAAATCAGCAGTTGATCTCCGCCATCAGAAGCATAGCAACGAGGTGAATGACGCATGGCAAAAGCAATTATGGTACAGGGCACCACGTCCAACGCCGGCAAGAGCCTGGTGACGGCGGGTTTGTGCCGGATTTTCCGGCAGAACGGCTACCGGGTCGCCCCGTTTAAAAGTCAGAACATGGCGCTCAACAGCTTCATCACCCGGGAGAGTCTTGAAATGGGCCGGGCACAGGTGATGCAGGCGGAGGCAGCGGGGGTGGAGCCCTCCGTGCGCATGAATCCCATTCTGCTCAAGCCCACCGGTGACACGGGCAGTCAGGTGATTGTCAACGGCGAGGTGCTGGGCAACATGAGTGCCGCCGATTATTTTGCCTATAAGCACAACCTGGTTCCCCATATTCTGCGGGCATATGAATCGTTGTCCCGGGAATATGATATCATCGTCATTGAGGGTGCGGGCAGTCCCGCTGAAATCAACTTAAAGTCCGGTGATATTGTGAATATGGGCATGGCCAGGATGGCAAAGTCCCCTGTGCTGCTGGTGGGCGACATTGACCGGGGCGGCGTGTTCGCAAGCCTGTACGGCACCGTGAAGCTGCTGGAGCCGGAGGAGCAGACCTACATCAAGGCACTGATCATCAACAAATTCCGTGGTGATGCCGCACTGTTAACGCCCGGCCTTTCCATGCTGGAGGAACTGGTTCACATTCCCACCGCCGGAATCGTCCCCTACCTTCACCTGGACATTGACGACGAGGACAGCCTGTCCCCCCGGCTCAGCGCAAAAACCCGGCCCGCTCTGCTGGACATTGCCGTCATCCACATTCCCCGCATCTCCAATTTCACCGATTTTAGCGCCCTGGAGCGGTACGACGGCGTGGGTATTCGCTATGTCGCCTCCCCAAGTGAGCTGGGAGCACCCGATCTCATCCTGCTCCCCGGCACCAAAAACACCATGGAGGATCTCCTGTGGATGCGGCAAAACGGCCTGGAGGCCTCCATCCTGAAGCTGCACGCCCAGGGAGTTCCCATTATCGGCATCTGCGGCGGGTATCAAATGCTGGGAACCGTCATTTCCGACCCTTACGCCACGGAGCACGGCGGCACGGTGCGGGGAATGGGTCTGCTGCCCGCGCAGACGGTATTTGAACAGGAAAAGACCCGCACCCGGGTGGATGGGACGGTGGGGCGGCTGGACGGCTTTTTCGCTCCCCTGAGCGGAACATCCTTTTCCGGTTATGAAATTCATATGGGCGTCACTCAGGTCAACGGAGCCGCCTTTTCCGCTCTTACCGGCGGAACCCGTCCCATTGACGGAGCCGTCCAGGGGGCGGTACTTGGCAGCTATGTTCATGGACTCTTCGACAGCGGCACTCTGGCGCAGGAGCTTGTTCGGCTTCTGCTGCGCAGCCGGGGGCTTTCCATGGAAACGAGCGCCCAAATCACGCTTGAGGACTATAAAAACCAGCAATATGACACGCTGGCCGACGCGCTGCGGGCCAGTCTGGACATGGAGCTGATCGACCGCGTTTTGCAGGAGGGCATTGCATGAAACCGGGGCTTATTCATCTCTACTACGGAAACGGCAAGGGCAAAACTACCGCCGCCATGGGGCTGTGCCTCCGGGCGGCCGGAAACGGCAAACAGGTTACAGTTCTGCAATTTTTAAAAGATGGAACCTCCTCCGAATTAAATGTTCTGCGGAATCTGCCCAACGTCACCGTACTTTCCGCCCCCACGGAGGGTTTTACCTTCCAAATGAACGACGAACAGCGGGAGCGCACCCGCGCTTCCAGCAGGGCGCTGTTTCAGGAGGCGGTGGAATCGGCGTTTCTGGGCGGCTGCGATGTGCTCTTACTGGACGAGGCCTGTCTCGCGGTCAAGGGCGGTTTTTTGGACAGCACTCTTCTGGAGCATTTTCTGCGCGCCAAGCCCGAGGGGCTGGAGCTCATCTTGACCGGGCGTTCCCCCGCGGATTTCATGCTGGAATGTGCGGATTATGTCACGGAGATGGTCTGCCGCAAGCACCCCTACCAGCGCGGCGTCTCCGCCCGTCCGGGCATTGAATATTAACCCTGTTTCCTACGCTCAGAACCGCAAGCTTTTACCAAAGAATCATTCCTAGAAAGGACGGTCGTTCTCGTGCATATCAAATTAGAACACGTACTGCCCGGTGAAATCGAAAAACGCAGCTTTGAGCTGATTGCCGCGGAGCTGGGGGATCGGGTCTTTCCCCCGGATCAGGAGGCGGTGGTCAAGCGGGTCATTCACACCTCGGCGGACTTCGATTACGCGGATCATCTCCGCTTTTCCCCCGGCGCGGTGCAAGCCGGGATAGACGCCCTGCGGATCGGGGCGATCATTGTGACCGACACCAACATGGCAAAGGCAGGCATAAACAAGGAAGCGGCGGCCAAGCTGGGCTGCGCCGTGGAGTGCTTCATGGGCGATCCAGAAATCGCGCAGTCCGCCCAAAAAAATGGCACCACACGGGCGGTTGCCTGCATCAACCGCGCGGCAACTCTGGGCGGCAATGTAATTTTCGCCGTGGGCAACGCCCCAACCGCGCTGATCCGTCTCTGTGAGCTGATTACGGAGGGAACGCTCCGCCCGAAGCTGGTCATCGGCGTGCCGGTAGGCTTTGTCAACGTAGTGGAGAGCAAGGAACTCATTATGGACACCGACGTTCCCTACATTGTGGCACAGGGACGAAAAGGCGGCAGCAATATTGCCGCCGCCATCTGCAACGCTCTACTCTACCAAGCCACAGGAAGACTGCTATAACCAGAAAACCACGGACTCCATTCCGCCCAGCCGGGCCGGAATGGAGTCCGTGGTTTCTTTAATCATTAGATATAGATGCCCCGTCAAACCTGTCCCGCTCCAGAAGAAGCATAGAAAAGCTCCACCGCTCATCGTGAAAGGGAAACAAGCTTTGATACGTCCGCAGCTCCCGAAAACCCACCGCCCCGTAACAGCGGCAGGCCCGGGGATTATTGTGGAACACGGTCAGGGTTGCCTTGGAAAGCCCCAGAATCCAAAACGCATACCGCAGGGAAAGGCGGAGCATCTGCTTCCCCATCCCCTGGTTGCGGAGGCTGGGATCAATGATAATATGACCCAGATGAACGCTGTTTTCCTCATAGTCGATGTCCTTAAACATCATATGTCCCAGAGGAGCGCCGGTTTCATCCGCCGCAGTCAGCAGCAGGCGGTCCGGCCGAAGGCTGTAATCCGCCTGATACGCCAGCAATTGACCGGCTGTCAGCGGATACCGGAAATACCCCCCGCACCACTTCGCCAGGGATACCTCGTCCTCCATCCAGTCCAGCAGGCAGTCCCCGTCACGCTCCAGATAGGGTCTCAGCCGCGGCACCATCATGCACCGTCCCTCTCTCAGACCGCAAATGTTCTCGCCGCTTCCACGGTTTTTGCCAAATCCTCTTCCGTGTGAGCCGCGCTTACAAACATTGCTTCAAATTGAGCGGGGGCAAGATAGATGCCACGATCCAGCATGTGCTGAAAGTATCTCCCGTAGAGCGCGGTATCGCTGGTTTTCGCGCTTTCGAAGGAGGTAACCGCCCGCCGCGTGAAAAACAGGCTAATGAGAGAACCAATTTGATTGACGGTATAAGGAAAGATTTCTCGCAGCGCCGCCGCCAGAGTGCCCGCCTTACGCTCCAACGCTGGATAAATCAGCGGACGCGCTTTGATCTGCCGCAGCATGGCAAGCCCCGCCGCCATGGCTACGGGATTTCCCGAAAGCGTCCCCGCCTGATAGACCGCGCCCACCGGAGAAACCTGCTCCATCAGGCTGCGGGAACCGCCGTAGGCTCCCACGGGCATGCCGCCGCCGATGATCTTGCCGTAAACCATCAGATCGGGCTGAATGCCAAAATATTTTACCGCGCCGCCCGGTGACAGGCGAAAGCCCGTGATCACCTCGTCAAAAATGAGCAGCGCGCCGTATCTGGAGCACAGGGCACGCAGTCCCGCCAGAAATCCGTCTCCCGGCGGCACCACCCCCATGTTGGCGGCCACAGGCTCCACAATGACTGCGGCGACCTCCTCCGGATGCTGGGCAAAAAGCGCCGCCACCGAGTCAAGCTCATTGTAATTCGCCAGCAGGGTGTCCTGAGCCGCGCCCGCGGTGACGCCCCGGCTGTCCGGTGCGCCGTTGGTCAGCAGCCCCGAGCCCGCCTTCACCAACATGCTGTCGCTGTGCCCGTGATAGCAGCCGATAAACTTGATGATTTTCTCCCGTCCGGTGGCTCCTCTGGCCAGACGCAGGGCGCTCATAACCGCTTCGGTTCCGCTGTTCACCATACGCACCATCTCAAGCCCCGGCACCATGGAGCACATCAGCTCCGCCATCTCCACCTCCCGCTCCGTGGCCGCGCCGAAGCTCAGCCCGTCCCGGCATGCTTTTTCCACCTCGGCCAGCACTTCTCCGTCGCCATGTCCCAGCAGCATGGGTCCCCAGGAGCAGATGTAATCCAGATACGTGTTTCCGTCCGCGTCGGTCAGGTACGCGCCCTGAGCGGATTTGACAAAACGCGGAACGCCTCCCACCGCCTGAAACGCCCGCACAGGGCTGTTCACTCCGCCGGGTATCACCTGTTTCGCCCGCTCAAATAATTGTTCCGACTTACCGCATTCCATAGAAAACCAATCCTTCCTGTTTACCCGATGTCGCCTCGGCGAATGGCACCCGCCAACTCTTTGGCGAAGTAAGTGATCAAGCTATCCGCTCCGGCACGGAACACAGAGACGGCGCTTTCGCACATCACCTGATACTCGTCGATCAGTCCCGCCGCTCCCCCGGCCTTGATCATGGCATACTCGCCGCTCACCGAGTAAGCTGCCAGAGGCAGGGTGGTGCGTTCCCTGACTGCGCGTATCACATCCAGATAGGACAGAGCGGGCTTCACCATCAACATATCCGCCCCCTCGGCCTCATCGGCGGCGGCCTCCCGCAGAGCCTCATTTACATTATGAAAATCCATCTGATAGCTTTTCCGGTCGCCAAACGCAGGCGCGGAGCCTGCCGCGTCCCGGAATGGGCCGTAATAGGCGGAGGCATATTTGACCGCGTAGGACATGATGGGCAGGTTCAGAAACCCCTCCCCGTCCAGGGCGGCGCGGATGGAGGCAACCCGCCCGTCCATCATGTCGGAGGGAGCCACCATATCCGCCCCGGCTATGGCGTGGGACACCGCGATCCGGTCCAGATAAGACAGCGTCTCATCGTTATCCACCTCACTGCCATGGAGGATTCCGCAGTGGCCGTGGTCGGTATATTCACACATGCAAATATCCGTAATCAGGTAAATCTCCTTGCCGAACCGCTCCCGAAGTGTGCGGAGACCCTGCTGGACGATGCCGTTTTCGTCGTAGGCGTCGGAGCCCAGGGCATCCTTCTGTCCGGGCAGCCCGAACAGGAGAAATTTATTCACCCCCGCCTCCAGACCCTCGTCAATGGCCTCTGCCAGCCGGTCGGGGCTGAAGTGAAACTGTCCCTCCATCGCCGCGATGGGACTGCGCACATTGCTCCCCTCCTGAATAAACAGGGGCCAGATGAGAGAATCGACGCTCAGCCGGGTCTCTCTGGCCAAAGAACGAATAATCGGGTTTTGCCTGAGCCTTCTTCCCCGCTTGATCATACCGCCGCCTCCTTCAAAAATTCCGCCATGGACGCAAGTGTCGCTTTCTTGGAAACGCTCACTTTCATTCCAAGCGCCTGGGCGCTTTTCGCTGTCTGTGGCCCGATGCACAATGCGTTCACCGACCCAAAATCGAAAAACCCGCTGCCCTCACAGGAGGCGCGAAAGCTCTCCACACAGCCGGCGCTGGTGAATGTCACCCAGTCATACCGGACAGGATTGATCTCCTCCAGCGGCAGGGCAACAGTCTCATACACCGCCAGCTCCTCTACCCGTACTCCCGCCTGCTTCAGCACCGCCGGAAGCCCGGGCGCCGCTTTTTTCGCCCGAAGCAGCAGGGCGGTTTCGCCGGGCTTCAGCAGCTCGCGCTCCAGCAGCTCCCGGCCCAGAGCTTCCCCGCTGAAGATTGGGGGCACCAGGTCGGGTAGAATTCCATATTGCCGCAGCGCCTCCGAAGTCTCCCTTCCCACGGCGGCTATAATGACGCCCCCGAACATACGGGCATCCCGCCCCCGCTCCAGCAGGGCGGAAAACACTGCCCGCACGCCTGTGGCAGAGGTGAAGATAACCGCCCTCACCCCGGAGAGCTCAGGCAGGGTAACGTCCAGCGGGACAGTGGCAATCGCCGGGAGAACGGTGACGCCCGCGCCCAGCTCCCTCAATTGATGCTCCAGCCGTCCGCTTCCGGTGGCCGGAGCGGTCACCAGAACGCTAACGCCGTGCAGGGGCAGCTCAGAAAACCAGTCGAATCGGTCGGACAGGCTGCAAACCCGCCCCACCACGATGAGGGCAGGGGAGGTAATCCGCTGCTCCTGGATTACACCCGCAATGGTTCCCACCGTGGCAATGAACTTGCGCTGCTCCGGCCGGGTACCGTTTTCAATCACGGCACAGTCCATTTCCGACGACATGCCATGACTCATCAGACCCGACGCAATTTCGCCGCAGGTAGCCACCGACATCAAAAACACCAGCGTGCCGTTTAAGCGCACCAGCGCCTCATAATCCAGATTCAGCGCGCCGTCCGCCTTCCGGTGCCCGGTGATAAAATGCACCGAGGCGCAGAAATCCCTGTGTGTCACCGGGATTCCGGCATAGGCCGCCGCGGCGATGGGAGACGGCACGCCGGGCACCACCTCAAAGGAAATTCCATGCTCCCGGAGCAGCTCCAGCTCCTCGCCGCCACGGCCGAAGAGGAAGCCATCCCCGCCCTTGAGCCGAACCACCCGCTTGCCTTCCAGAGCCTTTTCCAGCAGAATCTCATTAATGCGCTCCTGGGGAACGGGATGGTTTCCCGCGTGCTTTCCCACGTTAATCCGCTCCGCTTGCGGAGGAATCAGGGCCAGAATGTCATCCCCCACCAGCCGGTCATACACCACGACCTCCGCCTTGGTAAGCAGCTGCTCCGCCTTCCGGGTCAACAGGCCGCCGTCCCCCGGCCCCGCCCCCAGCAGATATACCGTTGCGCTCATTTCCCGCACCACCTTTGTTTCATCCCCTCGGCCAGAGAAATGCCCAGCTGCTCCGCCTCCTGCCGGGAACCGCATGCCGTCTCGAAATGCAGCCGCTCACCCGCCTCCTCCACATAAAGGCCGGTGAGGACGAGCCTGTCCCCCTCCAGCACGGCGTGAGCCGCCACCGGGGAAGAGCATCCCCCGTCCAGCGCCCGAACAAAGCCCCGCTCTGCCAGGGCGATCACATAACTATCCTCGTGATGCAGCCCCTCTAACAGGCTGCGGTCAAACGACCTTCCTGCCTGCAACGCTAAAATGCCCTGGCATGCAGCGGGCAGCATCTCCTCCGGTTTAAAATACGAGTGAATCCGGTGGGAGAGTCCCAGCCGCTTCAGTCCGGCGGCCGCCAGCACCAGCGCGCCGAATTCTCCCTGCTCCAGGCGGCTTAGCCGGGTTAATACGTTGCCTCGGACTGGCTTCACCATGCAACCGGGAAACAGCGCCCTCAGCTGGAGGGTGCGCCGCCTGCTGGAACAGCCGATGGGCCTTGATCTGTCCCAATCCTCACAGCCCTCCGGCAGGACAAGGACATCCCGCCCGTCCTCCCGCGAGGTCACACCCACGATGGGGATGCGCTCATCCACCTGCATCGGCACGTCCTTGAAGCTGTGTACCACAAGGTCAACCTCCCCCTTGAGCAGAGCGGCCTCCAGTTCCTTGGTAAACAGACCCTTCCCGCCCACTTGGTCCAGCGTCCGGTCCAGGATCACGTCTCCCGTGGTCTTATAGGTTTTGATCTCAAAGCTCATATCAGGATGGAGCGCGGCGAGACAGTCCCGCACCAGCTCCGCCTGTATCACAGCCAGTCTGCTCTCACGGCTGCCGATCTTCAATTGCTTCATTGAGTACCTCCCGGATTTTTTTCGCCGCAGCGGCGACATTCTGGTGGGCAACACCGTCGCCGCAAATCCCGGCGGTCACCTTGTCATTTTCCGCAATGGCTGGGAAATAGAAGGAGCACTCATCCCGTCGGTCGGCAATACTGGCATAGATGCCTTTGTGCCGGGCCAGCACCGCCACCCGATGGTTGACTTCCCGGCTGTCGGTCGCCGCCACCGCCATGAACGCATCCTCCAGATCTGCCTCCTCAAAGGGGCGCTGTTCAAACAAGACGCGTCCACGCTCCGCAAGGCGCAGGATTTCCTCCTTTGCCTCCGGCGCTACCACATGGATGTCAAAGGAAAACCGGCTCAAGGACGCAACCCGCCGGGCGGCGATGGCACCCCCGCCAACTACAAGAACGGTCTTCCCCGTAGAATCGATGAACAGCGGAAAATGAGTTTTTTGTTCCCGCTCCAGGGAACGGGCCCGCCCCAGTTCCCATTTCATGAGTTCCTCATAGCCGCGCTCAATAAAAGGCTCGATCCGCTCCAACGTGTCCCTCCGGGACTGCTCCCGGGCGGCACCGTCCGCAACCTGATCAATATCATACAGCGTCACACAGGGAAGCAGCCCCACCTCCGGTTCAATATCCCGGGGCATGGCGAGATCGATGTAAATGCTCGGAATCCTTGGACACTGCATCAGCCGCTGGGCTGAGATGGTGCAATGGGGGCTGGCGGTGGCGCTGACCACCCCGTCGAATTGCTCCAGCACCTCATAACGGCTGTCATACTCCACGGCGGACACCCGCGCGGGAATGCTCACCGCGCCGTGTCGGTACTGCCTGAGGGTCATGGTCACCCGGTATCCCGCCTCGGTGAGGGTCTGCGCCGTACGCCGTCCCACCTCGCCGTTTCCGATCACGAGAATACGCCGCCCGCCGCTGTGTCGGTTCAAAATCGCCAGGGCGGCGGCCGCCGCCGAAGCGTCCCCCGTTTGAAGCCGGAACTCCGTGCGAATCCGCTTGGCGGCGGAAATGGCCGCGCGAAAAAAGACTTCCAGAATATTGTCCGTCCCCCGCTGTTCCCGTGCAAAGGCCACAGCATGTTTCACCTGGGTCAAAATCTGATCCTCTCCGTAAATACGGGACTGAATTCCACAGGCCAGCGCGGCAAGGTGCCAAAATGCCTCCCGCCCGCTCAGCGTCCGGTATTCTCCCGCGCTTTCCCCCGGAAACGCCACTGTAAAGGGATCAAGCTTCACCCCGTCCCGCAGGGAAAGATAGAGCTCGGTTCGGTTACAGGTGGACAGCACAATCAATCCAAGGATGTCCGGATTTTCTTTCGCGCTTCGAAACAATCCGCGCTGGTCGTCCTGAGACAGCGCGAAGCGCTCCCGGCGGCTGACATCAGCCACAGTATGGTCGATGCCCGACATTACAATGTTCAAGATCATCATCCGCTCTTTTTGATTACTCCAAATTACCGTCCATACCAGATGCCCTATGGAGCTTTTTTACGTTCCCGGAAAAAAACGAGGCAAACGATAAATCGGAATGCGGGCCGTGCCTTTCGCCGGCCGCGGCATGCTGTCTATTATCATAGCTCATTTTCCTCTGTTGGGGAAGATCAAAATATGACATCCTTTTGTATTTTTCAGTCATGGACGTCTCCCGCCCATTCCGGAACATGGCAAAGGGGGCTTTTTCTTTCAGCCCGTTCCATACTTTTCCGAATTCGTTTGCAGTTCCTGCCGTTTCTATGCTATAATCAGGTTCGCTGATCACTGGTCACAGTCGTTTGTCCATGTCCGGGCCACGTCCGGGCAAATTGTCGGCACGAAAAAGGAGTTTCCCTATGAAACTATTGCGATATTTGCTTATTTTTCTCCCCATCAGCCTTATTGGTGAGCTTATGGGTGTCTCCAAGCCGCTGATTTTTGTATTTTCCGCCCTGTCGATTATCCCCTTGGCCGGCATCATGGGAGAGGCCACGGAGGCAATCTCCTGCTACGCGGGCCCCCGAATCGGCGGCTTCCTGAACGCCACCTTCGGAAACGCCACCGAACTGATTATCGCTTTTTTTGCCATGAAGGCGGGCCTGTTTGACGTGGTCAAGGCATCCATCGCAGGCTCGGTGATCGGCAATATTCTGCTGGTGCTGGGGCTGAGCATGCTGGTCGGCGGCACCAAGTATAAAACACAATATTTCAATCAAAAAACCATTGATGTGACGGCCAGTATGCTGCTGTTCGCGGTCATCGGGCTATCCATCCCCGCCGTGTTCACCCACACGGTGGACGCCTCACTGCTGACTACCCGGTATGAAGGGCTCAGTGTGGTGGTCGCCGTGATCATGTTTGTGATCTATCTATTAAGTCTGGTGTTTTCGTTTTACAGCCATAAGGATTTATACGCCACGGAAACCGGGGAAGAGGAGGAAACAGCCTCCCACTGGTCCCTGAAAAAGTCCATCTTCATTCTGGTGGCCGCTACGGTTCTCATTGGAATTGAGTCGGAGTTGTTTGTGGGCAGTGTGGAATCCATGACGGAGACGCTGGGTCTGAGTGAATTTTTTGTCGGTATTATCTTGGTTCCCATCATTGGCAACGCCGCCGAGCACAGCACCGCGGTGATGATGGCGCTCAAAAACAAAATGAACGTCGCTGTGGAAATCGCCCTGGGTTCCAGCCTGCAAATCATCCTGTTCGTGACGCCGATTCTCATTCTGCTCAGTCTCCTATTCTCCCCTATGAGCATTGTGTTCAATACCTTTGAGCTGGTTGCGCTGATTTTCTCGGTTCTGATCGCCAACCGCATTGCCAGCGACGGGGAATCCAACTGGCTGGAGGGCGTCCAGCTGGTTGCGGTTTACGTCATCATCGCCGCCGCCTTCTTCATTCTGTAAATCGGAGGCGGAGCGTGAGCTTTTTGACTCACACCGTTATGAACCTTAGCTCATCATGACAGAAAACGGCCCCAACGCTTCCAGGACGTAGCTCCTAACGGCGTTGGGGTCTCTTTGATCGGGTTCAGGTCAGACCGGGACTGTCTCAGCAGTGCTCCGACAACAGCCTGAACGTATTAAATATGTTATTGATGGATGCCGAAATCTCCTGAGTGGACGCGGCTTGATTTTCAGAATAAGTATCAATTGAGACCATTTTGCTGGTGATCGTGTCAATTGCAGTCTTAATTTCCGTCAGGGCGGTGTTGGCGGTCTCCGCCGCCTCATCGCTGGATTTTGACAGCTTGCCCATTTCACCGGCGATCACGCTGAAGCCCTTGCCCGCGGTACCCGCATGAACGGCCTCGATTCCGGCATTGATGGCCAGGATGTTGGACTGCAACGCAATCTTTTTAATTCTGCTGATGAGCGTGTCGATCACACTCAGCTTTTGTTGTGTCTCTCTGGTATATTTTAAGATATCGTCAATATTTTGAAGTAAATTCTGGGAATCCTCCGCAATTTCACTGATGGTCTGATTCGCCTGCTCAAACGAGGAAGATACCGCTTTCGACGCGGTATCGGCCTTTTTCCGCCGATCAATATTTTTGACCACCGCGATCAGAATATCCGAGGCGTTCCCATTTTCTTCTATTACCGGTGTAAATGTGACCTCCACTGGAAACGGAAACCGATCTGAAACATCCTCAAAGGATTTTTGTCTCCTTTCCCGGATGGTTGACAGAGCAAACTCATCGTAAGTGTTCGGATCGCCCGCCGTTTGATTTGACGTGACGGTTCTCCCGTCCACCGTCAGCAGGTACTGCTTGGAGTCCATTACTCCAATATTGATGTCCTCGTTGATAATGTCCCCCAAATAAGGAGCAACCTCAAGAAACGCTTGAATATGTTCCTTCTTCATCATACACATTTTCCCCTTTTTTGTGTGGGTTCCGGTCGACCCAATCCAACAACTTGTCCCTCTCCCACTTAAAATATAATTTCTTCCAATCGGGTTTGCATTCAGGCTATCAAGGCTTGAAGCTTTATTGATGACACCTGTTTATTCCGCCGTAACCGCTTGCGCCGCATGTTCACCGGCAATTCGGCCGGAGTTGACCGCAAACCCAAACCCATGCCCGCTCATGGTGACATTATAAACATCAGCGTCCGCGCCGCCGAAATCGACTCCCGCCACATAGAGGTTTGGAACCGTTGCAAACTGACTGTCGAGCGCCTCAAACTGCTCGTTGACCCGAATCCCGCCGTGCGTGATGAGCATGTCCGTACCCGCCCTCAGGGCGTAATAGGGCGGTTGATCCAGCCTGGTTAAATAACGGCCCTGTTTTGCAAACAGCCGATCCCAGTGCTGATCACAGCAGGCGTTGTACTCGGAAACGGACTCCTCCAGCTCCGCCGCTTCGCAGCCGATAAACTTCGCCAGCTCCTCAAGCGACCCGGACACCTTCAGAACTCCATCCTCCTGTGCCTTGCCGATGGTCTGCGCCAGCCGTTCCTCCGCGTCAGGCGCAATGTGAATCAGCTCAATGATATCCCGTCCGTCCGCCAGCGTCCGATCGAAGCCGCTCTGATCAAACAGCACCCAAACCGCGCCGTCGGGCTGACGCATGCACGCATTGGCGGCCTGCGCAAAATTATATACAATCCCCTCATCCGCAAACCGCCTGCCAAACCGATTGACCCATATATGATACGGCTTTCCTATGAGTAAATTCAGCCCGGCGTAATTTCCCTTGAGCTTGGGTGCGGCCATTTCCATGGCAAAATTCCCCTCAATGTCCGCCCCGGCCTCTGTCGCCATCAGCACGCCGTCCCCCTGATGACGCATTCCGCCTCCGACGCTTACCACAGCCGGATTGTAAGTGGGGTAAAATTTCGCCACAAGCTCCGGATTGCCCGCAAAACCGCCGGTGCAGACAATGGCCTTTTCCGCCGTCACAGTAACGGAGCCGCCCTGCTTGTCCTCACAGAGCACACCGCGAACCGCGCCGTGCTCATCCAGCAACAATTTTTTCCCCCGGGTTCCCGTCAGAATGGTGACGCCCTTCTCCGCGCAATAGGCTCTCAGCGCCTTGATGACCGCCATTCCCACATTTTCCGCCGCATCGGTGATATGAAATACCTCCGGGGTCTGATTGGGAATGTGGTGAACCACGTCGGTAAAGTCCACACCCTTTCCCGCCAGCCAGCTGATGGTGTCTCCGCTCTTGTCAATCAGGGCGCGGATCAGCCTTCCGTCAATTTTCCAATGGGAATACTCCATGCAGCTTTTGAATATCTCGTCGGCATCCGCAAAAACCAGCTTCCGCCTCTGAATGACACTGTCAACGCCAAAGATACCTCTGGGAAACAGTCCATTGCCTCCTACCGCCGCGTTTGCCTCCACCACGACAACTTCGGCTCCGGCCTCCGCCGCCGCGGCTGCCGCGGCCATTCCCGACGCCCCACCTCCGATCACCACAATTTGAGTGTTATAGTCCACCTAATCCATTCCTCCTTCTGCGTCAAACGTATGATTTTTCCAAACGAGTATTTTTTACATTTCTTTTGCACAACTATTATATCAGAAATATCCGCTTTGTGAAACAGTTTCAACATATTTTTTATAAAATAAGTCAAAAAATGTAGAACTGTCACAGAGAAACCATCCTCTGTGACAGTTCAGTTGCTTCATAAGATCGTCATTAAAGAATATCCATGGCGGCACAGAACCCCTCGTAAGTTGCCTGCAATACCTGCCGCGCCTGGCGCGAGTCTCCAATGACCACAAACTTGGGACAGGCTCCCCGCAGGGACTCCACCACGTCCGTATTCGGGTGCTGGCCCACGGCATAAATCACGGTATCCACTTCGACCGTGTGGATTTCGCCCGCCGCGTCCTTGTAGCGCACTCCGCCGTCGATGATCTCGGTGACAGCGACCCCTAAATAGGATTGAATGCCTGCCTTTTTCATGCGGGGCAGGAGCGCGCGGCGGTGGCTGTCGTTTGCGTCAATGGCCAGTCCGTTGCGCATTTCCAGAATGTGAACCTCATGTCCGGTATCCGCCAGCCAGTAGCCGGTTTCGCAGCCGATGAGTCCGCCGCCGATCATGGCGACTCTGTGGCCCACCTTTTCAGGCTCCACATAGACGAAGAGGGCATGTCCCGCCTTCTCAATGCCGGGAATCCGGGGGACGTTGGCGGAGGAGCCCACGGCACAGATCACCGCGTCGGGCTGCATCTTCTCAATATAGGCCGCAGTGGCCTCGGTGTTGAGCTGAACCTTCACTCCTGTGCTGTGGCAGCGGGCAATCAGGGAGTCACGGTAGCGACGCAGAGATTCCTTATGCTCATCAATGTCGGTAAACCAGAGCAGGCCGCCAAGCCGGTTGGATTTTTCCACCAGAATGACGTCGTGACCGCGCTCCGCCGCGGTAATGGCCGCGTACATACCGCCGACGCCGCCGCCCACCACCAGAACACGGCGTTTCGCTTTGGGCGTGGGCGCATTGCGCCAGCGCAGCTCGCGGCCGGACGTGGGGTTCACGGTGCAGTTCCAGAGTGTGGGAATGGGGCGCTCATCAGGGTTGGAGGCCAACGGATTGAAGCAGGAGCAGCGCAGGCAGGGCGCAATTTCATTCTCTCTGCCCTCAATGGTCTTGTTGACAAACGCGGGGTCGGCAAACTGCTGGCGCCCCAGTGCCACAAAGTCGCACTGGCCGGAGGCGATGGCATCCTCAATCTGCTGGGGGCTGTTGAAGCCGCCCACAGCCACCACGGGAACCTTTACCTCTGCCTTGATCGCCGCCGCCAGATCCAGATTGCATCCGTGGGCATCAAACATGGAGGAAAATGCCTTGGTTTCGACATGGGAGTGGTAAATTCCGGAGGTCACGTGGATGATATCCACGTAGGGCTCGATGAGCTTGCAGTATTCAATCGCGTCGGGCAGCTCCAGACCACCGGGAACCCGCTCGGCCCCGGAGACACGGTACTCAATTAAAAAGTCGTCGCCAACTTCTTCCCGAACGCGCTTGAGCACCATAATGGGGAATTTGGCGCGGTTTTCCATGGAACCGCCGTACTCGTCGGTGCGATGATTGGTCAGGGGGGAGATAAATTGAGACAGCAGCCAGCCATGGCCGCCGTGAATCATCACCATGTCAAACCCCAACGCCTTGCAGTTGCCTGCGGCGTTGGCATAGTTGTCCGCCACCCGGCGCATCATGGCTTCATCCATCTCGTCCACCTGTACGCCGTCCGGACGGACAAAGGCAGAGGGACCAATGGGGTTTTTATGACCCTTGATGGTATCGGGGTGATTGACACCGCCCACATGGTTCAGCTGGACGGAGGCCACCGCACCATGAGCCTTCATGGCTTCTGTCAAGGTCATAATGGCTTCCATATGAATGGTGCTCATATCATTGGAATAGACGTTCAGTCCGTGCTCATGGCGGCTGGCAAACTCGTCGTCCACAAAGGACTCGGTAAACGTCACCTGTGCGAATCCGCCCCGTGAACGGGTTTCGTAGACATCAATTCCCTCCGGTGTGGGATAGCCGTGGTCAACCACCCGATTGGTGGTAACAGGGGACGCAAACACGCGGTTTTTAAATGTGGTCTTTTTAATGGTCATCGGCGCAAGCATATGAGGATATTTGCAGGACATGACATTCCTTCCTTTCAGTCAACTCAAACGGTGATCGTACCGTCTTATTACACAATAAAACAATACCACAACCCATCCATTTCGTAAAGTGCGTACATATCAGAAAGGTCAAGATATTTTGGTAAGCTGCTTACAAAAAAGTAAGTATCACCTGGATTTTTTATAAGGCTCGTTCATAACGCTCTCTTCCGGCTTCCGGTAGCCATGCCACATCTCGCCCAGCGGGTCAATGGGAAGCCTCCGGCGCTTCATCTCATGCCAGCCCCAGTCATACAGCATGCGCAGCATCCGGCAGACCTCCCTGCCCTGGGGTGTCAGGCTGTATTCCACTCTGGGTGGAACCTCCGGGTACACCGTCCGGATGATCAGCTCATCCGCCTCCAGCTCCCGCAGATTTTCCGACAGAACCTTCTCCGAAATGGGAAGCTGCTTGGTAAACCGGTTAAACCGGATGTTTTTGTCCACGCTGATGGCGTGGAGAATAAAGGGCTTCCATCGGTTGCAGAAGGTTCTTAACACATAGCTGTAGGGGTCCTGATCAATTTGAAAATTGCGGTAATCCTCAGGGGTCTGTGTGTCGCCCATACCATTGACTCCTTCTCTCTTTAGTTTGTGCCTGAACCGGTTTCAGCAAACCAAAATACTCAAAATATTAAAAAAACTTGGAGGCATGGCAGTTCGCCGCGCCTCCATTGCCTCATAGCATCATTTAATAAAGTTCATTGAGCACATCAATAATCGCCGCGATGCAGTGGTCATCGCAGGAGGGCATAATACGCGCCCCCCAGTCCCGCACCGGTTCGGCGCAGTTGGCGGGAGCAAAGGGAATGGCTGAGATTTCAAGCATGGGCAGGTCGTTCTGATTGTCTCCCACGCAGTAGATATGCGCGCGGTCAATTCCCAGATAATCCGCGATCCAAAGCACCATTCCGCCCTTTGTGCTGCCCTTGCGCGTTACCTCCAAAAGGTATTTATTGGAGAAGATCGCCTCATAGTCCCCACCCCAATGTTCCTTGATATAGCGCTGCGCCTCCAGCAGCAGGGGATGATCCTGCTCCAGAATCACTTTTGTCCATGGCCCCGGCATGTCCTCAATGGCGCGCTCCTCAAACCGCACGCCAACCCGTTCCATGTGGCTCTCGGTCACCCGGTTGGGGCGGAACATATAGACCTCATCCTCAAAATAGGCCTCCAGACCAAGGGAGGGGAACACCGATGCCATCTGCCGCATATCCTCCGGCGCGGACTGGCGCAGGAAGGTCTGGTACAAAATCCGGTCGCCCCCGTAATCATACACTAGCGAGCCGTTATGCAGCACGCAGGGGGCGTTGATAGAGAGCTCCTGCCGGGCAATCTGAGGCGTAAAGGTCTTGTGGGCCCGGCCCGTCGCCACGCAGAAGTGCCCACCCTCCGCCATAAACCAGCGGAGCGCCTGCCTGTTTTCCCGCGACACCTCCAGGTTATACCCATACAGGGTGTCGTCATAATCGCTGGCTAATAAAACGCCGTCAAATTTGCCCATGAAACGCACCTTTCAGGCTTTCGGGCCGGAGCGCCCTCAGAATGCCTGCGCCTGCCCGTTTTGTTGCCGGGGAAGATCGCTTCCCGTAAAATAGTTCCGCAGCGCGGGGATGGAAAAGAGAATGCCTCCCACCAGCAGACAAAGCAAACCGCTGACAATGGCGTAGCTGTTATACCAGAAGGAATACACCCACGGATTATTGGAAATGCCCAGGAACGTAAATCCCTCGGGCATATACTGCTTCCAAAGAGTGGCCCCGGTCACCAGCCAGGCGGCCCAGCGACCCAGCGATCCCACGGCGATGCCCGCGAAATAGCCCCAGCCGCCGCTGTATCTGCGAAACAGGCCCGCCAGTCCCAGCGCCGCGCCGGCTACGATATAGTCTCCCAAAAAGGACACCCAGCTAACCAAAAAAATGCCGCCGACCAAGCAGTCTAGCAGTCCCAGCGCACAGCCCGCCAGAAGGCCCGAGCTCAGTCCCCAGCGGACGGCATAGAGCAGAACCGGCAGCGCCATCAGGGACACCGA
Source organism: Oscillospiraceae bacterium (assembly GCA_017861365.1). Lineage (GTDB taxonomy): Bacteria > Bacillota > Clostridia > Oscillospirales > Oscillospiraceae > JAGFXR01. The sequence goes on along the minus strand of JAGFXR010000001.1, from coordinate 45,752 downwards.
GCCGCCCTGAGGCATCTGGAACACCTTCAAAAAGCTAAGCACATAGGAAATTGCCACAAAAATGGCGCCCTCGCACAGGGCACGGAGTTTGAGATGCTGTTTCATATTCGTTTCCTCCAAAATAAGGATACCGCAATGCAAGCCGAACGGGTGCAAAGCGGTATCAGAGAAAACGATCCTGTCGATTCCACTTCCTACGCCGGCATTACCCGGATCAGGTTCAAGGCGACCTAAAGCAGCAATATGCTTTAATCTCAGCCGGACTTGCCGTCCAGCGCCCCTGTGTTCGATTGTCTGCGGTTCTCAAAAAACCCGAGGGTCTTTTGAATCTATTTTATTATATCATGCGCCCCAATTTTGTCAATACCGCCTCAAACCACCGGGGTAAAGGCGCTTCCACCGTCAGCCGCTCTCCGCTTCCCGGATGGGTGAAGGTCAGCCGTCTGGCATGGAGGCATTGCCCCGCCAGCCCCGCGATCTGCTTTTTTTGCCCATAAACAAGATCGCCGTACAGGGGATGTCCAATGGATGCCATATGGACGCGGATCTGGTGGGTGCGTCCCGTCTCCAGGCGGCAGGAGATATGGGTATACCCAGGATAACGGGCAATCACCGACCAGTGGGTCACCGCCTCCCGTCCGCCCATACGTGACACAGCCATCCTCTTCCGGTCTGTGGGATGCCGGTCAATGGGCGCGTCAACGGAGCCCTCATCCTGCTGGAGCGTCCCCACCACCACCGCTTCATATTCCCGGAACAGGCTGTGATCCTGCAGCTGCTCCGCAAGAGACAGATGCGCCCTGTCATTTTTCGCGGCAATCACCAGACCTGAGGTATCACGGTCAATGCGGTGGACAATGCCCGGGCGCAGCGCCCCGTTGATCCCTGAGAGAGAGGCTCCGCAGTGATAAAGCAGGGCGTTGACCAGCGTGCCGTCCGGGTGCCCCGGCGCGGGATGCACCACCATCCCCACCGGCTTGTTGACCACAATCACGTCATCGTCCTCATACACAATGTCCAGCGGGATATCCTGGGGCACGATATCCGTCTCTGCAGGCTCCGGCATATGAATGATGAAAACCTGGCCCGTCGCGGTTTTCTGGTTTTTCTTGACCGGCCTGCCGCCGCAAACAACCGCTCCCTCCTCCAGCAGACGCTGAACCGCGGAGCGGGTCAGCCCCTGCGCCGAACGCGCCAGAAACGCGTCCGCCCGCTCTCCGTCCAGCTCAGCGGTCAGCTCGATGCGCCTCACTGGGGCTTCTCCTTCTTCTCCCGCTTCTCCGAGAAGAGCAGCACGTTAACCACCATCAGCACACACCCCACCGTCAGGCAGATATCCGCCACGTTGAAGACCGCAAAATTGACAAACAGGGTGGCAAACATATCAGTCACCCATCCGAACAGGGCGCGGTCAATGAGGTTCCCCGCCGCGCCCGCCAGAATCAAGGCGAGGCATACCCGTCCGAAGGGATCCTTAATCCACAGTTTTTTCAGCAGCACAACCGCCAGCGCAGCGGTGGCCACCAGCGAGAGGAGGGTAAGTGCCCACGTATGCTCCCGAAAAATAGAGAATGCCGCTCCCGTATTTTGCAGATAGGTCAGCTCCATGACGCCGGGCAGGAAACCGATGTGTCCTCCAAGCGGAATACGGATCCTCACGAGATATTTCACCAGCTGGTCGGCGGCAATTAACACCGCGGACAGTAACGCATAGGGCATGGCAATTCTCCTTTGTATGAAACTTTAAACGTCCCCGCGGTCATCCCGTGTTTGGCCGGACTAACCCGTATGGAAGATTATTATAGCACACTTCCGCGCAAAACAACAGCTTTTGCAACGCCAAGAAGCTTTCCGTATCAGGCGGGGCTATTGCGCCAGCTTGCTCACCGCAACGTAGATATTGGAAATCTGATACCAGGTCCCCATATCCACCACGCCAGTCTGGGGAAGGTCAAAAATCTGCTGGAACTGCTTGACGGCATCCTGGGTCTGCTGCCCGAATACACCGTCCACCCTGACCTTTTGAATGGCGGGATAATTATTTGAAATTGCGTTGAGCTGCTCCTGAATCGTGCGTACCGGCTGGCCTGACGAGCCCATTTGAAGAGGACTGCCGGGGTAGGAGCGGGGAACCCCCTCCACCTTTTCGGCCTCTTTCAGAAAGACGTCATAGCCATAGAAATTGCGCAGGATGCTCAGGGCGTCCAACCCCTGATCCCCCAGATTCTTGGAGCCCCACTGAGTCAGCCCGTCGCACTGGGTGCGGGAACCGTCGCAATACTGCGTCAGCAGCGGCTGGCGAATCCCCGGGCGGGTCACATAGAAGGTGAAAATGTCATCCACCACCACGGAAATTTCCTCATAAATGTTGCGCCCGTAGTCAAATGCCTGGTCATAGGCCGTGGAGTTGGTGATGGTGAAGTCGTACCCCTTTCCCCGATACCACTCGGTATAGACCCGGTTCATAGTAAAGGACAAGATAGCGTAGACATTTGCCCGAATGGTCTGCTCCGGCCAGGTGGAATAAATTTCGCAGCTGGCGACATTTTTAATATAGTCTTTAAAGGGAATCCAGACATTCTGCGCGCCGGTATTGGTGGGAGCGCCCAGATGTACAATCACAAATTCCGGAATCACCGGCTGGGGCAGCACCACCAGCCCCCCCGCGTCGGGCAGAGGCTTCACCTCATCCTCCGGAATTTTCGGAGGGAAGACCCCCCAAAGGGTATGCTGCTCAATGTTGATGTCCTGCGACATTGGTACCGGCGGCTGTACCGGAATCAGCCGGCAGTCCTGCAGCGCCCTGGTGTCGGGGAGAATCTGAACGCCGTTGAGGATCAGCGATTCAAATTCCTGGGAGACCACGGTCACATTATATTCCGCGTAGGGCTTCGGTTCATTGGGCGCGAGAGAATAGTCCAGCGGAGGCGTCGGAAGCTCCATCACCTGGGTCTGCCCGGAAGAATCCGTGGTCAGCTCCCCCAGGTCCGTTCCGTTTCTGCTCACGCGAACCCGGGCGTCCTGCAGAGGTCTGCCCACGGTTGTATCAAACACGCTGACCTGGAGACTGCCGCGTCCGGTGAGTTCATTTGAAATTTGATCGGGAGGACTCATATACAAATCACCTCTTATGCATACTATGATAGTAAGCACCCCAGATATCCGGGTCTGCTTTTAAAAACTTTCGAATCCACAAAGAAGGAGTGAGATTATGCCCGCGCAGTATCCGTATCTTCGTCCCGAGATACTCCCTCCCTCCCCGCCGCCCCGGCTGACCCCCTCATACTGCAAGATTGCGCACACACAGCCGCTGAAAGAGCAATTTTTAAGCCAGCATATCCGGCTGTTCATTTATGTCTGGACCACCGCGCACAATTCCTTCTGGATGTACCCCATGGAATGCAGTAACGGCTTCCTCGCCGGTTATGCCTGGCAAAAGCATGGCTGGCAATACGTCCGGCTGGGCATCAACCAAATTGACAGCTATGTCTAGGAGGCGGAGCCATGGCGGAACCATTTCTTTCTTTAGATCGCATTACCAAATTCGAGTCGGACTTCATGTCCGCGTCCGAACCGATCGAGCTGATTGTCAAATATCACGGCGATATCGGGCAGGCCGTCTTGCCGCTGGGCGGCACCGCGGAAATTCTCAGCTCCAATTACGCCATCGTCACCCTGCCGCTGCAAAATGTACCCGCCCTTTACCGCGCCTCTGAGGTGGAGTATGTCGAGCTTCCCAAAACCCTTACATATTACCTCCGGGATGAGCTGAACCGATCCTGTATTACCACGGTGCAGCAGCCCGACAGCTTCGGTCTCACCGGAGAAGGCGTTCTGGTGTGCATCATCGATTCAGGAATTGATTACCGACACCCCGATTTCAGAAACGCGGACGGCACCAGCCGCATTCTCTATCTGTGGGACCAGACGCTGACCGGAACACCGCCGCCGGGCTTCCAAAAAGGCGCGCAGTTTACCAACGCCCAGATCAACGAGGCGCTGACCTCCGACGACCCCCTGCGGCTGGTGCCCAGCACCGATTCCAGAGGGCACGGAACCGCGGTGGCGGGGATCGCCGCCGGCAACGGCAGGGCTGGAGGCGGCGTAGACCGGGGCGCGGCCCCGAACGCGTCGCTGGCCATTGTCAAGCTGGGAAACACGGGAGTGGAAAATTTCACCCGCTCCACAGAGGTGATGCGCGGCGTCAAGTATGTCTCTGATCTTGCGGAAGCGATGAATATGCCCTGCGTAATCAACCTGAGCTACGGAACCAACAACGGCGCCCACGACGGCACCTCTCTGTTTGAGGCCTATCTGGATTCGATGGCGGACAAATGGAAAACCGCCATCGTCGTGGCCACTGGAAACGAGGGGGCGGCGGGACACCACTTTTCTGCCCGGCTGAGAGAAAACGAGACGGTTACCGCCGAATTTATCACCTCCGGCAGCATTTCCCGCCTTTATCTCAGCATGTGGAAAAATTTTGCGGACACCATGACCGTGGAACTGATTTCCCCCAGCGGACAGACCACGGGGGTCATTCGCTCTGTCCAGACCATCACCCGTCTGACCCTGGCCGGGGTCAGAGTGTCGGTACTTTACGGCCAGCCCACCCATCAGACCGTGCGCCAGGAAATTTATATTATGCTCTATGGCCAAAGCAATCCGGTAACGCCCGGCGTCTGGCAGTTGGTCATTCGGGGAGTCGAGATTGTGGACGGCCTTGTGGAGATGTGGCTGCCCACTCTGGAAGACGTCTCCGCCAACACCTCGTTTCTCAAACCCGACGTGGAGCTGACCCTGACCATCCCCTCCACCGCGGGCAGCGTGATCTCCGTGGGCGGGTATCAATCCAATCTGAACATCAGCGCCCCCTTTTCCGGCCGGGGGCGCAACGTGGACGGACGTTCTCTAAAACCGGATCTGGTGGCGCCGGCAGTGGGTATATTCGCCCCCGCCGCGGGAGGCGGCTATGACACCTTTACCGGCACCAGCGTGGCCGCGCCCTTTGTCACCGGCTCCGTTGCGCTGATGATGCAGTGGGGCATCGTCCGGGGCAACGATCCGTTTTTATATAATCAGCGGGTGAAAGCCTTTTTGCAGCGGGGTGCCCGGAGGAATATCGCCTCCACAGTTTATCCCAACGCCATCTGGGGTTATGGATCCCTGAGTTTATGCGACTCCATGGCAGAGGTCGTGGAATACACTCAATCGGGAGGCATGGTGACATGATCAATGGAATGACAGAGCAGGAATTTATTTTAGACCCCGACACCATTGATTTCGTCGCGGTAAAAAATATTTTTTTTGAGGCCTTTGTAAACAGCCATCCACAGATTCTGATGACCAACCTGATGCAGGGTCAGTACTGGCTCGGGTACATCAATCAAAATGATCTCCCGCTTTTAATGGAGGGTCTGGGAAATTCCTTTATCAGCTCCATTCCCAGGATTATGGGCCTGTTGGACCGCCCTGCGCTGGAGGCCTCCGGCATCGTGCAGGTTCAGGGGCAGCCTTATTTGAACCTGCTCGGAAACGGTGTTCTGATCGGCTTTTTGGATACCGGAATCGATTACACACAGGATAGCTTCATCTGGGAAGACGGCACCAGCAAAATCCAGTTTATCTATGACCAAACAACCGTGGGCCCCCCGCCGGATGGTTTTGTTCTGGGCGTGGAGTACACCAATGATCAGATCAATCAGGCGCTTCATTCCGATTCCCCTTACTCCATTGTCCCTCAAAAGGACACCGACGGACACGGAACCTTTCTGGCTTCGGTGGCAGCAGGACGCAAAAGCGGCGATTTTATCGGAGCCGCTCCGGAATCGGAGCTGATTGTCGTCAAGCTCAGAAAGGCCCGGCAGTTTTACCTGGAAAAGCAGACCATCCCGCCGGACCAGGAGAATGCCTTCAGCTCTTCCTCCGTTATTGTTGGGATTGAATACATCCTTCAAAAAGCAAGTCAGCTCAACCGGCCTGTGGTCATCTGCATCTCGCTGGGTACCGATCTGGGCAGTCATAACGGCGCAAGCCTTCTGGAGGAATATCTGCGGGGTGTGGCAATTCTGCGGGGAGTATGCATCTGCACCGCGGCGGGCAACGAATGCCAGACCTGGCGGCATATGCAGAATCAGCTGACCAAGGCAGAGGACTGGCAGAATATCGATTTTAAAATTCCCGATCCGGGAGGAGTTGGGTTTAACACCTATATCAACATCTGGAATACCGCATCCGACCGGTTCTCCGTCTCCATCCGCTCGCCAACGGGGGAGGTTGTCACCCGCGTACCCGCCAAATCCGGCACCCAAAAATCATTTCCCCTGCTGCTGGAAAATTCGCGGGTCGAGGTAGAATATTTTTTCCCCATTACGGTCGGCGGTGAGCAGATGACCATCGTGCGTTTCATCAAGCCAACTCCCGGATTATGGACCATTACGGTATACGGTGACATCGTTCTGGACGGCACCTTCCACGCCTGGCTTCCCATCAACGGCTTTGCCGCCCCGGGCATTGAATTTTTATCCGCCACCCCTTACTGCACGGTAACAATTCCCTCCACCATGCTGGGGGGCATTTCCTGCGGCGCTTACGACAGCCAGAAAAATATTCTGTATTCCAATTCCTCCTGGGGACCCACGAGAACACCGATCACGGCGCCTGATCTGACGGCGCCGGGCGTCAACGTGGGCGGGTTCTACCCCCACGGCTACGGCACCATGTCCGGAACCAGCGTGTCCGCCGCCATCACCGCCGGGGCCGCCGCTCTTTTGATGCAGTGGGGCGTGGTGAACAAAAACGAGCCGGCTATGAGCACTTCTCAGATCAGGGCATACCTGCTTCGGGGCTGCGACCGCAGCGATTCCATGTCCTATCCCAACGTGAAGTGGGGCTATGGGTCGCTTAATTTGATGCAGACCTTTAACCTCATGCGCGAGCAGTAGCGCGTAAAGGAGGTCCCCAATGATCAACGGTATGACGGAGCAGGAATTCATTCACCATCCAGACACTACCAGCTTTGTGGTTCAGAAAAATGATTTTTTCGTACAGTACGCCGCCGCCCATCCGGAAATTCTGATGACGCAGCTTCTCCAGGATCAATATTGGATCGGCTATACCACCAGCGAATTTTATCCCAATATCATTCAGGCACTGGGCAGCAGCTATATCTCCCACTCCCCTGTCGTCTTCGGTCTTCTGGATCGGGCCGCACTGGAGGCCTCCGGAATCATTCAGGTGCAAAACCAACCCTATCTGAGCCTGCGGGGACAGGGCGTGCTCATCGGTATTGTAGACACGGGAATTGACTACACTGCCGATCTATTTCAATATCCGGACAAAACCAGTAAAATACAGTTCATTTATGACCAGACAGCGGAAGGCCCCCCTCCCGAGGGGTTTTTTTTCGGCACGGAGTATACCAACGCCCAGATCAATGAGGCGCTTCGGGCAGAGGATCCCTATTCCGTCGTCCCCCAACGGGACACCTCAGGCCACGGCACCTTTCTTTCCTCCGTAGCGGCCGGAAGAGCCACAGGCGAGTTCATCGGCGCGGCTCCCGACAGCGAGCTGATTATCGTCAAGCTGGCGCGGGCAAGACCCTTTCTCTATGAGCGCCTTCTGGTTCCTCCCGAACAGGAAAACGCCTTCGCTACCCCCGAAATTATGGTCGGCGTGGAATACCTCCTGATGAAAGCAAAGCAGCTTAACCGTCCACTGGTCATCTGCATCGGACTAGGTTCCAATTATGGCAGCCACGACGGCAGCTATGTGCTGGAGCGCTATTTATACACCATCGCAAATCAACGAAGCGTCTGTGTCTGTACATCGGCCGGAAACGAAAGCCAGGCGCGGCACCATACGCAGGGACTGCTGAGCAGCCAGGCGCTGCAGCAGAACATTGACTTGACGGTGGGCGAGGGCTCCGGCAGCACCCTCATTACCGTAATTAACTCCGGCGTGGACCGGTTTTCCGTTTCGGTGCGCTCTCCCACGGGGGAACTGGTGAACCGTGTCCCCGCCCGGTCGGGAACACAGCAGCTTTTCCCCTTAATTTTAGAAGATGCAACGGTAGGCATCTCTTATTTTTTCCCCATGGAGGAGAGCGGAGCCCAGTTTACCATCATTCGCCTGATTAATCCGACGCCCGGCATCTGGACCATTACCTTATATGGCGACATCGTGCTGGACGGCACCTACCACGCATGGCTGCCTCTGACGGGCTTTGTTTCGCCCGGTATTGAATTTCTCTCCGCGGTGCCCTACTCCACCATCGTTACGCCCGCCACCATGTTTGGCTCCATCGTCTGCGGCGGTTATGACAACCGCGATGGCAGCCTGTATGAAAACTCTTCCTGGGGGCCTACCCGAACACCCACCATGTCCCCCGATCTGGTAGCACCTGCCGATTCGGTAGGCGGTTATTTTCCCAGCGGCTACGGAATTATGTCGGGAACCAGCGTGGCCACCGCCATTACCGCGGGAGCCGCCGCCCTCTTGATGCAATGGGGCGTGGTAAACGGAAACGATCCCGCTATGAGTACCTATCAGATCAGGGCATATCTGCTGCGGGGCTGCACCCGGAGCGACTCCATGACCTATCCGAACCGGAAATGGGGCTATGGAACTCTGAACCTTTTACAGACCTTTAACCTCATGCGGGAGATGTAGCCGGACGCACCTGCGGCAGGGGTGCTCGCTCGGCCAAAAGAAAACGGCGGCCGCTCTGCCGCGGCCGCCGTGAACCATATTCTAACTGAACGCGCATACCGCCGCCGCGGAGGTCACTCCAATTCCGCCGGGCCTAACGTTACCCGGCTCACGATTCTCCGTCCAGCACCTTCTGGGCCGCAGAGGCATCGGCGGCCACCACCAGCACGGCGGTATTCCCCCGCACCTCTGTAATGGCGGATGAGAGCTTCAGGATCTCATCGGGCAGATAGTCCTGGCAGGCGGCGGTCTGCTTTTCCACCCTCTGCTTCAGGAGCGAAACCGCCGATTCAGCGGCGGAGTCATCTGTAAACTGCAGTACTGCCAGCTCCTCCGCGCTGGCCCCACTGGAAACGTACACCACGCTGTCGTCGGACAAAGTGTCCGCGTCCAGCCCGTACAGCGTGACGGCAACCTGATTGCTGATTTGAGCCAGCTGATCGGTAAACGCGCCGGAATCCAAAAGTGCCTGTGCCGTTTCCGCCGGATCAAAGGGTTCAGCGGCACTCTTCTCTCCACAGCCGCCGAGCAGCAGTACCATTGCCATTAAAATACCCGCCATTTTTTTCACAAAACGTTCCTCCCGCTTCGCTCCGCCCCGTGTCCCCCCGGAAAACGGTCTCTATGAATCCTGTGTCGACGGGTCAGAGCCGCCGTCCGCCGTATCGGGGGCCTGCCCGGCCGGCGGGCTGTAATCTTCCGGATGAACCGTATGGGTACGCAGATAGTCGCACCATTGCTGATAGCAGGATGCGTTCAAATGAATCCCATCGGCGGTATCGTCCGCGGGAAGCGCGCCGTTCTCATCCGCGAACACCTCAGACACCTTCAGCAGGATCACCTGCTTTTCCCTCGCCAGCTCATACAGCAGGCTGTTATACTGCGCAATGCGTTCATTATTGATGTACGTGGCCTGGCCGCGCTGGGCGCAGACCTCCGGGTTCACCGGAATAATATCCTGGATATAAATCAGCGCGTCGGGCCGGAGCTGACGGATTTGATCAATCAATTCACCGTAATCGGTTTGATAGGCATCCATATTGGCCCAGCCCAGCTCATTGAGCCCCAGGGAAATATACACCTTGGAAAAATCGGTCTGGGCAAGCGCGTCCATAATGGTCATATCCGCTCCGTTCACCGAAGCATTGACCTTAGTTTTCACATTGGCAACCGTGGCACCCTTTCCGCAGAAAAAAACGGCGCTGGACAGCGTTCCATAGAGAAACATCCCCTCAATTCGGGAATCTCCAATCAACACGGCGTCGGAAAAATAGCTGTCGTCCACCGCATCGCCGCAGGGAGCTGACTGCAAATAATTATAGCTGGAAAGAACCGCCGTATCCGCCTGTGTTGTCGTCTGCGCTGCTGCCGCGGTCTGCGCTCCGATCTCCCCGCTTGTTTCCGTCTGTGTCCCGGTCTCGGAACCCTCCGCCGTGGCTGACAGCATTGTCTCAGAGCTGGTTCCGCTGTCTGTGGACGTGACGCTGCCCGTGGCGCCGCAGCTCGCCGCCGATACACTCAGGAGCGCTGCCAGCAGCAGTACTCCCACTCTTTTTCCTGCTCTCATCGCACCCTCTCCCGATTCCCGGAACCACCGGGCTCAATCGCGGCGATTGAACCGGTAACACCCTTTGTTTGCTGTTTTAGACTAACCGCAAATTCATCGAAAATCAAGGTACAAATAGTTACAGCTTTTTATTATTTTACATTTTTCCGCATCCGGCTTTGAAACACCGTGTACATCCTCACCGCCGAGGATACCAGCAGCACGCCGACCGCAAGACACCCGGCGATCCCCAGGGTCTGCAGGCCGGTCTGCATCCCTTGCTCGGCTTGTCCCCACATGAAATAATCCATGGTATAGTAAATCCCCGCTCCCGGAACCAGCGGAAAAATGGAGACGATGAGATACCCTGTAACAGGGCATTTCCGCAGCCGTGCCATGGTCTCGGAATAAACGGAGCCGGACACGGCCGCCAGAAAAGAGGCAAAGTAGACGCTGCCTCCCGCCGCCGACACCAGCAGATAGACAAGCCATCCCAGCGTGCCACCCAGCCCGCAGATCACCATTCCAAGACCCCGGATGTGATAGATAACGCAAAAACCCAGGCAGGCCACAAACGCATAGAGGCAGGGTAACAAAGAAACAGCATCCATTCACAGTCCCCCCGCGGCTCTGGCCAGCGCCAGTCCCGCACCCGTTCCCAGCGCGATGGCTCCGCCGATGACCATCGATTCCACCAGCTTCACCAGCCCCGCCACCATGTCTCCCGCCATAATATCCCGCATGGAGTTGGTAAACAGCACGCCCGGCACCAGCGCCATCAGCGCGCCGATGGTAACAAAAGGCACATGCTCGGCCAGACGGGCATACACGCAAGCCGCCGCCAGAAGCGAGGAGACAAAGGCGCTGAAGACAGTCTGATTGAACAGGCTGGCGCGCAGCCGCCGCGTCACCTTAAGGCAGCAGCAGATAGCCATGCCGCACAGCCCGCTGCAAGCCGCATCCGCCCATGTACCTCCAAAAAACAGCGAAAAGCCTCCCGTGCCCACAAAATAAGCGCACAGCTGGGTATAGAACGGCCAATCCCGCCCGCTCTTCTCCTCCGCGAAAACTCGATCCAAGGCCTCCTGCTCCGGCGGCGGATTATGGCAGAGCTTTCGGCAAAGGTCGTTGTATGCCTCCAGCAGCTCAATATCCGTCCCATGGGACGGAATGCGCCGCAAGGCGGTTTTCTGCTCCCCCGTCCCGGTGGTCAGGCTCACGATCAGGCAGTTCGGAATGGCAAACACCTCACCGGAAACCCCATACGCGGCCAGAAGGCGTACCACGGATTCCTCCACGCGGTAAATTTCCGCTCCGCTTTTCTGGAGCCTGACGCCCAGCTCCATCGCCAGCTTCAGCAGCATGTCGTAATCCATGTGATCCCTCGTTTCCGCTTGAGGCCGCGCACAGACGCGCGGAAGTATGTAACCCGGTTTTCCCGCTCCGGCGTCCCGCCGGGGCCGGAGCGCCGGATCGTTGTCTGCTCACTCCGCCGCGCCGCGAAGCAGCTCCCGGTAATCCTCCATCGTACCCACACGGCCCACGGCGGAGAGGGACATCCGTTTGAAATCAAAAATTTCCCGTGCCAGCGTTAAAACCTGCTCTTCCGTCACCATATCATAGGCGGCGATGATTTCATCCGGTGTGAGCACCCGTCCTGTCAGCAGAGCGGACCGCCCCAGATGGCTCATGCGGGACTGGGTGGATTCCAGCCCCATCAGTACGCTGGCCTTGGACTGCTCCCGGGCGCGGCTCAGCTCGTCGGGGGAGATACCGTCCTGGATAAATTCTCTGAGTACCTGAAAAATCGTATCCAGTGCCTGACGCTCGGTTTCTTTGCCCAGCGCGGTGTAGATGGCGAACATGCCTGTGTCCGCGTGTCCCGCGCCATAAGAATAGACGGTATAGCAGAGTCCGCGCTTTTCCCGCACCTCCTGAAACAGGCGGGAGGACATGCCGCCCCCCAGCAGGAAGGACAGTAGCTGGAGCACAAAGCGGCGGTCATCGTGATAGGGCAGACCGGGGAACGCCAGGGTCAGATTGTTCTGCTCGGTGGCCTTTTTCTTCACGGTCACAGCCGGGATATAGACCGCTGCCTTCTCCTTCTGAGCCTTGCCAGCGGGGACGGCGGAAAAGCGGGCTGTCAGATCATCCACGTCGCGGGACGTAAAGCTGCCCGCCAGCGCCACCACAATGCGCTCCGGCCGGTAGTGGCTGTCCCGGTAGGCTCTCAGCCAGCTGCCCGTCATCTTGTTGAGCGTAGCGGGCTTGCCCAAAATGGGATGCGCCAGGGGTGTATTTTTATAGACAGCCTCCGCCAGCCGCTCGGCACAGATATCCTCCGGATTGTCCTGATACATCCGGATCTCCTCCAGAATGACTCCCCGCTCCAGCGCGGTATCCTCCTCGGTAAAGCTGGAATTGAAAAACATATCGCAGAGCAGGTCAATGGCTTTGGGCAGATGCGTGTCCAGCGTCCGGGCGTAATAGCAGGTGTTCTCCTTGGTGGTAAATGCGTTGTGCTGTCCGCCGATGGAATCCATTTCCATGGCAAGGGCAGCGGCGGAGCGGGTAGGGGTGCCTTTAAAAAACATATGCTCAATAAAGTGCGCCGCACCCTGTTCCGAAGCGTTTTCATGGCGGGAGCCGCTGCCAACCCAGATCCCTATGGCGGCGGAGCGCACTCCGGGAACCTCTTCGGTCAGGATACGGATTCCATTTTCCAGCGTCTTGATTTGATACATAGATTCATTCCTTTTCTATTACTGTTTCAACAATGGTGGTGCCCTGGGTTTTGGCGGAAACGGTGTCCAGCAGCAGGGCGTGCTCGATGGTGCCGTTGAGCACAACCACCTGCTCCACCCCGTGGGAAACCGCGTGGATACAGCCCGCCAGCTTGGGCGCCATGCCCCCGGCAATCAGCCCCGCGTCCAGCAGCTCCCGTGCGCGGGCAAGGTCCATATGGGGAATGACGGTACTCCGGTTATGACTGTCCACCAGGATACCGTCGGTATCGGTGAGAAACGCCAGCTTATCCGCTTTCATGGCCTCGGCAATGGCGCGGGCCGCGTCGTCGGCGTTGCAGTTGTAGCCCTCGCCATCCTCCCCGGCCGCGATGGGGGACACCACCGGCAGAAAACCGGCGTCCAGCAGCGCGTTGAGCAGCGTGGTATCAACTCTTGTGATCTCCCCCACCCGGCCCAGCTGCTCTGCCTTGCACGCTGCGGTCAGAAGACTGCCATCCTTGCCCGAGATGCCCACCGCGGCAACCTTCCACGCAGAGAGCGCGGTCACCAGCTGCTTGTTGACTTGAGCGGAGAGGGCCATTTCCGCGGCCTCCAGAACGGCGGCGTCGGTGACCCGGTAACCGCCCTCAAATCGGCTCTCCACACCAAGCCGCTCCAGCAGGGAGGAGATGGTTTTTCCGCCTCCGTGCACCAGCACCACGCGAACCCCCGCCATGGCAAGGGCGGCAAGATCAGAGTAGACATGGTCGCCCGAACCCTGAGCGCTGCCTCCATACTTGACCACCACGGTCTTGTTCGCCCAGCGGCGCAGGGCAGGCAGGACATCCATAAGGCCGCGGATTTTTTCCAGCCCGTCCAGCCCGTGGCGCAGATCGTATTCGTGGAGAGATTCCTTGGTATATTCTACATCGGAGGGGCAGTCAATATACGCGGTGCCGCGTTTTTGCCGTGTCTCGGCGCCCTTGCCCGTAATGAGAATCACCGTCTCGGTCTCGCTTGACATGACCGCCTGGCGGATGGCCTCGCCCCGGTTGGGCTGGATGGAGTAATCGCACTGCCGGGATTCCACATGAGTGGCAATCTCCCGGCAGATATCCTCGGTGTTTTCCTCTCCCGAATCCTCCTCGGTGAGAATCACCAGCTGAGAGTGGCTCCCGGCAATCTCCCCCAGGTCGCGGCGGCGGTCATAGGCTTTTTTGCCCGGACAGCCAAACACGGTGACGATGCGCCGCCCGGGGTACTCCTCCAGCACCGACTCAAACAGCTTCTCGAAGGAGAGCCGGTTGTGGGCGTAGTCCACAATGGCGATCACCCGATCATTGGCGTTGGCATAAACCTCCATGCGCCCGGGCACCCGCGCCTTCATCAGTCCCACATAGATGTGCTGGTCGGGAATACCCAAGCCCTCACATACCGCGATGGCCGCCAGCGCGTTTTCCACATTGAAGAGCCCCGGCATGGTGAGTCGGAATTCCCGGGAGAAGCGTGGCGTTTTTACCCGGAACAGAATATCGTTTCCGCTTTTGCGGATGTTGGACGCGAACACCGTGGCGGCAGGGTTGCTGCGGGAGAAGGTAATGACCTGGGGGCACCTTCCCGCCGCCGCTAAAATGTCCTCCAGCCGGTCGCTGTCCAGATTGACGCAGGCCAGACGGGTGTGGTCGAAAATCTTCAGCTTGGACTGGAAATAGTCCTCAAAATCAGGGTGCTCCACCGGGGAGACGTGGTCAAAGCCGATATTTAAAAAGACCGCCGCGGCCAGATCCACGTTATACACCCGGTCATATTTAAGAGCCTGGCTGGAGACCTCCATGGCGAGGTACCGTATGCCTGCGGAAACGGCGTTGGCAAGGTGCCGCTCCAGCTCCAGCGGCTCCGGAGTGGTGAGATGGCTCTCAAAGCGCTCTGTGCCGTCATAGGTTTCAATGGAGCCGATGACGCCGCTCTCCGCACCTCCGCTCTCCTTCATGTACTCATCAAAAATATATTTCAGATAGTACGAGGTGGAGGACTTCCCCTTGGTCCCTGTGATACCCACCACGTTCAGCCCGGCGGAGGGATGGTCATAGTACACGTCGGCGAAGATTGCCATGGCTCGCCGGACGTCGGTCACCGGAATCCAGACCGCTCCGACTCCCTCAGGGTATTCCGTTTCTGAGAGATAGGCAAACGCCCCCTGCCGGACGGCCTGGGCGAGATACTCTCCCTTAAAGTGCGCGCCCTTGCAGATAAAGAGGGTGTTGGGCACCGCCTCCTTTGAGTCGCAGGACACAAGCGCCACCGTCCGGGTGAGGTCGGCGGACAGCGGCGTATTGGAAGCAAGCAGGCCATGCCTGCGCAGCAGCTGATAATAATCCCCCAGGGGGCGAAGCTTTCGTTCCATATCAACCATCCCTACTCCTGTGATAAAGCCTGCGGAACGCGCATGTCTTATCTTAATTTCCGCGCAGCGGATACCCGCAGGCGGTGATGCAGCAGTCCGTCAGCACATCCATGGCGTCCAGGTAAAAACCCGGCAGAGGATGAACCGACGCAAACACCGAAAGCTCGGTGCAGGCTAAAATCGCGCCGTCGCAGCCCGCCCGGCGCATTGCGTTGTCAATGGGGTCAAACTGCTTGAGAGAGCCGTTTTTCCCCGCCTTGATCTCGTCGTAAATAATCGAGGTCACAAGCTTCTGGGTGACCTCGTCAGGGACAATGCCCCGCAGCCCCACGGCCTCGCACTCCCGCTGATAAATGCCGGTTTTGACGGTTCCCTCGGTGGCAAGAATACCGATATTGCGGCACCCCCGGGTTCTCATTACCTCCACCGTCTCCCGCACCATATTGATCAGGGGAATGTCCAGCTCCCGCTGGAGCCGGTCGGCAAAAAAGTGGGAGGTATTGCAGGGTACCGCCAGATGGGTGCAGCCACAGGTCTCCAGAAGCTTTGCGTCCTTGAGCAGGCGTTCGAACACCGGCTCAGCCTGTCCGCTGAGCAGCGCGGCGGTGCGGTCCGGAATCTTAGTATCGCTGAGAATCATGGCGGGGACATGCTCCTGGTCCCGCCGCGCGTCGGTGTGCGTCAGAATTCTCTGGTAGAACACCAGCGTTGCCTGGGGTCCCATGCCGCCCAGAATGCCTAACTTGGCTTCATTTGTCATCAGCGCACCTTCTCCATCACGCTTGCGTACCAGCCGTAATAGCGCCTGTGCCCGTTGAGAATGCGAAGCTTGTGGAGCAGCGCCGTATCCTTGCCGTAAAACAGGGGGTTCACAGACTTGCCCTGGGCAATCAGACTGTGCATTCTTTCGTGATACTCCCTGGAGATGTACTGAAAGGCCACGCCACGGGGCACCACCATCCACAGCCGCGGCTCGTCCACCATGGTCAGACCGTGTGGCTTGTGCTCCACGCGGTCCTCCACCAGGCAGCGGGCCAGATTGTATCCCGTGGCGGTGACATAGTAATTGCTCCGTCCCTGGCGGCAGTTGATCTCAAAGACTTTAAACCGGCCGTCCCGCCGGTCATAT
Organism: Oscillospiraceae bacterium; assembly: GCA_017861365.1. Taxonomy (GTDB): domain Bacteria; phylum Bacillota; class Clostridia; order Oscillospirales; family Oscillospiraceae; genus JAGFXR01. The sequence continues at coordinate 29,238 of JAGFXR010000001.1, read as the reverse complement.
TTCACATCCAGATTGGAAAACCCCGTAAACCCCAGCTCGTCCAGAAACCCCCTGATCTTTTCACAGAGCTCCGGCTCATGCTCGGTGAGGATCACCGCGTGATTTCCGATGGCGTGGGCGGTGTGCTCCTCCAGCAGGACATGCCCCACACACATGAGCGCCACCCTGCCCGCCTCGTCGGAGTAGTTGGTCACCACCCGCATATAGCTGTCGTCCCCAGGGATGAAGTCCTGAATGATAATCTCATCCTCATAGCCGGCGCCGTAGATCTCGTCGATCACCCGGTCCACCTCGTCCCGGGTCTGGAGCACGTAGGCCTTTTTCTGGGTGGGGAAGGGATGCTTCCAATAGGTATCGCTCTCAGCGGGCTTCACCACGAAGGGGCCGTCGAAGGGCAGCTCGAACCCGTGGCCCATACCCTTTCGGTACACCACCGTGTCGGGATAGTCCAGGCCGTATTTCTCGCAGAGCTCATAAAAACGCGCCTTGTGGATGAGTGTGGACAGCAGCTCGTGGTTGACATAGGGGGCAATGACATTGGCCGGATAATTGGGCAGATTTTTAGAGATAGCGTTGAGATAATTATCTCCGCAGCCCAAAACCAGAACCGTCTTGTCGGGATATTCCTCCGCCACGGCTTTTACATTCTCCAGCAGCGTTTCCGTTCTGTCGTTATCGGGACAGGCCCGGTAGTCCAGAATGCGGCTGCCCCGGCAGGGGCCGGACTGAAAAAAACCATAGGCGATGGATTTGATGCCGTAGGCCTCGTGGAAGGCCCGCGCCATACTGTACACGTTGATATCCCCGCCGAACAGCAGGGGGACGAAGGATTGCTCCATGGTTGATTGCTCCTTTGCATACGGCGGTTCCAGAGCTTGCTCCAGGGCCGCCGTTGGGGTTTGCTCAGCTGTGATGGGGAAAGCTGATTTTATACCATCGCTTGCCGGCACTCTCGTCAAGGGGAGTCATGCAGGCACGTGGATAGGCGTTCTGAACATATTCCGCTTCCTCACCGGTGAGTCGAAGCTCCCGGCAGCGGCACTCACCGCAGCAGAACGCGGAGGAGAGGCAGCGCTCAAAGCATAACATCTCAGTTGCAGTCATAGTCATTCTCTCCATTTTTTTGAAGTTCAATAATGAAAGGTAAAATTTGTATCCCTCCGGTCAGCCGGTCGCCCGCTTGACCAGAAAAATGCCCGGAATCTGATTGAGCCGGTTGATGACGCCGCTCAGCTGGGCACGATCCTTAACTTCCAGCTCCACACTGACAATGGCGTATCCGTCCGGCTGGCTGCGGGCGGACAGGGCGGTCACCTTAACCTTCTGAGTGGCGAGTGCCATCGCCACATCCAGCGCCAGGCCGTCGCGGTCCTTTCCTGAGAGCTCCAGCGCGGTTTTGTAGGTGACATGCTCTTCCTGCGCCCAGGAGACGTGAATCCAGCGGCCCGCCTCCTCCGGCTTCTGGCGCTCCGGCGCCGCGTTGGGGCAGTCGGCCCGGTGAACCGAGATGCCGTAGCCTCTGGTGATAAACCCTATCACCTGGTCTCCGGGCACCGGTGTACAGCATTTGGCGAATTTGACCAGACACCCGGTCATACCCTCCACCACGATTCCGGAATCTCCGGACTTGGACTTTTTGGACGTGTCCTTGGGGATGGCCGGATTGGACAGCGTAATAACAGGCTCCGCCGCCAGCGCGGCCGCCTTTTCGGCGGCTTTTTCCACCCTGCCCAGCCGGGTCATTTCTTCCCGGATGCGGTTCACCGCCTTCTGGGCCGACATACCTCCGTAACCGATGGCGGCGTAGAGCTCGTCCAGCGATCCAAAGCTGACCTTTTTCAGCAGGCCGGGCAGCACCTCCTCGGCGGTAATGGCGGACATAGTCAGTCCCGCGTGCTTCAGCTCCGACTCAAAAGAGGAGCGGCCCGTGGCGATGTTCTCCTCCCGCCGCTCCTTTTTGAACCACTGGCGGATTTTGTTTCTGGCTTCGTTGCTCTTGGCGATCTTGATCCAGTCGCGGCTGGGGCCGTGGGCCGATTTGGAGGTGATCACCTCCACGATATCCCCGCTCTTGAGCTGGGAATCAAAGGTAACGATACGCCCGTTGACCTTGGCGCCCGTCATGTGGTTGCCCACCGCGGAGTGGATGTTGTAGGCAAAGTCGATGGGAGTCGCGCCGGAGGGCAGGTTGATGACATCCCCTCTCGGGGTGAACACGAACACTTCATCGGAGAACAGATCCACCTTCATAGTGCGGACAAATTCCTCCGCGTCGGTGTCCTGCTGGCTCTCCAGCAGCTTTCTGATCCATTCAAAGGTGGTCTCGGAGCCCAGGGTGTTGTTTGCCATACCCTGCTTGTACTTCCAGTGGGCGGCGACGCCGTATTCGGCGGTGTGGTGCATGTCCCAGGTTCGGATCTGAACCTCGAAGGGGAGCCCTTCCCGCCCGATGACCGTGGTGTGCAGGGACTGGTATAGGTTGGGCTTCGGCGTTCCGATATAATCCTTAAACCGTCCGATGACCGGCCGGAATAGGTCGTGAATACAGCCCAGAACATTATAACAGGCAGAAATATCGTCTACAATCACACGGAAGGCGTAGAGGTCGAAAATTTCATCCAGCGTCTTGTTCTGGGAATACATTTTGCGGTAAATGGAATAGGTGTGCTTGACCCGCCCCACCACGGTGGCGGAGACGCCGTCCTCCTTCAGCCGCGCTTCAATCTTACGCTGGATGGACGACATAAACTCGTCGTGACGGGAGGCACGGGCCTCCAGCTCCTGCTCGATGTCGCGGTATCCGACGGGGTCGAGGTACTGAAGCGCCAAGTCCTCCAGCTCCCACTTCACCTTCTGCATACCGAGGCGGTGGGCGATGGGGCCGTAAATCTCCATGGTCTCCAGAGCGATTTCCTTCTGCTTGCGGGGAGAATGATACATCAGCGTGCGCATATTATGGAGCCGGTCGCAGATTTTAATGAGAATCACCCGGATATCCCTCGCCATGGCGATGAGCATTTTCCGCAGATTCTCCATCTGCTCCTCTTCCTTGGAGGTGTACTGCACCCGGGTCAGCTTGGTGACCCCTTCCACCAGTTCCGCCACAGTGCCTCCGAAGAGCTTGGCGATTTCCTCATGGGTCGCGCCCGTATCCTCAATGCAGTCGTGGAGCAGGGCGGCGATAATGGAGTCCGTGTCCAGCTCCAGGTCGGCCACAATCTCAGCCACCGCCAGCGGGTGGGTAATAAAGGGCGAACCGTCCTTTCTCGTCTGCTGGGCGTGGGCGTTGTCCGCGTACTCAAAGGCCGTACGGAGCCGGGAAAGCTCCGCCGACGGGTTGTAGTGCCTGATCCGCTCCTCCAGTACCAGATAGCGGTTTAAAACAGCTTCCTCCATATCCTCACCTCCTCCACACTTGCGTCATGGAATCCATCAACCACGCTATTCGCAGGCCAGGGCGCGCAGCCTGCGCATAATACACGACTCTTCCAGATTCACCTTTTTGGCGCCGTCCACAATCACGATGGAAAGCCCTCCTTCGCCGGCATCTCTGCGGATCAATCCCCGCTCGTCCAGTACATCCAGGCATACCATCGTGCGCATAAAGGTTTCCCTCAGCCGGTACGCCTTTGCGATATTATGAGCCAAATGGCCGGGCTCATACTCCCTGCGGCTGCATCCCGCGGCACATTTGAGATAGCGCCACACGGCGGCAAACTCCTCCCGAGAGGGGGTCAGGCTTTTGGCCTCCTGCGGGGTAAGCGCACTGCCCTGCCTCATCTTGTCATAGAGCATGTGCTCATGCTGAACCCGGGACACCGCGGGGCGGAGATCTTCCAACTGCAATTGAACCGTCTGACGCCCGCGAAATTCATTGATCCCGGGCGAAAAGGCGATGTCGATGCGATCCCCCGCCGCAATCCCCGCCCGAGCCGCATCCACGGAGAAAAAAATCGCGTCCAGCAGCTGGCTTCCCTTGCGCAGAGTCATTTTCAGATGCTTTCCTCCGCCGATCTCAGCAAGGGCGGTTACCGTCACGCCGTGCAGGGAGAACACCGGGCGGGGATTGCCCTGCCCGTGGGGCTCCAGCGCCGCCAGCGCCTTCACCTCGCTCTGGGTGAGGCATTGCGCGCCATCCAGCTCCAGATCAATGGTAAGAGCGGGAGCCGCCAGCTCTGTCCGGCGGGCGGCAATATACGCGGTAATACGGTCACGGAAGGCGTCGATGCGATCCTCCCGGATGGTGAAGCCGGCGGCCATTTCATGTCCTCCGAACCCCTCCAGCAGGTCACCGCACTGCTCCAGCGCGGCAAAAACATTTAATCCGCCAAAGGAGCGGCAGGAGCCCTTCCCCTTGCCATCCGACAGGCAGATGATAAAAGCAGGACAGCCAAAGCGCTCCGCAAGGCGCGAGGCCACAATCCCCACCACACCCTGATGCCACTGATGGTCCGCCAGAACAATCGCCGCGCCTGGCCCGGGTTCCCGCTCCAGCCGCTGCGCGCATTCCTGAAAAATCTGCCCCTCGATGGCCTGCCGCTCCCGGTTGAGCTCACACAGCTCCCGGGCAAGATCCTCCGCCCGCCGTTCATCCCGGGTCAGCAGCAGCTCCGCCGCCACGCTGGCCCGGCCCATTCGTCCGGAGGCGTTGATACGGGGCGAGAGAATATATCCCACGGTAACCGCGCTGACAGGTTTCCCCTCAACCCCCGCCGCGCGGAACAGCGCGCGCAGGCCGGGGGAATCGGGAGACTGGAGCAGCCGCAGACCCAGATTGACAATGGTGCGGTTCTCTCCCACAAGCCGCATCACGTCTGCGATGGTACCCACGGCGGCAAGATTGGCATACCGCCGCAGCAGCTCGGATCGGTGCCCGGCACCACCCAGGGCAAGCACCAGCTTCAGCGCCACGCCAACACCCGCCAGATCGGAGAACGGGTAGCCGCAGTCGGGGCGGTGGGGATTGACCACCGCTGCCGCGGAGGGAAGTGTCTCTTTGCATTCATGGTGATCGGTAATAACCACGTCCACGCCGATGGACGCAGCGTAATCCACCTCCTCCAGCGCGGTAATGCCGCAGTCCACCGTCACAATCAGCGTGGTTCCCCGCTCCGCCAGCAGACGAACCGCCTCCCGATTCAGGCCGTAGCCCTCCTCCATCCGATCCGGAATGTAGGAAATCACGGTTGCTCCCCGGCTTTGGAGAAAATGAGTCAGCAGACAGGTGGAGGTAATCCCATCCACATCGTAATCGCCGTAGACGGCAATGGTTTCGCCGGACTCCAGCGCCGCGTTTACGCGGGCAACCGCCCGCTCCATATCACGCAAAAGCATCGGGTCGTGCAGAAGCTCCTCACCGTCGGCAAAAAACACGCGGCACGCCTCAACGGTATCCAGTCCTCTGGCACAGAGCACCGCTGCTGTCAGATGGGGAATTCCTGCGGCCTCCAGCTTCCGCCGGACGCCCTGATCGGTCCTGCGTGGACTCCACTGTTCATATTTCATTTGCAAGACCTCGGATATGATTCATTGATCTTTAAATTATAGCAAATTGGAAACTACGTGACAAGGGGAATTATAAAAAGTCTATTTTCTTGTCGTTTGTTCTGAAATCGTCTCGGTTTTGCCCGATTTTTTCATGCCGTGTCCGTCTGCGGCGGCTCAGCCAACGTCCTTTTCAGTTTTCTTGAATTTTTTTCAGATGTTTTTCAGAAATCTTGATCTTATTTGCTAAAGTTTGAGATGCAAAATACCGATATATAACATCAAAAGAATTGATCCGTGCCCTTGCCCGGAAGGAGGAAGCGCTTATGGCAATTCAGGGCATCAGCGGGATTCCCAATCCCGCGATTTTCAACCATCAGAACCCGGGTTCCGAAACGGCCATGGCCAGAGACACCCATACGGCAGCCGCCAAGCTGGGTTCTCTTCAAACCAGCACCGCCGCCACCGCCGACCTGATCTCCACCGCCCTCGACGCGGTCACGGGGAAGGACACCTCCGCCCAGATGGGGCGGTACACCGATCTTTGCACCAGCCTTCTGTCCCAGCAGGCAAAAACCGCGAGCGGGCTTGCGTCTTATTATGACTCCTCAGGAAACGCGGCTTATTTTTCCTCTCCCTCCGGCACCAATGTTTCCATCAGCATTGATTTTGCCAAAGGAACCCTCACCTCTCAGGGCATGACCCCCGCGCAGGCGGCGCAGGCGGTCTCCGCCAGCGGGGACTGGGGTGTGGACGCCGTGGCCTCCCGGGTAATGGATATGGCGCTCACGCTGGCCGCGGGAGATATCGGCGACATCGCCCTTCTGGAGGCAGCAGTGATGAAGGGCTTTCAAAACGCCTTCGCTCTCATGGGCGGAGAGAGCAAAGCGCCCGGCATTACCGCCAAAACCAAAGAAGAAATCAAAAAACGCTTTGATTTCTGGCGAGAGCAAGGTTCACTGGACGGGTACGTTATGGCGGCTGACGACGATGATCAGTCCGACGCGCCTGATAACCTCTCCGACGATCCCGACGACACGATTTAACCCGACACATGAACATGGACAGCCAATAAACCAATCAATCAGACAGGCAATGCTTTCCCGTGAGGCATTGCCTGTCTGATTGTCATGCAGTTTCGGTTTCAGACGGGATCAAACGCATTTTTTCGGCTAATTCCACGCGGACGTCAAATATTTCTGTGAAATTTTCATCGGCTTTATCAAAATTAATGCGGCTGAACTATTTTTTATTTGAATCAAGTATGATATACTAATTTTATACGTCCATATACGTCTCAGCGGACAAGCACGGTCGATCCCGGTTCCCAGAGGCTCCCTCCGGCAGCTCAGAAAAGCTGCGGCCCATCCCTCGGCTGCGCAAGTCCCGGATAACGCGCCGCCCGCCGCTTGGGTGCTCGGAACGAGCCGGCAATCCATCCCCCGGCTTGCCGCTTGATTTTCTTGATTCTGTTCCTACTTGTAAGGAGGTTCCAGTATGAATAACAAGGTCACCGTCACCATTGCCAATCTGGATTATACGCTCATCGCGCCGGAGGAAGACGGTTACATTGAAAAGGTAGGCGCCTTTGTCGATGAAAAGATTCGTCAGGTCATGAAGGATTCCCGCGCGTCTCTGACCGACGGGGCTATTCTGACCGCCGTAAACATTACCGATATTTACTTCAAAGAGCGCCTGATTTCCGAAAACCTGCGGGTTCAGCTGAAAAATAGCATGGAGGAGCTTTCAAAGCTCCAAGCTGAGCTCTCCGAGGCTAAACGCCAAAACTTCGGTCTGGAAAAGGAGCTTCAAAAGCTCACCTCCCAGCCTAATCACCACACTCAAACCAATTAGCGTCCCCGCTGATTGATTTCAAGGGAGTCCCTTTATGGAATTGCTCGCCCCGGCCGGCAGCCCGGAGGCGGTTTGCGCCGCCGTCTCCGGCGGCGCCGACGCCATTTATCTGGGCTATGGCAGCTTTAATGCTCGCCGGAATGCCAAAAATTTTACCCGCCAGGAACTGGAGGAGGCTGTCTCCTACTGTCACCTGCGGGACTGCCGGGTTTATCTCACTCTCAACACCTTAATCTCCGACCGAGAGCTGTCTGCCGCCGTGAATCTGGCTGCGGAGGCCGCCAGTCTGGGTGTGGACGCGGTTTTGGTGCAGGATTTGGGTCTTGCCCGCGCTCTGCGCACTCACATCCCCGGCCTGCCTCTCCACGCCAGCACCCAAATGACCCTGCATAATCTGGATGGCGTGCGGCAGGCGGCAGAGCTGGGCATGACCAGGGCCGTGCTCTCACGGGAGCTGTCCGGGGAGGCCATCGCATCCATCTGCGCCCAGTCCCCAATCGAAATCGAAGTGTTTGTCCACGGTGCTCTGTGCACCTGCTACAGCGGGCAGTGCTTTTTCTCCTGCGTTCTGGGGGGCCGCAGCGGCAACCGCGGTCTATGCGCCCAACCCTGCCGCCTGCCTTACGGCTGGGAAAGCAGCGCCGACGGCTACCCCCTCTCTCTCCGGGATCTGTCTCTGTCGGGACATCTTGCGCAGCTGCAAAACATGGGCGTCGCCTGTCTGAAGCTGGAAGGGCGCATGAAACGCCCGGAGTACGTCTATATCGTCACCTCCGTCTACGCCGCCGCCCTGCGGGAAGGGCGGGAACCCACCGCCGGGGAGCTGTCCCGGCTGGAGGCCGCTTTCTCCCGCCAGGGCTTTACCGACGGTTATTTCCGGGCGCACACCGGGTCGGAGCTGTTTGGTATCCGAAAGGAGGGGGAGGAGCCCCGCGCCTTGTTTGCCGAGGCGCGAGCCGCCTATTCCGACCGCGAGGTTCCCCGGGTTCCGGTGCGTTTCTCGGCTCAAATTCACCCATCCTGCCCAGCTGAGCTCTCCGTCTCCGACTTTGAGGGACATGCCGTCACGGTCACCGGTTCCGTCCCCGAGCCCGCCCGCACCAAGCCCCTCACCTCCCAGAGCGTGGCGGATCAGCTCGCCAAAACCGGCGGCACCTTTTACCGATGCGCCGCGGCGCAGGCTGATGTAGCCCCGGAGCTCTCCCTGCCGGTTTCCGCTTTGAACAGACTGCGCAGACAGGCACTGGAGGAGCTGACTGCCTGCCGAAGCCGCCGGCCCGACCCGTTTCAGGTCAGCCAATTCGTTCCCGCACCGTCTCTTCCAAACCGCCGTCAGCCGCCCGTGCTGACCATATCCCTCTCCCGGATGGACCAGCTCACCGACGAGCTGCTCTCCCTGCGCCCCGGTCTGATTTATCTCCCTGTCGGTCAGGCGGCGCAGTCACTCAGTCAAGTGAAAGCTGCTCTGAGCGGCGGCATCCGCTTGGGAGCACTTCTTCCCCGCATCGTCTGGGATCGGGAGCTGCCCGCGCTGGCTCAGGAACTCTCCACCCTGCGGGAGGCGGGGGTGAGCGACGCCCTCATCGGCACTCTCGGCCTGATTGCCCCCGCCGCCGCTCTGGGCTTCACCCTGCGGGGCGACTACGGCCTGGAGCTTTACAATTCCGAATCACTGCTTCTTTTACAAGCAATGGGATTCCGCTCCGCCACCATCTCATTTGAGCTGAAACTGGCGCAGATCCGCGATCTGTCAAAGGCCATCGACGCGGAGCTGCTGGTCTACGGGCGGCTTCCTCTGATGATCACCGAGCACTGCCTGATCAAAAACCACTCCGGTATCTGCTCCTGCGAAGGGACGCACAGTCTCATTGATCGGAAAGGTGCGCGGTTTCCCGTTCTTCCCGCCCCCGGCTGCCGGAACGAAATTTTTAATGCCTTGCCCCTCTATCTGGCGGACAAGCAGGATGATTACCGCTCCATCGGCCTGTGGGGCGCCCGCCTCTCCTTTACCACGGAGACTCCCGAGGAATGTGTCCGGATAACCGGCCAATATCTCGCCGCGGACGGTAACCGGCCCGCCGAGCTGACCCGCGGCCTTTATTACAGAGCGGTTGACTGACCGCAGGAGGTTTTTATGGTTTTAGAAGTAAAACCGCTCTCTCCCAAAATCGGCGGAGAAATTCCCCTCCCCTTTTACGCGACCCCAGGCTCCGCCGCCATGGATCTTCACGCCTGCCTGGACGAGCCTGTTGAACTGCTGCCCCGGCAGCTTGTGACCATCCCCACAGGGCTTGCCATCGCCCTGCCTTCCCCCGAGTACGTGGCTCTGGTGTTTGCCCGCAGCGGTCTGGGCGTGCGCCACGGAATCGCCCTCTCCAACGGTGTGGGCGTCATCGACAGCGACTACCGGGGTGAGCTTTTGGTAGGACTGACCAACCTCTCTGACGTTCCTTATACCATTCACCCCGGCGACCGGATCGCCCAGCTCTGCGTGATGCCGGTCATGCGGCCAGAACTGCGCCTTTGCGAGACGCTGAGCGAAACCGGGCGCGGCTCGGGCGGCTTTGGTTCCACCGGTATCTAATGATTGATAAGGCAGGTATTCCATGAATCTCATTTTAGCTTCCCAGTCCCCCCGCCGGCGGGAGCTGCTGAACCGCATGGGTCTGAGCGGCTTTCAGGTGATCTCCCCCGATGTGGATGAGCGGATGCCCGAGGGTACCCCGCCCGCCCGGCTGGTGGAGGAGCTTTCGATCCGGAAGGCCGCTGCCGTGGCCTCAAACGCACCCGAGGACGCGGTGATCATCGCGGCGGATACCGTGGTGGTGCTGGACGGACGCATTCTCGGCAAGCCCGCCGACGAGGCCGACGCCGCAGCCATGCTCTCGGCGCTGTCGGGACAGACCCATCAGGTCTATACCGGCGTCACCGTCCGCCGGGGCGCGCTGGTCAGCACCGAGCACGAATGCACCCGCGTGACCTTCCGTGCTCTCTCCCCTGGAGAAATTTCCGCCTATATCCAGACCGGAGAGCCAATGGACAAAGCGGGCGCCTATGGCATTCAGGCGCTGGGCTGTCTTTTTGTCTCGGGTATCTCGGGAGATTACTGCGGCGTGATGGGACTGCCCGTCTGCCGTCTCGGCGGGATGCTGCGCAAGTTTGATATTGAATTGCTTTCGTAAGGAGTCATACCCTGTTGAAGGATTTTATGAAACACAACGGTATATTGATTCTGATTGTCGCGGTTCTTCTGGCGGCAATCACTTTCGTATGTTCACTTTTCGCCGGTACGGACCCTTTGTCCAACGCGGTGGGCGTGCTCACCACGCCCTTTCGAAGCGGGCTGAACACCGTCGCGGGCTGGGTGGATGACGTAAATGGCTATCTGTTTGATTATGATACACTGAAAACGGAAAATGAGGCTTTGAAGCAGCAGGTTGCCGACCTGGAGGAGCAGGCCCGCGCCGGGGAGGATGCCAGCGAGGAAAACACCCGCCTGCGGGAGCTTCTCAACCTGCGGGAGAAGCACTCCAGTTTTGACTTGGAATCAGCTATGGTCACCGCCCGTTCCACCTCCAACTGGAGCTCCACCCTCACCATCAGTGCGGGCTCGGATTATGGCGTGGAGGTCGATCAGTGCGTCATTGACGAGTACGGCAATCTGGTGGGCATCGTCTCGGAGGTGGGCACAAACTGGGCCACCGTCAACACGGTGATCGACACTTATACGGAGCTTGGCGGCAGCATCGCCCGCACCAACAGCGCCGCCATCATCGAGGGAGACTTCACTCTGATGCAGCAGGGCAAGCTGAAGCTGTCCTATCTGCCGGAGGATACTCAGATTATTTCCGGCGATCAGATTCTGACCTCCGGCAAGGGCGGGGTGTATCCCTCCGGCCTGGTGGTGGGAAGCGTGGAGGAGATTTTAGACGATGCCTCCAACTTAAACCGCTATGCGGTCATCGCACCCTCCGCCGACCTGGATCATCTGGTTCAGGTGTTTGTGATCAAGGACTTTGACATTGTTAGTTGAGGAACCAACTCTGTTCCCCAATGCTTCATAAGGAGGTGCACCCTTGACCAGTCCGGACTTTTTCCGCAAGTGGACCGCTTACGCTCTGGCTCTGATTGCCGTCCTGTGCCTGGAATGTTTTATTATGAACCGCTTGCCCGTATGGGGTGTCACCCCACGGCTTCTTCCGTTGGCCGCCGTGATCGTGGCGGTGCTGGAGGGTCCTCTCTCCGGCGCCGGCTTTGGTCTCGCGGTAGGGATTTTAGCGGATGCCGTTTATCCCGGTCTGGCCGGCGGAATGACCCTGATTCTGACCTTTCTCGGCCTTGGCATGGGTCTTCTCTGCCGTTATTTTCTCCATCAGAACTATCTGGGATGTTTGATTTGTTCCATTTTGGCTTTTTTCACCATTGATTTGATCCGAATTATGTTTGATTTGCTCACACATGTGGCATCCTTATCCACGCTCTGTTTTCTTGCCTTTCGTGAGCTTTCATGGTCGCTGGTGTTTACCGTGCCCCTCTATTGGCTCTTCCGCGCGATTCACCGAAGGATCAGCCGTTCCGCCAACCTGTAATATACGCTTTCAGAAGGGATCGTGTTATGTTTGCGCCGCAAAAAATTAATTAAAGAAGATGAAGAAGAACTGGAGCGCAAGCAGTTTCACCTTCGCTTCTCCTGTTTTCTCGTGATTCTGGTCGTCTTTTTACTGATATTTTCCTATCTTCTGTTCAATACCCAGATTGTAAACGGCTCGGATTATCTGGAGCAGTCCTCCCGCAAGATCGCCAATGTGGAAACCGTGGAGGCCGCACGGGGAGACATTCTTGACCGTTACGGCCGCACACTGGTAACCAATCGCGTCAGCTACAACGTCTCGCTGGATACTTCTTATATGGGCACCGAAGCAGAAGAGATTGAAACCCTGCTCAGCCTGATCGATGTCTGTATTGATCAGGGTGTCACCTGGACGGATACTCTGCCGCTCTCCTCTGAGGCGCCCTTTACCCTTACTCTGGACAGCGCAACGGATACCGCCAAAACCCGGTTTACCACCCTGGCTTCCGAACTGGGCTGGAGCACGACAGACGGACAGCTTCTGTTTTCTCAGATGCGCAGCACCTTTCAGATTGACGGCTCCCTCTCCGACAGCGACGCGAGAAGGGTGATGGGCGTACTCTATGAGTTGAAGCTCCGTTCTCAAAGCGTGACGACATTATCCTATGTCTTTGCGGAGGATGTGAACGTGGACTTCATCTCCATTGTGAAGGAGCGGCAGCTGCCCGGCGTGACCATCGATACCTCCTCGGTACGCAGCTATAACACCTCCTATGCTGCCCACGTGCTGGGCCGGGTAGGGCTTTTGAGCAGCGAAGAATGGCCGGAATACCAGGCTCTGGGTTACTCCATGGACGCTGTTGTGGGCAAGGACGGCGTGGAAAAAGCCTTTGAATCCTATCTCCACGGCGAAAGCGGAACTCGCAGTGTGGAAACCAACACATCGGGCAAGGTGGTCAGCGAGGAGTGGATCACCGAGCCGGAACCGGGAGATAACGTGGTTTTGACCCTGGATATCAACCTTCAGGAATACGTGGAGCGTACTCTGGCGGAATATGTCCCCACGGTCTCCACCGCCCAGGGCGCGGCCTGCGTGATTATGGATGTTAACTCCGGTGCGATTCTCGCTCTGGCCTCCTATCCCACCTACGATCTCTCTCAGTTTTCCCAGACTTACAGCACGCTGGCGGAAGATTCCCTCAAGCCGCTGTATAACCGCGCCACGCTGGGCACCTACGCCCCCGGTTCCACATTTAAGCCTGTGGTCGCCATCGGAGCGCTGGAGGAGGGTCTCATCACCCCATCCTATACCTACACCTGCAACGGCATCTACACTTACTACTCCAGTCCCCAGCCCCAGTGCTGGATTTACCGCCAATATCACCGCACCCACGGCATTGTCAACGTCACCGAGGCCATTGAGGTCTCCTGCAATATTTTTTTCTATGAGACCGGACGGCGTCTGGGCATCGATAAAATTGACGAATACGCCGCAAAATTTGGCCTGGGTGAGGCTACAGGCATTGAAATTCCCGAAAGCACAGGCGTTCTCTCCAGCCCTGAATACAGCGAATCAGTGGGCGCAACCTGGACCGCAGGCATGACGCTCAACGCGGCCATCGGCCAGCAGGACAGCCAGTTTACCCCCGTCCAGCTCTGCAATTATATCGCCACCCTCGCAAACGGCGGCACGCGATACTCCGCCCACCTGCTTCAGTCGGTCAAATCCAACGACTACTCCCAGACCATTTATCAGTACGACGCCCAGCCCGTGGAAACCATCTCCATCGACGCGGACGCGCTCAACGCCGTTAAGGAGGGCATGCTTGCCGTCACACAGGAGGGCACGGTTTCCAGCAGCTTTAAAAACCTGGGCATCAAGGTTGGGGCAAAGACCGGTTCCGCTCAGGTCAGCTCCACCAGCGAGTCTAACGCTCTCTTCGTGGCGTTCGCCCCCTATGATGATCCGCAGATTGCCATGTGCATCATCATTGAAAAGGGCGGCTCCGGCTCCACTATTGGCGACATTGCGGCTAATATTATTTCCTACTACTTCAACTCTGAAAATTCTATGGAATCCACACAGAGCGAAAACGATTTACTTCATTAAGCTTGCCAATCGGGTCTGAGCGCGCCGAAAAGCCCGCGTCTTTCTTTCATTTTCCCCTGTTTTTTCAGCCGTCATGCTGTAACATTACGTTGACTGGCTGATCATGGCACCCCGGGTGTCCGTTCTCCAAAACAAAGGCACTTCGGCAGCGAAGCTGCCCTTTGGCGTCATCGTCCAAGCCACAGGAGAAATCCGTTCTGCCAGCGGGAAGGGGGAAGACCGGCAATGACTCTGGGTCAGCACATTCAGACGCTGCGAACCACCGCAGGTATCTCCCCTGACGCGTTTTGCCGTCAGCTCCATATCTCCGGCAAAACGCTCGCCAAGTGGGAATCCGACGAGACCACTCCCAACTCCGGACAACTCGTGTCCATCAGCCGGATGTTTCAGGTGCCCATCGGAACCCTCCTTGAAATTGAGGGTATCAAACCTCCCCCTATGGATCAACAGGTCACCCCTTCGGAATGGACGGTACTGGAGGAATTCTTCCGGAACAGACGGCAGCCAAAGCGGCTTGGCAGAACCGCCCGCGTTCTCCTGCTGACCGCCGCCGCACTGCTCTGCCTCATCGGATTGCTTGTGTTCAGATCCCGTTAGCCGCGCAATCCACTTTTCGGCCTTCCCCGCCACAAAGGCTTGCGTTTTGCCTGTTTTTCTGCTGTTTTTATACCCTCAAGGCAGAATACACTTGCATTTTCTTTTCAATTATTATATAATGTCTAAGCACCTGCCGGTGTGATGGAATTGGTAGACGTAGTGGACTCAAAATCCACCGCTGTGAAAGGCGTGCCGGTTCGAGTCCGGCCACCGGCACCAAATCATGATAATCCGAACCTTGTCCCTATTGGGGATGGGTTCGGATTATTGCTTTATCTATAAATTATAAAAAGGGCAAATAATTAATGATCGTTAATACAGCCATTAATTATTTGCCCTTTAATTAGTTACTAATGTATACCCAAGTAAATTTTTGTCGATAATATTGGCCTCATATAGAGTAGAAATGCCATTAAGAATCATTTGTTCGGAGAAACGTTCGGATTTATCTTTTGACCATGCCTTAAAAAGGCTAACAATTACATCTTCATTTAATGGGCCATTTTCTTCTAAAAGGAAAGTAATGGTGGCACAACATTCAACTTCGCCATCTGTTGGAAGTGAATCAATAAAAGCACACGCCTTCTTTAAAGCAGGTTTTATAATAGATAGTTTTTTCTCAACACTGTCGCTTACAATCTTATTATACAAAATTGTATATGCATCATCCGTATTTTTTATAGAATGAAACTTTTGGAACTCTTTAATGTTTTTGCTAATAATTTCAATGTTGTAATCATATGGCCCCAATTTATGGCGTTTAAACTTAAAATATTTTTCATTCAGAAACACATCTATAAAGTAGGCTGATTTTTGTAGTCTTATTTTACTGAAATTTTTCAGGTTACGTTTTATTTGCATAAGGACTAACGCAGAAGTACTCAACTGAGGTTCCACTGTTGGTTGCGAAACATAGCCTTTAGATGGTTCATAAATTAATATGTCAATACTTGAAGCAATGGGAGATAAAATCTTTTCAATCAGCGCTTTTACATCGGACCAAACAAGTCCCCCATTACCGCTACCTAAAGGAGGAATAGAAATACTTTGTATTTTCAATTCTTCAATAACCAAAATAAGTGAATTCAATCCTGATTCAATATACTCCATTTTGGATTTTTCACGCCATTTATTTTTGGTCGGGAAATTAATAATAATCTTATCTTTCTCTTGATAGTAATGAATTGTTCCAATTCTTAAAGAACCAACTTTACAAGCCTTGATGTAGTCAGCATTATTTTCAGGAAATTTCAATTTGAACTGATATGCAATGCCCTTACCCATATATCCTTCGCAATTCACAGTATTAACAAGAGCTTGTGTCGATGACAACAACAAGTCACCGGTCGTATATTGAATCATAATGAGCCCTCCTCTCTTGCATTATTTATTAACAACTAAAACCAATTTTGGATATTGACATACGGTGGTGGATTATTTGCATTTCCTTCGTTTAAAAGATATTCCACGTGCTGCTTCATTTTTTGATCTTTCACTACAATTGAGTGAAAGTGTGCGACCGGAATAGTTTTATCGGTTAGGCATTCTGCCATTTTAACGTGTTTTGCATATTCGTCAGTTCTTCCACGCTCCATTAATGTATCCCAGTCTATTCTTTGGAAACCTTCATCAAAATCAAAAAGGCCATTATAATCTGCGAGCGACAATGGATGCATAGGTAAAATTTTAAAGTCGTTTTGTTTGGCTAGTTCACGAGTTATACAAATATAGATAAAATCCACATCAGGATATGTACCTTTTACAGCAACATCAAAAGCAGAGTACGGATGAAAATGAAAGGGAACATAGTTATCAAGCCCTAAGATGGTTCTTTTTGAAATTATATCGGGATTCGCAACATCCTCAAATCCGGTGCTGTTGTCTAGCAAAATTTTTCTTGCAACTAAGTTATTAGTAATAATTGAAGGTAGATTGTCTACCTCAGTCAAATGATATAGCAATTTCCCACTCTTAGCAGCCTCAATTCCCATAGAGAAATCCCTCCTTAAATTATTTCCATTATATCATAAAATAGACTCACTTTGACAAAGAATATTTCTTTAAAAAAAGGAGGCAATTCATCTCAAATCGCCTCCTCTTTCATATATCATTTAGCTTCTTTTGCAGCCACTTGTGCCTGCCGCTGTTTCCACTCGGCAAATTCCCGCTGTCCTTCTTCACTATCGAAAAATTCGCGGATTTTCGGCAGGAACAACCTTGCAAGACTTTCAATCTCCTGCTGAGGGATTTCCATCCCGATGTCGTCTTTTGCCATTTGCCCTCCTAGGTCTTAGGCAAATGCCACTGCATCCTGTGAAGCTAGCTATTCAATTTTATGGGCACTTTTACCCTTTAGTACAATTATTGTAGCGCTCACGAAATGACTTGTCAAGCTGCAAAACTTAATCGTATCCAGTTTCACCAATTACGGTAACACGGCTGATTAAGGCAGGAATAGAGTTGTGAAACAACTCATGGCTACCGCTATCAGGCAAAGCCTGCAACGTTGTTAAACCCTTCTGTGTTCTGTTAAAAAGTGCATAGAACCCGAGAAATGGCTATTGGAGTAATAATTTATGACGATGCCGGAACCCCTATATCTAAAAATAATCACTATGGAACCCCCAATGGGTGACATTAAAAATAATGTCCGAATCCTTGCTGAATGTCGTTGCCGCCCTTGGCGGCAAGCGGTCTGGAGGGAGTTTCGGAACTCCCCTATTCCTGCCTTAACTTCGTTAAGTTCTCCTTGCTGCCTTCGGCGCAAGGAAAAAGCGAAGTACCTTCTGAGCCTACTCAAAACCGCTTCCGTGTTCACCACGTACAATTTCTCCGATGGTCGTACGGCTAATGACAATTCCAAGCTCCTCAAAAATGACTTTCGAGATTTTTTGCTGAGATAAACCCTCCTGCCGCAGCTCCAGAACTCGCGAAATCACTTGATTGGTTGCCTTTTTCCTGCGTCCAGCACCGCGCTCATTAGGTTCCTTTGATTGACGATTATTAATTTTCGCTAATTCTTGAGCATGTTTTTCTTGAAGCAAAGCAAGCACCTTTTCATGCTCCTGTATGGTAATACGCTCTTTCAACTGTTCTCTCATGAGGTCAATTTTCTTGTTGAGCTTCTCGGTATATTTCATTTCTCGGTCAAGCGCAGCTTGAAGCTGTTCTACTGTTTTCTCCATGGCAATCTCCCTATGTGTGACGATATTTAATTATCGTCAATTCAAGCAGCGGAATACTTCGTTTGTAAGGGCATTTAGACAACGTTCTAACGCTCCGTCTGTATTTAAGAAGTTCCAGTATTCTGAAACCTGTTCAGAAAAATTCATATAGATATAATTTTCAAGCAGCCAATCCATAAAACGAAATTGTCTGTGTTCAAAATGCAGGATGGTCTGCTCCACACAGAGATATTTATACCGTTTTCCGTCCAGACCATCTGCAAAAAATGCCTTATGCACAGACCCAACAACGTTATAGCGCATCTGATAATCGTCAACCACCTTATCCAAGGTTCTCACTTCAGAGTAGGTATGGTCAAGCAAAATATCTTCAACAGCATTTTTGTATTGCTGGTATCGTTCATCAGGAACTAAGGATCGTACTGTGTCTTGATGAAAAATCAAGCCATTTGCTTTCATAAGGTTTTTGACATCATTACATAACTTAGAAAGTTGCCAATTTTCCATACCAACACCTCCAACATGCTATTGTAAATATTATAGCAATGTTTTTACCTTTTCACAATTATAGATGATAATAGCCCGCACCAAGTTCGGTACGGGCCATTATCATTTGTAAATCAAATCGTGCAGTACACATTCATCGACAATATCTTGTGCCAGTGTAAACACCTGTATTCTTGCTAATGTATCCTCAAGGGGCGGAGGATTTTGCTCCAAATACTGTCCTTGAATCCGCTCTGCCATGTCAAAAGCTGATTTCTCAATATCGGCACAGTGCCTTGCCAGCTTGCCCGAAAACAGCAGTTGCCGATACAATTCCGGCTTTTGTTCATGCAGATATTTATGCCGAAGGTTTCCGTATTTGCCAAGATCGCTATAAAACTCCATATCATCCAAAGCAATGTTGGGGTACAGCAGACCGTCTATCTCTATGTAGTCCATCTCAATCATCTTTTCCCACCTCCAAAACCTCCAGCATCAATTGCGCACCCAATCTGAATCCATCTGAAAATGCCTGCTCCATATGATAAGCGGTTACGTCCGACTCTTTGGAAAGATACTCGTCCAGTTCCTCCTTCATAGATTGGCACAGCTTTTCTTCAAAGGCATCATGAGCCAGTACCGCCACATTTTTTGCCGTATAAAATTCTGTAATACATACTTTGGAACGTTCAGCGGGGCACAACTCACCGCTATAAATCTGCTTTATCACGCTCTGCATTTTCGCCACCTCCTACTTACTATGGTAGCCAGAAAGGAAGTGCGCGTCCAGACGGAATCCCGGACAAAGTTTTAACGCTTTAAAGTACGATTTCCGGTAAAGGCCAACAAAAACAATCCGAATCATTATAGGAATCTACATTGAATCTAAATATGAGTTGATCTTATTTTATATATGGGTTAATATAGGGATAGAAGAAAGCGAGGGCTGTACATGAAAGAGGTTGCTGAAAGAACCAAATTGCTGCGAGAAAGCGTAAATTTGTCGCAGGCAAAGCTTGCGGCGTTGGCTAATGCCACTCAGTCAAGCATTAACCGATATGAAAACGACCAGTCTGCACCGCCACTATCACTGCTTGTCTGGTATGCGGATTATTTTGATGTATCTTTGGATTATATTTTCGGCAGAACGGACAAGCCAGAGGGTAAGCTATATTCCTATAAACCCAAGTTTTCTGAGGAAAATGAGCAGTTTCGGCAGTTTATCGAAATGTGCTTTGACCCGAAATCTCCAATGAATGATAAGCTGAAGCAGGCTTTAATGGAGATGGTATCGAAGGGCGGTGACAATGCATGAATGGTGTGATTTATGCTCGATACTCTTCTGATAATCAGCGAGAAGAAAGTATTGAAGGGCAGTTACGGGAATGTATGGCATTTGCTGAAAGTAAAGGTATCAACGTTTTAAGCAGCTATATCGACCGTGCACTGTCAGCCAAAACGGATAACCGTCCACAATTTCAGCAGATGATTAAAGACAGCGGTAAGGGCATGTTTGAAACCATTATCGTATGGAAACTGGATCGCTTTGCCCGAAACCGTTACGATTCGGCACATTACAAAGCTATGCTCCGCAAAAATGGTGTTGCCGTGGTGTCCGCTACCGAGAATATCTCCCGTGGTTCTGAGGGCATTTTGCTGGAATCTATGCTGGAGGGAATGGCGGAATATTACTCCGCCGAGCTTTCTGAGAAGGTTATCAGAGGATTAACGGATAATGCCCTCAAATGCCGTTACAACGGCGGCACGCTCCCGATTGGTTATGTAGTAAATAAGGAACAGCAGTTTCAAATTGACCCTGTTACGGCTCCCGTGGTGCTGGAGGTGTTCACGGCTTACAGTGAGGGTGCGACCATGCAGCAGCTTGTCAATCTGCTTAACGAGCGCGGTATTCGTACAAGTAGAGGAACAAAAATCACGCTCAATATCATGGCTCATATGCTGAAAAACCGCCGCTATATCGGAGAATACAGCTATCGTAACGTGGTTGTGCCAGAGGGTATTCCTGCCATTATCGCGAATGAATTGTTTAACAGGGTACAGGAACGGATGCGTAAAAACAAGAAAGCCCCTGCCCGGCACAAGGCAGAGGACGATTACATACTGACCACAAAGCTTCATTGTGGTAAATGCGGAAGGTACATGGTGGGCGAAAGCGGAACCAGTCATACAGGGAATGTCCACCGCTATTATCGCTGCCATAACACCAAGGAAAAGAAGCTGTGCGATAAAAAGGCGGTAAAGAAGGATTGGATTGAAAATCTGGTCATTCAGCAAACCATGCGGGTAGTCATGGATGATGGAGTTATCAATAAAATTGCGGACACTGTATTTGCTCTGCAAGGCAAAGAAAGTGACACCATCCCCATGCTGAAAAAACAGCTTTCTGAAACACAGAAGGGCATTGAAAATATGCTCAATGCAATTCAGGCGGGTATCTTTAACGAGTCCACCAAAAAGCGGCTGGACGAATTGGAGGAACGCAAGAACCAGTTGGAAGTCAGTATTCTTCAAGAAGAATTACAGCACCCAGTTCTTACAAAAGAGCAAATATTATTCTGGCTGCACAAATTTCGCACCGCCGATATTTCGGATAAGGCAGAGCGCCAACGCCTGATAGACAGTTTTGTAAATGCGATATATCTGTATGACGATAAAATCGTGCTTGTTTGGAATTACAAGGATGGCACAAAAACAGTTACACTCAAGGAGATTGAGGGTTCGGATTTATCATTAAACACTGCACCAACTGAAGAGGAAGCGTTGCAAGCAAAGGATTTCTTTGCAAGCCTGCAACGCTTCTTCTTTTTTATTTTTCTTTATTTTTGCTTTCAAAATTCGTTGATCCGATGCGGTTTTTTCGGCGGTTTTTGTTCTCTTTTGCAATAATCCGATGTGTATTTTCAATTTTTAATAGATTTTTGAGGGGCACATTTATTAACCGTATTAATTTGATTTCATGAATCCTAATACTATGTTTTTCATTTCAAGCCTGATCTTGATAATCATTTAGTTTTCTAATCTCCTTCCTTAATTCTTGATAGTAATTTTCATTATTAGCTGATTCTAATAGTTTTTCTAACAATTCAGGTTTTATATTTCTTGGAGAAATATTCGGAACGGATATTGTACTTATTAAACCTGTTTTATCCCCTTTTAAAGTAATCTCCATGTCATCTATATCTATTAAGGAATTAATTTCATCAAATTCGGCCTCTATTTCAGATTTTTGCTCATTCCCTATATATTGTCCTTTATCCATGTCCACAAGTATTTCAAGAAGTTCTCCCCACCTCTTATGAACTTTTATTGTTATTATGACTGTATCCTCATCAATAATTTTTATGTCATCGCCTTTAGTAATCACGTTTGTTCATTTCCTTCATTTTTAATTTAATTATGACTGGATAAAAAACTCATATTCTTTACCCAATGCCAAGGCTATTTTTCCTACAGTTTGTGGTCTGGGTATAACTTTTGCTTTCTCAATTCGAATAATTGTTTTTTCATCAAGCGATGTCATTTCAGCAAGTTTTTTATACTAATCCCCTGCCTCGCTCTTTCAATCCGAAATCTTGAGTAATTTATTTCTCGTCTCTCCGATTCGTTATCCTTTTCCATGGACTTCGCCTCCTTCAATAAACTTTATGTATAATTTTATTATAATACACTTTTATTCTGAATTCAAGTTTTAGACGGCATTTATCTACTTTTATTTTAAAATTAATTGTGTTATACTTTTCCTCTATAAGGATGTGATTAATACATGGTTGGTGAGCGCATAAGAGCACTGCGAACAGAAAAAGGATTATCCATGAAAGATATGGCAGGTATGCTTGGCATTACAATATCCGCGTGGAACAAATACGAAAAAAATGAAGCAGAACCTAAAATTGAAAATCTTATCATTATTTCAGACGTTTTCGATGTATCCTTGGATTTTCTTCTGGGCAGAACAAATATCAGGGATATTAAAAAAATTGAGGCTGAACATCTTTCCTGTGAACTAATTCAGTCATTTGAAAAGATGCATTTTGCGAATACACACGACATGGAATCTTTTCTGTATCATGTAATTGAAACGATCAATTGTCCACGTGAGGAAAGGGTAGGTAAAAAAGAATTCGAGGCTCTGGTGAATGCTATAAAAAGTATACTTATTCTTTTCGACCACCTAATTAAACACAGAACAATCAGCGAACATAGTCTACAGCTCTATCAATCATCTATGCTCGATTGCATAGCAGCAATCAATAGTTTGTTTAACATAATTGTGCATGACTCATTTTATGAATGCTCCAGCAATCATGCGCTTAATCTGCCTAACCCAAGCTTAAACAAGTAAGCTTGATCATTCCCATTATGTAGTTATTGGGATTTGATGTATGGCTTTTCTATATAAAGTCTTGAAATGGGTTGGTATTCAACTTATCGTGCTCCCCTTCATGGTATTTAGGTGGCATTACTGAAATGGATTAAACTAAAACTGTCATGCACAATGCATTTTTATATTTAGAGGGAAAAAACACATCCACCCCCTTAACCATAATGGGAACGTTCCATAAATTCACTGCGCAATCGATTGCACATTGGTGTACACTTAATTATTTTTTCCTAATAGTAATGCATGTTAAACATAAGTTTAGCTGCTTAAGCTTAAGATAAAGCTCACAGTAAAGTTAAACAAAAACTCACAATTTTTCTTATATAATAGTAAAATTTATGAGTTTATGACTACTGAAGCTATTTTTCGGAGTTCCGCATTTCCTGATAAACATTTTAAATTAAGTGAAAAGGAGTTAAATCATGCTACAACTTATTGCTAATGAATCTCCGAAAACATTACAGCATCTCAACCTGTGCCTTGAGGAAATACGTTCAATCCTGATGAATGATTTTTATGAGCAGAATGGCTATGACGCATCGATAGGTACTTTTCGGATGGGAAGTTTAATTTTAATCCCCATACAAGAAGTTGTACCCTTTTACAGACAATTGAACATCTCTTTGCAGGATAAAGATGATCAAGCTCAATCACTTCAAATGCTGAAACGCCAGTTAAAGTATCTGACCTCTTACATTTACGAAGAATTTCATAGCGGTGTTCAATTCAGTTTATATACTGTTGAGCGAAACATTGAAAGCTATTATCTTGGATACGGATTTCTACCCATGCGCATCGGTTCTTATGACTGGTATGCCTATAGCAAATACAACCGTCAGTTATATAATGGATAGTACGCCAACACAATTCGCATCCTGAAAAAATCGTTTATCATGTTTTATATTGAAATACGAAGAAATAAAGACCATTATTATCTATTATCATCATTTCTCTTTAGTTTTGATTGATTTCTCTTTCATTTTCTTCACTGTTATCATAAGACAAGAGCGTTTTTAAAAACGTATTGTCGTTTTAACAAGTTTCCTGAATTTTTCAAACTCAAACTAACTTTCTGGCTTTAAAGTTGCCTAATTAATTCAATTTAATATGGATTAGTTCAGCCTAATTCAGATTAATCTGAATCAAGCTAAAAAACGTTTTTAGAATCGTGATATTTCCGCAAGATAAAAAAATCGTTCAAAGATTACGATTTTAAAAACCTAATTCAAAGCAAAAACGCCGATTACTCAACGTAATCAGCGTTTTCAACTTCGTTATACCGTTTTGATAAAGAAAGTACCATTGAAAAAAGTAACGGAATCTTAATGTCTGAAAAATTTTTGCATTCGGTTGGCATATCGCAAATGTAGATATTCATGAAACCTCTCTTAATTAGTTTATCCGCCTCCATTTCAATTTGCTCTTTTTTAATGTCAGAATCGAAGGCAAGCATAATTTTAGCAGCATGAGGTACAATTCTGGATACTTCATTTAGCTGTGTTTCAGTAATCATGTGCCCATAAACAGAAATGATATTGAGCTTTTTGGACAAGCTCCTTACCGTCAAAGCATCTTCTTTTGAACCTGTAATAATATACTCATCACTACCTGCAACCTGATCCAAATACAGTTCCGATTCTTTTTTGTTAATTATATCCACTATATCTTCGAGATACTCAACTGCTTGAATATACGTTTTTTTGAAGTGTTGCTGTAAAAAACCTATAAAATTAACCCCTCTTTGATTTGCATAATCGCAAAGTGGATTATAGCAGCCTACATAGACATCCTTCTTTGTCTGATCAAAACTAAAAAAGAAGTTTTCTGTTCCGCAACAGGGACAATCAGCATAAAAATAATATCTACCTTTTTCCATATCTCTAAATCCTCTTTTTATGCTAAACCCCATATGCTTTATATATTTTTCAACCGTATCCCGATCAAGTGACTGCTTAAACAGTCGCTTGATATACTCATTGCGGCAGATAGGAAGATAATATTCAAAGGCGAAGTCTAACACATCCACCAGATCTATCTCTTCACTTATAAAACGCTCAAGACCTACGGGCATGTCCTTAAACTCGATCTCCACCATGTTTTCTCTATCATATTGATGCCAGATAAGATTTTTTGCTGGATTTCCTCTCTTAATTAAGTTATTTACCGCAAGGGGTATCACTTGTTCAATCTTTTGATCATATTCTCGGTATATTTCTGTCCAATTTTGATTTATCTGAATCTTCACTGCTCCGTCATCTCCTCGTTATTTATTTTAATTAAGTTGTGATGACCCACTGTAACTCCTAACTGTTGCAGCTTACATTTCACATATTCGGAATTTAAGTGATTTGCAAATGTATTCTGGCATGTATATCCCAGGGCATCTTTCACCTCCATTTTTGATATAGACATTGCACCTTGACTATTTAAATTTGAAAATCTCCGTTCCAATAAATTTGCAAACTTAACATTTGTTGGTTTTTTTGTTCTACTACCATTATCATGATACTGCTTATAAAAAGAATCTGGATACCAATCCATAATATTGCAGTCAACAAAGTAATCTTTTAGCATCGCAATAATTTCACAATACGGGATGAAGGAATAGAACTGTACAACATCTTTTGTATTTCGACGGAGCTTTGTCCTCAAAATGCTCTGAACGAGATCACAGAACATATCACTGCACATAATTCGGTTTAAATCGTCATCTTTACTGATCCGAGCTTTATGTTCTCTTGTAAATTCCATATTTTTTAGGCTGATTTCTAAAGCCATGGCCTTTGCAAGATAAAATTCATCACCTAAATAATTCATTCCATAAGCCAACATCAGATCCGATTCTACAAAGTCATTTTTTCCTCTCACATTGTTATAATGACCCATACAAATATTTGAGCTATTTCCATATCGATCTTCAATGATTTTGGAAATTGCATTCTTTTGATTTTTATAGGTCAACAAAAAAGCTTTTTTATTTTTAATATTCAAATCACAAAGTAACACATCAAAATTGAGCTCTTTTGCGGGATTATTCATACAAGCCCTGCTCAAATTCATTTCTGGACAGTTATTTATGTAAAAATTTTCATACCTTCTAATAGGGGGTATGTCCAAAATTCTATAGCTGGAACCGCTATATTCCAAATCATAAATTGCTGTCGCATCAAAAATTACCGTCTTAATTTCTTTCCCATAATCATTTCGTTCTATAGTGAATATTTTACCTTCCTGCCAAGTAGAAGTATTCGCCTCATGCTTCACAATACCACCATTTCTGATAATACTTGCAATGAGCGCAATTGATTCAATATCATCCCCTTCATATAAAATAGAGTAATAATCTCTTAACGCTGTTGGTAGATGGTAACTATCTTCAATCGGCTTTAATCTTTTAAAACAGTCCAAGCTTGCGATAGCAAGATTAATCTGATCGATGTATTGACGCAGGGTAGATGCCTCACCAAACAATTTTGATTCTTCCCCGATTTTATTTAGCTCTAAATATACCGTATACAGATCCTTCCGTGTTAATACCTTATTGATCGCAATAGGCGGCTTTTCGTCGATAATGAGAATTTTTTTTTCCATTCGCATCATTAAAATTCAGAAAATCATTTATGCCCCCTTTATACATCATAAGCATTCGCAGTTTCTCACCACTCATAATGATAACTGGATAATCTTTAAAATTATCTTTAGCCAGATTCATTTTGCACTTTTTTTCACAAGTTTTACATGTAATCCTACTGTAATTCTTTAATCCATTAAGACATTCTTCACTGCAAAAGCTATAAAGGCCACAAGCTTTTCCGTTTAATGCGCTTTTAAGCTGTCTAATATCCGAAATCTGTTCCTTTACTACGATTGCTCCAAAATCTTCATCGGTATCAAGCTTATACTTCAAAAAGGCTTCGATTAACGTTGTCTTTCCAATGCCGCATTCAGCAGGCACTACAGCAGCCTTGTCAGCCTGCTGAAAGTCTTCCAGCAAGACAAAAGCCATTTCCTTCAGAGTTTTATGGTGTGCTTCTGACACCTGGCTCCCTCTGCTGATAATTATTTGCTTGGTTGCCTCCGCAATTTTCTCGGCTTCATCTGTATGCTTACCATTTATTATCAACTGCTCCAAGGAGCATGTATTTAAATTTCTAATTTTCAAAAGATCTTTGGTTTCTTCTCCCATAGAATTGTCCCCTTTTGTATTTTTATGTCTGCATAATAACAGCAAAAGGTAACAAAAGTCAAATTTTACTCAAGAATATTTTAAAATATTTTACTTTCAGCTCCAATGTCCTTTAACGCCTCTATGCAAGATCGATATTACTGCTATAATAGGAATTATGGAGGGTGATTCGCTATGGAAATGAATAATAATCAAGCTTTGCAGCAGATTGTAGAAACTGCCTCATTGTAATAGTCTTCGGCAGTTTTGGTTTCTCCTGTTGCAAAAGCCGTTTGGAATAGTGTGATTGTAATAACCAACAACATTAACATAGTAAAATATTTTTTCAAACTTAAGATTTCCGTAATGATCTTTTTCATTCCAAAACTCCTTTTCTTATCTTTAAAATATTGCAAAATAGGCTCCATTCGACTACCGAATGGAGCCTAAGGCAGCATTTCTTCGGCAACTTGGTAGTAGTCGTTAATGTTTTCAATTAACTCCAGACCAATGGATTTACGTCATTACCTTATAAGTTTGCGGTGCTAAATAATTTATGATATTTCATGCATGTTTGTTTTAAAGTAATTTGGATCTTTTTCGAGAAAATCACAAATTGCAAGATACTCTCCTGCACGCAGCGGTCTTGCTCCACTGATAACACGATATAAAATATTATTTGCGATACCCGTATGCATAGATAGATTTTTAATATTAATACCTTTTTCTCTTATGTAACAAACTAATGCACTGGTTGCGGTGTCAATCATTTTCATCCCCCATTTGCTTCATTTTGAAGATTATTATTATATTAATATTCATTATTAAGAATGTCAAGGTGAATTACAATATTATTTTCTTTATTTTGAAGAAAAAATAATTGACTTGCCACAAAATTGTTTATAAAATACATAAGAATAGAGGGATGAATATGAAAACAAGGGAAGAAATCGCTCATACGCTGAAGGAGTTACGGATGTGCTCTGGTTTAACTTCAAAGGAAGTAATAGACCAACTTCAACAACAAGGCGTGATAGTAAGCACGAAAACTCTTTACGGTTGGGAAAACGCACACAGTCAACCCAATGCTGATACGCTATTGTTACTTTGCGCCATATATGGTGTTCAGGATATTTTACGAGCATTTGGATATTCAGAGCACTTGATTGATTTTACTATTACAAATAGGCCACAGAAAATTGATCTATTAAAGCGAGTAGACAAACTCAATGAAGAGACTTGTAAAATCGTTTCCGCTTTTATAGATGGCCTCTTAACAAGCAAGTAATTGTATCAAATTAATAAAATTTAAAAGCTCCATTCGAATAGAATGAAGCTTTTACAGTTAAATTTCATTTTAAAATACCCATTTCTCTATTAATTTTTCTTGCTACGTGGAGACCCATTAAAGTACCTGCGTATGCTCTAATAAATTGTAAAATCAAATTTTCTGCAAAAATATCTACGCCATTATAATTGGAAATAAGCATTATTCCAAAAATATATATCGACATTATTGGAAACATAACAAAATCTTTACCGATTCCTTTTAAAGTTTCTAAAAATGCTTTTAAGTTTATATCAAACGATATAAACCGTCCCAAAATAATGCATATATAGCAAATTAATACAGAATCATAGCTACTATTATTAGTAATAATTCGAATAACTATAAGATTGCATAAGGCAAATATTGAACCAAGCAATCTTAAGCTTGATTTTTTATCGCTTTCAAAATCGTGTTCAAATTTATGTGAAAGAATATTCATGAGTACTACTGATAACAAAACTACTATAAGTAGAATAATTCCCTCATACTTGCCGATAAAATTATTAATAATAGTAATACCCTTAAACTCATAATTACTATAATCATATAAAAATGCCGCAATTAAAATAGCTAAAACTGAAATCAATAACTCTTCAAATTTTGCTATTTGGGGTATTACTTTGACTGAAATAAGCCTTTTCATATTTCCTGATGAATCTATAATAACTAATATTAAGGGGACACAATAAAAGATCATTCCATTTAGGATGGCGGGTATAAAAAAAATTAGTGATCCAAAGAAATTTTCCATTTAGTTTTCTCCTTTTAGGGCAACTCCGTAACAAGGAATAATTGCATTTTGTGCAAGACTTTGTTTTTGTTACATTATACAATATTTAACCAAATATTTCAACAATGCTTCTTTCAATATTGATTGGAGCTTTTTATTTGCCCGTAAAAACTGAAATTGGAAAATAAACTTTAGAATTGTAGAACTTTGTGTTAAAATCAGAAACGATAAGGTACAATAAGTTTCGCAAATTAAAAAAGGCGAAGTAAAAGACATGGTTTGCAGGTCTCTGGTAGAATGAAGTTGCAAGACAGCATTCTGAAAG
>JAGFXR010000019.1 GCA_017861365.1 Oscillospiraceae bacterium | reverse complement strand
TCCAGAAATCCGGTATCCCCCACATTGTTGATTGCCTCAAAAGGCACCTGGGGCAGCGGAGCCCCGTCGGCAGGCATAGTTCCGCGTACACGCTCCGACCAGTGGTCAACGACGGAGGGCAGGTGGTTGGCCTCAGCATATTCAACTGGAATTCTCAGAATATCCGCGTCACAATCGTATTCCGCGATGAGAATGCCGGACAAGGCGTTCAAAATATAATTCCGCTGTGCTTCGATGGAGAGCTGATCCACCATTTCTTTCATTGGCGTGGCAATGCGCCGGGAGGTATAAACGCTCAGAATCACCCATGTGACGATTCCCAATACCAGCACCACTGCTGTTAATAT
Source organism: Oscillospiraceae bacterium (assembly GCA_017861365.1). GTDB lineage: Bacteria > Bacillota > Clostridia > Oscillospirales > Oscillospiraceae > JAGFXR01. The sequence goes on along the minus strand of JAGFXR010000019.1, from coordinate 24,850 downwards.
GAAAATGCTGATGAGGGTATTATAGAGAGATTTGACATGAGAAGCGATGATAAAGTTCCAGTTTCCGGAGCCTACCTGAGTATGGTAAGCAATAAAATCTTCTCTGTCAATTCCGGTGCCTACGGAAAATACAACGGAAGGATACCCGGATAAAAAGCCGGAATTGCTTGCCGGAGGGGTGCCGGAGGAAGGCTCGTCATTCAGTACCGCTTTGAGGGCCTCGTCGAATGCGGTGTTGTCGGAGAATCGCTCAATTTTTTCCTGAAACAGGGCAAACACAGTCTGCCCACTTTCATCCAGCAGGATCATAGCGCTAAAATCAGGAAGGATGGTGGCGTCCAGCAATTTCTGGATGTCATCCAGTGAGATTAAGCCGACAAGGTACCCGCAAAAAAGTTGTGTTTCCTGACTGTAGACGGGGCAGAAGAGAAGAATGCTGTTTTGGCCGGAGTCCTGACTGATAAAACGGATCGCGTACTTTGTGAATTGTGATTGATCCGGCAGGGCAACACGAGAGAGAACAGCACTGGATAAAGCTTCATCGGTGGTCGCAAGGACATCTCCGCTGCTGTTCACCAAAAAAATCGCCTGTGTGCTGAGATTGACGGACATTTGACTTTGAAGCATATTCCCGATAAACGCCTGATCTGTGTCGGAAGGCTGGACAGTGGGGTCGGTCAGCCGCTGAACGGGCGACGTCGCTCCAAGAAGCGCCAGAGAGTCGGCGTAAGAGTTAAAAAAGGACTCTATGGCATTGGCTGCCAGGGAGCAGGAGGTTTCTAAATTTTGAGATAAGATTTTTTTTGTGCTTATAAAGTTGAAGACAGTCGAGACAATGCAGATGATCAAAAAAGGAACAAGCATGGCACAAATTAAAATACCAAGAAGACCCCGCTCAGCGGTGCAGAATTTTTTCAGAGCTATCACCTTCAACCTTATAAAAGTTTAAGCATATGGTATCACAAAATTTGTAGAAAGTCCATAAAAAGTGAGGAAAAGGTGACACCAAGGGATAAGGCTGTACAAAAGGAAATGCCTGTGATACAATAACGCTCGACCGGTTTCCACACCCGGTCCAACCGGCGGGAAGTATGCCGTCCATGAGCAGGCGCCACGCTCATGGGGAAGGGACTCCCGCCGCTGTGCGCGGCGCACGCACTCAAAACAAAAAATGGAGGTATAATCATGTCTAAACATGAAATCAGACGGATCACCCTGTCCGCTTCAGTGGCGGCGCTCTATGCGGTTCTGAGTTATTTCAGCAGCATTTTCGGTATGGCCTATGGCCCTGTTCAGTTCCGGTTTGCCGAGGCGCTGACGATTTTGCCATTTCTCTTTCCTGAGACCGCGCCCGGGCTGTTGATCGGATGTCTGATTGCCAATCTGCTCAGCCCTTATGGGCTGACCGACATGGTATTCGGCTCGCTGGCCACGGCGCTGGCTGCATTTCTGACGGCTAAAATGCCAAACAGATGGCTCGCGCCGCTGCCCCCTGTGCTGATCAATGGAGTGATCATCGGGGCGATGCTGGCATGGTATTCAGCGGGCTTCGGGCCTGGTTTCTGGCCGCTTTTTGCCGTCAACGGCGCGGAGGTGGCTGCAGGCGAGATCGGAGCCTGCTACGGTCTGGGAATGCTCCTGCTGGTGCTGATTCCTAAAATCCCATATTTCAAACCCATGATTTCCCCAGCGCGCCTGACTCACTAAAAAGGGGCTGGGAACATCAGGGGAATCATAAGGAGGTTTTCTTCATGAAGGTAAAAAAAGCGGTTATTCCGGCGGCCGGATTGGGAACACGAATGCTTCCCGCGACCAAAACGGTGCCCAAGGAAATGCTGCCCATGGTGGATAAGCCCGTGATTCAGTACATTATTGAGGAAGCGGTTGCCGCCGGCATTGAGGATATCCTGATTGTCACCAACCGTGCCAAATCAGCCATGGATGATTACTTTGACTATTATCCGGAACTGGAAACCCGGCTCAATCAGGCGGGGAAGGACCGGGAACTCTATGAGGTGCGCAAGGCCGCAGATCTGGCCAACATCTTCTATGTCAGGCAGAAGGAAACCAAAGGGCTGGGGCACGCCATCTGGAGAGCCAAACGCTTTGTGGGGGACGAACCCTTTGCCGTCCTGCTTGGCGACGATATTATGCGGGCCGACAAGCCTGTGACGGCGCAGCTTGTGGAGGCTGCCGAGAAGTACAGTGCCTCGGTGGTGGGTGTTCAGAAGGTGTCCACAGAGGCGATCTCTAAATATTCCTCCGTAAAAATCGCACCCCTGGAGCAGCGGATTTTTTCTGTGCTGGATATGAACGAAAAGCCCACGCCCGAGCAGATGTTTTCCAACTATGCCATTTTGGGCCGCTATGTGCTGACTCCTGAGATTTTTAACATTCTGGAGAACCTCAATCCAGGCTACGGCGGCGAGATTCAGCTGACGGACGGTTTGCAGAAGCTCTGCCGCAGATCGACCATGGTGGCGGTGGATTTTGAGGGACGGCGCTACGATACCGGAAATTTAAAAGGGTTTCTGGAGGCCACCATTGATTTCGCGCTGGAGCATCCTCAGACCGGCGATTGGCTGAGACAATTTATTCAGGAAAAGGCAAAGTTCATCTGAATGTTCATCCATAAAAGCCAACACATCAGAATTTATGGTTGACAAATTCTGAAAAATGTATATAATTATAAAGCTTATCCAATTAGATGAGCACATCCTTGCTCCCGCCGTGAGCGGGAGCCAAACGTCCATAAGGAGGTGCAAGAAACATGGCAAAATTAAACGCAAACTATGAGGTAATTTATATCCTCAAGCCCGATCTGGGTGAGGAAGCTACCGCGGCTCTGGTCACCAAGTTCAAGGAGCTTGTGGAGCAGAACGGAACGCTGGGAGAAGTGAATGAGTGGGGAAAACGCCGTCTGGCTTATCCCATCAATGACCTGAACGACGGCTACTACGTACTGATGACCTTTGCGGCCGTCCCCTCGTTACCCGCGGAAATGGATCGTATGTTCCGTATTAACGACAGCGTGATGCGTTCCATCATCGTCTGCAAGGACGAGTAAGGAGGCAACCTGATGCTGAACAGAATTATTTTGCAGGGGCGGTTGACAGCCGACCCGGAGCTGCGCCAAACCCCCGCAGGCGTTTCTGTTGCCAGTTTTGCTCTGGCGGTGGACCGCGACTTCAAAAACAAGGAGAGCGGGGAAAAAGAGACCGATTTCATCAACTGCGTCGCCTGGCGCGGTACCGGTGAATTTGTGTCCCGTTACTTCACTAAGGGCAGCCTTGCCGTGGTAGAAGGACGTCTCCAGATGAGACGGTACACCGACCGGGACGGCAATAAGCGTATTGCGGCGGAGGTTGTGGCCGATAACGTCTATTTCGGCGGCAGCAAGAAGGACAGCGAGGGCGGAGCCTATGGACAGGCGCCGGCAGCTTATTCCACCGGTTCATCCGGTTATGCTGCGGCTCCCGGGGCAGATCAATTCGCGGAGCTTTCCGACGACGACGGGGATTTGCCTTTCTGAAACCTTGCGGTACCTGTTCAATATGACTTAACTCCGGCATGCAGCCGGAACATGGATAAATGTGAAACAATGTTTGGAAAGGAGGCATTATCCCATGGCAATGGAGAGACCCCGCGGCCGTAAGCGCCGCAAAGTATGCGCATTCTGCGTTGACAAGGTTGAGAGCATTGATTATAAGGACGCCGCGAAGCTCAAGCGCTTTATGTCCGAGCGTTCCAAGATCCTGCCCCGCCGTACCACCGGAACCTGCGCGCAGCACCAGCGCCAGCTCACTGAGGCGATCAAGCGTGCGCGTCAAATCGCGCTGCTGCCCTTTGTGACAGACTAAGAGCTGTTGCTTGGAAGCATAAGGAAACAATCCGAGGGGCCTTGCGTCCCTCGAAACAGCACCCCGGCTTCGCCGCTTTTACGGCGGGCCGGGGTGTTTTTTTGTGCACGGAAGTCTTTTAAAAGGATATTTTATCTCATTTTCTCTTACGCAGAAACTCCGAAAATTTGTAGAGTTTCATCCCAACAATCTATCCTCAAACGCATAGCTGTGCGTTTGAGGATTTTTTTGTATATACATCCATAAAACGGGACATACTTGATGGGAAAAGGGGTGTGACTGATGTGGTGAAGGGAATTTCGCGTAGAGTGATTGTGGTGAAGAGTCCTGATCCTCGCCTTTTTGAGCAGGCTATTTTTATTGTGAAGGAAGAAGCGTTTGGGAAGGACGGCGTCACGGCAGATCAAATCATAGAGGAGGCGCGCCGGGTTGCGGCGGGCTATGTCCGGCGAAACAGCGGGCTGGGGCGGTATTTCCGCAAAATCCCCGGAGTGTTGTATGTGCTGGGAGGCGCGTTGCTGGCTTCAATCTGCTGGATTTTGAGCACAATAGGATAATAGATGTATAAATCCCTGATAAAGGGAGAGAATGAAGCTTGGAGGTGTTCTGATGAACAAGAAACGAATATTTTCCGAAAAACTAAATGATTTTATCGCTGGGCGGGGCTTCTACATAGTCCTGATCCTGTGTGTGACAATCATCGGGATTTCGGGCTATTATCTCTATTCCGCCCTGTCAAATGGAGCGGAGACTGTAACGGCTTCCGCCGGTACCGAACTGACGGAGGCGCAGGCAGGGGTTTCCGTTCTTGATCCGGAGGATGCGGAGGAAGCGGCCACCAGCCAGACGAACACAAAGAACGCAGCTACTCAATCCAGTGGAACCAGCGGCTCCGCCTCGGCCGGGGAGAAAACAACCGCTTCGGCAAGCGACGCTTCCGCCGAGGAAGCGACGACCGTACCCAGTACCGCCGCAACAGTGTTCAGCTGGCCGCTGAAGGGTGAGCTGATCACGGATTACAGCGTTGAGGCGCTGGCCTACGATGTCACCATGGGCGACTGGCGTACCCACAACGGCATTGACATTGAAGCCAGCCTGGGAGACAAGGTAAAGGCAGTCGCGGATGGCACGGTAACCGCCAGCTATGACGACGATTTGATGGGAACCACTCTGGTAATCGACCACGGAGGCGGGTTGGAGAGCGTTTATTGTAATCTTGCCGCCGCTCCCGCCGTCAATATCGGCGATGCGGTTACCACCGGAGAGGTCATCGGATCAGTGGGCGAAACCGCCATTGCAGAAAGTGCGAAAGCGCCTCATTTGCACTTTGAAATGACCTTGAACGGCGTTTCCGTCAATCCAGAGGATTATTTGCCCTAATAACGATACAATCATCCATCAAAAAACGCGCCGAAGCTCGTGATGAGCTCCGGCGCGTTGATTATGCCGCGGGATTAGCGCGATGAGACGCGCAGTTCACAGCCACCTATAGCAGTCAGGCGTTGAAGAATGCTTGCATGCTGAAATGGTCAAAGGGGTTGAAGCTCAGCCGAGGTAATTGACGGTTCCTTCCTTGCGGGGCTTGGGTTCCGGATGTTCCGTTCCATATCCCAGGCAGAGGGCAAAATTAGGGATATAGTCCTCGGGAATGCCGAGTTCCAGCTTTAAGGTCTCGCCGCCGGGGGCATTCAGACAAACCTGATAGGAGGCGATGTAACAGGAGTTTAGCCCCAGTGACTGGGCGGCAATGGCCATGTTGTCGGTGGCGTTGGCGCAATCGGCAATGGTCATTGGCCTGTCATCCTGTCCGGAAATCAGAATCGCGCAGGGCGCGCCCCGGAAGGAATCGAAGTCGGGGTCGGCGGCCATGGCGCGGACAAATTCCTCCGGTGCGTTTTTCATGATCTCTTTGTTTGCCGCGACAATCTTGTCCAGTATGGCGCGGTCGGTGACGACGGTAAAATGCCAGGGTTGAATGGCCATGGCGCTGGGTGCATATTGTCCGCATTTGACAATCAGCTCCAGATCCTCACGGGATACGGGCTTCTTCTCATAAGCGCGAACCGCGCGGCGCTCCAGCAGCAGCTTGATGGTCTCGTTCATAAAACGATCCTCCTTTGTTGTAGTTATCTGCATTGTAGCATACTTCTAAATTTATGTGCAATCCTAAATTTTATTTCATTAGCACTCCTGGGATGTGAGTGCTAATATTTACATTACAGACATAGTTTATACATAATTTGTTCATAAAGTGTTTTTATACTACAGACAGAAAAACAGCGGACACGGAATATCTCGTGTTCCCACCACGTCCATTGGAAGGAGTGAATTTACCATGGACATGAATCGTTTTACACAAAAATCCCTCTCCGCACTCCAGAGCGCTCAGGACATCGCCGGCGAATACGGCAACCAGCAGCTTGAACAGATCCACCTGCTGACCGCGCTTCTGCTGCAGGAGGACGGGCTGATTCCTCAGCTGCTGACTGGCATGGGGCTGACCCTGCCCAGCTTCGAGGCGGCGGTCAATGGGGAGCTGAACAAGGTGCCGAAGGTCTCCGGCAGCCGGGAGGCCGGGAAGGTCTACATCTCACAGAGCTTTGACAAGACTTTGAACGCAGCCGAAAAAACAGCGGGTTCCATGCATGATGAGTATGTTTCGGTGGAGCATTTATTTTTGGCTTTACTGGATACGGCGGACAGTGCCTTAAAGCCCCTGTTTCAAACCTATCAGATCACCCGTGAGCGTGTCCTGCAGGCGCTCTCCGCCGTGCGTGGCAGCCAGCGAGTCACCTCTGATAATCCCGAGGAAACCTATGACGCCTTGAAAAAATATGGCACCGATCTTGTGGAGCGGGCAAAGCAGAACAAGCTTGACCCGGTGATCGGCCGAGACGACGAAATCCGCAATGTCATTCGCATCCTGTCCCGCAAAACGAAAAACAACCCTGTCCTTATCGGCGAACCAGGCGTGGGTAAAACTGCCATCGCCGAGGGGCTGGCCCAGCGCATTGTCAAAGGCGACGTGCCCACCTCCTTGAAGGACCGGATCATCTTTGCCCTGGACATGGGGGCGCTGATCGCCGGGGCCAAATACCGGGGCGAGTTTGAGGAGCGCCTAAAGGCTGTCCTCAACGAGGTGAAAAAGTCCGAGGGGCATGTCATCCTGTTCATTGACGAGCTGCACACCATTGTGGGCGCGGGCAAAACTGAGGGCGCCATGGACGCGGGCAATTTGTTAAAGCCTCTGCTGGCCCGGGGAGAGCTGCACTGCATCGGCGCCACTACGCTCAACGAGTACCGGCGGTATATCGAAAAGGATGCCGCGCTGGAGCGCCGTTTCCAGCCTGTTATGGTCAACGAGCCATCCGTGGAGGACGCCATTGCCATTCTCCGGGGGTTAAAGGAGCGCTACGAGGTCTACCACGGTGTAAAAATTACCGATGGGGCCATCATTGCCGCCGCCACCCTAAGCAATCGCTACATTTCCGACCGGTTTCTCCCCGACAAGGCCATTGACCTCATCGACGAGGCCTGTGCCATGCTCCGCACGGAAATTGACTCCATGCCCATCGAGCTGGACATCGTTTCCCGCAAAATCATCCAGCTGGAGATTGAGGAGGCCGCACTGAAAAAGGAGAGTGACTCCATTTCCCAGACTCATTTACGTGAGATTCAAAAGGAGATGGCGGAGCTGCGGGAGGACTTTAACAGCAAAAAGGCTCAGTGGGAAAACGAGAAACAGTCCATTGGTAAAGTACAAAAGCTGCGGGAGCAGCTGGAGGCCGCCAACGCCGAAATGGAGAAGGCGGAGCGGGACTACGATTTAAACCGAGCGGCGGAACTGAAATACGGCAAAATTCCGGACCTGAGAAAAGCCCTGGAGGCGGAGGAGTCGGCAGCCAGCACCAAGAAAGCCGCCTCGCTATTGCGGGATAAGGTGACGGAGGAGGAGGTTGCCCGCATCATCGAGCGCTGGACAGGGATTCCTGTGGCGCGGCTCATGGAGGGCGAGCGGGAGAAGCTCCTGCATCTGGATGAAATTCTCCACCGCCGGGTGGTGGGGCAGGATGAAGCGGTGCAGCTGGTCTCAGAGGCGATTCTCCGCGCCCGCGCGGGCATTGCCGACCCCGACAAACCCATTGGTTCCTTCCTGTTTTTGGGTCCCACCGGCGTAGGTAAAACCGAGCTTGCCAAAACGCTGGCGGAAACCCTGTTTGACTCCGAGCGCAATCTGGTGCGTATGGACATGAGCGAATACATGGAGAAATTCTCTGTTTCCCGGCTCATCGGATCGCCCCCCGGCTATGTGGGTTATGAAGAGGGAGGCCAGCTTACTGAGGCCGTCCGCCGCCACCCCTACGCCGTCATCCTGTTCGACGAGGTGGAAAAGGCGCATCCCGATGTGTTCAATATCCTGCTGCAGGTGTTGGACGATGGGCGTATCACCGATAGTCAGGGCAGAACCGTGGACTTTAAAAATACCATCATTATCTTAACCTCCAACCTTGGCAGCAATTATCTGCTGGAGGGCATCGGCTCCGACGGTGAAATCACGGAAACTGCCCGGGAGCAGGTGGAGCATCTGCTCAAACAGTCCTTCCGTCCGGAATTTTTAAACCGTCTGGATGAGATTGTGTTCTATAAACCGCTTACCAAGGGCAACATCACTCACATCATTGACCTGCTGATGGCGAACCTGAACCGCCGCCTGGAAGATAAGCAGCTCACGGTCCATCTGACAGACGCGGCCAAAACCTTCATCATCGACGCCGCTTATGACCCCCATTACGGAGCCAGACCCCTGCGCCGCTATCTCCAGCACTCGGTAGAGACTCTGATCGGCAAAAAAATTGTCGCCCAGGAGGTGGAACCCGGCACCGCGCTCACAGTGGACGTGGAAAACGGCCAGCTGGCGGTGAAGTAGCATGAAACGCACAAACTGCCTGTGGGCGCTGAACTCAGCGCCCACAGGCAGTTGCTGTTTGAAGGGTTATTCCTCCAGCATGTGTCGGATATCCTCGATGGAATACAGGGCGTTGAGCGCCTGCAGCAGGGCGTTGGGGGACATGCGGGCGGGAAGCTTAAGCTTTTTCTGAAGCACGGCCCGTCTCGCGGCGCTGTCCGGGCGGCCGGACAGGCCCAGCGCAAACAAATCCGCCTTAGTGATGGGAGCATGGGGGGATGCTTCCGGCGGGAGCTCCTCCTCAAAGGTTGCTCCCGCACGGCGCAGGGCTTCCTCCAGAATGGCGGGACTCATGCCCTCCACACCCAGCTTGCCCTCCTTGCCTGCCGTGCGTTTGCGCCGTTCCTTGCCCATGATATCGGGGATATAAGCGTGCTTGACCCTGTCGGGGCTGATGCTGCCCTTCAGGTGATTGCGGATTAAAAAGCCCGCTCCGTCCGAATCGGTGAGGATAATCAGTCCGCGCCGCTCCGCCAGGCGGCGCAGCAGCGCCAGCTGTTCCCGATCATTGAAAATGCCGAACCCGTCGGTCTGTACAATGACGGTGTCCACCAGCTGGGACAGGGTGTTTTTGTCGTATTTGCCCTCCACGACGATGGCCTCCCGGATTTTCAGCATGGGCTCGCCAGTTCCATCAGAAGGCCGATCAGCAATGATTCCCCATCCAGCCCCGTGGATTTCATGGCCAGATCGGTTTCGGCGCAGCGGGTTACAGCCCGGATACACCAGCGCAGCTCAAACCGGTGGGCGGCACTCATCAGCTTTTCCGCCGGGTAGGGGTGCATTTTCCAAAGGCTAGCCAGATACTTCGCTCCCTTTTTGTGCTCCAGCGAAAGCCGCGCCGAATAGAGCTGGCGCATCTGTTTGCCTAACACCGACAGAATCATGATGGGGGATTCCTGCATCCGCAGCAGATCCCCCAGCACCGCCGCCGCCTTGTCGTAATTCCCGGCGGCAATGGCATCGGTCATCTGAAATACCACCGCGTCCAGCTGAGGGATGGCCACCGCGTCGATCTCGCCCCGGGTGACTGTCTTCCCCTGGCTGTAAAAGGCGATCTTTTCGATTTCCGAGATGAGTCCCGTCATCAGATCACCGCAGAGGAAGATCAGATATTTGGCGTCCTCCGTCTGAATGTCCTTGCCGGATGCACGAAAGCGGCGGCAGATCCACGGAACCAGATCCGTCTGCTCCTGCCGGGACAGCTCCACTGTTTGTCCGTGCTGCTTGATCGCGGCGGCAAGCTTCGTTCGGGAATCAGGCTTGTAGGTCAGAAGGTCATAATAAAAGATCAGGCAGCAGTAGTCCGGCAGCTGCCCGAAGAGCTCCGCCAGCCCGTCCCGTTGGTCGGCGGGGGCTTTGAAAAGATCATAATCCGTCACCAGCACAAGGGTGCGCTCCGCCATCATGGGCAGGCAGTCCACTGCCTCCGTCAAGGCGCGCACATCGGCATCCTTCCCCTCCAGCGTATGGAAGTTAAAGGTCTCCGTACCAGGTGGCAGCAGCCGCTTTTTCATTTCTGCCAGATAATATTCCCTGAGATAGGTTTCCTCTCCGTGGAGGAGGTACAATTTTCCCGGTGTTCCTGATTTTAAATCCTGTTTCAGTTGATCCAGTGCCGATCGGTCGGCTTTTGCCTTTGCTGCCACAGTCTGCTCACCCCGCTTGAATGGTCACCGTTCCCATGAGATCGGTGCGGTAAATGGCAATCCCCCGTGACTCCAGACGCGCCAGAGTCTCCTCGCTGGGATGCCCATAAGAATTATACCCGACGGAGATGACCGCAACCTCCGGTTTCACCGCGTCCAGCAGTGCGTCGGAGGTGGAATAGCGGGAGCCGTGATGTCCCGCCACTAATAGCTCAATATCGGGCAGATGGTCGTACTTAATGAGCCTTGCCTCCACATCGCTTCCCATATCACCGGTCATGAGGACATCATAATCCCCCGACGTACACAGAATGCTGAGACCCTCCTCATTGGTTTCACCAGTGCCGAGAGGGGCGTACAGAGTCAGGGTGGAGTCTCCGAAGGGGAGGGTCATGTTTTCGGAGAGATAGGTTATGGTGGTTCCCTCCTCGCCGCACAGCGCCAGAATATCCTCCTTCAGATCGCTGTCCTCCTCCGTCTGGGGCAGGATGACGTTCTCCACCGTTAGCCGCTGGAACAGTTCCTCCACGCCGTTGGCGTGATCGGTGTGAAAATGGGTCAGAATCAGTACGTTCAGCGTGCTGGTGCCCAGATTTTGAATGTAGTTTGCCGCCACATCTCCCGCGTCGGTGAGTCCATTTCCTCCGCAGTCCACCAGCGCGGTGTTGCCGCCGGAAAGAAGGGCGATGCTTTCTCCCTGCCCCACATCCAGCACCGACACGGTCAGGGATGGATTGGTCATCGAAATCCGCGTGAGCGCCAGACACAGACAGAGGGTGACCGCCGCCATGCACAGCGGGATCAGCGGCCGCGCCCGTCCCAGTATCAGCCAGAGAAGCAGAATGGCATAGAGAAACACAAGCCAAGCCCTGTCGTAGAAGGACTCCATGCTGACGGAGGCAAAGGAAAACCGGCTCAGCAGCGGGATGATCACTTCCAGATACGCTCCTGCCAGGGAAACGGGCAGGGCCGCCGCGATACCCAGCGGCAGCCAGAGAAGCCCCAATACCGCTGCCAGAAGTCCGCCCAGAAAGAGCAGCGAAAGAGCCCAGAGGGTCAGTAGGTTGGACAGAGGCGCCACAAGGGACACGGACTGAAAATAAAAGGCGACAATGGGCGTAGTGAACACCATTGCTCCCAGCGATGCGGACAGCGAGGAGATCAGCACCCGCAGACCACCGTTTGCCAGGCGTCGCGGGAGTGTTTGAGCCTTGCTGATCAGTTTTTCTTCCAGTGCGTCATAAATGCGCTGGGAAAATAGCAGAATACCTGCCACCGAGGCAAACGAGAGCTGCAGGCTCACATGATTTGCGGCAAAGGGATTTTGCAGCAGCACCAGCATCAGCACAAAAGCAAGTCCTGTGGGTGGGTCATATTCCCGCCGGAGCAGTGGGGCGATCAGCAGTAAAATCTGCATAAAGGCGGCCCGCATGATGGAGGGGGTATTTCCCGCCGCCGCCATGAAAAACAGGATGAGAGGGATGCAGAGCAGCGCGGTTCGCCTGCGGCGTCGCCCCAGCAGCAGGGTGAGTACCCCCACCAGAAAGGATACGTGCATCCCCGAGACCGAGACGGTGTGGATCAGTCCCGTACGGGAGAGGGCGGTGGTATCCGCATCGGTGAGTCCGTCTAGATTGCCCGTGACCACCGCCTGCACCAGCGCGCCGCACGTCCCGGAAAACAGCAGGCTGATGCTGTCTTCCAGCCGTTCCATGGTCACCGCGGGGAGCGTCCACAGAGGCAGATGTTCCGGCTTTTGCACCGACAGAGTCCCGGATTGATAGGCAATGAGAAAGATACCCTTGGCCGTGTACCAGGTAACTGACTCGCCGTGGGACTGCTTGGCGGATACAAATGCCGCCGTCAGCGTGAGCTCGTCCCCCGGCTCCAGTGTCTGCTCGGTGCTGTCGCCGTAGAAGAGAGTTTGAATCCGTGCGTCGCCCCAGGAAACCCGTACCAGAGCCTTGAAGCCGTACGTCGTGGTTTCGGAGTAGTTTAAAACGGTGGCCGAGACCGTCTCCGTTTTTCCGATGAGCTGTTCCGCCGGGGCGTAAAACAGCAGGGTATACCCCCACATCCACAGAAACCCGAAGACCGCGCCGCAGAACAGCAGCGCCGCTCTCAGCCGGTTGGGAGCGCCAAACACGCCGATGGGTTTCTTTGCGGTTCTCCAAAGTGCCGCGCACAGGGCAAACAGCCCCCCGAAGGCCAGAGCAAACCAGGGCAGCCACCCGGAGGACAGTTGATTCGCCGCGAACACAGCCGCCGAAAACGCCGAGGCAAAGAGGAAAAGCTTACGCATCTCTTTGCGTACTCCGACGGTTCTGCTTGTAACGTCTGCCGGTCTTTGTCTCTGTCAATTCAACTCGCCGCCATTCTGTCTGGAATGACATAATAGTAACAGATTTTTCTGGCCGCCGCAATGATAAAAGAGCCGCCGCAGAAAATCAGAAGCCGTCTTTTGTATGGCAGGAGTTTTATTTTGTGCAGGTCTGAATAGCCTGTTCCAGAATATCCAGCCCGGCCTGCAACTGTGCGTCGGTCATGACCAGCGGAGCCAGAAAACGGATCACGTTGCTGTAAGTACCGGCGTTTTCAATCAGAAGGCCGTGCTCATAACACTCTTTCATCAGGGCGGTCACCAGGTCGGTGTTGGGTGTCTTGGACTTTTTATCCTTCACGAACTCAATGCCGATCATGCAGCCCAGGCCGCGCACGTCGCCTACCACCTCGTAGCTGTCCTTCCACCGGAGAAAGGTGTTCATGCACTGCTCGCCGATTTCGGCGCCGCGCTGGGGCAGATGGTCGCGTTCCATAATCTCAATGACCTTCAAAGCGGCGGCGCAGGCTAAAGCATTCCCACCGTAAGTCCCTCCAATGGTTCCGGGGACAACCGCGTCGCAGAGCTCCGCCCGGGCTGTGCAGGCGCTCATGGGTACGCCTCCGGCGATGGATTTGGCTGTGGAGATAATATCGGGGGCGCAGCCTGCCTCCGCCCAACGGTCACAGGCGAACATGCGGCCCGTTCTGCCGAAGCCGCTCTGAACCTCGTCGGCAATCAGGAGGATTCCGTGATGGTCACACAGCTGGCGGATCGCCTTGACCCACTCAATGGGCGCGGGAATGAAGCCGCCCTCGCCCTGGAGAGGCTCCAGCACCACGGCCGCAACCTGCTCCGGCGCGGAACATTCCTCAAAAACCTTCTGAAACCGCTCCACGTAGTAAGCAATGGACTCCGCATTGCTCAGTCCCTCCGGCGCGCGGTAAAGATAAGGAAATTCCGCGCGGTACACGCCGTCCGGGAAGGGACCCAGGCCCTTGGAGTAGGATTTTTTTGAGGTCATCGCCATGGTCAGCAGGGTGCGCCCGTGGAACGCGCCGGAAAAGACAATGATATTGGGACGTTTGGTATAGGATCTTGCAATTTTAACGGCGTTTTCATCCGCCTCCGCACCGGAATTGGCAAAATAGGTTTTGCGAACCCCACCCCGGACGGGAACAATCTGATTGAGCTTCTCGGCCAGGGCGATGTACCCCTCGTGGGTCAAAATGTTGAACATGGCGTGGAAATACAAATCCGCCTGCTCCTTGACCGCCACAACCACCTCGGGGTGGGAATGTCCGATATTTAAAACACCCACGCCGCCGACCCAATCCAGAAAATAATTCCCGTCCAGATCTTCAATCATCGCACCTTCCGCCCGCTTGATGGTGGCGGGATAGAGGGGACGTACCGCGCTCAGGGTGGATTGGGCGCGGCGCTCCAGCAGCGCGGAGGAGTTGGGGCCGGGTACCGTTCCAGTGATAATCTTTGGCAGTTCGTTTTTCAGCATGATAATCCTTCTTTCGTTATATTAGGCAATTCAGCGCTCTTCATACCAGCCGATGGCGCCGGGGCGGAGGGCGATATTCACCTGCTTGATTTCCTGATATTCCTCTAAACCGTGGACGCCCAGCTCGCGGCCGTAGCCGCTCTTCTTGTAGCCGCCCCAGGGAGCCTCGTTGAAGGTGGGATTGTAGCAGTTAATCCAGGTGATGCCCGCCCGGATTTCCTTCATCACCCGCAGCGCCCGTGCACCGTCGGAGGTGAACACCGCTCCCGCCAGACCGTATTCTGTGTCGTTGGCCAGAGCTACAGCCTCTTCCTCGGTCCGGAAGGTTTGAATGGTCACCACCGGTCCAAAGATCTCTTCCCTGACGATGGTCATGTCGCGGGTGCAGTTGTCAAAAATAGTGGGACGGACGAAGAAGCCCTTGGCGCATGCACCCTCGGTGTACCGTTCTCCGCCGCAGACGCAGGCAGCGCCCTCCGCTTTGCCTAGCTCGATCATCTTGAGCACCTTATTCATTTGATCCTCCGACACCAGCGGGCCCATGTCCGGGTTATCCAGGCCGGGGCCAATGGTCATGGCGTTGGCGCGCTGTGCCAAACGGGCGACGAACTTATCCTTGATGCTCTCTTCAATGATGATTCGAGAACCTGCGGAGCAGACCTGACCCTGATTAAAGAAAATTCCGATCATAGCCCATTCCACTGCGCCCTCGAATTCGGCGTCGGCAAAAATGACGTTGGGGGACTTGCCGCCCAGCTCCAGGCCCACCTTCTTCAGATTGCCGACAGCGGCCCGGGCGATGGACTGGCCCACTTCGGTGCTGCCGGTGAAGGTGACCATATCCACATCGTCATGGGCGGCGATGGCCTCGCCCACCTCGCCGCCGGGACCCATGACCAGATTGGCGGTACCTGCGGGCAGACCACAGCGGTCGAAAAGTTCAAACAGCATGTGGGTGGACAGGGGACAGTTGGTGCTGGGCTTGAACACCACGCAGTTGCCCGCCGCCAGAGCGGGAGCCAGCTTCCACACCGCCATCAAAAGCGGATAGTTCCAGGGGGTAATCTGTCCGCAGACGCCCACGGGCTCATGGATAGTGTAGCTGTGCATGGGGCCGAAGCCGTCGGTCACATCGTAGACGCCGCCATAAGGGGCCTTGATGATCCCGGCGTAATATCGAAAGCAGTTGATGGCATCATCGATGTCTCCCTCCGATTCTCGCAGGGGCTTTCCGTTGTCCAGGGTGTCTGCCCTGGCAAGCTCCGCGCGGCATGCATCCATTTCGGAGGCGATGCGGTAAAGCATCTCGCTGCGCGCCGGTGCGGTGGCCCGCCGCCACGCTCCTGTTTCGTAAAAAGCGCTTTTTGCGGCAGCCACAGCCAGATCCACATCCGCCTTACCGCCCTCCGCCATCACGGCGATGACTGAACGGTCCGCAGGATTGGTAAGCTCACGTGTTTTGCCGGATATCGCGGGAGTCCATGCGCCGTTGATGTAATTGAGTCTGACTTCCATACTTGATTCCTCCATTACAGATATTGAAACACAAAAATAAAAAAGTTTATCTGAATGACTCAGATAAACTCCCTTGTTTTCTGAAAAAACCGCACCGTTACGATTTCATCTGATGTAACTATCTACCTTACAGTTAGTATAGAGTCAACTGGCAAATGCACTAAAAATTTTAAAATTTGATTGTATAAACAGGCTAAGTAATCATGCCGAACCAGAGGACGTCCGGCAATGCCCACAGACATCAATTTGGAAGAAAATCAGAGGATTTCTGCAAAATAGAGACGCTGATTCTTGACTTTTTGCCATTGTGTGACGTATATTAAGACTGCAAACCGCAATTGCCATCGTTGAATTCTCCGATAGCGGACTGAAAAGCTTATTGCTGCTATAAGGTTGTGAGTCATATGAAATTGGATCAGCTGTCCATCGGACAAATGGCGCAGCTTAACCGGGTTTCTGAGCAGACGCTGCGCCTGTATGACCGGATGGGACTGCTCAAGCCCAGTCAAATTAATGAAAATAACCGATACCGATATTATACCATCGGGCAGTCCGCCGTTCTGGATACCATACAGTATTATAAGCACATGGGCATGTCGTTAAGCCAGATTCAAAATGAACTGGAGCACCAGAGCACGGACTCCATGCGGCAGATGCTGCGGCGCAGGCAGGCAGAGGTGGAGTCTGAAATTGAAACGCTGCTGCTGGCGCAGAAATCCATCCAGCGCAGTTTGGATAACTATGACCGCTATGTTTCCATGCCCAGCGTGGGGCAGATCTTTATGGAATACATGGGCGAGAGGAAAATACTGGTGTTTCATGGCAAATACGACGTTCTGGAGAATGATTACAGCCACTATGAGTATAATCTTCGCCTGTTTAAGAATCATCTGATGGATATTGGGTTTCCCATGTCCCTGTTCTGCAACACAGGGACGATGATTCGAAAGAAAGCCCTTACGGATGAGAGCTTCCGCTGCAACGAATTTTATGTGCTTACTAACGATTTTCCCTGGCCGCAGGATGAAATAGAGGTGGTTCCGGCGGGTATCTATCTGTCGATTTGCTGCGTCGGTTTTGATATGGAACACGATTTTGCCCGTCTTTTACTTGAAGAAGTGAAAAAGCATCACTTCTCCGTTGCGGGGGATTATTTGTGTGAAGTGATTTATGATTTTCCAAACACTGAAAAAATGGAGCGGCAGTTTTTTTATAAAATCCAAATTCCGATTCAGTAGGCGGTATTTAATAATGCAGAAGTAAAAATCAGTTATTTACCCCAGACTTCCAGGAGTGATTCCATGCTGAGAGAGGATCTGACCAAACTGGCCAAACCGTATTGAGTGCATAGGCGTAGCCCAAATGACCGACAGGTTTGCCGGGAACTTGACTTGACGCGTTCTTCTGACATGGTATAATAAACTTAATACATCCTCTTAGCTTGACTTTCGCAACGAGCCGGTTCGTCGCTTGTGTCATGTCCATTTAATCAAAGGGAGCGGATATCTTTTTTACGTAAGGCGAGGGAGGAATACCATGCGAACCAATTCCAATGTTCCGGAGATGAATGCGGATGCACAGTACACGGCAAAAACCGAAGCGGCTACTGGTGTCTCCGCCAGCACGCCCAAGCGTTTTTCTGATAATATGGAGGAAACGCTGAATGAGGTCACCGACCTTCTTCATCAAATGCGGGAAATCGCTGTCCAGTCCGCCGGAACGGTCGGCGACGAAATCGACCGAGAGACACTGCACAATGAGTTTGACCGGATAAGGAAGGAAATGGATGGGGTTTCCGGAAGCACTGCTTCGCCGCTCAGTCCGCCGGGGGACGGTGGCGCTGACTCCGGTTCCTTGGCCGTCAGCGCCGAGTATCTGGGGATCGGCTCCGCCGGAGTGAATACACGGGAGTCGGCTCTCTCCGCCGTGGCTGCCGTGGAGGAAGCAATTAATATGGTTTCTGACCGGCGCACCTGCCTGAGCGTAATCCGCAACCGGGTGGAACGAGGAAGCCATATCACTGGTTCTGAGGGCGGGGAATTATTTGTTATCGAGCGTTCCGCCTGTGGAGGCGACAAGGCGAAGGCGCTGACCGAATATGCCGCCGACGGCATTTTGCGTGAGATTCCGACTGCCCTGCGGGCACAGGCCAATCTCCTGAGCGAAAATGTGTTTTTCCTTCTTGTCTGAGAAACGTGTTGTAATCCGTCAGAATAACAGCAGGGCGCGCCGCCAATGAATGCGGCGCGCCCTGCTGTGTTATTTATGTTGGTATGCTGGCTGTTATGACGCGGTCTGAGTTTCGGCTTTCGTTTCCCGGATTAAAACGAAGGGGGTGCACTGAGTATCCTGCCCTGCGGGGTTATCATCGATCATACCCATCAGGTCGGACGTGGTTTCGTTCAATGCGCCGGCCTTGCCGAGCAGCTCCCGGCAGATATCGTTGGCATCTACAATCATGGCCAGGATGCCGGTCTTTTCATAGATTTCGTCGCAGACACCGGAGGAGTTTTCAGGGATACGGATGCCATAATTGCCGTATTCCGAGAAAACATGGTCGTAAAAGCCGTCCAGCCCAGTGATTTCCTGACCCACGATATCGTAGAAAATGCCATGCTTTCCGAACAGCTTTCCAAAGCCGGCACAGATGGCGGCCCAAAGCACCTTCCAGATCCCGCAGTGGTCAATGGCGAACTGCATCTTCCATGGGCTGTCCACGCCGACGCCCGCGTCGGTGTGCATGGCGAAGCGGGAGAGGAATTTTGCCATAAAGGACAGCTTCATGTCCTTCTTGTATACCACCCGCTTCTGACACAGCGCGATGATTTTTTCGCTGATGGAGAGAATATCGCCGTCCTCGTAAAGAGGCTTAACGTAACGCTCCACCAGATCAATGTAGTCTTCACCGATTTGGACAAAATGCGTCTGAATGGCGTGGCGGGCAAAGGCGCGGGCTCCCACGCGAATCTCCACCTGTTTGTCCGGGTTTGCAGCAAATTCCATTTGTATACCTTCTTTTCACAATGTTGAACTCATTATAACCACTTTTGAAAGAGAAAGCAACAAAATGAGGCCCGTTTTTGAAGGTGAGGCTCAGTCCGACTGCGTCTCCAGAGCGCGTGCGATGGACTGCGCCGCAAGCTTTCCGGCACCCATGGCGAGAATAACGGTGGCCGCCCCGGTGACGGCGTCTCCACCGGCATAAACTCCCTCCCGGCTGGTGTGGAGGGTTTGTTCATCTACAATGATACAGCCCTTGCGGTCCACATTCAGGTTCGGGTCCGCCATTCGAATCAGCGGATTGGGTGAAGTGCCAAGCGCCATGATCACGGTGTCCACCTTCAGAGTAAATTCGGAGTCCTCCAAGGTTCTGGCGGTGCGACGGCCGCTTGAGTCGGCCTCGCCCAGCTCCATTTTCACGCAGGTCAGGCCGCTGGCGTGACCGCTGCCGTTATTGGTGACGGCCACGGGATTGGAGAGAAAATGGAACTGGATGCCTTCCTCCTTGGCGTGATGAACCTCCTCCGCCCGAGCGGGCATTTCCGCCTCGGAACGGCGGTAGATCAGATGTACCTCGTCCGCGCCCATGCGCATGGCACAGCGGGCGGCGTCCATGGCCACGTTGCCGCCCCCCACCACAGCCACGGAGCGGCTCTTGATGAGAGGGGTCTCGTAATCGGGGTTCCACGCGTGCATCAGGTTGACACGGGTAAGATATTCATTGGCGGAATACACCCCGGCCAATCCCTCCCCGGAGATATTCATAAACTTGGGAAGACCGGCGCCGGTGGACAGAAAAATGGCCCGGTAGCCTTCCTCCATCAGCTCATCCAGCGTGACAACGCGCCCCACCACGGTGTTTGTTTTAATCTGTACGCCCAGAGAGCGCAGATCGGCCTCGGCGCGGCGGATGATGGTTTTTGGCAGACGGAATTCCGGAATGCCGTAAACCAGTACGCCGCCGACGGTATGGAAGGATTCGAACAGAGTAACCGCGTAGCCCAGCTGCGCCAGATCGTGGGCGCAGGTGAGTCCGGCGGGGCCGGAGCCCACCACGGCCACATGGGTATAGTTGGCGGGCAGCTTGGGCAGGGCGAAGGCGGGCTTTTGCGCCATGTGCCAGTCGGCGGCGAACCGCTCCAGACGGCCAATGGCCACGGGCTCGGATTTGATACCCCGGACACATTTTGCTTCGCACTGGGTTTCCTGAGGGCAGACGCGGCCGGTAATGGCGGGGGCACCGTGGGTCTGGGTGATGGCCTGATAAGCGCCTTCAAAATCCCGTGCGGCGATTTTCGCGATGAACTCGGGGATACGGACATTCACAGGACAGCCTGCGGTGCAGGGCGCATGCTTGCATTGGAGGCAGCGGTTGGCTTCCGCAACCGCCATCTCTTCGGTGTAGCCCAGAGAAACCTCTTCAAAGG
This sequence comes from Oscillospiraceae bacterium, assembly GCA_017861365.1. Classification (GTDB taxonomy): domain Bacteria; phylum Bacillota; class Clostridia; order Oscillospirales; family Oscillospiraceae; genus JAGFXR01. The sequence continues at coordinate 4,600 of JAGFXR010000019.1, read as the reverse complement.
TGCGGCGGCGGAGCCTTGGATCACGCTCCGGCATGGAGGTGCGGGGACTTGTCATATCAGCCATTGCGGGCACCTCCCATCATAGCCGCGTCAGAGAGGGCCTGCAACCGGCAGCGATGCACCTCCGCGGCGGCGGTCTCCTGATCCCGGTAGACGGCGTTGCGGGTCATCAGCTCATCATAATCCACCAGGTGACCGTCAAAATCTGGCCCGTCCACACAGGCGAACTTCACGGTGCCATCCACCTTGACACGGCAGCCTCCGCACATGCCGGTTCCGTCCACCATAACCGGGTTCAGGGAGACCAGCGTATGCAGGCCGTAGGGTTTTGTAGTTTCTGCGACGAAACGCATCATGGGAACCGGTCCGATGGCGATGGCCAGATCATACTGCTCGCCAGCGTCCAGCAATTCCTTCAGCTTGGTGGTGACGAAGCCCTTTTCACCATAGCTGCCGTCGTCGGTGGTGATATAGAGATTGGTGCAGTTCTTGCGGAAGCTGCCCTCCAAAAACACCAGATCCTTGTTGCGAAAGCCGATGATCACATCCACATGAACCCCGGCGCGGTACAGAAATTTTGCCTGAGGGAACGCGATGGCGCAGCCTACCCCGCCGCCGATGACGACGGCGCGTTTGACATGGTCTACCTCTGTGGGATTGCCAAGGGGACCCACCAGATCCAGGATGGTATCGCCGGATTCCAGAAGGTCGAGCTTTTTGGTGGTGAGTCCGACGCTTTGATACATAATCGTAACGGTGCCACGGATGGAATCAAAGTCGGCGATGGTCAGGGGAATCCGCTCTCCCAGTTCGTCCACCCGCAGAATCACGAATTGTCCGGGCTTTGCCTTGTGGGCAATCATCGGCGATTCGATCTCAAGCAGAGTGACCGTTGGATTTAAGCGGCGCTTTGTCACGATGCGTGCCATAAGATACCTCCTTAATAGCTGTGGTAAATGGGAATGTCCTCACGATGTCCTCTCAAGTTAGCAAGCTAACTCTGATTGAAAAAAATTATACATGAAGTCCGGAGCATTGTCTATATAAATGTTATAAAAATGTATATCCACTTCTGGAAACAACCATACTAAAAGCTGATCCGATTCATCCAAATGGAGTAGAAACCACCTGAGAAACCGCCACGGACGGGTTCTGCGGGCAGGCAACGCAACCGGCTGTTTGGAAAGCGGCATGTTGCTTAAGGAATAAGAGCGGGGAGTGATGCGAGATGGGACTATTTGGAGGAAAAAAAGATACGGTGTCGCCCCATCCGAGGAAGGAGCCGAGAATTGATCTGCCGCTTACGGTGGGAAATCTGAAAACGGTATTTTGGGACTGTGTGGATTTTGCCACGAGAACGGTGATGATCAATAATGACCCCGATCAGGAGTTGATCCTGTGCTACGTTGTGGGTATGACCAGAATGGAGCGTGCCTGCGACTATGTGCTTCGCCCCCTTTGCCAGAATGAGGCGCTCAACCGGGCGAAAGACATGGACGAGGTCTTTGCCCTGATGATGAACGGCGCGCTGTATGACCTGGCGGTGACGGAGCAGGATACCATGGACAAGGCGGTGACCGCTTTGATTAACGGCGACTGCCTGCTGCTGCTGCCCAACGGAAAGGCGCTGTCCTTCTCCACGGGCACAGAGGAAAAACGGTCTGTTTCCACGCCGGAGGACGAGCCGTCCATCAAGGGAGCCAAGGATTCCTTTGTGGAAGGGGTACGCACCAATACCTCACTGGTGCGCAGGCGGCTGAGAGCGCCGGAGCTGCGGGTGAATGAACAGATTGTGGGGCGGCAGTCCCTCACCCCGGTGGACATCCTGTATATTAAGGGAATTGCCAATCCCACACTGGTGGAAGAGGTGTCCCGCCGTCTGAAAAAGATTGACATTGACGCGGCCCTGCTGCCGGGAAATCTGGAAGAGTATATTGTAGACGAAGTGAACACCGCCTTCCCGCTGGTGTTGAGCACTCAGAGGCCAGACCGGTTTTGTGCCGGACTGACAGAGGGGCGCGTCGGTCTGCTTGTGGATGGTATTCCGCAGGGATATCTGCTGCCCGGAACCATTCAGCAGTTTTTCAAAACAGCTCAGGATAAATCGGAAAACTGGGTGGTTGCCACCTCTCTGCTGGTGCTGCGCTATCTCTGCATGCTGGTGACGCTGTTTCTTCCCGCCCTGTATATCGCTGCCGTTACCTTTCACCCGGAGATCATCCCCACTAAGCTGGCACTCTCCATCATCAAAGCCAAAGCGGACGTGCCCTTTGCCACGGTGTTTGAGGTGCTGATCATGCTGGTGTCGTTTGAAATCCTGCAGGAAGCGGGCCTGCGGCTTCCAACTTCCCTTGGTCAGACGGTTTCGATTCTGGGCGGCCTGGTGGTGGGAACCGCGGCGGTTCAGGCTAAAATTGTGTCTCCCGCGGTACTGATTGTTGTGGCGGTAGCGGGAATTGCGGGGTATACTGCGCCTTCTCAGGATTTTGCGGGGGCACTGCGCATCTGGAGGCTGCTCATTGCCGTTGCCGCCAGTGTCTGCGGACTGTTCGGCATGATTATGGCAAGCGCGGTTCTGATCTACCGCCTGTCCATGCTGGAGAGTTTCGGAGTGGCTTACCTCACCCCCTTTACCGCCAACGACGGTGAGGAAGAGGAAGGGGGGACCATTATCCGGCAGCCTCTTCCCGGGGCAAAGCTCAGAGAAAAGGCGCTGAACACCTTGAACAGGAGGAATCAAAAATGAAGCGCCTGGCGGTTTGTCTGGCGGGCTGCCTGCTTTTGAGCGGGTGCGGAGGCCTGCCGCAGGCTCGGGAGCCGGAGGATACGGTGTTGATGCGCATCCTGGGGGTGGATGAAACCGATCATGGTGTCACCCTGACCGCCGCCAGCGCGGCTCAGAGCGACAAAGAGCCCGTTGTACTCTCGGTGACGGCAGACACGGCGGAAAATGCGATGGTTGCTCTGGAGGGTGCCGGAGAGGGCTATGTTTCCCTGGTTTATGTGACGCAGATCATTTTGGGGGCGGATACGCCTGTGGAGACGGTACTGACCCGGGTCATGGGGGAAAAACGCATGGGACAGACCGCCACGGTCTGGATGACCGCCTCGGGAACGGCACAGGAGTTGATTGAACAAACCCAGGGGAGCGCGGATCGGCTGACATCGATCGAACAAAATACCGACGTCACCGCCCTGACGGTGCTGGAGGCGTCGGCGGAATTGTTTGAAACCAAGGAAATTATGCTCCCGGTGTTGGCCGTTGAGGACAAAAAGCTGGTTGCGGCCGGGTATAGCGTTGTCCGGGAGGGGGATTGAGATGAGTCGTGACAAGCTGTCGATGCGGCAGATCATGGTGATAGTCTGCGGCGGACTGATCTCACCGGCAACCCTTCTGCTGCCCCAGATGACGGCAAAGCGGGCAGGTGCCTCTGGGTGGTGGTCGCCGATGCTGGCTATGCTGGCCCTATTGCTGATGGGCTGGTGTGTGACGGTGCTGTTTCGGGATACCAAGCTGGGAACCGGGTTGGCTCAGATCATGACCGAGGTAACGGGGAAATGGCCCGCGCGGGTGTTACTCGCCTGTTATCTGGTATGGGGCATGTTCCTGCTGGGGTTATTTACACGAGTTGCCTCCAGCAGGCTGTCCGATGCTTATCAGACCAACGGTACCTTGACCTTCTGTGTGCTGCTCCTGGCGATGGTGCTGTGGATGGCAATCGGTAAGGTTTCCGCCTTTGGCCGGGCCGGTGAAATTTTTTATCTCGCGCTGGCGATTACCTTTGGAGCCATTGTTCTGTTTTGCCTGTTTAAGGTCAGGTGGGATTTTGCCATGCCGCAGAACAGGATGGATTTTTCAAAGGGACTGTCGGCGGCGTTTCCGGTTCTTGGTGTGGCAAGCATGGGAATCTACGGCGGGTTTTTAGGAGGATTGGTCAAGCGCAGCAGGGAGAACCGACAGAGAGGCTTTGGATGGCTGGTGGTTTCCTGCATTGCGTTTACTCTGCTGCTGCTAGTGGTAACGGGGCGGGTTGGCAGCGTTTTGGAAGCAAGACTGAATATCCCCTTTATTACACTGGTGGAGGACATCGGAGTCAAGGGTGCTTTTCAGCGGATGGAGGCGTTGGTGGGAGCCATCTGGGTGCTGAGTGATCTGATACTTCTCGGCATGCTGGCACTCTCCTGCCGGAGTCTCACTGTGGAAGTCATTCCGGCGTGCGGACAGATAGAGCGGTGGATGGCAATTCCCACTGTGGCTGTGGGGGCGGCGCTGGCAATTTTCCTGCCGGAGAGGATTGAGGAGAACTCGTTTCTCTGGAGTATTGTTCTGGGAGGTAACCTGACGCTGGGCATCGCGGTTCCCATTTTTGTGCTGTTTGCCGCGAAGCTGCGGCGGATGAGATAATAACCACAACATTTAGAATAAAAACAGGAGGAAGGATGCTAGATGTAGTGGAGGGGAAAGAACGGGAAATAATAGGTGAAAAAATGAGAAAAAAGCCTTGACAAAGGGGGAATAGTCTGGTAATCTATCAACTGTTCGCTTGAGACAAACGAAACGCGGACAACGTTGAGAATAAAAGACGCCGCAAAACGGTGA
>JAGFXR010000018.1 GCA_017861365.1 Oscillospiraceae bacterium | reverse complement strand
CTGGGTCTTAAACCTCTCTCTCAACCCCTATGTCACAGCTATGATTTCCGTCGCAATTATAGCGGCGCTGACCACGGACAGCGTTTCCGCGATGATGATTTGGCTTCCCATGTTCGGCCAGTCCTATCTGGATATGGGTGTCAACGGCGGTGCGCTGCGCAGACTTGTGCTGTGTACCACCCAGTCTCTGGATGCCCTGCCGCACGCGCAGTCCATTGCCATTACCCTGGGGCTGTTCGGCTTGACCCACAAGCAGGGCTATAAGGATATGTTTGTGACCGCCCTTGTAATCCCGTGTATTTTCTCCGTGTTCTGCTGCATCCTGTGCGTACTGTTCTATTAATCGCCGCGCCGCGCTCCCAAGATAACAAAGAGCCGCCTCGTTGCAGGCGGCTCTTCCTGTCCATAAAAAAAGCAAGCTGCTATAAAAGAGGGATCTCATGTGATGAGCAAACAAAACCGTGTGACTCAAATGTTTTATATTATCCTTATACCGGTCATCCTTGTGGTGGTCTTTCTCAACTCAGGGCTGCCGCAGATTTGGCTGACCGCGGCTTCCTGCGGCGGGGAACGTTTTTCCGCGGTGCGGTACGATTATTACTATTATTCCTGCTATAACGAGTTTATCGATGAGAATTCCGAACAGCTCAGTGAACTGGGCTATGATGAGAATGTGGAAGACAAAGATCAAAACTATGACGCGGACACCACGTGGGAGGAGTACTTCCGCCAGGAAGCGGAAGCGCGCATTTCGTATGCGGTTTATTATAACACCCTGGCGGAAGCCGCAGGCTATTCCTTTTCTGAGGAAGAGCTGTCGCCTGTGGAGACGAAGCTGTTGGAACTTCAGGCAGATTATACCGCCAAGGGAATTTCAGCGAAAAACTACTATAAGGCTTATTATGGGCCGGGCATGACCGCGTCGCGCTATCAAAAGGAATTGACCTATGAAGTGAAGGCGGCTGCCTATGCCGACTATCTGAAGGAGCACACCGATGTGGGCAGTGAAGAGATCGCAAGCTATGTGTCGGAGCACGGCATGGCGGACTACAAGTCGGTGAATCTCAGGCTGATCACCATGAGCGCGGTTCCGGATCGGTTTCAGGGCGAAGTGGGAGAAGCTCAGCTGGACGCCTTAACCGAGCGTCTTTCCCGGCTGTCCGCGTTGCTGGAGGCCAAGCCTGACAGCGCCGAGGGATTGGCGCGCACTTATTCCGATGGCGCCAACGCCCAGGCGGGAGGCTTGCTGACAGACCAGACCAAAAGCTCTGTACCGGAACAGATATCAGATTGGTGCTTTGATTCCACCCGCGGTGTTGGTGATACGGAAGCATTGGTAGACCGGGAAAACGGCGTTGCATACTGGGTGTGTTTTTTGGGCTGGGGGGAATCCGGCGCCGCGATGGAGGCCACACAGGCCATTCAGGCGGAGAAAGCCGCCGCCCGCGAGAGTGCAGATCTTTCTTCTTATCCGGTGCTTCGCAAGGCCATCGGAATGACAGTAACAGGGTAGAGGTGAACCGGAATGGATCAAAACAAGAAGGATGTATCTCGCCGTCCGGAAGGCCGCGCCAAGGAACCAGCAAAAAAACAGGGTTTTATTATGGTTTTATGTGCTGCGGTGATTATATGTGCTGTGCTGCTGATCGGCATAAAAAATATTGTGGACAGCTTTTACGGCAGCTTTGTCCTGCATGATGCCAATACGTCAACTGCGTTGGAGTCCGTGGAGCCATTTAACGAAAGTGACCAGAAAACAGAGCTGCTGTCTCCCTTGGAAACGCAGTGGGATCTTTACCGTGACGCCCGCCTTGAGGAGCGCGTCACAGCCACCGCCGACGATGGGGTAAATCTCTCCGGATTGCTGTATGATGATGGCTTTCCAGTAACGGTGATTGCGCTGCATGGCTTTGACGGCAGCGCGGAGGGAGATTTTCTGTACGGCCCCTTCCTGGGAGAGGAGCTTCATGCCAATTTACTGCTTCCCGACAGCCGTGACCATGGAGAAAGCGGCGGTACCTGTGTCAGCTATGGTTATTTTGAATCAGATGATCTGCTGCAATGGGTCAATTGGGTGATTGACCGCTATGGGAATGACCAGAAAATTGTCATTTACGGAGATACTATGGGCGCCGCAACCGCGCTGATGGCGGCAAGCCGCCTTCCTGAAAATGTGAAACTCATCATTACGGAATCACCCTATGATTCCCTGGAGCACGTGGCGAAGTATGAGTTGAAAACCTGGTACAGCCTCCCGTCTGTCTTTTTAACGCTGCTGCAATGGCGCGGCAGTGACGAATATTCCCTCGGGGATGTGGTGGTGACGGACGCGGTCGGCAGTGCGGCGATCCCTGCGCTGTTTCTGGCCGGAACCGAGGATACCTATCTTCCGGAGACGATGACGCGCGCCGTCTATGACGACTATGGAGGCGAGAAGGAACTGGTTGAGGTGGATGCCCAGCACGGACTGCTCTACGCCACAGATTCTGAAAAAGTGGAAAGCGCCATTGAAGGCTGGTGGAGCCGGTTTGTCCAGGACTAGAAAACCATGGCTCCTGCTGTTTGAGGCAAATCATGTGCGATGGTATCCTGTTTACCCGCCGCTGCACATATGTGCTGGCAGAATAAAGCGTGTGATATATTTTGACTCCCACAACAAATACTTGAAGAAATATTCCTATTATAATGGAAATGGTCCAATCACTCCTGTCCATAAAGGATGAAGAAATGAGGTTTTTCTCGTGTATCAGATCACTAAAAACTGCGTAGGCTGTCACAACTGCGCCATGGAATGCCCCATGGGCGCCATCAGTTATGTAGGCCTTAAGTACGAAATTGATCCCGATCAATGTGTGGAATGCGGCAGATGTGAGCAGGTGTGCCATACCTGCTCGGCTATTGACGCCGATGCGCCCAATACGGTGGAACAGCATGAGCGCATTGTAAAAGAGTGCGACGTGGTGGTCTGCGGAGGTGGTTCCGGGATCGTGGCGGCTGTCCGCGCGGCTCAGCAGGGCAAGCGCGTGATTCTTCTGGAAAAATCAAAAAAACTGGGCGGCAACACGGATTATGCCCATGCCTTTTTTCCCGTTTTCACAAACATGCACAAAGAGCTGGGATTGGCCAACGCGGAGGAGGAAGCGGTCGGTGTATTCTGGGAGCGCTCTGAGAGGCGAATGGATCAGGACATGATTCGTACCGCCATTTTGGGGTGCGACCGGTTTTTCGACTGGCTATGCACCTTCCCGGGCACCAAAAAGGCGTTTCAGATTGTCCCCCTGGGCGGAATCGAATCGTGCGGGCCTATGTATACCTCCGGCATCACCGCCTTTCCGAACCGTATGTTTGAAAATCTCCTGTGCCGTGACCAGGCGATCGGCCCCGGCTGGGGCGGTACCTTTGTCAAATATAAAATGCTGGAGGCCATTCGCGACCAGAAGCTGTGGGTGGAAATTCTGACAGAGCATCGGGCGGAGCATCTGCTGACCGATGAGAATGGCACTGTGACCGGCGTTCTGGCCAGCGATCCCGGCGGAGAGGTTCAGATTAACGCCAAGGCGGTCATCCTCGCAACCGGCGGAATGGGTCGCAGTGATGAGAAGCTGCAAAAATATTTTGGCTTCTTTGACTGTGAAACACCCATCCATCGGTTTTCCGTTCCCGGTGACACCGGCGACGCCATCGACATGCTGCAGGAGCTGGGGGTGGAGCCTGATGAAAACCGTATGTTTGCTTCCATTTTCGGCCCCGCGCACCATCCCTTCAGCTTCTGCCTCTATCGCATCCTGGAGCATCCCTCCTGCCTGTCGGTCAATCTGAATGGGAAACGCTGGCAGGATGAAACCGGAGGCCTTATGGCAGGGAGATTTGAGATTGCCAAGCAGCCGAAGGAAGTCGCCTGGGGTATCTTTGATCAGAAGGCCGTAGACCGCATCGCGGGAGAATACCTGAATGATCCCGCGCTTGCCGAGCAGAAGTGGATTTTTGAGCTCTATCAGGAGGACCTTGAGGAAGAAATCGCGCTGCCTAAGGCCCCTGTAAAGCGTGCTGATTCTCTGGAGAAGCTGGCGGAGGAGATTGGGGCGGATCCCGCCGCGCTGGCGGAAACCGTCAAGCGTTACAACGAATTCTGCGCGAATGGGAAAGATGAGGAGTTTGGCAAAGCACCGGAGCATCTCGTGCCCATTGGAAACGAGGGTCCATACTACGCCATCTATGGCCAGAGGTTTTCTGAGGGCGCCTTCGGCGGACTGCGGGTCAATCCGAGCTGCGAAGTCACCCGTGAGGACGGCAGCGTAATCCCGGGCCTGTACGGCGTGGGCGACGCGACCTCCGCCATGCATTTCAAAGGACATCTGGCGGTCATCTCCGAGCTGACCTGGGCCGTGGCGTCTGCCTACACGTCCGGGGCAAATGCCGTAGCGTACATTGACAGCAAGGAGGGCAACTGAACATGAATACACCAAATTTGTCCAAAACAAAAACGCCGATGACGGCGCAGACAGTGGAAGAGCGAATCACGAATTACAGCGAGATCGCCCTCGGCTATACGCATGAGGAGGCGATGGAGGAGGCGGCCCGCTGCCTCAAATGTCCGGCCCGTTACTGTGCGGTTAGCTGTCCCGTTCATAACCACATTCCGGAGTTCATTGCCAAAGTGCGCGAGGGAGATTTTGAGGGCGCTTATCAGGAGATTACCGCGGTGAATCCCCTGCCCGAGGTCTGTGGACGCATTTGCCCGCAGGAGAAACAGTGCGAGCGCAATTGCACCCGGGGTCTCAAGGGTCAGGCGGTGGCCATCGGCAGACTGGAGCGTTTTTCAGCGGACTGGCACCGAACCAATGGGAACCACGCAATTGCGAAGTCCGAGTCCACAGGCAAGCGCGTGGCAATCGTGGGGTCTGGACCCTCAGGCCTTGCCGCGGCAAACTGGTTAAGCCGTGCCGGACATGCGGTTACCGTGTTTGAACGCTCCGACCGTATTGGCGGCTTGATGGTTTACGGAATTCCCAACATGAAGCTGGGCAAGGACATTCTCCAGAGCAAGGCCGAAGAATTGTCCGGCCAGGGCGTTACCTTCGTAACCGGAGTGGAGGTAGGCAAGGACAAGGCGGCAGTTGATCTGTTGGAGGAGTTTGACGCGGTGGTGCTGTGCTGCGGGGCGTCCAATCCAAGAGATTTGAATGTTCCCGGGCGGGACGCACAAGGCGTTTACTTCGCGGTTGATTTTCTAAAAGAAAACACAAAAACACTTCTCAATACTGAGTTTAAGGGCGAAAGCCCCATCTCTGCAAAGGGAAAGGATGTCATTGTCATCGGCGGCGGCGACACCGGTAACGACTGTGTGGCGACTGCCATCCGACAGGGCTGCCAATCGGTGATTCAACTTGAAATGATGCCCAGAGAGCCTGATGAGAAGATCAAAAATATTCCCTGGACTGAATTTCCCACCGTATGCAAAACCGATTATGGTCAGGAGGAGGCGATTCTCCTCTACGGTCAGGATCCCCGCCGGTTCCAGACCACAGTGAAGGAACTTATGACGGACGAGAGCGGCAAGCTGAAGGCGGTGAAAACCGTGAGGCTGGAAACGACGTTTGACCATCTTCGCATGAGCATGGCAGAGGTTCCCGGCAGTGAGGAGCTTCTGGATTGCCAGATGCTGCTCATTGCAGCGGGTTTTCTGGGAAGCCAGCGGTATGTAGCGGACGCTTTCGGTGTGAAGCTAAATGACCGAACCAACGTGAAAACATCGGAGGATGGCTATCAAACCAATAAGGAAAAGGTTTTCACAGCCGGTGACATGCATCGCGGACAATCCGTGGCGGCCCGAGCTATTGAGGAGGGCTGTTCTGCGGCGAGAGCTGTTGACGAGTATCTGGCGCACGCTGCTGATTGAACTGAGAAGGGTGCTGGCTTACCATTCAGTTGTGTCGATAGTTAAAAATCGCAATCCGTTATCTCCGGCGACATGTGAGCCGGAGATAACACTTTAAGTGTGACTGCCGCGCAAGCGCGGCAGTCACGTGTTTTTTATTTGACCGAGTTTTGGCAGTCTGGCACCCGGCCCCACCGCTTTTGCGGCGTGGCCGGGTGTTTTTTGATGCTTCCTGGAAAACAGTATTAATGGCTGTTTTTGCATATCATGGACGGTTTTGCCGACGCTTCTCCCAGTATGTTTTGATAGCACAACGAATGCCAAAAATTTGTATTGCAAAAATAGATACTTCCGGCTGTCGTTCCATTATAATGATATGGAATAAAATGGAAAATATAAAGGATGGGAACGGAGGGATATGACCTCGGGAAGCGCCCCCGTGACGGGTAAATCGGCACACCAAAAAGAAGCGGTGAAGAAAGGAACGGTTAACCTGCTCAAATGATGTTGTAAGGAGGAAGCAATGTGAAACAAACTTTAAAACGCATCAGGTCATTTCTTTTGGTTTTGGCGATGATCCTTTCGCTGTGCACACAAGGCGCGGCGGCAAACGGATCCTTCCTGCTGTCAGGGGATACGAAAAGCGGTACGGTTGGTAAGTCCAATGTGATCACCACTTCGGAGACGGCGGACAGTTCGGCAAATACAGCAACCGGATTGGTGGTTGCCGAGAACGAACCGGCGGTGTCCGAAGAGTCCGGCGGCGGTGGCGGCGATTCCAGTTATCCGGATCTGGATGATGTCAAGGGCGCGGCGGCGGTGCTCATTGACGGAGATACGGTGTCCACCGTCAATGACAGCACAACAGCATCCTCCTTTGGCGGAACACTGGATGTTGCCGACGGAGGAGAAGTCACGGCGGATTCCATTTCCGGCGTCGCCATTACCGGAAAGGATTACAGCGGTGCGACTGAGGATTCCAACACGGACAACGGAATCGTCATCAATCGGAGCAGCTCCGATGACCTTGTGCGCGTCGGAAACAGCACTGACTATTATGATGTAGATGTGGACGGGAAGGGTTCCGTCAAATCCTTTAATTCTACTATTGTGATGCAAAACGAGGAGAGCGTTGATGACGCGAAGGAGGGTGATGACGGCGTCGGCGTGATTCTCGATACCGGCGGAATGGTGCTTGACAACGTGTACATCAAAACGGATGGTATGCGGTCGCCTGCGCTGTATAATATGAACGCCGACTCCGTTGTCGTGGTCAACAATTCCTGGCTGGAAACCAACGGCGGCTCATCTTGGCACCCTGTGTTTACCATGCTGACAGCCAGCACCCGGGCCGCGCTGCTCTTTGGCGGGGAGACCTGGTTTTATAATGACAACATCATCACTCAGGACTGGGGGTGCCTGTCTCAGGAGGGCAATAACTCCGGCACGAAAACATACTCTGTCAACTCCTACCTGGAGGCCTACAAGGGCGGATACGGCGCTTATGTGCTGAATGAAAACTTCATGTATTTCTATGGAACGGAAATACAGGCTACGGACTATGGCGTGTTTTTATGTGGAAACGCCACCGCGGATGTGGGAAGCGTCGCGGATTCCCAGAACGACAGCTCTGTGGTTTCCAATATGGATACGTATGGCATCACGGTTGATCCTGCTTCTTATCAGGTTGACGGAGGAAAATCTAAGATTGCCGCCGTCATCAACGGAATTGTCGTTCATACCAACGGAGCGGTATCCGGCGAGCCCAGCGCCGTACTCAATGCGAAGGACAGCATTGTGACGACGGATACGGACAATGGCCTGAGCAGCACGGGATTGACCGGCAAGGATATCAGCCTGGACATTGATTGGCGCTGGACCGACTCGGATGACTCCAGCACTTTTAACAACGGACAGACCTGGTTCTTTATGAAAAACATGTGGGGCTCCGACGTTCTGGTCAGAAGTATGAACGCGGCGTTTACCTTTGACAATTGTGATATGTATGCCAGCAACGGGGTGCTGCTCCAGAGCGTGGTTTCTTACGACCCCAACGGCGGAAGCTCCATGTACCGCGCAAGCGGCGGCGACGCAAAGCAGGGAATTACCGCCGACTTCGAAAATAATGATTACAGCGGAGATATTTTGCACCAGGACTATCAGCGCCCAATGAGTGTTACGCTGGAAAACGCAACGCTCACCGGAAAAATCGAGTCCGGAACAATGGCCGCGTGGAACGCGCTGTGGAGCGCCGATGAGATGAAAGCGATGCTGGAAGAAGCGGGGCTGGACACGGCGGCGCTGACGGACAGCAGAGTGGCAACTATTCAAGACGCTCTGATTCAGGACACGTCCTATGACGGCGATGTCAATCAAACGGGTGTCAGTCTGACCGTGGATGGGGACTCCACATGGACGGTGACAGAAACCTCCAGCCTGGGAAGCCTGACCGTGGAGGACGGCGGCAGCGTCACCGCGCCGGCAGGTTATACCATGACCATCTATACCGGCTGCGACACCTCATCTGATCTTCTGTATTATGACACCGGCAGTGCTGCCGTTGTCACCACGCTGACCGCCGGTCAAACCTATGATGACGTTGTGATTGTCATTGCGGCCGATCAGGGCGGTATCGGCACAGGCGTAACCTTCAGTCCAAGAATTCAGATTACAGACGGTATCCGGGACACGTTAGGCGAGCTGACCGACATGCAGGCATTGCTGACAGTGGGGGCAAGCGGCTCGGTGACAGATGCAACCGCCAGCGGGATTCAAATCGAGACGTCCACCAGCGGATATTCCGGCGTTTATGTCAGCGGCTCCTCCAGCATATACCGGCTTGGCGGAACGGATGATTTCTACACCATCAACGGGGAGGGTTACAACAGCGCGATTCTTTTGGATGACAGCGACGTTGAGACGACGACAGCCAATTACAGCACCGAGCTGGCCGCCGGGTTTGGCTACGGAGTCAAGGGTGGAACGGCCTATTTGGATAACAGCTATATTGACACGGTTGGCTCCGGACGCCCGGCGCTCTATACAGGCAGTCAGGGCACTATGATCGTAAAGGACTCCTATCTGGAGGCAGAGGGCGGAACATCGTCCTTCATTCCCGGGTTTAAACTGATTTACGGCAGCACGCGGGCCAATTTGACCACAGGCGGAACGACCTATTACTATCACTCCACTGTAAAATCCAATGACTGGGGGGCTCTGTCCACCGACACCGGAGGAGCCGACAAAACCTTCCTCTATGCGTATGACACCTATGCGGAATCCACCAACGGCGGATATGGCACCTATGCCGATACCGATTGCTTTGTGTATTTGTTCGGTAGCACGCTGCAATCCGGCGAGTTTGGAGCAATCCTCTCCAACAGCGGGGAGCTCTATGCCGCGTCCGGCTCGGACGCACCGGAGACCGTCACAGCAAACATGGATTCGGACGATGAAACGACAACCCAGGCAAGCTCCATCACCGGCGCCCGCAATGCGGTCATGGTTCATACGGTGGATTCCAGTCAGAACGGCGATACGGCGGCAATGACCTATTCCGCGGTGCTCTCGGTCAAAGACGGTACCCTGTCCACCGTGACGGATCTTACCTCCGCCGGAGATTATGAGAATGATCATATGGTCGGCGCCGCGGCTCCCTATATCGGGCATCATCTTGGATCGGTGATTCTGTTTAGAAGCGGAAACGCGGATGTTTCGCTGGACGATGTGACGATGACATCCTCCAACGGTGTGCTCCTCCAGTCGGTTCCCGATTACGATCCGGGCGGCGCGGTCTATCCGATTGACGGAGACGAGGCGTTGGGCATCAGCGTTTCTCTGAAGGATATGAATCTGACAGGCGATATTCTTCATGAGGACTATCAGCGCAAAATGTCCCTGAACCTTTCCGGTACCAGCTTAACGGGAAAAATCGTTTCCGGCACCATGGAGGCATGGAACAGCCTGTGGTCGTCTTATTCGACGGACATTCAGGACGCGCTGATTCAAAATGAAGACTACGATTCTGTCTGGGGCGTCAGAATGACCGTGGACGCGGATTCCAGTTGGGTTGTGACGGAGACCTCCAGTCTGGCCAGCCTGACCGTGGAAGACGGCGCATCCATTACGGCGCCGGAGGGATATATCCTCACGGTCTACAAGGACTGTGACATGGACAATGACCAGTCCTTCTACGACACCGCCGCCGGAACCCAGGTGGCTTCGCTGGAGGCGGGGGTGACTTATACCGGTGTTGTACTCAAGGTCACTCCGGCGGCTTTGGAGCAGTACGTTGTGTCGCTGGTTCCGTCCGCCCGCACGCTGGTGACCGGTGATACCATCCAGGTAAGCGTCGTGGTCCAGTCGGAAAATTGCGATACGGTGTCCGCTTATCAGGCAGACATCAGCTATGATCCCGCGCTCCTCACGCTCACAAGCGCGGACGGCAGCAACAACTTTGATTACAATGAAATCAGCTCCGGCGTGATCCGCGTGACCGGCTATGGCGATGATATCGCCATAGAGGAAAACGGCACCGTGGTTGCGGTTTTGACCTTTACCACAACCTCTTCATCAGGCAGCTGCACCCTCGGGCTCTCCAATCTCACTGTAAGCAGCGGCAGCTCCGCGGCAACCGATGCCTCAGTGGCGGTATCCGGAGAAGAGGCGACGGTGTATGCCAATATGTCCGGCTATGTCATCGCTTTCCTCGAAACCGGATCATATAACGCAGAGCCACAGGGACAAAAGGTCATGCTGGTGCAGGTGCTCAATCCGCAGGAGGGTATGACCTGCTACTATAACGGAGCGGCCATGTATTACTCCGAGATGTATGAGTGCTATGTTACCATGGTGGATCAGGATCTGACCGCCGAAGTGGCTGAGAGTCTGATCACGGCCGTAGAGGGAACCGATCTTACGGTAAGCTACGACGGCGATGTGACCGAGAACGGACAGGTAAACATCAACGACGCGCAGTTGGTTTATAATTTCTACAGCGAAAAGCGGCTGGATGAAACGGTTAGTATTCTTCAGCGTCTGGAGGCCGATGTCAACGGTGATCAGGTGGTAGACAGCGCCGACGCCAGAGCGATTCAGGTCATGATCTTGAACCTGAGCGGACAATAGTATACCGGATACGATTCATATTTAAATGAAGAATGCCTTGCATCATGCGATTTCATGATGCAAGGCATTTTATTCTGTTCGTTATGTCAAGAGGATGTTTACCTCTTTTTGCTGTATGATCAGGGCAATGCAGAGAAAAAGCAGAACGGAGCCGGGAGCTGTATCACAGAAGAAAAGGTGCCTGCTGATTGTTTAAACAATCTATGAACACTGCGTTTAAAACCTAGTCTTCATATAATCTTCATATTCATTCGATACCCTTTCTTCAAATCCCAAAGAAAGGCGGATGTCACTTGCATCTATTAGTCTGTATTAAGCAGGTTCCAAATACCAATGAAATTAAAATTGATCCCAAAACAAACACACTGGACCGATCCGGGGCAACCTCCATTCTGAATCCCT
Source organism: Oscillospiraceae bacterium (assembly GCA_017861365.1). GTDB lineage: Bacteria > Bacillota > Clostridia > Oscillospirales > Oscillospiraceae > JAGFXR01. Next base: position 13,867 of record JAGFXR010000018.1, on the reverse strand, counting down.
ATGACGCTCATGCGGTGGAAGAAGCGGTACGGTGGAAGAGGGCGTTGGGTGGAACGGTATCCGTTCTGACGATGGGGCCGCCTCAGGCAAAGGAAGTGATTCAAAAATCCGTCGAACTTGGCGCGGACCGCGGCTATTTGCTGACGGACAAAGCGTTTGCGGGTTCCGACACGCTGGCGACAAGCTATATTCTTTCCACCGCGGTACAAAAGATAGCAAGTTCGATTCCTGTTGACCTGGTGTTTTGCGGGAAACAGGCCATCGACGGCGACACCGCGCAGGTTGGCCCGGGCATTGCCTCAAGACTGAACATTCCGCAGCTGACGTATGTGGAAAGAATCATTGAGATCAAGCCGGAGCAGCAAACAATTAAGGTTCAGCGCCACATTGACGGCGGACACGAAATCGTGGAATCAAAATTGCCCTGCCTCGTCACAGTGGAAAAGGAGATTAACGAGCTGACGTATGCGCCGCTCCCCGATATGATCAGGGCAGTCCGGTATCATCCTGTTGTCTGGAGCGTTTCTGATCTGGACGCGGATATCAATGCGATGGGATTAAAAGGCTCTCCAACCGCCGTCAAAAAAATATTTACACCAAAGCAAAGAGCCGGCGGGGAGATTTGGAAGGGAAAAGCCGATGAACTGGCAAAGAAGCTTGTCCCGCTTTTGATAGGAGATGTTTTGTCATGCAGGCAGTGAAACAGACGGCGAATGAGGTCTGGGTGTTCGCCGAGCAACTGGAAGGCACGCTCTCTAACGTAACGCTGGAGCTGATCGGCGCGGCGAGAGCACTGGCGGCAGATTTGTGCGGCACTGTCGCCACGGTATTGATCGGCAATCAAGTTGACGAGTTGATTCCCACGCTGTTTGAGCACGGAACCGACACGGTTTATTACGTGAATGCCCCCATCTTTCAGTGGTATCGAGCGGAAACTTACAGCAGAGCGTTCTGTGAGCTGATTCAAAAATATGAGCCTGAAATTTTACTGATGGGCGCGACCACAACCGGAAGGGATTTGGCCGGAGCGGTTGCCACTGCGTTAAAAACCGGATTGACGGCGGATTGCACCGGGCTGGAGCTGGATGCTGGGCAGAAGCTGCTGCTTGCCAGCCGCCCTGCATTAGGTGGAAACATTATGGCTACCATCGTATGTGAAAAGCACCGCCCCCAAATGGCAACGGTCCGGCCCAAAGTAATGCCGATGCCGGAGCGCATCTCCGGCAGAACCGGAACTGTGATCTATGAGCAGGTTGAGCTTCGGGAACAGTCTCTGAAAACCAAGGTGCTTGAGATTGTCAGGGAACATTCCGCCGACACCAAAATGGAGGACGCGAACATCATCGTCAGCGTGGGCAGAGGTGTGCAGAATGAACACACGCTGGTTTTGGCTCAAACCCTGGCGGAGGTGCTGGGCGGTGTGGTGGGCGGAAGCCGCGGAGCCGTGGAAAAGGGTCTTGTGGATGATCAGCATCAGGTGGGGCAAACCGGACAGACCGTACGCCCAAAGCTGTATATTGCGGTGGGAATTTCCGGAGCCATTCAGCACACGGTGGGAATGAACAGAGCTCAAACCATTATTGCCATTAACACGGATGAAACCTGCCCGATGATGAAGCTGGCAACGTATGGGATTGTGGGAGACGCTGCACTGGTGCTGCCCGCGCTGATCCATGAATGGACAGCCGCACTCAAGCCGTCAATCGCCTGAGCATACGCAAGGAGGTGTGTAAGATGTCTGAAAAATTTGATGCCATTGTGGTGGGCGCGGGAGTTTCCGGCTTGGCCGCGGCATATGTCATGGCCACGAATGGCCTGAACGTGGCAATCATTGAGCGCGGACGGAAGCCGGGGGCAAAAAATGTGATGGGCGGCGTTCTTTATCGAAAAATGATGGAAGAAATTATTCCGGAGTTTTGGAAGGAAGCGCCTCTGGAACGCCCAATTATCGAGCAGAATTTTTGGCTGTTAGATCATAATTCTGTGGTGAAAACCGGTTATCGGGGAATGGAATGGGCGGATATGCCTCACAATAACTATACGGTATTCCGGGGGAAATTTGACCAGTGGTTTGCCGAAAAATGCGTACAGGCAGGTGCCCTGCTGATCAATGAAACGGCGGTGAAGCACTGCATTGTAAAAGACGGCAGGGTGATTGGCGTTGAGACGGACCGGCCTGAGGGCGATTTATATGCGGATGCGGTGATCTTGGCGGACGGGGTGAATTCCCTGCTGGCCAAAGAGCTTGGACTCCACACGGAGTGGAGGAAGGACGAGGTCGCCCTTGCGGTTATGGAGGTTTTAAAGCTGTCCGCGGACAAGATTGAAGAACGGTTTCATTTGAATCGGGGAATGGGCGCGACCATTGAACTATTTGGGGATGGAACGGACGGCATGGTCGGTACGGCCTACGTGTACACCAATCAAAATCACATCTCCATCGGCTGCGGCGCGCTGCTGTCCCAGATGTCGGAGCGTACAACGACGCCCTATGAGCTGCTGGAGCGTTTCAAGCAGCACCCGATGATCAAACCCCTGATTGAAGGGGCCGAGCCCTGCGAATACTATGCTCATCTGATCCCTGAGGGCGGTTATCGCAGTGTGCCGCCTCTCGTAAGGGACGGCGTGCTTGTGGTAGGAGACGCGGCCCAGCTGGTCAACGGGATTCATCGGGAGGGTTCCAATCTTGCCATGACATCAGGGCGGTTTGCGGCGGAAACGGTTATCAGGGCAAAGGAAGCAAACCGGTTTGACCGGCAGACGCTTTCCCACTATGAGCGTTTGGTCAGGGAAAGCTTTATCATGAAAGACCTGAAAAAATATAAAACCGCGTCCAAAACATTGGAAGACAATCCGGATTACTTTCATCACTATCTTCCGGCGGTCAATGACGCGATGAAAGAGATGTTTACGGTTGACGGGGTCTCAAAGTCTGAGAAGCAGAAAAAAATCATAAAGCGGTTCCTGCGGAACAAATCAGTGCTCGGCGCCGCCCGGGACGGAATTAAATTACTGTGGGCGGTGAAATAATGAGTACGCAAACAAAGGCCGACATTGAGGAAAAACTATACTTGAATCATTACACCGTGGACACTCAGTCACATTTGAGCATCAAGGAGCAGTCCGTCTGCGCGGCGTGCCAGCGGAAAATCTGCCTTACCATCTGTCCGGCGAAGGTGTATGAAATCCGGGACGGGGAAACCAGTATTTCCTATGAGGGCTGTTTGGAGTGCGGCGCATGCAGAATTACCTGCCCTCACAGCAATATCGAATGGACTCTCCCCAGGGGAGGATTTGGCATCCAGTACAGACTGGCGTAATCAAACATGCCGCGTTCCATGCGGCAGACAGAAGGTATTTCATATGGAGCTACTGACAATTTACAGCCCTGTTCAGAACAGGTTGAATCGGGTGGAGGAAGGGCTTGCCCTGTCGCTGTACACCCAAGCGGGCAGCGGTCCGGCCAATGAGGTCATCAGCTATTTTTTAAAAATTCCCGGGAAACGTCTCAGACCCGCTTTAACGCTGTTTTCCGCCGGGATGGTCAATGACAGGCTGATGGAGCCGCAGGAAGACAAGCTCATCAGGCTTGCGGTATCTTTTGAACTGCTTCACAGTGCCAGCCTGATTCATGATGATATCATAGACGACGATCTGTATCGGAGGCAGCGGGAGACGGTAAACCACCGATTCGGAAAGAAAATTGCGGTTTTGGCTGGTGACCTGCTCTATGCAAGGGCATTTTCCGAATTATCCTCGCTTCCCAGAGACTTTGCAGGTGATGTGATTCAACTGACGCAACGCATGTGCCAGGCTGAGCTGTTACAGGCGAGAGAAACACAGCACACCAAGGAGGATTATCTAAGCATCATTCAAGGGAAAACCGCGGATTTCATGGCACTTTGCTGCCGGAACGGAGGAAGACTTGCAGGAGCCAATGAGGAGGAGGCCGATCGCCTTGGAAGCTTTGGATTCTATTTTGGGATGGCGTATCAATTAATCGATGATATTTTGGACGGAGATGTCGACCCGCGGCTTCACATCGGGCTACGCGATGCGGAGTACTATGCGGCGCAGGCGGAGGGCGCGCTTGCTTCATTTGAGCCTTCGGCCTATCAACAAAGCCTTGGGGAGATGATACGTTTTATTTTAAACATGACGAAACAAAAGGTATCCGCTGATGCTGCAAGCAACCATAATAATGAAGGAGTTTATCACAATGACTAACAACCTGATGAAAAAAAGCGCCGTATTTGTCACCCTGATGTTCCTGCTGGCCACAGCCGCGTTTGCGGCCGACATGGATATGTCGTCTTCCACGGCGGAGTCCTCCGCCACAACGGAGGACAGTACCGCTCAATCCGGTATGGATATGGATGGGGCGCAGGAAACGCAGGAAGAAAGCCAGACTGCGGATTATGAGGTGTCCATTGCCTTTGAAAATGACACGGTCAAAACAGGCTCCAATGAATTTACCTTGACGGTAAAGGACAGCGATGGTCAGCCTGTGACCGGTGCGGCTGTTTTGGTAACCTTTGATATGGACAGAAGCAGTATGGACTCGATGGATATGTCCGATCCCTTGGAAGTGACGCTGACGGAGGCCGGTGGAGGGGAATATACCGGCACGGTTGAACTCAGCGACGAGGGTGATTGGATTGCGGATGCCGAAATTGTGTCAGGCGACACCACATATGCACAGCAGCTTACATTTGAAGTGGAGAGCGCGGGCCCGAATATGATCGTCATCGGAGGATTCTTGGGCGCCATCGCTTTGATTATTGTCATCGCCTTTCTGCTGAAACGGAAGAACGCGAAGCAATAAGGAGGTCATTTTTGTGAAGGTGGAAGGCGAAAAGAGGGCGAATCCTCAGCAGGGACAGCAGAGAGGGTTTAACTTCTTGGATTACAGACCGATTGCAAAATTCATGAAAAGCAGGTGGTATCCCGGGATTTTTCAGGTGCCTGTTGCGATTGTATTTACATTCATCGTTTTTGAATTGCTGTTTGGACCCTCAGAGGCGCACGATAATTTCGGAACAGCCGGCACGTGGGTGCTGTGGTGGCCGCTTCTGCCCATCCTGCTGTTTTTATTCGGAAGATTGTGGTGTACCGTCTGTCCCTTCGGTTTTCTGAACGATATCGTGCAGAAATTTGTGGGGAACAACAGGCCTGTCCCGAAGTTTCTGAAGAAATATGGCATCTGGGTCATTGATTTTACGTTTCTGCTGATCACGTGGAGCGACCATGTCTGGGGGATTGTGGAGTCGCCCCGTGGCTCCGGTATCTTGCTGATGCTGCTGCTAACCGCGGTTGTCTTGTCAGGCGCGGTGTTTGAGCGGAGAACCTGGTGCCGCTATCTGTGCTTTTTGGGCGGCGTCTGCGGAAACTATTCCCGGGCGGGCATGCTGAAGCTGCGCGCTACGCCTGAGATTTGTCAAAACTGTACCGCCGCGGCCTGCTATAAGGGCAGCGATCAGGCGGCGGGGTGCCCGATGTTTGAGTTCCCCAGAACCATGGACGACAGTGCGGAGTGCAATCTGTGCGGAAACTGCATCAAATCCTGCCCGAACAATTCCATTACCATTCAACCGGCGGTACCCACAAGCGAATTGTGGTCGATCAAGAAACCAAGGCTTGAGGTAGCGTTTCTGGCCGTTGTCATTATGGGCATCGTATTTGTACAGAACATTACCATGCTGGATATCTGGAATGAAATCTTAGCCTGGCTGGAGACGGAAACCGGCACCACCAATTACTACATTATTTTCACGGTGACGTTTTTCATTGCGATGCTCATTCCCATTGTGCTTCTGCTTGTCACGGGTTGGACGGCAAAACGCTTCAACCGCATCTCCGTCAGGGAGAATTTCTCCAAGTACGGCTATGCGCTGATCCCTCTGGATATGGCCGGACATATTGCACATAATTTATTTCATATTCTGGCCGAGGGGAAAACGATATGGTATACCCTTATGAGCGTATTCGGACATGAGGTTTCCCACACCTCAACGGCATTGCTGGACGATCCTACCATTCAGGCGCTGCAATACATACTGATTGCCTTCGGCACATTAGGCTCCATCTATGCCGCCTATCGGATTTCAAAAGGAGCAGCCAAGCCGAAATTGGTAACGGTGGTATACGGCATCCTGATCCTGGTGTTCGCGGTACTCAATCTCCTGCTGTTTTCCATGCCGATGTCCATGAGAATGTAATGATAAGAACAGGTGAGCGTGATGGTGATGAAACAATTTAAGCTGTGGTTTAATGTGGTCAGGCCGTTTTCGCTCACCGCTTCTATCATTCCGGTGTTACTGGGCGGCGTTATTGCAATGCGGGAAGGGGTGTTCCAGTTATCAACGCTGGCTCTCTGCCTTGTTGCAATGACGGCGCTGCAAATCAGCGCAAACTTAATCAGCGACTGTGACGATTACCTCAATCAGGTGGACACAAAGGAATCCTTTGGTTCCAGCGGAATGATTGTAAACGGGTCCTTCACACCCAGGCAGGCGTTGAGGGGCGGTATGCTGTTCTTAGCCTTGGGCAGTGTTCTGGGACTCCTTCTGGTCTATATCAGCGGTCTCGTCGTATTGCTGCTGGGAGTGGTTGGCGTGGTAAGCGCTTATTTTTATACACGCAAGCCGTTTTCACTGAAATACAGAGGCTTGGGAGCTCCTTTTGTGTTTCTGATGTTTGGCCCTCTGCCTGTTTTGGGCGCCTATTATATTCAGACACAGCGCTTTAGTCTGTTGGCGCTGCTGCTTTCTGTTCCCATTGGGCTGCTGACAACCGCAATCCTCCATGCAAATGATATCAGGGATATCACCAGTGACCGAAAGGCGGGCATTCAAACCTTTGCCATGGAAATCGGGATTCACAAGGCTAGTGTCGTTTATGTTTGTTTTTTATCCATTTCGTATCTTGCGGTTCTGCTAATGATGGTGTTTGGTACGCTCAGCATTTGGAGTGCCGCGGTATTCCTGACGCTGCCTGTTGCGGTTCTGGATATGAAAAGTCTCTTTTCACGCAAGCTTATGACACTGGATAAGCAGACCGCGCTGCTGCAGCTGCTGTTCGGGGGAAGCTTGGTTGCCTCATTTATGATCATGTAAGGGGAAATCGCATTGAATCGAAGAATCGGCCTGAACGATATCCTGCTGACCGTTGCAATCGCGGCGGTGCTTTGGTTTTTGATGTTTGTTATTCAGCCAATCAATTTTTGGCTTGAAATGAGTCTGTCTATTTTCATTTTATTGCTAGTCGCTTATTTCAAGGACCACGATGTCATCCGGGTAAAAGAATTTCATCTGCGGTACCTTATCATCGGGATCACGTCCGCCATGGTGCTTTATGGCGTGTTTTATGTCGGTAATATCCTATCTGGCCTGCTGTTTTCGTTTAAGGATGCGCAGATTGCCCTGGTGTATGGGAACAAGACAGGGACAAATCCCTATTTGATTTCCGCTTTGCTGTTGTTCCTGATTGGCCCGGGAGAAGAACTCTTCTGGCGGGGGTTTGTCCAAAAAAACTTATCCACACACTTCGGCAATCAAACCGGATTCATCCTTGGGGTTATGTTGTACACCGCCGTCCACATCGTCACGGGGAATGTCATGCTGGTCATTGCGGCGTTTGTGTGCGGAATCTTCTGGGGATGGATTTATCAGAAGGAAAAAAATCTAACTCCCGTGATTATATCCCATTGCCTCTGGGACGTTACTGTTTTTGTATTACTGCCGCTTCAGTAGAGGAGAGCCTATGGACGAGGATATTCATGCCATCTTTTCATCCATTGCAAACAGGTATGATTTATTAAATACGGTGCTTACCCTGAACATTGATTCCTTATGGAGAAAAAAGGCGGTTCAGCGCTGCGAAATCAAAGCCAATCATAGCGTGTTGGATTTGTGCTGCGGAACCGGAAAGATGATCGCTGAAATTTGCAAGAGATCCGATCACACCGTGACGGTGGTTGGACTTGATTTGAACCATGAGATGCTGGAAATAGCGGAGAAACGATTGATCAACGCAAGACGAACGCATGATATTCGGCTGCTGGAGGGGAATATTCTCAGCATCCCGTTTGCGGAGTCCAGCTTTGATGTTGTCACCATCGGGTTTGGCTTGAGAAATATCGCGGATTACAAGCGGGCACTCAGAGAAATCCGCAGGGTATTAAAGCCCGGAGGCAGGCTGGTTTGCCTGGAGCTGTCGAAGCCGGAGGCGCGATTTTTTCTCAGCATTTATAATGTGTTCTTCAATTATTTACTCCCTGTCATTGGATCGATTGGAACGGGAGATAAGGGCGCGTATCGGTATCTGAGAGATTCCGTCAACCGGTTTATGAACAAGGAACAGCTTCATTCCGCGTTGAAGGAAGCAGGGTTCATGCAGACAGGTTATCTGTCATTGACGCAAGGGATTGCATCCATTCATTTTGGAAGAAAAGACCGCTGAGTGCATTTTTTAAAGGTTTTGGTTCGCAGGAGTGACCGGCATTGGCAGACTCAACTAAAAAAATGACAGCTCTGAATATCTGATTTAAAAACGCCTGTGAACGTGATCACAGGCGTTTTTGCGTGAAAACACGCATTTGTCCCAACTCGGCGGGGAACGATATATGTACTGTACGAAAACGGGGGTCGAAATATGCCTGTGATCAGTTTGAGGTTCCGATTTTTACAATACCGTGCCGCTTTATATGATTATATTTAGAGAAAACAGTGACGCTGGAGTCTGCTTTTCTGAGAGCAGACTCTTTTTTTATGGTTATTCGTTGGAATGTAATGGAAAAGAGGTTGTAGGTATGAAAAAGAACTGGGCACCTTATGCGGATTTGTTAATCCGAAACGCGAGGATTTATACGGTAGACCTTACGGTGGAGGAAATACAAGCAGGCAAGTATGATTTTACGGTATATCAAAACGGTTTTGTCGCCGAAAAGGACGGAAAAACCATCGGTGTCGGGGAAGGGGCCGGCCAGTCCTTTGAGGGAACGGGAACAAAGGTCATTGACGCGCAAGGAAACACGGTGATACCGGGACTGGTTGACAGCCATATGCACGCGATGTTTGCCGGGACGGAGCTGCTGGGAATCAATTTTGAAGGAATAGGCAGCTTAGCGCAGTTTCAGCAGATGCTGCATACGAGAGCGGAACAGACGCCGAAGGGAGAATGGATTAAAGGTTCTGGCTGGAATGAAATGGTATGGGATGAAACAAAAATGCCCACCCGCTATGACCTTGACGAGGCTGCGCCTGACCACCCCGTATACTGCTTTCGTCTCTGTCACCATGTCTATGTTGCAAATTCCAAAGCGCTGGAGCTGGCTGGGATTACCAAGGATACGCCGGACCCTGAAGGGGGACGCATTGGGCGGGATGAGAATGGGGAACTGGATGGCCTTCTGTATGAAAACTCGGCAATGGGGCTGATAGATACTGTGGTCCCGCCCCTCACAGAGGAGCAGCTGGTGCAAGCCATTGAGAGCATTGGAAGAGTATTAAACGCCTGCGGCATCACAACCTGCATCGACGCCAACATGGGGTTTGACCACATGCGTGCCTATCTGAGGGCGAAAAAGCAGGGGCGGCTCACTTATCGAGAAAATATGATGTTTTATCTGGACAAGGCCATGGGAGATATGCCCTATCATCTCAAACGCATGCAGGAGATGATTGCGGTGACAGGGTTCGGAGACGATATGTTGAAGCTCAACGGCATCAAGGTTACGCTGGACGGTATTCCCGCCACCGGAACCGCCGCGATGCGCCAGCCCTATGACCACATTCCGGACACCTCCGGTGAACTCATTTACACCAAAGAGCAGATGCTGGACATGGGCAGGCTTGCCGGAAAGCTGAACTGGCAGATCGGAATTCACTGCTGCGGAGACCGGTCGGCCGACGTGGCGATGGATACCTTTGAAGCCGCATACGAGGCGGCCGGGAACCATGATGCGCGGCATTACATTATCCACATGGCGGTGACCCAGCCCGATCAGGTGGAGCGGCTCAAAAAACTCAACGTTCCCATTACGGTTCAGCCGACCATCAATCTTCAAATGGGAGAGCAGGCGCTGATCGGCGAGCGACTTGCCTCGCGTTACATGCTGATCAAAACACCGTTGCTTGCGGGCGTTATCGTGGGGGGCAGCACGGATTTTCCGGTGGTGACCTGTAATCCGTTTGAAGGAATGTATGGCGCGATTTCCAGAGAGAGCGCCTGCGGCTGCAAGCATTTGCCGGAGGAAGCGCTCACTGCTGCGCAGGCCCTGATTCTGTGGACCAAGAACTCGGCCTATTTTTCCCATGATGATGATAAGGCAGGCTCCATCGAGGTAGGTCATCTGGCCGATTATGTGATCATCGATACGCCGCTTCTGGATGCGGAGCCGGAAGAGATCCGCAAAACGAGGGTGCTGAAAACCATTGTGGGCGGAACTGTTGTTTATGAAGCCTGATGCAGCGAGGATCATTCTGCTGCCGAAATCAATATGACTTGCTACAACGGGGTATTGCAAAAAAATGTTGCAGTACCCCGTCGCTTTTATGACAGATCGGAGGCTTGCCGCGTGCCGCAATTTTCTTTTTTAATGAATCATGTCTCTAAGACCTATATGTCGAAAAATATCAAAACAGAGGTTTTGAAGGATATCTCTCTGAAGATAATGGAGGGCGAATTTATCTGTATCATGGGGAGTACCGGCTGTGGAAAATCAACCCTGATGCGGATCATCAGCGGGATTGAACGGTGTTCCAGCGGTGAATTCTACTTTTTCAATACCGATGCTTCCGGGCGTATGCCGCCCAGCATTCTAAGCCATCTTGGCGTGATTTTTCAAAGTGATAATCTGCTGGAATGGCGCACTGTCTATCAGAATGTCAAGCTTCCGCTGGAGATCTTTCATCAAAAACGCGGCTTGGGAAAAGAGATCATGAGTATGCTGAAGCTGGTTGGGCTTCAGGAATATAAAAACTGCTACCCCAAAGAGCTGTCCGGCGGTATGCGGCAGCGCTGCGCCATTGCGCGGGCACTGGTACATCAGCCTGATATGCTGCTTTTGGATCAGCCCTTTGGTGCGCTGGATGCCATCACCAGAAAAGCGCTCAATCAGGAACTGCTGCATATCTGGCGGGAGCGGAAAAATACGGTGGTGATGGTGACCAATAATATCAATGAGGCGCTCACATTGGCTACCCGGGTTATCGTCCTCTCCCCCGCACCGGCGGAGATCCTCGCAGATGTCCAGGTGCCGCTGACCTTTGAGGAGCGTACCCATGATCTTTTGGTCAATCCCAAATTTCTGGAATTAAGATCGCGCCTGGACAAATTGGTGCGCGGCAGTGAAGCGCAGGATGGAGGCGGCACTCATTGAAAGCGACAAATAAGATGACAGCCGTCATCGCCCCCGTTATTGCAGTAATTCTCATTGTACTGGTCTGGGAAATCGCCGTCAAAGCGGCTCAAATTCCGGAAAAGCTGCTGCCCGCGCCCACGGTGATTTTTCACGCGCTGGTGAAAAATTTCCCTTCTGTTATTTCAAAGGATCTTGTGATCTCGTTAAAGAGTATTGCCATTGGATATGCAATGGCGGTGCCCATCGGGTTTGTCATCGCGGCTGTTTGCTCGCAGTTTAAGCTTGTGGTTCGCGCAGTCACCCCGGTGCTCATTATTTTAATGGTGACGCCTATGACCACTCTGGTTCCCATTTTCAAGCTGTTCTGGGGTGCCGACACATTCTTGAAGCTGGTTGTCATTGTCCTGCAAATGGCGCCTGTCGTTGCGCTCAACAGCCTGACCGGATTTGCCAACCCACCCAAGAGTAACGTGGATGTGATGAAGGCTATGGGATGCGGTATGTGGACCACTTTTTTTAAAGTGGCGCTTCCCAATGCGCTGCCTCAAGTGTTCACCGGGCTGAAGTTGGGCTGTATTCTCGGAACCATTGCATCTATGGTGGCCGACATGGCGGTGGGCCAGGGCGGGCTTGGATACCGCATTATGATTTATGCGTCCTTTGCGTCCACTGCCTCTGCCTTTGCCACCATTCTGGTGGCGGCGGCAGTCGGCGTTCTGCTGTTTCAGCTTGTATCCGCAGTGGAACGCCTGCTGACCGCATGGAATTAAAGTGAACGGAAGGGAGTATGGATGATGCAGCCTATCATTACACTGGAGCATTTGGGCAAGCAGTATATAACGAAGCGGCAGACCATTACCGCTCTGGACGACGTCAATATGCGGTTTTATCCCGGAGAGCTGGTTTCCATTGTGGGGCCCAGCGGCTGCGGAAAGTCAACCATTATCCGGATGATTGACGATATCATCAAACCGTCCTCCGGAACTATTACAGTCAATGGCACGGTTTACGACAATCAGAAGCCGATTTCAAGGGATATGATCCGCAGGCTGGGGTTTATTTTTCAAATTCCAAATCTTTATCCCTGGCTGACCGTGCGCCAAAATGTCACCCTTCCGCTGGAAATCATGGAGCTGAATGATTCGGCCCACGGGGAGTATGCGGATCAGCTTTTGAATATGATTCATCTTTCTGATTATGCCAATTCCTATCCCAGGGAAATTTCAGGAGGCATGTCCCAGCGCATTGGCGTGATCCGGGGAATGGTTCATCAACCGGACATTTTGATGATGGACGAGCCGTTCGGCGCGCTGGATGACGAGACACGGGAGCAGCTGAATCTGGAGCTGCTGAACATCTGGCGGGAAACGGGCATGACCATCATTTTTATCACGCATAACGTGGAGGAGGCGGTACTGCTCAGTCAGAGGGTCTACGTGATGGCGTCTCATCCGGGCCGTGTCACAGCGGATATTAAAATTGAGTTTGACGGGCCAAGAACGCTGGACCTTATCAATGATCCGAAATTTGCAGCCTACTGCAATCAGCTGGAAACCATGATCGGCAAAATTGAGCTGGATCAAATCGTCTGAAGGGGAGGGGCGGAAATGAAACGAACCTCGGCGGAAATGAAAATGCTGGCAAAAACAGCTGATGCGCTTGCGTTGGTACTTCCTTCTGTTGTATTAATCGTATTCCTGATTGGATTTTGGCAGGTGCAGTGCACCGTCAAGCAGATACCGGCCTGGATGCTGGCAAAGCCTTCTGATATTGGGGTTGCGCTGATCAGCGGATTTTCCGAAACGCTGCCGTATTTGATCAGTACCTACAGTAATATTCTTGTCGGTTTTCTTCTGGCGGTGGTGATTGGGCTGGCGCTTGCGATTCTGCTGACCAATGTACCTCTTTTGGCCATGGCGGTTACACCGATGATGGTTACGCTTGCCTGCGTTCCCATGGTGACCCTCGTTCCCTTGCTGCTGGTGCTGGCGGGCACTGGAAGCACGCCCAAAATTGTCACAATTGTGGTGCAGTGCTTTGCTATGGTGAATATGAACGCGTGCGTTGGCTTTATGAACGTCAATCCTCAGCGGCTAGAGCTGATGCAGTCCATGAAAGCCACCCGGTATCAGCAATTCCGTTACTGTATCCTGCGTGACGCGATGCCCGATATTTTCACGGGAATCAAGCTGGCAAGTATTCTGGCTATGATTACTGGCGTCTCCTCTGAAATGAGCGGCGGCTCGGGAGGGCTGGGAAACCGCATCAGCTATCTGGTGGGCTACTCCAGAACGTCGGAGGCATTTAGCTGCATCCTATACGTTGCTGTGCTGGGACTTGCGCTGTATTTTGCTATTTCATTGTTGGAAAAGAAGCTGACAAAAGGCATGTAGGTTGATTACGGAGCACAAGGCGAGTCCGTTATCATAAAAGAAACATGAAATTGGAGGAAAAGATATGAAAAAATTGCTAAGTCTCTTCATCGCGTCCTGTCTGATAGCTGGT
>JAGFXR010000007.1 GCA_017861365.1 Oscillospiraceae bacterium | reverse complement strand
CTCAATGCCAAAGGCCTGAGCGGTTTTGGCGCTCTCAATTGCAATCTCCACCAGCTCGTCCTCGGAGGGTTCAATATTAATAGCGCAGTCACCCATCGCCAGTTTTTCGTCGTTGCCGTTCTGATCCTTGCGCACCAAAATAAAGCAGGATGAGACAATTTTATTGCCGGGTTTGGTTTTAACCAGCTGAAGGGCAGGGCGCACAGTATCGGCAGTGGAATAAGTGGCGCCGCCCAGCAACGCATCCGCAACACCCAGCTTTACCAGCATTGTGCCGAAATAGTTACCCTTGGAGAGCGCCTCGCGGCAGGCCTCTGGCGTCATTTTCCCCTTGCGCAGCTCAACCATGGTTTCAACCATCTGATCCATCCCCTCATAGGTCGCGGGATCAAGCACGGTAAGACCTTCGATATCAAAACCGCCGGCCTTCGCCGCGGCATAGACCGCATCCGCATTACCCACAAGCACCGGGGTCAGAAAACCTTCCTTCTTCAGACGAGCAGCCGCCTCCAAAATACGGGGATCGGCCCCCTCCGTGTAAACGATCTTCCGGGGATTGGCCTTCAGCGTCGCGATAAAGTTTTCAAACATTGCCATGACAGCTCCTTTTTAATTAACAGATTAACTGAGTTGATTATACATCAATTTTCAAGAATCTCAACCCCTACGGCACGGAAAGCTATATTTTTTTCTGAAACCGCGAGGATCAGAACCACCGGAAGAAAATTAAAACAAAGTTCGTTAAAAATGCCTTTACATTTTGTAATCATTAATTTATACTATACAAAACGTGATTTTCGGAGGGACGTGTTATGCAAAGCGATTTTTCCCGCTCACTCTCGCTGCTCCGGCAGGAGCGAAACATCAGCCAGCGTACCGCCGCCACGGCTCTGGGCATTTCTCAGGCGCTGCTGTCGCACTATGAGAATGGCATCCGGGAGCCAGGCTTGGCGTTTGTGGTAAAAGCCTGCAATTATTACAATGTATCCGCTGACTTTCTGTTAGGCCGCACCCTTTCCCGTGATGGGACCACTATTGTGGACGCGGAAACGCTCTACGATTCCAGTACGGAAAAGGACGCGATATTAAAAGGAAGCCTGTTGGCCACGCTTTCCAAAAAGCTGCTGGTTAACTGCGTGTCTCTTTTTTTCGAGCTTTTGGGTAAAACAGGAAATCGGAAGGCCATCAAGGCGGCTTCAGACTACTTAGGCGGGGCACTTTATACACTGTATCGCCATTTCTATCGTTCCGACCCCAACCAGAACGAAGGTTTTTTCTCTCTCCCAACACCCAGCTTCCTTGCCGGACTGCAACGGGCGGATATGATTTGTGCCGAATCGGATTTTTTGACCGCGCTGAATCAGTACGCAAAGGAAAAGGGAGAATTCCCCTCCCTGCGGCACGATGACTTGGCACAGAACTATCCATCGCAGTACCAGTCGCTGCTTCAGGTGATTCATTCAATGGATGAGCGCTGCAGCAGCATCCTGGAAGACCGGAGCGAAAAAAAATAGCGGCTTGACGGACAGTATGCCAAGGCGCGATCTCATGTTCAATGATTCATCATTGTTCGCATCACCGTGGAACACCGTTCTCTGTGGAATAATATGATTAGTAGAGACCCCTGTTCCAGATGATTGGACAGCCAGAAGTAATATCGCCGTCCTTCGCGCCATTCGGCGCGTTCCGCCCAGACACGGGCATGGATTTTCTTTAGGAGGAACTGTATGACCGACCAGAATCTCATCCGCAATTTTTCCATCATCGCTCACATCGACCACGGAAAATCCACGCTGTCCGACCGGCTGATTGAGCGCTGCAACGCCGTATCCGCCCGGGAAATGGAAAGCCAGCTCCTGGACAACATGGATCTGGAGCGGGAACGAGGCATCACCATCAAGGCCCGGGCAGTCAAGCTCAACTATCAGGCGGCGGACGGGGCGGTTTATGAGCTGAACCTGATCGACACCCCGGGTCATGTGGACTTTAACTATGAGGTATCCCGTTCGCTGGCCGCCTGCGAGGGGGCGGTTCTGGTGGTGGACGCCGCCCAGGGCATCGAGGCCCAGACCCTGGCCAACACGTATCTTGCTCTGGACCATGATCTGGAGATTGTCCCGATCATCAACAAAATCGACCTGCCCGCCGCCGACCCAAAGCGGGTGAAGGCGGAAATTGAGAACATCATCGGCCTGCCCGCTATGGACGCGCCCGAGGTCTCCGCAAAGATGGGCATCGGGATTGAAGAGGTGCTGGAGGCCATTGTCGCTCAGGTTCCCCCGCCTAAGGGCGACGTGACCGCACCGCTGCGGGCTCTGATTTTTGACAGTCAATACGACAGCTATCGGGGCGTCATCGTCTACGTGAGAGTTAAAGAGGGTACTTTGTCCGCCGGAATGGAGCTGAAAATGATGGCCTCCGGTGCGGACTATAAGGTAGTGGAGTGCGGGCATATGCTGCCCATCGGCATGGAGCCGTGCACATCTCTGGCAGCAGGCGAGGTAGGTTACTTTACCGCCTCCATCAAGAACGTGAAGGATACCCAGGTAGGCGACACCGTAACCGGTGTGGAACGCTCTGCCACCGAGCCGCTGCCCGGCTACCGGCCCGTTCAGCCCATGGTATACTCCGGAATTTACCCCGCCGATGGGGCCAAATACCCGGATTTGCGGGACGCGCTGGAAAAACTGCGGCTCAATGATGCCTCCCTGTCCTTTGAGCCGGAATCCTCCATCGCTCTCGGCTTTGGCTTCCGCTGCGGCTTTCTGGGCCTGCTTCACATGGAGATCATTCAGGAGCGGCTGGAACGGGAGTATGATCTTGATCTCATTACCACCGCCCCCAGCGTGGTGTATCAGATCACCAAAACCGACGGATCCGTGCTGATGATCGACAATCCGCAGAATTATCCAAGCCCCGCTGAAATCCAGTTGTCGGAGGAACCCTTCGTCAAGGCCTCCATCATCACGCCGACGGAGTATGTGGGCAATATCATGGAGCTCTGCCAGGATCGGCGGGGCGAATTCAAGGATATGCAGTATCTGGATACTGACCGGGTCGAGCTGCACTATAACATGCCCCTCAACGAAATCATCTATGACTTTTTTGACTCCCTGAAGTCCCGCACCCGGGGTTATGCGTCACTGGACTATGAAATCTCCGAATACCGCCCCTCCAAACTGGTGAAGCTGGATATTCTGCTCAACAGCGATATTGTGGACGCACTCTCCTTTATCGTCCATGAGGAAAAGGCCTACGCCCGCGCCCGCCGCATCTGCGAGAAATTAAAAGACAATATTCCCCGCCAGATGTTTGAAATTCCCATTCAGGCGGCCATCGGCGGCAAGGTCATTGCCCGTGAAACCATCCGCGCCATGCGCAAGGACGTTCTGGCCAAATGTTACGGCGGCGACATTACCCGCAAGAAAAAGCTTCTGGAAAAACAGAAAGAGGGTAAAAAACGCATGCGCTCCCTGGGCAGCGTGAGCGTTCCGCAGGACGCCTTCATGGCGGTGCTGAAACTGGATGAGTAGAACTGACAAAATCTTCTGGTATCACAAACCAAAGTACCACAAAAATTACAAAAATGCGCGGAACGAAAAATATAGATGACTTTTGTGACGAATATAGTATAATAGTGTCAGAGAGAACAATATAAAGAAGAAGGTTGTGATATCTCATGAAGGATGTCAGAATTGTGATCGTAGACGACTCCGCTTTTTCCGTCGCGTTTATCAGGAACATTCTGGAGTCAAACGGCTGCGAGGTCGTGGGAAGCGCGGGCACACTGGAGGAGGTTAAGGAGGTTGTAACGGCGCAAAGGCCCAATCTGGTGACCATGGACATGACTCTGCCCGGTACCGACGGTCTTGAATGTACCCGCGCCGTTCATGAAATTGATAAGAATATTAAAGTAATTGTCATTAGTTCCATGATGGATGATGAAATTGTCAATGAAGCAAAGAAAAACAAGGTCTACGCTTATCTGCAAAAGCCCTTTGAGTCCGACGATCTCATGGCAACCATTCATCGGGTCATGGCGACGGAAGAGCTGTATGAGTTTTTGCAGCAGGAATATGCCTCCATATTCAAAGAGTGCCTGATAGACGGCCTCAACAAAATGACCAAGACCCTTCTGACCTTTAAGGACGAATATTCCACCAGCAAGGAGTGCGCATCCAACGGTATCACGGTGATCATTGGGATCAGCGGAAAGTTTTCAGGCAGAATGCTGATTGATTTGTCAGAGGAAACAGCATCCAGCCTGGCGACCGCGGTGTTTCGCCGTGAACCGAAGAATCGAGATGAGGTCGCCGCCGCCCTGGGTGAATTCGCGAATATCATCGCCGGAAACGCCTGCTCCATCCTCAATCGAAAAAACAAGGCGTTGGGGCTTCGGCTGGCTCCGCCTTCGGTTCTGTCGGGTGAAAATGTGACGATTTCCGCCTGTGATTTCAACACAGTGACCGCCATTGGCGAGACAACCTTCGGAGAACTGCTGCTGAACGTTGGCTTCAAGGGGGGCGATGACGAGTGGATGTAAAGCATTTACAGCCCTTTTTGGACGCTTTTTTATCGGTCATGCCGCAGCTGGGCTTCAGCGATGTTCAGGTTGGTCAGCTCTCTGAAAAGCGAAACGAGGTCACGGGCAACGGGGTTTTTGTCATACTGGGCATTGTCGGCGCGTTCAGAGGCAATGTGGTTTACTCCATAGAGGTTGAGGCAGCCAAAAAAATCGCCTCCATCATGATGATGGGGATGCCGGTGGAGGAATTGGACGAGCTGGCCAAAAGCGCTCTGTCGGAGCTGACCAACATGCTGACGGCAACCGCGGCAACCAACCTTTCCAACCTTGTGGGGATGACGGACATTTCCACTCCCACCGTCCTGCAGGGAGAAAACGTTACGGTCCAGATGAGCTCAGATCAGATTTTGTGTGTCCAGCTGTTCGTGGATCATATTCCCATCAGCCTGAATGTTGCCTTTGAAGCATTTTGAAGCATCATGTAAACTACATAACGCTTGCTGTACAAACCATCTTGCGTGTGATTCAGCAGATATGAAATAAGTAATGCGCGGCCTCGGGATACTCACCATATCCCGAGGCCGCGCATTGCCGCGAATGAACGAGTTCAGCCCGTACAGTAAATTTCCAGATGGTCGCCTTCCTTCAAATCCTGAAGAAAGGAGCTGTCAATTTCATTGACCCTTAAAATAATCTCTCCGGCAGGGTGCTCCAGGTCAATGCCTGAGCGCTCCAGAAAATCCATCAGATAATAGGGTGAGCCATCCGGCTTTTTTGGCACGGCAATGGGCACATTGTTCAGGATAAACGCCATTTGATCGGAGGATTCTTCCGTTGAAGTGGTCCGGGCCGCCACGGCAGTCTCAGCGCCGGCCGCCGGAGTCTTCGCCCCCGTGTCGATGGCGGGAGACTTGTCCACCACAGAGGCAGGCATAGCCGGGTCGGTGAAAATGACGTCTCCTGTTTTCACGGAAGTCTCCGGGTCCACAAAATCCCCGTTTACCGTTGCCATTTGATCGGGTTTCTCCAGCAGATCCTTCAGGCAGCGCCGAGCGGGCTTTCCATGGACAGCGGGGGAAAATTCAATGCTGTCCCCCGCATGAACCAAGTCTGAAACTTTCGCCTCTTCTCCATTGAGGCGAAGAACCGCGGGCTCCCCCGGAGTACCATAATATACCGTCCGCTTCCCGTTAATCTGAATAATCAGCTTCTGTCCGCTTCTCGCCATCAGATCCTGATAGGAATAACCGTTCATCATCAGGATATCCAGAGCGGTCAGGGTTCCGTTGCGGAAAAGCTTCGCCCGGCTTCCGTTTAAGGAGACATGAAAGCTCTCGTTAATCATGTTCAGCCCCGCTGAAATGGCAATGCCCAGAGGCGTGGCGTATTCAGGGTCATTGAGATCATAGGTGTCCGAACAGGCGTGGGCCTGAAAATTGTTTCCGGCCAGCGCCACACGGTTCACATCCATGTTCAGGTGCGTTGCAACCAGTTCCCTCATACCGGTGAGCTTGCTGCCGCCGCCCGCCAGAAAAACAGCCGAGGGTGCGCCGTTGTTCACCTCGCAGATATGGGCGGCAATCTCCCGGCAAAGCGTAGCGGTGGAATCCTCAATGCAGCCAAGGATATCCTCGACGGTAACACTCTGCTCCATACCGAGAATATCGAAAAAACGAACCGAACGCTGGCCTCCCAGCTGAGTTTTCACCTGCTCTGCGGTGTTGAAATCCAGCAGGTACCGCTTCATCAGCGCCTCGGTAATCTCGTCTCCGGCCACAGTGGCCATGGTGTAGCCCACAACACCGCCGTCTCTGGAAACGGCAATATCGGAGGTCCCCGCGCCGATGTCCACCAGAGCCAGATTTAGAAGCCGCAGATTTCTGGGAATGACCGCGTTGATGGCTGCAATGGGCTCCAGGGTGAGGCTGCTGATCTCCAGGTCGATTTTGTGCATGGTGGTGTAAAGGCTCTCCACCACCTCACTGGGGAGAAATGTGGCAATCACATCGCTCCGGATGTGCTTCGCCTGATGGTCTAATAGGCTGGAGATGGGGTAGTTGTCCAAATAATACTGAACCACGGTATGGCCCACCAGATAGAACTGGCGGCGGTTTTCAGCATCCAGTCCCCCGGTAAAGGCGGTTTCAGCCTCACCGATGGCGCCCGCCTCCAGACGGCTGATGATCTCGTCATCAATTCGCTGCAATTGGGGAAACTCCAGTTCGTAAGAGGCGCGCTGGGTGCGCAGCGCCCGCCCGGCTGCCGCGACACACACCCGCCTGAGCGTGCATTGGAGCTTTTCCTCCAGGCGGTTCTTGACCACTCTGGCAACCTTGGCTACCTGCTCGATATCCTCAATCTGACCGTCGACCATTGCCCGTTGTGTATGCTCCTCTTTTTCCATTGCGATGACCCGAAGCTTGTCACCCTCCACCGTGCCGGCAATCCCGATAATACTCCGTGTGCCGATGTCAAGGGCAAATATCATCTCTTCCGGCTGCATTGCCGTCTGCTTTTCCTCTGAGGTAGTCATGTACAGTCCTCCCGTACCTTAGGCTTTCATTGGTTTTATTTTACTACAAAAGCGAAGATACTGTAAACAGTGTTTTTAAATCTTATTGATTCAGCACCGTTTCCCAATCCAGAATTCCTTGTCAAACCGGTTTATTAATCGCGTTTTGCATCATAATAGAGCAGGATGTCAAAAACTTCATGCCCGGTTATAGACAAATTCGCCGATATGAGGTATGATAGTCAAGCATATCTGATTCTGTAACTTTGGCAGAAAGGGGCGAAACATATATGACAAAGCAGGATTTTTGCGGCTGGAAAGGCCTTTTGGGCGCGGCGGCGATTATCGGCGCGGTGGCCGGAATTACCATATGCGCCGTCCGATCCCGCGCGGCTTGGCTGGAATCAAAGGATTACTGCGATGAAGACAGCCCGGATGATTGGGAATATGCCTGCGGCAGCGATTGTGACTGCGACAGCGCGGTTCCCCCCGAGGTAATCCCCGCAAACGAAGATGCTCCCACAGTTCCCGAAGGGGAAGACGAGGATTTTGAAGGCCTTTAAACGCAAAAAATCAAAGCTCACCGACGCTGCGTTCGGTGAGCTTTTGTTTTTGCTTTCAGCCTCTTATCTGGCGAGAAGGCGAACACGCAGAATGCCGGGAATCGACTTGATGCTGTCAATGGTTCCGCCGTCAATCTCCGCGTTAACATCTACAACGGTATAGGCAAAGTCCCCTTTGGACTTGTTCATCATATTCTCCACGTTGACGTTATCCTTGGAGAGCAGGGTTGTAATATTAGCCAGCATAGCGGGAATATTCCGGTGGATGATGCAAAGCCGGGTGCTGCCGCTCCACTCCATGGAAACCGAGGGAAGATTAACGGAATTGACAATGTTGCCATTTTCCAAATAATCGCTGATCTGGCGTGCCGCCATCACCGCGCAGTTGTCCTCGCTCTCCGGGCTGGAAGCGCCCAGATGGGGAATCGCCACCACATTTTTGGCCATGGTGATCTTATTATTAGGGAAATCGGTGACGTAGCAGGAAACCTTGCCGCTGTCCAGCGCCTTGATGATAGCATCGTCATCCACCAGCTCGCCACGAGCCAGATTGATGATGCGAACACCGTCCCGCATCTGCTCCAGAGAAGCCTCGCAAATGGTATTGCGGGTATCCTTGTTCAGAGGCACGTGGAGCGTGATGTAGTCGCAGTTTTTATAGATGGTATCAATGTTCAGCGCACGGTTGACCGCACGGGACATCGACAGAGCCGCGTCCACGGAGAGGAACGGATCATAGCCATACACCGTCATGCCCAGCTTGGTGGCGATGTTCGCCACCTGAACGCCGATGGCGCCCAGGCCGATGACTCCCAGCGTCTTGCCCATAATTTCAGGCCCTACAAAGGCAGCCTTGCCCTTTTCCACCACGGCGGCAACATCTGCGCCGGAGTTGGCCTGCTCACGAACCCAGGCAGAACCGCCCAGAATATTGCGGGAGGAAACCAGCATCGCGCACACCGCCAGTTCCTTCACAGCGTTGGCGTTTGCGCCCGGTGTATTAAACACCACAATGCCCGCCTCTGAACAGCGGTCAATGGGAATATTGTTGGTTCCCGCGCCGGCGCGGGCGATGGCACGCAGCGTGTCGGGGAATACATAATCATGCATGGCCGCGGAACGCACCAGAATGCCGTCCTCATTGGTCACCGCGTCGCCGACTTCAAATTTTGCCTGATCCAGTTCAACCAGTCCCACTTGGGAAATTTTATTCAGAGTTTTTACGCGAAACATGGATTCTCCTCCTTGATTACCTGTGTTAAGCATTAAATGGCTGAGCGCCATCCGGCGCGAAAAAGTGTTTGTTTGCGCTTAATTGCTCTTCTCGAATGCGCGGATAAAGTCACAGAGCTTCTCCACACCCACTCCCGCAAAAGAAGATCTTTTGCGGGACCCTGCGGGGCATTTGATTTCTTGGCGGCAGAAATGAAATTCCTGCCGCCGCCGCGCCATCCGGCGCGAAAAAGTGTTTACTTGCGCTTAATTGCTCTTCTCGAACGCGCGGATAAAGTCACAGAGCTTCTCCACACCTTCCATGGGCATGGCATTGTAGATGGAGGCGCGCATGCCGCCCACATTGCGGTGACCCTTCAGGTTGGTAAAGCCCGCGGCGGTGGCCGCCTTGACAAATTTCTCGTCCAGTTCTTCGCTCTCTGTCCGGAACACCACGTTCATGTCGGAGCGGCTGCCAGGCTGCGCTGGACAGTGGAACAGTTTGGAATTGTCCAGCACCTCATACAGCATTCCGGCCTTCTTGCCCTTGATGGCCTCCATGCCGGGAATACCGCCCAGATCATCCAGCCAGTCCAGCACTAGCCCAAGAATATAAATACACCAGCAGGGAGGCGTATTATACATGGAATCCTTATCGATCATCGTCTTGTAGTTCATCATCAACGGAGTAATAGGCAGCTCCGCGCCGACCAGCTCCTCTTTCACAATGGCCACGGTGAGTCCCGCAGGAGCCATATTCTTCTGTGCGCCTGCGAAGATAATGCCGAACTTGCTCACATCCACCGGGCGGGACAGAATGTCGGAGGACATATCGCACACCAGAGGCACCGAGCCGGTCTCAGGCACATACTGCCACTCAGTTCCGCAAATGGTGTTGTTGGCACAGTAATAGAAATAAGATGCCTCAGGATCCAGCTTCAGCTCAGCCTGGGTGGGAATATAGGTATGGCTCTTGTCCTCCGAGGTGGCGGCAATGTTGATGGTTCCGTACTTCTTGGCCTCTTTATACGCAACATTGGCAAAATGTCCGGTAATGGCATAATCCGCCTTGCCGGATTTACTGATGAGATTCAGAGGTACCATGGAAAACTGAGCAGAGGCGCCGCCCTGCAGGAAAAGAATTTTATAGCCTTCAGGAATCCCCATCAAGCGGCAAAGCTTCTCCTGTGTGCCCTCAAAAATTTTTAAAAAAGCCTTGGAGCGGTGACTCATTTCCATCACGGACATTCCTGAACCGTTCCAATTTGTGATTTCAGCGCCGGCACGCTCCAGAACCTCCAGCGGAAGCATGGAGGGACCTGCCGAAAAGTTATATACTCTGCCTTCAGCCATGTTTTTTTGACCTCCCAAAAGAAATTTAATACATTATATATCTGAACTATCTGGAGTGTCAATGATGCAGAAGGGTCAAAAACCAACAAAAGAGACAGCCTATGTTTGTTAACTTTTTAACAATTTCATAAGTTCTACACATTTACCGCCATGTATTCCCTTTCCAATCCCACGGGCTTGTGCTACAATCATCGTAATGAGAGTTACGCCGCCGCCACTCACGCCACAACCGGGAAACCACTCATGACACGGAGGTTTCCCGGGTGGCGTTTACATAACTTCTGCCGCAGAGGGCTATTATTCCGCTTTCGGGAGGAACTATCGTGAAGTTGTACAAAATTAAAGAAATTCTGAACGCTTCCGTACTTTGCGGAGAGGAACAGTTGGATATCGAGGTTGATTCCGCCTTTTCCTGTGACCTTATGAGCGATGTCCTCTCCTATGTCAAGAGCGAAGCCCTGCTGCTTACCGGCCTGGTCAATCCTCAGGCCGTGCGCACGGCAGACATGCTGGATATGAAATGCATTGTTTTTGTCAGAGGGAAGCTGCCTGACAGCGTAATTATTAAAATGGCGAGAGAACGGGGCATTACGGTCATGTGCTGCGGCCTGACCATGTATTGCGCCTCAGGTTATCTGTTTTCGTCCGGACTGAGAGGTACCTGATATGGAGGACACCATTAAGCTCACTTATGAAATTTCGGGCAGCGATCTGCTTCAGGCGGGTGAAGCCTCCGGCCTGCTGAAGCTGCGCCTGAAACAGTTGGGCATTCCTCAGGAAGTAATTCGCCGGGTCTCCATCTGCATGTATGAGGGGGAGATCAACATGGTAATCCACGCCAACGGCGGCACGGCAGATGTGGAAATCGGGGCGGATGATATCTTCATCTGGCTGAAAGATACAGGCCCGGGCATCCCGGACATTGTCAAAGCCATGGCGGAGGGCTTCTCCACCGCCGGAAAAAAAGCCCGGGATCTGGGCTTCGGCGCAGGCATGGGACTGCCCAACATGAAGCGCTGCAGCGATGAGATGACCGTCACCAGCACCGTTGGCCACGGAACAACAGTATTTATGAGAGTTCACATCGGCAAATCCGCTGATGTCGCATCAGGCCGCTTGCTGCATGCCTCCCCCGCCACCCCCGGATATGACATTTGATTTGAGGTGCTTTTATGACTGTAACCGAATTGGCACAACAGCTTTCGCTGACGGTGTTTCATATGCCTGAGCCTCAGCTGGAAATTACGGGCGGATACACGGGCGATCTGCTCTCCCGGGTTATGTGCCGGATGAAACCGGGACATATATGGGTGACTATCATGTCCAACCAAAACGTGGCGGCGGTGGCGGCGCTGTCCGATGCCGCCTGTGTCCTTCTGGCGGAAGGCGTTGCGCCCGATGAGGAGCTGCTGATTAAGGCACGGGAGCGCGGCATCAATCTGTTGGGCAGCAGCAGGACGGTGTTTCCTCTCTGCGGCGAGCTGTCCCGATTACTGTAAAGGATTCCGCCTTGTCCCCATTAACCGCCGCGATTTACGCGGATTTGGCATATCACGGGACGCACCGCTCGTAATCGGAACCGGTGTTCAGATGCGAAATCCGCCATGAAGTTTACGGAGTGTACTCCTCAGGCTGTCCTGAGTGGTTAAAAAAATCACAAATTGATGGAACAGTCTTAGTTTGCTAACTGTTATCATTTTGCTATTAATTCAGAAATCAGGATCAATTTTTACTTTTTCCATAGAAAAGGATATTGCTTTGTGCATATTTTTATAGTTAAAATATTCACAATAGCGCCTTTTTCTAGTGAAAAGTAAAATTTTTATGCACTTTTTGTAATCAAATTTTCGATAATTAGTTTGTGCTAACTAGTTTTATACGTTAATATTATCACAATGAAATTAATGTCCACAAAAAATTGATATTGATTTGACCATCCAATTCATAAGGAGGAACCACATATGCCAAACTGCAAAACCGTTGTGCCCTACACTGGGACAAAGGAGCAGGAGGAAGCGTTACAAGAGATTATCGCCGCCCACAAGGGGCAGTCCGGCGCAACCATGCCTGTCCTGCAGGCCGCCCAGGAACTCTTCGGATATCTGCCCGAGGAGGTTCAGATTATGGTCGCCGAGGGCCTGGACATTCCCCTTTCTGAGGTTTACGGCGTCGCGTCCTTCTACGCGCAGTTTACTCTTAACCCCAAGGGAAAATATCAGATCAGCCTGTGCCTCGGCACAGCCTGCTATGTGAAGGGCGCGGCCGACGTTCTGACGGCGATTGAAAAGAAGCTGGGCATTTCCACCGGCTCTATCACTCCGGACGGAACCTTCTCCCTGGACGCCTGCCGCTGCATCGGCGCATGCGGCCTCGCTCCCGTAATGATGATCAATGAAGATGTTTACGGTTGTCTGACCCCTGACCAGATCGGAGCGATCCTGGACAAATACAACTGACAGAGGCATGAAGGAACTCTCTCTTCACATTCTGGATATTGCCCAGAACTCCATAGAGGCCGGAGCCACCCGACTGGAACTGACCCTTTCGGAGGATGGCAAAGGAGCTTTGACCGTCGTGATCCGGGACAACGGCCACGGCATGTCTCCCGAACTTCTCAAAACCGCCACCGATCCGTTTACCACCACCCGAACCACCCGAACGGTCGGCCTCGGCCTTCCGCTTTTTCAGCTGTGCGCGCAGCAGACGGGCGGCGGCCTGCGGGTGGAAAGCAGCCTGAATGAGGGCACCACCGTAACCGCCGTTGCTCACCGGGGGCATATCGACTGCCCTCCGCTGGGGGATATCGCGGGTACGGTTTCTATTCTGACCCGGAGCTCGCCCAATCTGACCCTGTTTTTTCGCCACACCACGCCTCTGGGAACCTTCTCGTTTTCCACAGAAGAGGCACGTGAAATTCTGGGTTCTGATATCGCCTTGTCGGAGCCGGCGGTAACCCTCTGGATTCAAGCGTACATCAAAGAGAATGAAACATTACTATATGATTGAAGGAGTGAACGTCATGAAGACCTTGGAAGAACTTCAGGCAATCCGTGAAACCATGCAAAAGCAGCTGAATGTCCGGGAGTCGGACGGCAACAATATTCGCGTTGTAGTCGGTATGGCAACCTGCGGCATCGCCGCCGGGGCCCGCCCTGTGCTCACGGCTTTTCTGGATGAAGTCAATCAGCATAATCTGGATCATATTACCGTGACCCAGACAGGCTGTATCGGCGTGTGCCGTTTGGAGCCCATTGTTGAAATCTTCGCCCCCGGGGAAGAAAAAGTCACCTATGTGAACATGAAGCCCGAGATGGTGCCTGTGATTGTCAACGAGCATTTGGTCAACCATAAAATTGTGACCGAATATACCATCGGCGCAGCGGAATAAGGAGGAGAAACACATGGAACACATTCGCAGCGTGACCCGACCGCCCCATACCGAGGGTGACACCGGAGAGATTGCGACCTCCCTGAATGACACACAGTTCTACCACCATCAGAAACGAATCGCCCTGCGCAACTGCGGCTTCATCAATCCGGAGAGCATTGACGAATACATAGGCGTGGACGGCTATACCGCCCTGAGCCGCATCCTGACCGAGCAGACCCCTCCCCAGGAGATTATCGACGCCATCAAGGCCTCCGGCCTCCGGGGCCGCGGCGGCGCGGGCTTTGCTACAGGTATGAAGTGGCAGTTCACCGCGGACGCCGTCAGCGACGACGGGGTGAAGTACGTATGCTGCAACGCCGACGAAGGCGACCCCGGCGCATTCATGGACCGCTCCGTTCTGGAGGGCGACCCTTTCTCCGTTCTGGAGGCCATGACCATCGCCGCTTACGCGGTGGATTCCCATCAGGGCTACATCTACATCCGCGCCGAGTACCCCATCGCGGTTAAGCGTCTGCAAATCGCCATCACCCAGGCCAAGGAATACGGGCTGCTGGGTCAAAACATTTTAAATTCCGGTTTCGACTTTGAGCTGGAGCTCCGCCTGGGCGCGGGCGCCTTTGTCTGCGGTGAGGAAACCGCTCTGCTGGTCTCCATCGAGGGAAAGCGCGGCGAGCCCCGCCCCCGTCCTCCGTTCCCCGCCGTCAAAGGCCTGTTCGCAAGGCCCACACTGCTCAATAACGTGGAAACCTACGCCAACATCACCTGGATTCTCAACAACGGCGCGGATGAGTTCGCCGCCATCGGTACCGAGAAATCCAAGGGAACCAAGGTATTCGCCCTGGGTGGGAAAATCGTCAACACCGGACTGGTGGAAATCCCCATGGGCACCACGCTGCGCACCATTATTGAGGACATCGGCGGCGGCATCCCCAATGGAAAAAAATTCAAGGCTGCTCAAACCGGCGGCCCCTCCGGCGGCTGCATCCCCGCCGATCTCATCGACACTCCCATCGATTACGATTCTCTTACCGCCATCGGCTCCATGATGGGTTCCGGCGGCCTCATCGTCATGGATGAGGATAACTGCATGGTGGACATCGCTAAATTTTTTCTGGAATTTATCATTGACGAGTCCTGCGGCAAGTGCGCGCCCTGCCGCATCGGCACCAAGCGCCTGCACGAGCTGCTCTGCAAAATCACAGACGGCAACGGTACCATGGAGGATCTGGATACCATCGTGGAACTCTGCTACCATCTGAAATCCAGCTCTTTGTGCGCCCTGGGCCAGTCCGCGCCCAACCCTGTGCTCTCCACTCTCACCCGCTTTCGCAGCGAGTACGAGGCTCACGTTCTGGAGAAGCGCTGTCCCGCGGGTGTGTGCAAAAATCTGCTGCATTATGAAATACTGGCGGACAAGTGCAAGGGTTGCACCCTCTGTGCCCGCAACTGCCCCGCAGACGCGATTTCCGGCACAGTAAAGGGTCTGCACACCATTGACCAAGAGAAGTGCATCAAGTGCGGCGTCTGTATGGATCACTGTAAGTTCGACGCAGTCGTCCGCCACTGAGGAGGGATATCATGGAAACCAAACAGATCAATTTGAAGATCGATCATATTCCCGTTGCCGTTCCCGAGGGTACCACCGTACTGGAGGCCGCCCGCAGCGCCGGGATTAAAATTCCAACGCTCTGCTACCTGAAGGATTTGAATGAGATCGGCGCGTGCCGCATCTGCGTGGTGGAGGTCAAAGGCGCCCGTTCCCTGATGGCCTCCTGCGTCTACCCCGTCTCCGAGGGTATGGAGGTGTTCACCAACACCGAGGCGGTTCGGAAGTCCCGCCGCCTCACCCTGGAGCTGATTTTGTCCAACCACCGCATGGAGTGCCTCACCTGCTCCCGCAGCGGCAGCTGCGAGCTGCAGCAGCTGGCGCTTGAGTTCGGCGTTGATACCGTCCGCTATTATACCGGCAGACCTCAGCCTCAGCCGGAGACCTCCACTCTCCATCTGGTGCGGGACAACTCCAAATGCGTGCTCTGCCGCCGCTGCGCCGCCGCCTGCCGCAAAACCCAGGAGGTGGGCGTCATCGGCCCCAACGACCGAGGCTTCCAGACCCACATCGGCAGCGCCTTTGACCGTGACTTAAACGAGGTGGACTGCGTCTCCTGCGGGCAGTGTGTTGTGGCCTGCCCCACCGGCGCTCTCACCGTAAAGGACGACACCCAGCAGGTCTGGGCCGCACTGGCCGATCCCACCAAGCATGTGGTGGTGGGAGCCGCTCCCTCTGTCCGGGTTCAGCTGGGCGAGTGCTTCGGAATGCCTGTGGGAACCAATGTTGAGGGCAAAATGCTCACGGCTCTGCGCCGCCTCGGCTTTGATAAGGTGTTTGACGTCAACCATGCCGCGGATATGACCATCATGGAGGAAGGAACCGAGTTTCTCCATCGGCTTCAGGAGGGCGGCACACTGCCGCTTATTACCTCGTGTTCCCCCGGCTGGGTCCGCTACTGTGAGCAGCACCATCCCGACATGCTTTCCCATGTCTCCACCTGCAAATCCCCCCAGCAGATGTTCGGAAGCCTGGTGAAGAGCTACTACGCCGAACAGGCGGGAATCGACCCCAAGGATATTTTTGTCGTCTCCATCATGCCCTGTACCGCAAAGAAATACGAGGTAAAGCGTGAGGAGCAGCGCATGGCAAACGGCTGTATGCCCGTGGATGTCTCCCTCACCACCCAGGAGCTCGCCCGCATGATCACCGCCGCGGGGCTGATGTTCACCCAGCTGCCTGACGGCGAGGTAGATCCCATGCTGGGCATGGCCAGCGGCGCGGGCGTCATCTTCGGCGCCACCGGCGGCGTGATGGAAGCCGCCCTGCGCACTGTGGTCGAGGTTGTTACCAACGGCGAGATGAAGCCGCTGGAATTCAAACAGGTACGTGGTATGCAGGGCGTCAAGGAGGCATCCTTCGAGCTGCCCGGAAAAACCGTCAGAGTATGCGTCGCTTCCGGGCTCGCCAACGCCAAGCAGGTTCTGGACGGCGTGAAAAGCGGCGCGCTGCAATATGACTTCATTGAGTTCATGGGCTGCCCCGGCGGCTGTGTCAATGGCGGCGGCCAGCCCGTCCAGTCTGCCGAGATCCGCTCCTTCACCGATGTGCGCGGACTGCGCGCGGCCGCCCTTTACAGTCAGGATCAGCGCATGACGTACCGGAAAAGCCATGAAAATCCCTACGTTCAGAAAATTTACAGCGATTATCTGGAGAAGCCCGGCTCCCACAAGGCTCATGCCCTGCTTCACTGCACCTATGCCCCTCAGAAAAAATACCGGGTATAAATCAAAGCACCACCAAATAAAGGGCTGCGGCAAGAGTGTTCTTGCCGCAGCCCTTTTGATCAGGTCAAAAGTACTTGCCTTTATTGTCTGTCACGCTGTCGTTTCCTCAAGAATGCCGACCGCTCAGATTTAAATGGTGCATCCCAGCTCCGTGCCCTGCTGAATCGCGCCCATGGCCTTTCCGATCCGGAGACTGTTTCCGATGCGGCGGGCGGGAATCCCCAGTTCCTCGAGCGCGCTTCCCAGGTCGGAATCCGCGTGGGATCCCTGTATCAGGACAACGCAGTCGCAGGGAATGAAAACCTCGCTGCTGTTGGCGGCAAAGTCCCGCTGCTCACAGATCAGGCCCTTCGCGGTGATACTTTGAACCGTGGTGCGGAAATACTGCGCCACACCCAGCCGTTTCAGTTCGCTGAGCACCGGCCAGGCGGTGCCCGATTCAAATCCCGCGCCGATTTTTGCCCGCTGCTCCACGATGGAGACCGTCCTGTCGCTGTGTCCCAGAAGGGACTTGATTTTTTCCGGCGTTTCCGCGTGGAACACGGACAGATGAAACAGCTGCTCGGCAGAAATGGAACCTCGGCGCGCCAGAAGCTCCGCCAGCTGACATCCCATATAATTGCCGCCGATGATGGCTACATTGTTTCCAGGAATAATCTCACCGGAGAGCACCTGTTCGCTGGTGTAAACCGGTACGCAATCCGCCTGAACAGGAAGGGCAAAGACACTGGATTTGCCGCCTCCGGCGAGGATGACCTCGTCGAAGCCTCCCTGCGCGATCAGCCGAGGTGTCGCTTCCTTGGAAAACTCCACGGAAACCCCCACCCGGGGAAGCATGGTCTTATAATACGCGATCAGGCGCAGGAAATCCTCCCGGGCCGGGACTTTCGCAGCAAGGTTCATCTGTCCGCCCAGCCGCTCCGTCTTTTCCCACAGGGTAACGCTGTGTCCCCGCTCCGCGGCCCGCAGCGCGACCTCACAGCCGGCAGGGCCGCCGCCCACCACCAGAAGCCGCTTCGGCCTGTCTGTTTTCACCAGAGGAAACTCCAGCTCCCGCCCGCAGCGCCCGTTCACCAGGCATTCGATGGGCTTGTCAAAAAAGGTATTGGCCAGGCAGCCCTGGTTGCACCCCATGCAGGGGCGGATTTCCTCGCTCCTGCCCTGCTGCGCCTTGATGGGAAATTCGGGATCAGCCACCAGTGCTCTTGCCATGGTAATCAGATCAGACCGTCCGAGAGCCAGCGTCTCCTCCGCCACCTCCGGCGTCGCCATGCGGTTGGCCATGGAAACCGGCACTGAAACCGCATCCTTGATGCCCTTGCCCAAATAGGACAGCCCGGCAAAGGGCACATCCCCCGTAATCTGAGGCACACGGCTCTCATGCCAGCCGCCGGTCACGTTAAAGAGATCCACCCCCGCCTCTTCAGCAAGTTTGGCAAAAGCCGCCGCTTCCTCGTTGGTGTTGGAGCCTGGGATAAAGTCGTTCCCGCCTATGCGGAATATGACGGGGTACTCATCGCCCACCGCCTCTCGCACCGCGCGAATGACCTCAAGTGGGAATCGGCAGCGGTTCTCCCAGGAGCCGCCGTACTCGTCGGTTCGCAGATTGGTGACGGGAGAGAGAAACTGCGGAATCAGGTAGCCGGAGGCCGCCATGATCTCCACCGCGTCAAAGCCTGCCCGTTTTGCCCGCTTCGCGCCCTCCGCATAGTTAAAAATAACCTCATGAATCTGATCCACCGTCATTTCCGGCGCCGTCTCCTTGGTGTAAGGACAGAACACTGCCGAGGGAGCCAGGGCTGGTCTGCCGCAGGGAACGTCCTTCTCCGGCACATAGCGCCCGGCGTGGTAGAGCTGCACCGCCACCTTGCCGCCCCGCTTGTGCATCCCATCGGTAAATTTCAGCCAGCCCGGAATCAGATCGTCGCTGCGCAGGCTCATGGAGTTCAGCTTCGCCCCGTAGTCGTCAAAGCGGCAGGAGCCCACGATCACCAGCCCCGCGCCGCCCTCCGCTTTGCAGTAATAGTATTCCGAGAATCGCGGGGTACAGCGCCCGTCTTCAGTATAGAGATGGTGCATGGCGGACATGATGATGCGATTTTTCAACGTCATTTGCCTGATGGTAATCGGCGTAAATAAGCGGGGATAGTTCATTCGTATCAAACCTCTCTCTCTTCTTCAGCCGGGTACGCAATGGCGGCTGATCCACGTTTCATAGCGGAGCCTCTGCTCCTCTCTGGCAAAGGGCAGGCCATACTGGAAGCAGTCCACCACATCGGCATTTTTGACAATTTCCTCGATGGGGTGGCCTACCTCTGATTTATTGCTGTGATTTTTCACGGCGGTGGCCAGCAGCTCCACCTCTTCCGCTGAAAAGAGACCTGTTTGCCGCAAAAATACCTTGGCGGGCTCGTAGCCCCGTTCGGCGTGTCCGGCCTGCTTGCCCGTCAGAATCCGTCCGATGTCGTGGATGGCGCAGGCGCAGGCCGCAAGCTGCGGGTTCTCTCCCGCCTCCTGCGCCATGATCCAGCCCAGCCGGGCGCAGCTAGCCATGTGGAGCCGCTCCCAGTCCAGCGTTTCGTCCCGCTCGTCCTCGGGCATTCGCCCCTCCTGCTCATTGATGAGCTTGAGAAGGGCAACCTGCAGCTTCAATAATTGATTCATTGGTCAAACCCTCACAGTTTCACTTCGATTCTTCTTCAGTGTACTATATTGGTTTTTTACTTTCAAGTCTCAAAAATAACAGAAAATCAGCGACATGGTTCCGATTTCCTGTTATTCCTTTCCATCTTATAGACAGGCGGCTCGCCGTGAAGCTCACGGCAGGCCGCCTTTAGCGCGCAGAGGTTGATTATTTGACCGCTTTGGCGGCGATTTCCTCGGCAAGCTCCGCAATGAATGTGTCCAGCGTCATCGCGCCACGGTCTCCGCCGGAGCGGGTGCGCACCGCCACGGTGCCTTCCTCCGCCTCTTTATCGCCCACCACCAGCATATAGGGAATTTTCTGCATCTGTGCCTCGCGGATTTTGTAGCCGATTTTTTCGCTGCGATGGTCGGTTTCCACCCGGAAGCCCGCCTGTTCCAGCTTGAGGGCCAGCTCGTCGGCATATCCGGCGATGCGGTCGGTGATGGGGAGCACCTTCACCTGAACAGGCGCCAACCACGCGGGGAACGCACCCGCGAAGTGCTCGGTGAGAATACCGATGAAGCGCTCGATGGAACCGAAGGCCACACGGTGAATCATGACGGGACGGTGCTTCTCACCGTCCGCTCCGGTGTAGGTGAGGTCAAAGCGCTCCGGCATCTGGAAATCCAGCTGGATCGTACCACACTGCCAGGTTCTGCCCAGACAGTCCTCCAGATGAAAGTCGATCTTCGGGCCATAAAACGCGCCGTCGCCCTCGTTGAGCACAAACTTCATACCCCGCTTCTCCAGCACGTTTTTCAGCGTCTGCTCGGAGAACTCCCGCATCTCCTGGGAACCGATGAAGTCCTCCGGGCAGGTGGACAGCTCCACATGGTACGGAAATCCGAAGGTCTTATATACGTCGTCGATGAGCTCAATGACCCCGTTGATCTCGTTTTCCATCTGCTCCATGGTCATAAAGATGTGGGCGTCGTCCTGGGTAAAGCAGCGGACGCGCATCAGCCCGTGGAGCGCGCCGGACAGCTCATGGCGGTGCACCACGCCCATCTCGCACACCCGGAGGGGCAGATCCTTATAGGACCAGGGGCGGCGCTTATACACCAGCATGCCGCCGGGGCAGTTCATTGGCTTGATGGCGTAATCGCCCTCGTCAATCTTGGTAAAATACATATTGTTCTGGTAGTGATCCCAGTGGCCGGAGCGGTGCCACAGCTCCTCGTTGAGGATCAGCGGTGTGCGAACCTCCTCGTAGCCCGCCGCCTTGTGTATGCGTCGCCAGTAAGCCTCCAGCTCGTTGCGCAGCACCATGCCCTTGGGCAGGAAGAAGGGGAATCCCGGCCCCTCATCACAGAGCATGAACAGATCAAGATCCTTGCCGATCTTGCGATGATCGCGCTTTTTCGCCTCTTCCAGCCGGGTCAGGTAGGCATCCAGCTCCTCCTTTTTGGGGAAACAGGTGCCGTAAATACGCTGCAGCATTTTACGGTTGGAGTCGCCCCGCCAGTAAGCGCCAGTGCAGGAGGTCAACTTGATGGCGTTGCCCTTGACCCGCCCGGTGGAATCCAAATGGGGGCCGGCGCACAGGTCGGTAAACTCACCCTGCCGGTAGAAGGAAATGACCGCATCCTCGGGCAGATCCTGAATCAGCTCCACCTTGTAAGGCTCCTCCCGCTGCTGCATGAACGCGATGGCCTCCTCCCGGGGGAGTTCAAACCGCTCCAGCTTAAGCTTTTCCTTGCAGATCTTCCGCATTTCTCCCTCCAGCTGCTCCAGCTGTTCCGCGGTAAAGGGCGCGGGGGTGTCAAAATCATAATAAAAGCCATTTTCGATGGCAGGGCCGATGGCAAGCTTTACCTCCGGGAACAGACGCTTGACCGCCTGAGCCAGAATGTGAGAGGTGGTGTGCCGGTAAGTGTTGCGATACACTTCATTTTCAAAGGTATACTGATCTTCTTCGCTCATAGCAGATTCCTCCTGAATTTGGGGTGCAAAAAATCCCACCCCTGTCATGGTCAGGGGTGAGATGAATACTCCCACGGTTCCACCCTGCTTGCGGTCAAGCGACCGCCGCTCAAAAGCGCGATAACGGGCGCACCCGGCTCCGGCTACTGCATCATCGGTTCGCCAAAGCGGCTCCGGGGCGGTATTGTTCTGTCCGGTTCGCAAGAGGGCTTTCAGCCGCGGCCCTCTCTCTCTGGTCGAGGTAACAGAACACGTTCCCCATCGTTGCCATTCTTCAGGCACACTATAGCACCAAAGCCCACGCCTGTCAAGATCCGACGGTTGACATTGGGTAAAATTCATGCCAGAATGGACAAAACGACAAAAGGAGCATTTTCATGACCGCCTACACGCCAGAGGACATCCAGTCTCTACTGGATCACGCCGCCCGGGAACAGAACCTGCTTCCTCTTACCTCCCGCTGTGATTCCCGCTGTATTTTCTGCTCCCATCACAACAATCCGAAAGAGATTCAGGTCATTTCCATCGGAACCAGAACCCTTTCTCAAATAGAAGAGGCCATTTATTTTTTAAATCCGGAGGCGGTTATTACCATTGGGGAATCAGCCTCCTCCATCATTGAGGGAGAACCGACCCTGCACCCCCAGTTCCGGGAAATCATGAATCTGCTCCGCCGCCGCTGCCCGGACACCCCTGTGGCCGTCACCACCAACGGCCACCATCTGACGGAGGATCTGGTCTCTTTTCTGTCCGGGTGCCGGCCGGTTGAACTCAATCTCTCTCTCAACAGCGGCACCCTGCAGGGCCGCCGTCTGCTGATGGGAGATGACGAGGAACAGGCCGGCACAGCCATTGAGGGCGTGAAACTGCTGGAGCGGTACCGAATTCCCTTTCAGGGCAGTCTGGTGGGAATGCCCAACGTTACCGGCTATGATGATGTGGAGCACTCCATCCGGCTGCTGGCGGAGCATGGTGCCCGGGCGGTGCGGGTTTTTCTGCCCGGTTTTTCCTCATTTGTCAAGCGTGATATCTTTCCGAATCCCGACACCATCTATCAGGAGCTGAGCGCTTTTATTGACCGGCTGGCCGGAGAAATTGCCTGCCCCGTGCTGCTGGAGCCCTCCTGGGTATCGGACCTGGTTCCCAAAATTTCTGGAATCGCAAAAAAATCCCCTGCGTATCAGGCAGGCCTGCGCCGGGGAGACGTGATCGTCTCGGTCAACGGGAAAAAGCCCCGCAGCCGAACCGAGGCGTTCCGGCTTGTTCACGAAACCGCCGATATTCTGGCCGCCTATACCAGAAACGGCGAGCTGCGCGCCGCCGCGTGGCAAAACGGGCCGGAGGGCTCTGGGCTGACCTTTGAGTATGATTTTGATTTAGACCGGGCAGCCTATATGAAAAACGCCGTCCTGACCGCCCCGGGGCATGTACTGCTGCTCACCTCGGAGTTCGGCAGCGCGGTGGTGCAGGCCTCCCTTGACGCCGTGGAAACTCCCGCCGACCGTTATACCGCCATCGTGACCCCCAACAAAACCTTCGGCGGCACCATCCGCGCCGCGGGCCTGCTCACCTGCGACGATTATCTGGCGGCCTATGAGTCCTTTGCCGAAGCCCATCCCAAGCCGGCCGCTCTGATGGTTCCCGCCGAGAGCTTCAATTCTCTGGGCCGCGATTTAAAAGGAACTCATTATTCCCATCTGACGGAACGCACGGGCCTGCCGCTTGCCTTCGGCTAAGGTTCCCTCTTGTATTCCTACTATTCCAGTGGTATGATAGGGATAACAAAGGAGTTGATGATATGAAAATATCCACCAAGGGCCGGTATGCTCTGCGGGTCATGGTCGATCTGGCCAGCCGCGAGGAGGGTGTCTATACCCCGCTGCGTGATGTGGCGGAGCGCCAAGGCGTCACGGTCAAGTATCTGGAACAGATCATCCCCCTGCTGCACCGGGCGGGCTACCTCAAAAGCTTTCGCGGCAATGCTGGCGGATACCGTCTGTCAAAGGCGCCCGCCAACTACACAGTGGGCGATATTCTCCGTACTGCCGAGGGCAGTCTTGCTCCCATTGCCTGCCTGGACGCGGAGGAAAACGACTGTGAACGGCGGGAAATCTGCTGCACGCTGCCCTTCTGGACCGGGCTGAACAAGGTGATTAACGACTATGTGGACGGCGTAACCCTGGCAGACCTTCTGGAGGACTGGAAGGCACACAGCGGAGACCGTTACGCAATTTAGGTGTGGTCCGCCCTTCATTTTTTTCAATAATCACCCGTCATTACCCCGTTTTGAACGCAAAAAAAGATTTTCTAAAATCATTGACAAAGCAAATTTTCCACTTTATAATCATATTAATCCCATAGGAATATGGAGTAAGTTTTGAGAGACGACTTTGTTAAACGGGAGGTAATCAGTGTTGGAACAGAAAATTATTTATGCGGATAACGCCGCCACCACTCCGGTAAGCCCCTCGGTTCTGGAAAAAATGCTTCCCTTTTTTTCACAGAGCTATGGAAATCCCAGCAGCATGTACAGCATCGCGCGGGACAACAAGGAGGCTGTGGAGCACGCCAGAGCCCAGATCGCCTCGGCGATCAACGCGGATCCCAATGAAATTTACTTTACCGCCGGCGGCAGTGAAAGTGATAACTGGGCCATTAAGGGCATCGCGCAGACTCAGTCAGCCAGAGGCAAAAAGCACCTCATCACCACAAACTTTGAGCACCACGCGGTGCTTCACACCATGGAGGAGCTGGAAAAGGCAGGCTTTGAAGTCACTTATCTTCCCGTCAATGAGGACGGTCTGGTCACCGCGGAGCAGGTTGCCGCCGCGCTTCGGCCGGAGACCGCTCTGGTGAGCATTATGTATGCCAATAATGAGATCGGCACCATTCAGCCCATCGCGGAAATCGGAGAACTTTGCCGTCAAAAGGGCGTCATGTTCCACACCGACGCGGTACAGGCGGTGGGCGCGATACCCATCGATGTAAAGGCGGAGAAAATTGACCTTCTGAGCATGAGCTCTCATAAATTCAATGGTCCCAAGGGCGTCGGGGCACTCTATATCCGCAAAGGCATCCGCCCTGCCCGGCTGATTCACGGCGGCGGACAGGAGCGCGGTCAGCGAGCCGGCACCGAAAATGTACCCGGTATCGTCGGTATGGGACAGGCCTTGGAAAACGCCATCGAGACGATGGAGTCCAAAACCGCCCATCTGCTGGAAATTCGTGACTATGTGGTGGAAGCCATTGAGCGGGAGATCCCCCGGGTACGGCTCAACGGCCACCGCACCCAACGCCTGCCGGGCAATGTCAACGTCAGCTTCCAGGCCTGCGAGGGAGAAAGCCTTCTTCTGTTTTTGGATATGGCGGGCATCTGCGCCTCCAGCGGCAGCGCCTGCACCAGCGGAAGCCTGGACCCCAGCCATGTCCTGCTGGCCATTGGATTGCCCCACGAGCTGGCTCACGGCAGCATACGCCTTACCTTCGGCGGGCAGAACACACTGGAAGAGGCGCGGCACATCTGTGAGGAACTCAAGAAAATCGTAGCGGAGGTTCGCCGCCGCAGTCCGCTTTGGAATGAAGAAAAAGGAGCGTGAATGTTATGTCAACACCATATAGCCCTACTGTAATGGATCATTTTTCCAACCCCCGCAACGTAGGAGAATTGCCCGACGCCAATGCCGTGGGCGAGGTCGGCAATCCCAAGTGCGGTGATATCATGAAAATGTATCTGAAAATTGAAGATGACGTCATTTCCGACGTCCGTTTTCAGACCTTTGGCTGCGGCGCGGCCATCGCCACCAGCAGCATCGCCACGGAGATGATCCGCGGAAAGAAGATTGACGAGGCTCTGCAGCTCACCAACCGCGCGGTGGTAGAAGCGCTGGAGGGATTGCCTCCCATCAAGCTCCACTGCAGTGTTCTGGCCGAGCAGGCCGTTAAATCCGCCATCAGTGATTATTACCGCCGTCAGGGAATTGACCCGGTGCCCATTGTGGGAGCGCTGGACGATGAATGCGACGATCACTGCTCCTGCGGAGCATAAGCACCATCAACCGGATATTAAATGAAAAAGCCGTACTGTAATGTGTTTTTTAACGCTTTACAGTACGGCTTTATGATACCGTCTTTCCGTCCCACTCCGGCAAAACCATGGTGATCCGCGTCCCGACTCCCACCCGGCTGACCACCTCCAACCATCCGCTGTGGCGCTCCACGATCCATTTGGCGATGGAAAGTCCCAGACCACTGCCCCCTGTTTGCCGGGCACGGGATTCATCCGTGCGGTAAAAGCGGTCAAAAATGTGCGAGAGCGACTCGGCCTCAATCCCCTGTCCCTCGTCGGACACCGAAAGGCGAACCAGCCCCTGTCCATGTTCCACCCTGATGGCAATGCGGCCTCCGGGGGGTGTGTATTTAATCGCGTTGTCCACCAAGACCCGCAGAGCCTGCTTGAGAAGGCTCTCATCGGCGTAAACAGGCGCAGAGCCCTCCCAGAACGCGGCAAAGGGATGTGTCTCGTCAATCATCTCAGTTTCACGGTAAACCTCCGTGGCGATTGCCGTGGCATCCAGGGTCTGCATATCCACATGCACGGAGTCGTTGTCTCCTCTGGCCAGAAACAGGAGCTGCTCCACCATCTCCTTCATAGACTCCGCCTCGTCCCTGATGGCGTCAATGGATTCCTGCATGGCCTCCGGATCAGTCTTGCCCCACCGGTCCAGCAGATTGGCATAGCCCTGAATCACGGCAATGGGAGTGCGCAGCTCATGGGATGCGTCGGACACAAACCGCATCTGGGCACGGTAGGAACGGTCGATGCGTTCCAGCATGGCGTTGATGGATTCCGCCAGATCCTTTAGCTCCTTCTGGGTTCCGTCCACCGAGATACGGGCATCCAGATGGGTGGCGTTGATCTCATTGAGCTTTCCCGCCAAAACCTGCAGCTCCTCAGGGGACATGCCGGAAACCGTATTCAGCTTCGCGGCGGCGGCGGCAAGCTCACTGATGGGACGGAGCATCTTTTTAATGGTTCCGGCGTTTTTAAACAGGTTCATAATCATGGAAACCAGCTGGCAGATCAAAAGCACCCTCGCCGCATATACGGCGATGGTAACCGGCCGCTCCATATCCAGCGTGACGGCGTAGGCCGGGCTGCCGGAAAATTCTATGGTGAGCGCCGCACCCTGCCCCGGGTGGCTGCCCCACAGCCCAAGCAGCC
Source organism: Oscillospiraceae bacterium (assembly GCA_017861365.1). Taxonomy (GTDB): domain Bacteria; phylum Bacillota; class Clostridia; order Oscillospirales; family Oscillospiraceae; genus JAGFXR01. The sequence goes on along the minus strand of JAGFXR010000007.1, from coordinate 67,944 downwards.
AGTCGTCCCCGCCTTTCTGAAAGGAGAGGTATCCGTCCGCTGTCTCCTCGGGGAGCACGCCATTCAGCCAGCTGGCCTGATAGCCTACCGGCTCCCGGTCAAGGGCGGTTACCACATAATCCCCCGCCTGCATCCATACCGTGGCCTCGGCCGACGGAACACCACGCTCCCGCACCAGCCCGTTCACCTCTGCGCAGGACTCCTCCGCCCAGAAAAACATGCCTCCCGCGCACAGTCCCAGCAGCAGGAGATCCATACAGATATAAATTCCCAGCAGGCGGAAAAACAGACGAATATTCAGCTGACGAACGATAGAAGACTTGATGCGCCCCACTTTCTTTTGTTTTGACTGCGCCATGGCAAGTTTCCTTTCCCCGTGTCAGTTCTTTTGCATCCAACCGGTAATATCCCCCAAATTCTGACTGCTGACAAAGTCAATGCCATCGGTAAGCGCCTTGCGCATCGTCTCGCCCTGCTGCCCGGCCTTTTTTGACATCACCTTGGCCGCAAGGGACATCATCAGCCGATAAACTCCCTTGATTTGAGCGGGGGCATAGCCGCCCTGGAGCGAGAACACGGGGATTTCGTCCAAATGGTTGTTTTGGCGCAGCTCATCAGGCGGGTTATCATCCGGACTGCCCATCCCAACACCGCAGACTCCCGCCAGATGAAAGCGTTTCCTCGCTTTTTTAAGGCCTTTGATCTGACCTGCCATCAGCCAGCCCATGTAAAAAACCGACGTACCAGAAGGCAGTTCTCGGGAGTGCTTCAGCTCGTAGCAGGGCAGCTGCGCCGCCTGGGCCAGCAGGGCGGCGTAACGCGCGGTAAAGCCCGTGTTTGAAGTGTAAACAATCGCTTTTATTTGGGACCGCATGGCTCTTCCTCCTTAATCACATAGCCCACGCCCCGGACCGTGTGAATGAGCTTCATACCAAACTCTTCATCCAACTTGCTGCGCAGAAACCGGATGTAGACGTCCACCGCGTTGGTTTCTCCCACAAAGTTGTAGCCCCATACCTGATCCAGAAGCACCTCCCGCGGGATGACCTTGCCCTTGTTTTCCAACAGATAGCGCAGCAGGTCAAATTCCCGCCGGGTCAGCTCAACGGGCGTACTGTCCACCCTGACCTCATGGCACTCGGGGTCCATGGAGAGCCGTCCCAGAGTGAGGGTGCCGTTCTCCGGCTCTTCCGGCGGCGTATGGTTGCGCAGCGCGTTTCGAATCCGGGCCAGCAGCTCTTCAATGGCAAAAGGCTTTGTGATGTAGTCGTCGGCTCCGGAATCCAGGCCGGAGACCTTATCCATCACGCTGTCCCGGGCAGTCAGCATGATGACGGGAACCTCGCTCTCCTTGCGCAGGCGGCGCAGCACCTCCATGCCGTTGAGCGCGGGGAGCATGATGTCCAGCAAAACCAGGTGATAATTTCCCGACAAAGCAAGCTCCAGGCCTGCCCGGCCGTCAAAGGCCTTATCCACCTCGTACCCCTCATAGCACAGCTCCAGCTCCACCATGCGGGCCAGCTTTTCTTCATCCTCCACCAGCAGTATTTTATCGGGCATCGCAATCCCTCCGACCGTTACTTGTCTCGGTTTTTCTCAAATTCACTTTTGACCTGATCCACGGTGTGGCGCACCGCGTCAGACATCTGCTCCATCACGCTGTTGATCTGCTCCCCCTCGAGATCGGGGCCGGAGAACCGGTAACGGCAGCCCAGGAACAGTCCCAGAATGGCAGCAGGAATCATGACGTAATAAGCGATAATAAACAGCAGAATGAGGAACAGCACGGGAACAGAGCTCATCATCTCTCCCTTGCGCCATATCTGAAGATGATTCTGCGTGCTGTGGCGCAGAATCCCCAGCGCCGCTTTGCCAATTTCCCTCAGGAGCCGCTTCCAATCCCGCTGTCCGCCGCGCCATTGGCGCTGATCGAAGGGAATCGCCATCGGACTGGCCGCCGTGCCCTTCGCGGCACGGGTGGAATAGAATCCTCCGTCCGCGCGGGAGGTTTTCCCCTGCGACTCCAGCCATAAAAACGCATCAAGCATATCCCCCTGACTGTGCTCCAGCGCCTTGCGCGCCTCCTCCGGTGTAACCCCGGCCCTCCGGCTCAAGGTCTCGGCCTGCTGCTGGGTGAATTCCCCCATGGGTCATACTCCTTTCCTCCTGTTCGGGCAATTCCACACCAAGGCGGGTCAAGCCGAACCGTTGTTGTATGCACAGTATAACCACGCGGAGGCTCAAACGTCCTTTATGCTTTGTTAAAATCCCATTAAATCCGCGCGGCGCCGGTGTCGCGGGCGGCCTGAGCCACGGCGGCGGCCACGGCGGGACACACCCGCTGGTCAAAGGCCGCGGGGACAATATAGTCGGCGGAGAGCTGATTTCCCACTAAGTCGGCCAGGGCCTTTGCGGCGGCCAGCTTCATCTCCTCGTTGATATCGGACGCCCGGACATCAAACGCGCCGCGAAACACCCCCGGAAAGGCAAGCACGTTGTTGATCTGGTTGGGAAAATCGCTCCGTCCCGTTCCCACCACGGCCGCTCCGGCCGCTTTCGCCTCATCAGGCATAATCTCGGGAACAGGGTTCGCCATCGGGAATAAAATAGGGTCCTTTCCCATGGAGCGCACCATATCCCTGGTAACAGACCCGGGGGCGGAAACGCCAATGAACACGTCGGCTCCCCGGATCACCTCGGCAAGACTCCCGCTTTTGTTCTCCAGATTGGAGTGCTCCGCAAGCGCCCGCTTTTCCGGGTTCAAGTCCGTGCGCGACCGAGATATGGCTCCCTTCCGGTCACAGATGACCGCGTCCTTTAGTCCCATGGCCTTCAGAAGATGGAAAATAGCTGTGCCCGCGGCCCCCGCGCCGGAGAATACGGCGGTGACATCCTCCATCCGCTTTCCCACCAGCCGAAGGGCGTTGGTCAGCGCCGCCGCCACAATAATGGCGGTGCCGTGCTGATCGTCATGGAAAATGGGAATGTCGCAGACCTGCTTCAGCCTGCGCTCAATCTCAAAGCAGCGGGGCGCCGCGATATCTTCCAGATTAATGCCTCCGAAGGAGCCCTGCAGCAGCTCCACGGTGCGGACAATTTCATCCACACTTTGGGTACGCACGCAAAGCGGAACCGCATCCACGCCGCCGAACGCCTTGAACAGGACACATTTGCCCTCCATGACGGGCATCCCCGCCTCCGGCCCGATATCGCCCAGTCCCAGCACGGCGCTGCCGTCGGTCACCACGGCGACGGTATTCCAGCGGCCGGTGAGCTCATAGCTTTTGGCGGGATCCTTTTGAATTTCCAGGCAGGGCGCGGCAACCCCGGGGGTATACGCCAGAGACAGCGCGTCCTTGCTGTCCACCGCCATTTTGGGAACCGTCTCCAGCTTTCCTCTCCATTGCTCGTGCAGCCTCAGAGATTCCACCATATAATCCATTATTCTTTTCCTCGTTTCTTGCTTTACCGAATTTTGTGTCTTGAATATTGTACCACATTCCTTTACTGTCTCCAAGGGATGTGATACAATTATCCTCAACAATCAACACGTCGTATTGGGGGGTCATGGGAGTGAAAAGACGTTTTTATTCTGTTCTGCTTTGCATCGCCCTGCTGGCCTGCACCGTTCTCCCTCAATATCCAGCCCTTGCCGCCTCCAATCTCTATTTCATGGCGGTCAATGAGAAAATTTACCCCTCGGAGCTTAATGACGACACCATACCAATCATTCAGAACAGCCTGATTTACGTCCCTTACCGGCTCTTTGACTCCACCTCCACGGGGGTGGATCTGGGCAGTTATTGTATTTATAACCAAAGCCAGAACATTTTGGTGATATATACCCGGGACCTGCTGCTCAATTTTAACCTGAATACCGGTTCCGTGACGGACCGGCAGGGAGCCGCCTATTCTTTCCACGCCATCACCAGAAACAGCGGCATCTATGTTCCGGTCACCAGCGTGGCGGCGTTTTTCGGGTTCCAATGTGCCACCTCTTACACGGAGTACGGAAGCGTCGTGCGCGTCACCAACAGCCAGGCGGTACTCAGCGACGATCAGTTTGCCAGCTCGGCCAGCGGTATCTTTCAGATCTACCTGAATGACTATGTGCGGCGCAAGCAGGCCGCCAGTGATTCCCAAAACTCCGGCACCAGCACTGGTACGGACACCTCTCCCAGTTCCCCTGTCACGCCGCCTCCTTCCGAAGACACCGACTCAGACACCGCCAAAGAGACGATTCCCGTCTATCTCGCGTTCCTGCTGGAGGACGACACCGGTCTGGATGACCTGCTCACCATGCTCAGCCGGCGCGGCCTCTCCGCCGTCTTTTTTGTCCGGCCCGAGGATCTTAGCCTCTATGACGACCAGATCCGCGCCATCATCGGCACAGGAAACCAAATCGGATTTCTCGTCACTGGGACGGCGGACACCGATGCCGACACCCTTTTGAGCACCTTAGAGAGCGGCAATACCCTCCTGCGCGGCATCTCCATGCTTCAAACCCATTTCCTGCTGGCGGACGGAATCAGCAACGCGGCCGGCACGGCTCTGGAAGATGCCGGCTGGCTGTGCTGGAAGAACTCCATCACCGTGAACAGCACGTTGAGGCTCTCTTCCATCAGCGCCTCGGCCTCTCAGATCCGGCTGACCTTTTCGATTTCTTCCGATGCCGCCATTGTCACCGCCAGAGCGCTCAATCATCTCTCCTCCGATACCTATACCGTCCGTCCCGTCCGGGAAACCGCATTCTGACAGACGGTGAGAATTCCAGTAAAATCAATGCCAACGGTTCTGAGCATCATTGGCCCACAGGCTCACGGGATCACTCAGGTGATTGCGTGAGTTTGTTACATCATTACACACATAAAAATGATGCAGGAAAAGAAATCTTTGGTTTCAAACTCAGCTTAATTATGGTATAATGAAGCATACCGATTGAAAAAGGGGCGCAATCATTTGAATCACACAGTCAAGGCCATCGTCCTCGCCGCCGGCAAGGGTACCAGGCTTCAAACGGAGGGAGTCACCCTTCCCAAGGTCATGCGGCAGGCAGCGGGTCACCCGCTGCTTCATTACGTTCTGGATGCGCTGAATTTCATCCCCAGGGAGGATATCATCCTGGTAGTGGGCTACCGCAGGGAGGAGATACTGGCCGCCTATCCCGACTATCCGGCGGCGGAGCAATTGGAGCAGCTCGGAACGGGACACGCGGTGCAGTGTGCATCCGAAGCGCTTTCATCGTTCCATGGGGACGTGCTGGTGTGCTGCGGCGACATGCCGCTGATGCGGATGGAAACCTATCGCGCCCTGGTGGAAACGCACCGCTCTCAGCGGAACGACTGCACCATCCTCTCCGGCTTTTCAGAAGAGGAGCTGCCTTACGGCCGCGTCATCCGGGATGCTGACAGAGGCTTTCTTCGCATTGTGGAGGAAAAGGACTGCACCCCGGAGGAAAAGACGGTGCGGGAGTTAAACGCGGGAGTTTATGTGTTTCAGGCCGACCGACTGCTGGAGGCGCTGGGCAGCCTCCGCCCGGATAACGCCCAGGGAGAATACTACCTGACCGACGTGCCGGCCTATCTGCTCGCCCACGGCGGACGGATCGGCGTATGCGCCGTCTGCACACCAAGGGAAATGCTCGGGGTCAATACCCCCGCCCAGCTGCTTCAGGTGGAACATGAGCTTTCTTCGGAACCGGAAGATCAATAATCAGGAGGTTTTTTTATGGCAAATGAATTTGCGGACCTTCGTCTGGCAATTCTAATTGATGCGGACAATGCTCCCCGCACCGCGCTGAAAGATATTATGTCCGAGGTAACGGTGTATGGAACACCCACCATCAAGCGCATTTACGGCGACTGGACCGCGCCCAACATGGGCTCGTGGAAGACGCTGCTGCTGGAGCACGCCATTGCCCCCGTTCAGCAATACAGCTACACCACCGGAAAAAACGCCACGGATTCCGCCATGATCATCGACGCCATGGACATCCTTTACGCCGGCAACTGCGAGGGCTTTGTCCTGGTCTCCAGTGACAGCGACTTTACCCGGCTCGCCACCAGACTGCGGGAGGCGGGCAAAAAGGTGTTCGGTCTGGGCGAGCGAAAAACACCCCAGCCCTTTATCGCCGCCTGTGATAAGTTCAGCTATATTGAGGTCATCCGCGCCGCCAGCGAAGCCGCGCGTACAAAAGAACTGCCCAAGCAGGAGCAGAAGAAACAGCCCCGCAGGAAAATCGCCGAGGAGGAGCAGGAACCGGATCTTCTTCTGTCCAATGAGTCCAGCCAGAGCGAATTTCGCCTTCCGTCCCAGGTGACCGACCTCATTGTGGAGTCGGTGGAGAACCTGGCCTCGGAGGACGGCTTTGCCAACATGGCTCCGCTGGGCAATCTGCTGGTGAAAAAGCAGCCGGATTTTGATCCCCGGAATTTCGGCTTCTCCAAGCTCTCCAAGCTGATCCGTTCGCTGGACCGGTTTGAAATCGACGAACGGCTGGACAGCAAGTCCAGCGTTCAGCTCTATGTCCGGGATACTCAAAAATAATGGGCCACTGACCGCGCGACGGGCGGTTCCATGATACAAAAAAGCGAGTGATGATTGAAGTGACACGCACAACCATAGCCCAGGTATTCGCGGACGGGGATGACCTGTCGGGTCGTTCCATCACCGTCTGCGGTTGGGTAAGAACCATTCGTGATATGAAAACCTTTGGCTTTATCGAGCTGAGCGACGGCTCCTGCTTCCGAACTCTCCAGGTAGTCTTTGACAGCAGCCTTAACAATTTCAGGGAAATAGCCAGGCAGAACGTGGGCGCGGCTCTGGTGATCCATGGAACGGTTGCGCTGACCCCGGAAGCAAAGCAGCCTCTGGAGCTGAAGGCGGAATCTGTGGCGGTGGAGGGCTCCTCCTCGTCCGAATACCCCCTGCAAAAAAAGCGGCATTCCGTGGAATACCTGCGCACCATCGCCCATCTGCGCCCCCGCACCAACCTGTTCTCCGCGGTTTTTCGAGTGCGCTCCGCGGCAGCTCACGCCCTTCACTGTTTTTTTCAGGAGCGGGGCTTCGTTTATCTTCACACTCCCATCATTACTGCCTCGGACTGCGAGGGAGCGGGAGAAATGTTCCGGGTCACAACCCTGAATCCGGAGCAGCCCCCCAGGACCAGTGAAGGCAAAGTCGATTACACCCGGGACTTTTTTGGAAAAAGCGCCAATCTGACGGTTTCCGGTCAGCTAAACGCAGAGTCCTTCGCCATGGCGTTTGGAAACGTCTATACCTTCGGTCCCACCTTCCGCGCGGAAAACTCCAATACCCAGCGCCACGCCGCCGAGTTCTGGATGATTGAGCCGGAAATTGCCTTTGCCGACCTGAATGACGATATGGCGCTGGCAGAGGATATGATCCGCTCCGTGATCCGGCGCGTGATGGATGCCTGTCCCGACGAGATGGCGTTTTTTAACTCCTTTGTGGATTCTGGCCTGATCGAGCGGCTGGAGGGTGTGGCCAATTCCCCGTTCGGGCGGGTCACCTATACCGAGGCGGTGGAAATTTTGCGCGCCGCGCCCGTGACCTTTGAATATCCGGTCACCTGGGGCTGCGACCTCCAGACCGAGCACGAGCGCTATCTCACGGAGCAGCATTTCAAACGGCCTGTTTTTGTAACCGATTATCCCAAAGACATCAAGGCCTTCTATATGCGCTTAAACGACGATGGAAAAACGGTGGCGGCAGCCGACTGTCTGGTGCCAGGAATCGGTGAGATCATCGGCGGCAGCCAGCGTGAGGAGCGGCTGGATGTGCTGGAGCGCCGCATGGACGAGCTGGGGCTCAATCCCGCCGATTACTGGTGGTATCTTGACCTGCGGCGCTACGGCAGCTGCAGGCACGCCGGCTTCGGCCTGGGCTTTGAGCGCATGGTCATGTACCTCACCGGCGTTTCCAACATCCGCGACGTACTGCCTCATCCCCGCACGGTGGGCAGCGCGGATTTTTAACCGCGGCACGGCGGCCTTACGGCAGCATGTCAGCTCCCGTTTGTTGCAAAATTTTTCACAAACGCCAAGCAATTGAATAAAATTTCACAGCTTCCATATCCTTTATGACAGCGGTAAGTATCAAAACACGCTTGAACACGCTGCCTCCGCTTGGCGGCGGAAAGGATTTTGAAGCACATGAAAAAAATCATTACGGCGTTGCTCGCCGTTTCACTTCTGGTACCCAGCCTGATTTCCTCCGCTGGCGCGGTCACCGGGTCACCCTCCACCATAAACGCCGGCGCCTGCATCCTGATGGAAAAGGAAACCGGCACGGTGCTCTATGAGGAGAACGCCGACACCCAGCTGGAGCCAGCCAGTGTCACCAAGGTCATGACCCTGCTTCTGATTTTCGAGGCTCTTGACAGCGGTCGCTTCACTCTGGACGATATGGTGACCGTCTCCGCCCACGCCGCCAGTATGGGCGGTTCCCAGGTCTTTCTGGAGGAGAATGAGCAGATGTCGGTCAACGACATGCTTAAAGCCATTGTAGTCTCCTCGGGCAACGACGCCTGCGTGGCCATGGCGGAGTTTATCGCGGGCAGCGAGGAGGGCTTTGTCTCCATGATGAACCAGCGGGCACAGGAGCTGGGCATGGTGAACACCACCTTCAAAAACTGCACCGGCCTGCCCGCCGCGGGGCATGTGACCACCGCCCGCGACATTGCCATTATGTCCAGGGAATTAATTTTAAATCATCCCGCTATCCGCAACTACTCCACCATCTGGATGGATTCCCTGCGCGACGGTGCCTTTCAGCTTGCCAACACCAACAAGCTGATTCGCTTCTATCAGGGCGCCACGGGTCTGAAAACCGGCTCCACCGACAGCGCGCTCTACTGCCTGTCCGCCACCGCCGAACGCGACGGCATGGAGCTGATTGCGGTTATTCTCAAGGCTCCCACCTCCTCCCAGCGGTTCGAAACCGCAAAGTCACTGCTGGATTTCGGCTTTGCCAACTACGAGCTGGTGGACATTTTCCCCAGCGAAGCGCTGGCCCCCGTGGACGTGACGCTGGGCGAATCCTCCACAGTTCAGCCCGTGCTTCAGGCAAGCTCCAAGCTTCTGGTTGACAAATCCCAGAAAAACTCCATCACCACCGACGTAACCCTGAGCGACACAGTAACGGCTCCGGTGGCCGAGGGACAGGTACTGGGCGAGGTCACGGTATCGGTGGACGGCGAGGTTCGCCAGACCATTCCCATCGTGGCGGCCACTGCTGTCAACCGGCTGACCATCCCCGGAATTTTCAAGAATTTCATGTATTCTCTGTTCTCCGGAAATTAACAAAATGTGGGTGACCGTCCTTTTCCATAGGACGGTCACTCTTTTCATGATTCTCGGTATATTAGGCCCTTTTTCGTGGTATATTACAATTAAGTTCAATACAACCGAAAAATTTTTCCGTATTTTGTGTTTTTCTTTTGATTATACATAAGAAAAGTGCTATAATATACTGAGTTGCGCGTCGGAACGGCCCCGCTCCAACAGCATCCTCCGACCGCCCAGCACACAGAAAAGAAGGTGCAGCATTTGTCCAAGACAAAATATATCATTTCCGGCGGTCATCCGCTTTACGGCGAAGTGAACATCAGCGGCGCAAAGAATGCCGCGGTCGCCATTATACCCGCCGCCCTTTTAATAAACGGCATATGCAGAATTGAAAACATCCCCCAGATCAGCGACGTAACCCTCAGCCTGAAAACCCTCCAGACCCTGGGCGCGGAGATCCGCACCATCAATCGCAGCACCGTTGAAATTGACTGTACAGGCGTACAGAACGCCAAAGTAAATTATGATCTGGCACGCAAGTTCCGGGCCAGCTACTACCTGATCGGCGCCATGCTGGGCCGGTTTGGCCTTGCGGAGGTACCTCTGCCCGGCGGCTGCGATTTTGGCGGCCGTCCCATGGATCAGCATATCAAGGGCTTCGTCGCCATGGGCGCGGAGGCGGATGTTCAAAACGGCTTTGTGCTGGCTCAGGCAAAAAACGGACGCCTGCAGGGCGCCCAGATTTATCTCGATATCGTCTCGGTGGGCGCAACCATTAATATCCTTCTCGCCGCCACTCTGGCTGACGGACTCACTATCATCGAAAACGCCGCCAAGGAGCCTCACATTGTAGATCTGGCGAACTTCTTAAACTCCATGGGCGCGGATATCAGGGGCGCGGGCACCGACGTCATCAAAATTCGCGGCGTGGAACATCTGGCTGGCGGATGCTATTCCATCATTCCCGACCAGATCGAAGCCGGCACTTATATGGCGGCGGTTGCTTCGGCCGGGGGGAGAGTACGCATTAACAACATCATCCCCAAGCATCTGGACTGTATCACCGCCAAGCTGGTGGAGATGGGCGTCACGGTGGAGGAGGGGGATGACTCGGTCACCATAACTCGCACCGGCCCTCTCACACGTGCCAACGTGAAAACCATGCCCTATCCCGGCTTTCCAACCGATATGCAGCCCCAGATTGCCGTTGCCCTCTGCTTTGCCCAGGGAACCAGTGTGCTCACCGAGGGCGTCTGGGACAACCGCTACCGTTATGTGGACGAGCTCAGGCGTCTGGGCGCGCAAATCCAGGTGGACGGCAAAATCGCCATCATTGAGGGCGTTGACCGGCTCACCGGCGCACCCGTTCAGGCCTGTGACCTGAGAGCCGGAGCAGCAATGGTCATTGCGGGTCTGGCGGCTCATGGCGTTACCGAGGTCAACCAGGTTTATCATATCGAACGCGGCTATGAGGATCTGGTGGGCAAATTATCCCGCATTGGGGCAGATATTCAGATCCTTGAAAGCCCCGAGGAGACCGAGGTTTCCCAGGTCGGTTAACCAGCCGTTCGGGCGGCAGACCCGCCGCCTTTTCCCACTCAGACAGGAGCGATTTGATTGTTGACGTTAACCACGCTCGCCAGCGGTTCCTCCGGAAACTGCCTGCTTCTTTCCACTGGCAGGACGCATATTCTCATTGACGCAGGCATTTCCTGCCGTCGGATTAAAACCGCCCTGAACGCCGTAAGTCTTCATCCGTCGGAACTTGCCGCGGTTTTGATTACTCATGAACACAGCGACCATATTTCCGGTCTGGCGACTCTCACAAAGCAGTACGACTTTCCCATCTGGGCCTCCAGGGGCACCGCCGGGGAGCTCAACCGCCGCATCGCCTTTCTGGAGGACCGGCTTTTTCCGTTCCTCCCAGGCAGCAGCTTCTGTATCGGCGATTTACATATCGGCACCTTCCCCATCTCCCACGACGCGGCGCAGCCCTCCGGTTATACCGTCACCGACGGCCACCGCACCGCCGCCGTGGTCACCGATCTGGGCGTGGTTACCGAAGCGGTGCTCGCCGCTGCCTCCTGTGCCGATCTGCTGGTGCTGGAGGCCAATCACGATGAGGGAATGCTCCTTTCCGGCGCCTATCCACCCTTTCTGAAGTCCCGTATTCTAGGCGATTGCGGCCATCTGTCCAACCGCTCCGCCGGGGCTCTGGCCTGCGCGGCGGTGTCTGGCGGCGCCACCACCGTTGTCCTCGCTCACCTGAGCAAAGAGAACAACACCCCCACCCTGGCTCATAGTACGGTGTCCGATACATTAAGCTGCTCTCAGATCGATCCGTGCCGCGACCTCCAGCTCACCGTCGCCCCCCGGGACGTGATGGGTGCGCCTTTGGCTGTGTGAGGGTTTGCCATGCTCAGCGTACAATTAATCTGTGTCGGAAAATTAAAGGAAGCGTTTTATGCCGACGCTATGGCGGAATACAGCAAACGCCTGTCCGCCTTCTGCAAGCTCACGGTAACAGAGCTGGCCGAGCAGCGTCTGCCGGATGCGCCCTCCCCCGCTCAAATTGAGGCGGCGCTGTTCAAAGAGGCGGCGGATATCCGCGCAAAGCTCCCTCAGAGCGGCACTCTCGTTGCCCTGTGCGTGGAGGGCTCCCTTCTGTCCAGCGAAGCGCTGGCAGGGAAGCTGGAGGCGTGGGCCGTGTCCGGAGCCTCCCGCCTGTCCTTTGTCATCGGCGGCTCCTGCGGCCTGCATCCCTCTATTAAAGAACAGGCGTCTCTGAAGCTCTCCATGTCTCCTATGACGTTTCCCCACCATTTGGCCCGTGTCATGCTGGTGGAGCAGCTTTACCGAGGGTTTCAAATCAACTCCGGCAGCAAATACCACAAATAAAGCAGGAGGTACGTTCATGTCTTATCAGGATACTTATCAATACTGGCGGCAGAGCCCCTCCCTCTCCCCCGCGGAGCGGGAGGAGTTGGCCGCCTTAGCATCCGATGACAGCGCGATCAAAAGCCGCTTTTTCTCCTCTCTGGAATTTGGAACCGCCGGTTTGCGGGGTACCATGGGCGTCGGCCTTGCCTGCATGAACATCCATGTGGTGCGGCATGCAACCCAGGCCTTCGCGGAGGTGATTCTGGCGGAGGGCGCTCAGGCCGCCTCGCAAGGCATCGCCATTTGCTTCGACTGCCGCAACCACTCCGCGGAATTTGCCCGTGAGGCCACCTGTGTCATGGCGGGCAACGGTATTCCGGTGCGGCTGTTCGACTCGCTGCGCCCCACGCCGGAGCTCTCCTTTGCCATTCGGGAGTACGGCTGCATCGCGGGCATCAATATTACCGCCAGCCACAACCCCAAGGAGTATAACGGCTACAAGGTCTACTGGTCCGACGGCGCTCAGCTCCCCCCCCACCACGCCGCTGCCATCGCGGAGAAAATGGAAACCTTGGACGTGTTCACCTCCGTCAGGCGTATGGACTACCAGCAGGCCGTCCAGGCGGGGCTGGTCTCTTTGATGGGCGAGGAAACCGACGAGGCCTTTCTCTCTCACGTCATGGCGCAGGTCAACGACAAAGCGGCGGTGGAAGCTGTCGCTGATTCGTTCCGGATGGTCTATACGCCTTTTCATGGCACAGGATATCGGCTTATCCCGGAGGCGCTGCGTCGGCTGGGCATGAAGCATGTCGTCTGCGTTCCGGAGCAGATGGTGTTGGACGGTAATTTCCCCACTGTGGCCTCCCCCAATCCTGAAAACCCGGAGAGCTTTGCCCTTGCTATCGCCCTTGCAACGCAGGTGGGAGCCGATTTTATTCTTGGCTCCGACCCCGACGCGGATCGGGTGGGCATCATGGTGCGCAACCGGCAGGGAGATTACGTCGCGATCTCGGGCAACCAGACCGGTGTTTTGCTGCTGGATTACCTGATCGGCGCGAAAAAGCGTGCCGGTACCCTTCCTCCAAAGCCCGTCGCGCTGAAAACCATTGTCACCACCGAAATGGCCCGGAAGGCAGCGGAGGAAAACGGCGTGGCCTGCTTCGACACCTTTACCGGCTTTAAATTCATGGCGGAAAAGAAAAACCAGCTGGAGGCGGCGGGAGAAGGCCAGGTTATTTTCTCCTATGAGGAATCCTACGGTTACATGCTGGGCGACTACGTGCGGGATAAGGACGCGGTCACCGCCTCCCTGATCCTGACCGAAATGGCGGCCTGGTACGCGGGCCGTGGCATGACCCTCTACGACGCGCTGGAGGCACTGTTTGAAACATATGGCTTCTACGACGAAAAGACCGTCAATCTGGTCATGCCCGGTCTGGAAGGAATGGAGCATATGAAACGCCTGATGGCGGATCTGCGGGCAGCTCCTCCCTCCATCATCGCGGAAACCCCCGTGCTGACCCGCGCCGACTACAGCACCGGTCTTCAGACTGATCTGTACTCAGGCGCGGAAACCGCTATGGAGCTGTCAGGCTCCAACGTGCTGCGGTATCAGCTGGAGGACGGCTCCGTCCTGTTGGTGCGCCCCTCCGGCACAGAGCCGAAACTCAAGGTCTATATTCTGGCTCAGGGCCGAAGCAAAGAGGACTGCGCGTCCAAAATCACCCGGTACTCGGCCTGGGCGAATACCCTGCCTCCCAAACAGCACTTGTGACAGCCGGAGCACGGGGCATGTGTCCCGTGCTCCGGTCTGCGTTCAGGGATTGAAAACCAGTTGGCTTTTCATCAAATTTATGGTATCCTATTGGTATTGATTAAAAATCGCTGAGGAAACCGGCTGCCGTCAGACTACCCACCGGGATGAAAGCAGCGCTTTTAAAGTATGATCGAAAATCGAGGTTTCGTTATGGATTTGACAGAGAACACACTGGAGAGCAAGCTTGAATACCAGGGGCATATTGTGACAGTCAGAACCGACCGCGTCACCCTTCCCAACGGCGGCACCGCAACCCGTGAGGTTGTCAGTCACCCCGGCGGCGTGGCCGTGGTACCCTTGATGGAGGACGGAACGGTTCTCATGGTGCGTCAATATCGCTACGCCTTTTCCCAGGTCCTGTTGGAGATCCCGGCAGGCAAGCTCAACCCCGGCGAGGAACCCCTTCCTGCCGCCATGCGGGAGCTGGAGGAGGAAGCCGGTGTGGTTCCCGAAGAATTGATTGACCTGGGGGCTATCTATCCCTCCCCCGGTTTTTGCGACGAGACGCTGTATCTTTATCTTGCAAAAGGTTTGACCAGGACGTTCTGCCATCCCGATGACGATGAGTTTTTGGAGGTGGAGGCCATTCCTCTGGATGCCCTCATCGGGCAGATCATGCGCAATGAGCTCTCCGACGCGAAATCGGTTGCCGCGCTGCTGAAAACCCACCTTTTTTTAAAGGAGTGATTGTGATTGGATCAGACGGTATTGATTGTGGAGGATGAGAAAAACATCGTCGATATTCTCAGCTTCAACCTTAAGCGCGAGGGATATCGGACGCTGGAGGCTCTGGACGGCGTGACCGGTCTGGAGCTTGCCTCGGAGCGATCCCCAGACCTGATTCTGCTTGACCTGATGCTGCCAAAAATAAGCGGCTACGATGTTTGTAAAACCCTCCGCGCCCAGGGCAAGACAACCCCGATTATCATGCTGACGGCCCGGGAAGAAGAAACCGACAAGGTTTTCGGGCTTGAGCTGGGTGCCGACGATTACATAACCAAGCCCTTTTCCATGCGGGAGCTTTTGGCGCGGATTAAAGCCAATCTTCGGCGCAGCATCATGCTGGAGTCCCCCGCGCCGCAAAAAACCTCCCAGCCCGAGCATTGCCTCTGCCTGGGGCGGGTTATGGTGGACGAGGCAAAAATGGATGTGTTTAAGGACGGGCAGGCTCTGGAACTCACGACCCGGGAGTATGACCTCATTAAATTCCTGGCCTCCCAACCGGGAAAGGTCTATTCCAGAGAGGCTCTCATGGAGCATGTCTGGAATTATGAGGGCTATGTGGGCGACGTTCGGGCCGTGGATGTGGCGGTGCGCCGCCTGAGAGAAAAGCTGGAGGACGACCCCGCGAATCCCCAGTTCATCATTACCAGACGCGGCCAGGGCTATCTGTTCCATCATGACGACTGATGGCTCTCCTGCGCCGGTTCGCCGGCATAACAAGCATTGGAAAGGAGTATCCGTATGTTTCGCAGCCTTCATCTGAAGCTGGTGCTCATTATGGTACTCCTGATTATCTCTCTCATGACCGTGGTGGGTGCGTTCCTGATTAATTCCGTGGTTCATTATTTTATCGGCGATTTCAGGGATCAGCTTTTCAGTGTTGTGGAGGATACCAACTTTTACAGCGATCTGGAGAAAACCGATTCGGTGGATCAGATGACTGACATCATGGATGCCTACAAGGGGCCTATGGGGGTCAACGGACGCTCCCGTAACTACTACATTTTAGACGGCCGCACTGCTAAGGTACTGGCTACCTCCAGTGAAAACAAAACCGCCAGCCTGACTATCACGCCGAATATTACCTCGGCTCTGCTGGGCAGCGAGGGCGTTGTCAGCGATATCGCGGCATCCTATATGGATTTTGCGGTTCCTGTGGAGTGTGGCAATATCAAATACATCATCTATATTTATGATAACCGGGAATCAGTCAACAACTTGAACGGCGAACTGTTTACCATTATCATACAGTCGCTGGTGTTTGGTCTGGCCATTTCGGTGCTCCTCTCCTTCCTGCTGGCAAAAACCATGATTACCCCCATTGAGCAGCTGACCGACGGGGTCAAGCGAGTTGCGGCGGGAGATTTTTCCCGACGCATTGAGCTGGCTGCCAAGGATGAGATCGGCATCCTCACTACCACCTTCAACCACATGGCCCGCCGCCTGGAGGAAACCATTGACGAGGCCCAGTATGAGCGCAATAAGCTCAACACCCTGTTTCTGCATATGACGGACGGCGTCATCGCCTTTTCCCGGGAGGGTTCCGTCATTCACTTTAATCCCGCCGCCCAGACCATGCTTCACCGCACCATTGAGGAAGCGAATGATTACGGTGAGCTGTTTGGCGATATCGCACCCCTGTATGAGATTTTGAATTTAAAGCAGCCTGGATATCTGGGTGTGGAAGAGGAGATCATGGGACGCAGCCTGGAGCTTCTGCTGGCTCCCTTCTCCGGGGAGAGCCAGGGCGGTGTTCTGGTTGTGATCCACGATGTAACTGAGCAGAGAAAAAATGAGGAAATGCACAAGGAATTTGTGGCCAACGTGTCCCATGAGCTGCGCACCCCCCTCACCAATATCCGCAGCTACGCAGAAACACTGGAGGAAAACGACTGCGAGCTTCCTTCGGAAACCCGAAAGAGTTTTTTGAATGTCATCTTGAACGAAAGTGACCGCATGACCCATATTGTGCAGGATCTGCTGACTCTCTCCCGCTTTGACTCTGGGCGCAGTCCCCTGAATCTGACCAGCTTTTCCATTGCCGAAGCCCTGCGGGACGCTTACAACGCCGTTCTGTTGGACGCCCAGCATCATGAACACACGCTTACGCTGCAGCTTGACGATTCCCTGCCTGAGATTACGGCGGACCGGGAGCGGATTTTGCAGGTGATTATGAACATCCTCTCCAACTCCATTAAATACACGCCTAACGGCGGCAGCATCTCCATCCGCGCCGGAACCCGGGGCAGCTGGGTCTGGATGGAGGTGGCCGACAACGGCATCGGCGTTCCTCTTGAGGATCGGGATCATATCTTTGAACGGTTTTACCGGGTGGACAAGGCACGCTCCAGGGAATCCGGCGGCACCGGCCTTGGTCTTTCCATCGCAAAGGAGATCATTGACCGCCACCATGGCCGCATCGGCGTTGTGGGGCACACCGGACCCGGCCTGACCATTCTCATGGAATTAACCGTGGAGGGGCCCGCGTATGACGAAGTATAGGCGCCTGGTGGAATGGGGCAAAAATTTGCTGATTCTCTTTCTGGTGCTCTCCGCCGTTTATCTGCTGCTGCGCAGCCACCTCTATACCTCTTTTTCCTCTGATGAGACGGACAATTGGCTTTCCTCCATATTTGGTCTAAGCTCCTCCAGTGTCACCGACGCCGTTCAGACCTCCGCTCAGCCAGAGAGTCTCTACCCCATACGCATTGTAATGAATAACAGCGGCGCCCAGTTCGGCCTCCAATATGATCAGGCGAACGTGACCAGCCACTACACCGTCGTAGCCTCTCTGTTCAGTGAGGCCGCGACCTCTCTGGGTACCGCGTCGGCGGTTTCCGAAACGGACTTCCGCAATGCCCTGAACAGCACTGGAATTTATCTTGAATTTCCCGCACCTGTGTCTCTTTCCCTTCTGACCGCATGGCTAAGCGGCGGATATTCCGCTTCCTCTGATGATGTCCACACCGCCTCTCAGCTGGTGCTGGCGCTGGACAGTACCTCTCAGTCGGTGGAGCTTCTCTATCGCAATACCGGTGACGGCCTTTTTTACGAGGCGGCTGTTTCAGGTGTGTCTTCCAACCAGCTGCAATCTGCCCTCTCGGACTATCAGTCCAACGGAGCCGCCTTTGCCTTTCAGAGCGATTTATACTCCAAGCTGGCTCCCTATACCCTTATTGGCCTGACCGCGCCCACTGTCTCGGTCTATTCTTCTTCCAATCCCATTGAGGAAGAAACCATTTCCGCGCTGCTGACGCGCCTTTCTTTTTCCAATTACTACAAATACACTGTCGATTCCGTGGTGGTGGTGCGGGAAGATTCCGATGCTCTGCGGTTTTCTACCGACGGTCAAATTGTCTATGTGGCCGACAGCCCATCGGGCCGGTTTGGCCCCTGCGGAACACTTTGGGACACATTAACCTCCGTGCAGTCCATTTTAGACCACTCCCTGCTGGTGTGGAGCGGCGGCGCGCAGGTTTATCTCAGCAGCATCACTACCTCGGATACTTCCACGATCCTGACTTTTGAATACAGTCTGAATGGCGCTTACGTCCAGTGCACCTCCGCTCCCTACGCGGCTCAGTTTACGGTTACAGACGGCTCCATCTCGACCTTTACGCTCTACGCCCGCACCTTCACCGCTCTGGATGAAAATACTCCCGTGCTTCCTGAGCTTCAGGCCATGGCCGCCATGGGCGCACTGTCTCTGGATCAGTATCCTCTTACTCTCTGTTACCAGGAAAGCGAGAAAACCTTCACGGCCGGCTGGGTTGCCGGTTATTAGCGCTCTACCTTCAAGAGGGAGGCAACTGCTTTGGAGTGGTTCAAGCTCAAAACCATCATCATTCTTATTCTGCTGGCGCTTAATCTCTGCCTGCTGGTTCTCGTTTACCTACGGGAGGAAAATACCTCTCAATATGCCGAGGACATCAGGGACGACGCCGTTTCTGTGCTTCAAAACAACGGCATTTCCCTCACAGCCAGGCTGCCTGAGGACACTCAAGCCCTTTCCGTTTACACTGTGACCCGCAGCACTCAGGATGAGCTGGCCTTTGCCACGGCGCTTTTGGGCGAGGGCACCACCGCTGAAAATCTCGGCGGCGGCCTGTACCGTTACACCGGCTCCAGAGGCTCGGCCCAGATCAGCGCGGGCGGCAGCTTCGCATGTCAGTTCTCCGCGCTGCCGTCCAGCTTTAATGGGGTAACTGAGCTGTGCAATTTTTTAACCAGCCTTGGCTACCAAACTGAGGTTAGTGCCGATGTGCCTGTAAACGGCAGCGTCACGGTAAGCCAGCTTTGGAATAAAGCGCCCCTCATTTCCTCGGAATGTGTGTTCACCTACTCCGACAGCGTGCTCCAGTCCGCTTCCGGGCTGCTGCTGACCTCTGCTCCGGTTTCAGCCGACAGCACCGAGGAAACCTCGCTTAGCGCTGCAACCCTCCTAATTCGATTTCTGTCGGGCATGATCGAAAGCGGCTACGTCTGCAACACCGTCACGGACATTACCCCTTCTTTTCAGCTTTCCTCCATCCAGAGCGACAGGATCACGCTTACCCCGGTATGGCTGATCACCACCGACACCGGCAACTACAATTTAAATACCATTACCGGCGAGTTAAGTCAGGAGAAAAGCGTATCGTAATCCAGCCGCCATCTTTTCAATCCAATAAAAAAAGCGTGTGCCGCAGCAGCGGCACACGCTTTTTTGAATCAGAATAAAATCAGACCAGCTGGATGACAGCCATCTCAGCAGAGTCGCCGCGGCGTGGTCCAATGCGGACAACGCGGGTATAGCCGCCCTGGCGTTCCTGATACTTGGGACCAAGCTCTGTGAAAAGCTTATGCGCCACGTCCTCCTTCGTAATGAAGGACAACGCCTGACGGTAGGTAGCCAGGTCATTCTTCTTGGCCAGAGTGATCATTTTCTCAGCAATGGGAGCTACTTCCTTGGCACGTGCCGCAGTTGTTTTGATCTGGCCGTTTTCCAGGAGATAGGTCACCATAGCGCGCAGCATCGCCATGCGCTGATCAGTGGCTCTGCCTAGCTTGCGATTTCCGGACATATTCGTTCAACTCCTTTAACAGGGAATCTTAATTGTTTTCGTCACTGGCCAGGGATAAACCCATCATTGCCAGCTTGTTGATAACCTCTTCCAGGGACTTGCGTCCCAGATTGCGCACCTTCATCATCTCATCCTCTGTCTTGGAAATCAGATCCTCGACGGTGTTGATGTTAGCCCGCTTGAGGCAGTTAAAGGAACGTACCGAGAGGTCAAGCTCCTCAATGGTCAGCTCCAGTACCTTATCACGCTGCGCTTCCGCCTTTTCCACAACGGTGGACTTGTTGCCCATAGCCTCGGAAAGATCCGTAAAGAGGACAAAATGATCCACCAGAATCCGGGCACCAAGGGAAACCGCGTCACGGGCGGAGATCGTTCCGTTGGTCCATACCTCCAGCGTCAGCTTATCATAGTCGGTGAGGTCGCCTACGCGGGTATCCTCCACGGTATAATTGACCTTACGCACGGGAGCATAGACGGAATCCACCGGAATCACTCCGATGATAGACTGCTGAGGCTTGTTGCGGTCAGCAGGGACATAACCGCGGCCATGAGACAGGGTGAGCTCCATATTGAGGGTAGCGTCAGCGCCCAGCGTGGCAATGGGGAGATCAGGATTGAGAATCTCTACCTCGCCGTCTGCCTTGATGTTGCCCGCGGTCACGGTGCAGGGGCCCACAGCCTCGATATACACCGTCTTCGGGGCACCGGTATGAAGCTTTGCAACAATTCCCTTGACATTGAGGACGATTTCAGTGACATCTTCCTTCACACCGGGAATCGTGGAAAACTCGTGCTGCACGCCGACGATTTTGATATTGGTCACCGCTGTTCCGGGAAGAGAAGAGAGCAGAACCCGGCGCAGAGAGTTTCCCAACGTGGTGCCGTACCCGCGTTCAAGCGGCTCGATGACGTACTTCCCATAGGACTCATCGCCGGGATTGTCGGTACAATCGATGCGGGGTTTTTCGATTTCTACCATTATCGTATGACCCTCCTTTATGCAGTTGCGGGCAAAGCCCGCTCATTCATTAAATTCAACTGGGTTCGAGGGTTCTGTATTACTTGGAATACAACTCAACGATGAGATGCTCGGCAATCTCGTAATCAATGTCCTCGCGGGCGGGCAGACCGATGATCTTGCCTTCGAAGGCATTTTTTGCTTTCTCAATCCACTGGGGGCAGGGCTTGGTTCCGTTCTCTTCCAAGAGCGTCTTGAATTTGACCGAAGCGCGGGATTTCTCCGCGATTGCAATCACTTCATCCACGCGAACCTGATAGGAGGGAATATCCACACGGCTGCCGTTGATGGTGAAGTGTCCGTGGTTGACCAGCTGACGGGCCTCGCGGCGGGTATTGCCAAAGCCCATGCGGAACACCACGTTATCCAGGCGGCGCTCCAGCTCCTGCAACAGGATTTCACCTGTAACGCCCTGCTTTTTCGTGGCTTTCTCATAATATCCGCGGAACTGCTTTTCCAGCACGCCGTAGATAAACTTCGCCTTCTGCTTTTCAGCCAGCTGCAGGCCGTACTCGGACTTCTTGCGGCGGGTCTGCTTGGGGTTGCGGTTGGTCACCTTTTTGGGACCATAGCCCAGCACAGCGGGAGAGATGTCCAGGGTCTTGCATCTCTTGCTGACGGGCTGCATATTTTTCGCCATGTTTTCGCTTCCTCCTTATTAGACTCTTCTTCTCTTGGGCGGACGGCATCCGTTGTGGGGGATTGGAGTCACGTCCTTAATGAGAGAAACTTCAAGACCCACGGCCTGCAGAGCGCGGATTGCGGCCTCACGGCCGGAGCCGGGTCCCTTCACATAGACCTCAACGCTCTTGAGTCCATGCTCCATGGCTGCCTTCGCGGCGGTTTCCGCGGCAGTCTGGGCGGCAAAGGGAGTGGACTTGCGGGAACCGCGAAAGCCCATTTCACCAGCGGAAGCCCAGGACAGAGCGTTTCCGTGAGTATCAGTCACGGTAACCATGGTGTTATTGAAGGAGGAGCGGATATGCACCTGGCCCTTCTCAATGTTTTTGCGTTCGCGGCGCTTTCTGACCGCTTTTTTGGGAGCTGCCATATCAAACTGCCTCCTTACTTCTTCTTATTGGCGACTGTGCGCTTGGGTCCCTTACGGGTGCGCGCATTGGTTTTGGTGCGCTGACCGCGGCAGGGCAGGCTCCTGCGGTGACGGGTGCCACGGTAGCAGCCGATCTCAATGAGACGCTTGATGGCCAGGGCGTTGTCGCGGCGGAGGTCACCCTCCACGGTGTAGTCGCGGGCAATTACCTCGCGGAGCCTTGCCTCGTCCTCGTCAGTGAGATCCTTCACCCGGGTGTCGGGGCTAATGCCGGTTTCCTTGAGAATTTTATTGGCGCTGGTGCGCCCGATACCGAAGATATAGGTGAGGCCGATCTCGATTCGCTTATCCTTCGGCAGGTCGATGCCGGAAATACGTGCCATATTACTCTTGCGCCTCCTTTAACCTTGTCTTTGCTTGTGTTTGGGATTTTCGCAGATGACCATGACTTTGCCCTTGCGCTTGATGATTTTGCATTTCTCGCACATGGGCTTGACAGA
This sequence comes from Oscillospiraceae bacterium, assembly GCA_017861365.1. GTDB lineage: Bacteria > Bacillota > Clostridia > Oscillospirales > Oscillospiraceae > JAGFXR01. The sequence continues at coordinate 45,585 of JAGFXR010000007.1, read as the reverse complement.
CGGTCTGACTTTCATATTTGTTTACCTCCTGTTAGCCTATCAGGGCCTACACACTCATAAAAATACTTATTTGCTTCTCCAGGTAATTCGGCCACGGGTCAAGTCATAGGGAGACATCTGGACTGTCACCTTATCGCCGGGCAGAATACGAATAAAGTTCATCCGGAGCTTGCCCGAAATGTGGGCCAGAATGATATGCCCATTTCCGATGTCCACATGAAAGGTGGTGTTGGGCAGGGCTTCCGTTACGACGCCCTCTAATTCAATCATATCGTCCTTTGCCAAAGCGTCAAACCCTCCTTGACTCTAACTCGCCTCGGAAAGCCGCCAATGCTTTCCGTATTTCACTGTCAGCCACCGGCTCTCCCGCGCAAACCCGCGCGGTGACCGGATGCTGAAACGTACCTGCATGCACTACATGCATTGCTTTTTTGCGCTTGGGTCGCGCGGTTTTTCTGTGCTTCCCATCCGCCAGAAGCAGGAACGCTCCATCCGTATCCAGGACATAAAACAGCAGTCCCTTGTCGTGTCCGGCGCTGGAATATACAATATGTCCCCTGGTCAAGTCCATCTCAGAGCTCTCCCGGGACAGTGAGAACTTCCGGCTCGCCATCCGTGATCAGAAGGGTGTTCTCATAGTGGGCGGATAAGCTGCCGTCGTTGGTTTTGACTGTCCAGCCATCGGACAGAACATGAATCTGGTAGCCGCCCAGATTCACCATGGGCTCCACCGCGATGGTCATACCCGCCTGAAGGCGGGCGCCCCGCCCCGGTGAGCCATAGTTCGGAACCTCAGGAGCCTCGTGCAGCTGGGAACCCACTCCGTGCCCCACATAGTCACGCACCACGGAGCACCCGTTGGCCTCCACATACTTCTGTACTGCGGAGGAGATATCGGATACCCGCTGACCGACGCGCGCAAAACGGATCCCTTCCCAAAAGCACTGCTCGGTGACCCGGATGAGGTGCGCCGCCTCGCTGCTCACCTCGCCGCAGGGAAAGGTTGCGGCGCAGTCGCCGTGATATCCATCCAGATAGGCTCCCACGTCAATACTGACAATGTCGCCCGCTTTCAGCGCACGCTTGCCTGGAATACCGTGGATCACTTCATCGTTGATGGAGATGCATGCGGACCCGGCAAAGCCGTTATAGTTGAGAAACGACGGCTCAGCTCCGTGGCTCCGAATAAAATCACGCACCGCATGATCAATTTCGCGGGTGGTAACCCCGGGTGCCACCATCTCGCCGGCTAGCTTGCGGGCAGCGGCGGTAAGCCGCCCGGCCCGGCGCATCAGCTCAATTTCACGGGGTGATTTAAGAGAAATCAATTGCATTACGATATCTCCAGCGCGGCAAATACCATTTTGGAGGTTTCCTCAATGGTAGCCTGATTTTCAACTGTCTTGAGCACCCCACGCGATTGATAAAAGTCCTTCAGCGGTTCGGTTTCAGCGTGGTAAACCTTCAGACGGTTCTTCACGGTTTCCAGCTTGTCGTCATCGCGAAGCACCAGCTCACCGCCGCAGCTGTCACAGATCCCCTCCCGTTTGGGCGGGTTGGACACCACATGGAACGTGGCGGAGCAATTTTTGCAGGTGCGTCTGCCCGTCATGCGGGTTTCAATTTCCGCATCGGAAATCTCAATCGAGAGCACCGCATCAAAATGAACTCCCGCCTGCTCCAGCGCCTCCGCCTGGGGAATGGTACGGGGTACGCCGTCAAGAATGTAGCCGCTGGCGCAGTCGGCCTCCTTCAGCCGCTCCGCGACAATGCCGATGATCACCTCGTCAGGAACCAGCCGCCCGGAATCCATATACTCTTTGGCCTTCAGCCCCACGGGTGTGCCGTTTTTCACGGCAGCCCGCAGGATGTTGCCCGTCGAAATGGTCGGGATATTCAGTTTCCTGCTGACAATCTCGGCCTGGGTGCCTTTTCCGGCGCCCGGAGCTCCTAGGAGAATCAGTTTCATCTTCAGCGCTCCTTACTCCAGGAAGCCCTTGTAATGACGCATCATCATCTGGGCCTCCATATTCTTCACCGTTTCCAGCGCAACGCCGACCACGATGATCACGGAGGTACCGCCGATTGCCAGCCGTGAGATGCCGAAGAGATTGGTGACAATGATGGGAGCGATCGCTAAAACGCCCAGATAGATTGCGCCAAACATCGTGACCTTGTTTAACACCTTTTTGAGGAAATCGGCGGTGGGTCTGCCGGGACGGAAGCCGGGCACAAAGCCGCCGTTCTTCTTAAGGTTATTCGATACCTCCACGGGATTAAACTGAATGGATCCGTAAAAGTAGCTAAAGCCGATAATCAGCAGGAAATAGACGATGGAGTAGAACAGTCCGGTGGAATCAAACACAGTTAGGAATTTGTTCCAGCCGGTTCCATCCACGGAGGCCGACGGCACGAATGCGCCGATGGTGGCGGGAATGGAGGCGATGGACTGCGCGAAGATGATAGGCAACACGCCGCTCATATTCACCTTCATGGGCAGATGGGTGGACTGTCCTCCGTACATTTTGCGTCCCACCACGCGCTTTGCGTACTGGACGGGGATGCGCCGCTCAGAACCGTTGATGAACACAACCAGCATAACGATGAGCAACATGCACAGCACCAGAATGGGAATCGCCCATACCGGAATGGAGACGTAAGACGAACTGGAGATAATCCCCAGATATTTCTGTGCGCCGTAGTACATGGTGGCAACCAGATGGGGCCCACGTGAAATAATACTGGCAAACAGGATGATGGAAATTCCGTTTCCGATACCAAACTCGGTAATCTGCTCACCCAACCACATCAGGAAGGACGAGCCGGCGGTGAACGCCACGATAATCACGATGGCCATCCAGACATTTTCCAGTGTGCTGGCTCCGTCGATGGTCTCCAGCAGGCCATAGCTCTTGATAAGAGCATAGTAGCCATAACCCTGAAGAAAACCAATGGCAACCGTCACATAACGGGTAATGGAGGCAATCTTCTTCTTGCCTTCTTCACCCTCCTCCTTTTGCATCCGCTCCAGCGCAGGAATTGCGACTGCCAGAAGCTGAATGATAATGGAGGCGTTGATATACGGCTGAATGGAGAGCGCGAATACGGTCGCGTGGGCAAAGGCATCTCCGCTCATCACGTTCAGCAGGCCGAAAATGGTTGCGCTGGCGCTGGAGAGACGTTCACTCAGGCCGTCGTTGTCGATAAAAGGGACAGGAATCGCGGAACCCAGCCGAAAAATCAGGAGCGCAAAGATCGTAAAGAGGATCTTGTTGCGCAGCTCCGGAATCTTCCAAGAGTTTTTAATAGTCTCCAGCATCAGACTACCTCCGCACTTCCGCCTGCCTTTTCGATCTTCTCTTTGGCCGAGGCGGAAAACGCGGAAGCGCGGACTGTAAGCTTCTTGGTGAGCTCACCGTCTCCCAAAATCTTCACGCCATACTCGCACTTAGAGAGGATACCCCGTTCCAGCAGGTCACAAACATTAACGGTGGCGCCGTCCTCAAATTTGTTGAGGGTGGAGACGTTGACAGCCTCAAGAGGCTGAGCGAATATATTGTTGAAGCCACGCTTGGGCAGACGGCGGACCAAAGGCATCTGACCGCCTTCAAATCCGATACGCACACCGCCGCCGGAGCGCGCTTTCTGACCCTTATGGCCTTTTCCGGCGGTCTTTCCGTTGCCGGTACCTACGCCGCGTCCCTTGCGCTTTCCTACCTGGGTGGAGCCGGAAGCGGGAGAAAGTTCGTGCAAATTCATTTCGGTTGAACCTCCTTACTCTGTCTCGGTCACCTGAAGCAGGTAACCGATATGGGCGATCTTGCCGCGGGTCGCTTCGTTATCGGGCTGCACGGTGGTGTCGCCGATTTTCCGCAAACCCAGAGCTTCTGCGGTCGCCTTATGCTTTTCCAGACGGCCACTAAGGCTTTTGACCAGCTTAATGCTTAACTTCGCCATTGTCGTAAGCCCTCCTTAACCTAAAATCTCTGCTACGCTCTTACCGCGGATACGGGCCACTTCCTCAGGGCCGCGGAGAGCCTTAAGTCCCTCCATCGTAGCGGCGACAACATTCTGAGCATTGTTGGAGCGCAGGCATTTTGCGCGGATATCTTTAATTCCGGCAGCTTCCATCACGGCGCGCACAGGGCCGCCAGCGATAATTCCGGTACCGGGAGCGGCGGGCTTGAGCACCACGCGACCGGCTCCGAACTCACCAAGCACCTCATGGGGAATGGTGGTGCCGGACAGGCTGACCTTCACCATGTGCTTTTTCGCATCCTCAATTCCCTTGCGGATCGCCTCGGGAACCTCGCTGGCTTTGCCCAGCCCGAAGCCCACCTTGCCCTTCTCGTCGCCTACAACGACGAGCGCGGCAAACTTGAAGATACGTCCGCCCTTGACGGTTTTGCTGACGCGGTTCAGGGAGACAACCTTTTCTACAAACTCACTGGGTTCTTTTTCGAATCTAGCCATTTATTGTTTCCTCCTCCCCTTAGAATTGCAGGCCGCCCTCGCGGGCGCCCTCTGCAAGAGCCTGCACGCGGCCGTGATAAAGATATCCGCCGCGGTCAAACACTACGACTTCAATTCCCTTGGCCTTTGCACGGCTGGCAACCAGCTCGCCGACCTTCTTGGCCGCCTCGCAGTTGCTGCCCTTACCTTCAAACTCCTGATCCAGGGAGGACGCAGAAACCAGCGTGGTGCCGGTGGCATCATCAATGATCTGCGCGTAAATATTGGTCTTGCTGCGGAACACATTGAGGCGGGGTCTCTCGGAAGTGCCGGAAACCTTGCCGCGAACACGCTTGTGGCGGTGAATTCGCTGTGCCTTTGTATTGGGTCTGTTAACCATTTCGGCGCACCTCCTTATTTCTTGCCGCCGGTCTTACCAACCTTGCGGCGGACGACCTCATCAGCATATTTAATACCCTTGCCCTTATAAGGCTCAGGGGGTCTCTTCTCTCTTACTTCAGCTGCAAACTGACCGACCTTCTGCTTATCGCAGCCGGAAATCACAATCTTGTTTGCGTCAGGACACTCGATGGAAATTCCCTCGGGCTCATCAACGAACACCTGATGTGAAAAGCCCAGGTTCATGACAAGCTGATTGCCCTGTTTGGTAACACGGTAGCCGACGCCGTTGACCTCCAGATTCTTGGAAAAGCCCTGAGCCACACCTGTCACCATGTTTGCGAGCAGAGTACGGGTCAGTCCGTGAAGGGAACGGTTCTCCTTGAGGTCATTAGGACGGGTTACGTGAAGGATGTTTCCCTCCTGCGCGATGGTGATGGCAGGATGAAGCTGCTGGGTCAGGGTACCCTTAGGTCCCTTGACAGTGACTAAATTGCCGCTCTCGATCTTAACGTCCACACCGGCGGGGAGATCGATGGGCATTCTTCCGATTCTAGACATGCTCTTCTCCTCCTTACCAGATAAATGCGAGAACTTCGCCGCCCACGCGGGCTTCACGAGCCTTTTTGTCGGTCATGACGCCCTTGGACGTGGAAACGATTGCGATACCGAGACCGCGGAGCACCCGGGGAAGCTCCTCAGCGCCCGCGTAAACGCGCAGGCCCGGCTTCGAAACGCGGCGCAAGCCGGTCAAAACCTTTTCCTTGCCGGGATTCTGATACTTGAGTGCGATGCGGATAATACCCTGGGTATTGCCGTCGATGATCTGGAAGTTCTTTACATAACCTTCATCCAGCAGGATCTGGGCAATGGCCTTCTTCATATTAGAAGCGGGCACATCCACGGTGTCATGCTTCGCGGTGTTCGCGTTGCGGATGCGGGTGAGCATATCCGCAATGGGATCTGTGATCTGCATGAGATTGACCTCCTATTCAGATTACAGGCATTTAGCCTGTACAGACGGTAAGGTATCGGAGCTTAGGCACCGTCCCCGACCTGTTAACCGCCTTTCAGCATTCAAAACCCGGTTTGGCGGGAGCAAGCTCCCGCCCACCGGAATTTGATCAAGTTATGTGCCGCGTCTGCGGCAGGGATTACCAGGACGCCTTTTTGACGCCGGGAATCTGACCCTTGTAGGCCAGCTCGCGGAAGCAGATACGGCAGATGCCGTAATCCCGCAGGTAGGCGTGGGGACGACCGCAGATCTTGCAGCGATTGTATCTCCGGGTGGAGAACTTGGGCTCACGCTGCTGCTTTAAAATCATGGACTTCTTAGCCATTTCGTATCTCCTCCCTTATTTGGTGAAGGGGGCGCCGATCAAGCCCAGCAGCTCGCGGCCCTCTTCATCGCTGTTCGCGGTGGTGCAGATGATAATGTCCATACCGCGGATCTTGTCAATCTTGTCGTATTCAATTTCCGGAAAAATCAGCTGTTCCTTCACGCCCATGGCATAGTTACCGCGTCCGTCAAAGGAATTGGGGCTGAGACCCCGGAAGTCGCGTACACGGGGGAGGGCCACATTGAACAGGCGGTCCAAAAACTCCCACATCTTGTTGCCGCGCAGTGTCACCTTAGCGCCGATGGGCATACCCTCGCGGAGCTTAAAGTTGGCGACGGACTTTCTGGCCTTACAAATTACGGGCTTCTGGCCTGTAATTTTGCTCAGATCACCAACAACGGCCTCCAGAACTTTGGCGTTGTCGCGGGCTTCGCCGCAGCCGACGTTTACCACGATTTTCTCAAACTTGGGGATCTGCATGACGCTTTTATAGCCGAACTTCTGCATCAGAGCAGGAGCGACTTCATCTGAGTACTTGGTTTTTAAATTAGGCATTACAGTTCACTCCTCCCCTCTTAAATATCAGCGCCGCACTTTTTGCAGACGCGCACCTTCTGACCGTCGGCCAGAAGCTTGTGGCCGGGGCGGGTGGGCTTGCCGCATTTCGGGCAGACACGCATCACCTTGCAGGCATAAATGGGAGCCTCGCGGCGGATAATTCCGCCCTCCTGCCCTTGCCTGCGGGGCTTCTGATGGCGGGAGACCACATTGACCTTCTCCACCACAACTTTGCCGGACTTGGGCATGACGGACAACACTTTACCCTGCTTGCCCGCGTCCTTGCCGGAGAGAACAACCACCAGGTCGTCCTTCTTAACGCTCATTTTATTCATTATGCCAGCTACCCCCTTACAGGACTTCGGGAGCCAGAGACAGGATCTTCATGTAATCCTTGTCGCGGAGCTCGCGAGCGACGGGCCCAAAGATGCGGGTGCCCTTTGGGTTCTTGTCGTCCCTGATGAGGACGGCGGCGTTGTCGTCAAAACGGACATAGCTGCCGTCCGCGCGGCGGACGCCGCGGGAGGAACGGACGATCACGGCCTTGACAACCTCGCCCTTCTTCACTGTTCCGCCGGGAGACGCCTTGCGCACGGAGGCCACAACGACATCGCCGATGTTGCCGAACTTGCGCTTGGAACCGCCCAGAACGCGGATGGTCTTGATTTCCTTGGCGCCGGTATTATCGGCAACCTTCAAATAGGATTCCTGCTGAATCATAACTACGGCACCTCCTTATTTGGCTTTCTCGATGATCTCCACCACGCGCCAACGCTTATCCTTGGACAGCGGGCGGGTCTCCATGACCCGGACGCGGTCTCCCACGCCACACTGGTTTTGCTCATCGTGAGCTTTCAGCTTATAGGTTCTCTTAACAATTTTCTTATACAGAGGATGGGCCACACGGTCGGCGATGGCGACCACGACGGTCTTATCCATCTTATCCGAAACCACCAGGCCGACTCTGGTCTTGCGGGAAGAGGTTCTTGCTTCACTCATTTCCTATTCCTCCTTATCGGCCTGCGAGCTGCTGCTCGCGGATCATGGTCTTGACTCGGGCAATATCCTTCTTGACCTCCGCGATGCGGACGGGATTTTCGAGCTGGTTGGTGGCGTGCTGAAGACGGAGTTGGAACAGATCCTTCTTCAGCTCGCCCAACTTTGTTTCCAGCTCGGCGGCGCTTAATTTACGGACTTCACTTGCCTTCATCTTCATTCACCACCATTCTCTGCTTCCGGGCTCTCTTTTTTGACAATCTTGCACTTGACAGGCAGCTTGTGCATGGCAAGGCGGAGTGCCTCGTGAGCAACTTCCTCGGAAACACCGGCAATTTCAAACATCACCCGGCCCGGCTTCACCACGGCCACCCAGTATTCAGGAGAACCCTTACCGGAGCCCATGCGGGTCTCGGCGGGCTTCTTAGTGATGGGCTTATCAGGGAAAATCTTGATCCAGACCTTACCGCCGCGCTTGGTGTGGCGGGTCATGGCGATACGGGCGGCCTCAATCTGGTTGCTGGTGATCCAGCAGGGCTCTGTGGCCAGAAGGCCATACTCACCGTAGGTGACGGTATTGCCGCGGGTGGCCTTGCCCGTCATGCGACCGCGATGAACACGGCGGTATTTGACTCTTTTCGGCAGTAGCATTAGTTGGCGCCTCCTTCCTTTGGAGCAGAGGGCGCCGGATGGCCGCCGCCCTGGGGACGATTGCTGTTGTTATAGCCCCCCTGGGGACGGTTGCTGTTGTTATAGCCACCCTGAGGACGATTGCTGTTGTTATAGCCGCCCTGAGGACGACCCGCGCCCTGTCCGCCGCGGTTGTTATAGCCGCTCTGTCCGCCGGGACGGCGGTCATCATTGCGGCGGCGGGGACGTTCGGAACGCTCCTGGAAGTTCTTTGTATCCAGAGTGCGCGGAGTGGTGCGGAGCGCCTGGCTTAACACCTCGCCCTTGTAGATCCAAACCTTGACGCCAATGCGGCCATAGGTAGTGGCGGCCTCAGCGAACCCATACTCAATATCGGCACGGATGGTCTGGAGGGGGATGGTACCGTCATGGTAGTGCTCAGTGCGGGCAATTTCAGCTCCGTTCAAACGACCGGAAACCTGAGTCTTGATGCCCAGTGCGCCCATACGCATCGCGCGGCCCATGGAATTTCTCATGGCGCGGCGAAACGCGATGCGCTTCTCCAGCTGAGCCGCGATGCCCTCGGCCACCAGCTGAGCGTTCATGTCGGGATTCTTTACCTCGACGATGTTCAGCGCAACAGGCTTGCCCAGGCGCTTTTCCAGCTCAAGGCGGAGGTTTTCGATGTCCGCGCCGCCCTTGCCGATGACAACGCCGGGACGAGCACAGTGCAGATAGATGCGAACCTTATCGCCGCTGCGCTCGATTTCAATCTTGGGCACGCCGGCGGAATACAAACGCTTTTTCAGATATTTGCGGAGGTTGTAGTCCTCCACCAGAAGGTCGCCCACCTTTTCATTGCGGGCATACCAACGGGAATCCCAGTCCTTGATCACGCCCACGCGAAGTCCGTGGGGATTTACTTTCTGTCCCATGTTCTACCTCCTCCTCAGCGCTCTTTTACCACGATGGTGATGTGGGAAGTTCTCTTGTTGATGCGATAGGCGCGGCCCTGGGCCCGGGGCATAACCCGCTTGATGATGGGGCCGGGGTTCGCGAAGGTCTCGGCAACATAGAGATTCTCAGGATCCATCTGGTGGTTGTTCTCAGCATTCGCCGCGGCGCTCTTGAGGAGCTTGATCAGCGGCTCGGAGGCGGCCTTGGGGGTATTCATCAGAATCGCGGTAGCCTGCTCAACGCTCTTTCCGCGAATCTGGTCACAGACAATCTGCACCTTCCGGGGAGAGATGCGGATATATCTTGCGTGTGCTTTCGCTTCCATTGTTCTCTCTCCTCCTTACTTTCCGGTTTTTGCGCCGGCGTGTCCGCGGAAGGTACGGGTGGGGGCGAACTCGCCCAGCTTGTGACCCACCATGTCCTCGGTAACATAGACGGGAACATGCTTCTTCCCATCATGCACGGCAAAGGTATGACCAACGAAAGTGGGGAAGATGGTGGACGCCCGGGACCAAGTCTTCATTACCTTCTTCTCGCCGGCCTTATTCATATTGTCAACCCGCTTTAAAAGCTCAGGGGCGCAAAACGGGCCTTTCTTAACACTTCTGCTCATGTTTCACAGCCTCCTTACTTCGCATTACGGCGCTTAACGATGAATTTGCTGGTGCGATTCTTCGTCTTGCGTGTCTTATAACCCATCGTCGGCTTACCCCAAGGGGTAACAGGGCCGGGACGGCCAACAGGGCTCTTGCCCTCACCACCGCCGTGGGGGTGGTCATTGGGGTTCATGACAGAACCGCGAACAGTGGGACGCCAGCCCATGTGGCGCTTGCGTCCAGCCTTGCCCAGCTGGACATTGGCATGCTCTGTGTTTCCCACCTGACCGATGGTGGCCTTGCACTCCTCACGGATAAGGCGAACCTCGCCGGAGGGCAGGCGAACCTGCGCCATACCGTTCTCCTTTGCCATCAGCTGAGCGGCCACACCAGCGGAGCGCACCAGCTGGGCGCCCTTACCGGGGTAAATTTCGATATTGTGGATCAGCTCGCCCACAGGGATCGAGGAGATGGGCAGGCAGTTGCCTGGCTTGATGTCTGCATTGGGCGAGGACAGGACCACCTGTCCGGGAACCAGGCCGATGGGAGCCAGGATATAGCGCTTCTCGCCGTCCTCATACTGCACCAGGGCAATATTGGCGGAACGGTTGGGATCATACTCCAGACGGAGCACGGTGCCGGGCAGATCCGTTTTGTCGCGCTTAAAGTCGATCACACGGTATTTGCGCTTGTTGCCGCCGCCGCGATGGCGGACGGTAATGCGGCCGTAGCTGTTGCGGCCGCCGTTCTTTTGCAGAACCTCAGTGAGGCTGCGCTCCGGCTTTGCCTTCTTGTCAATCCCCTCAAAGCCGGATACCGTCATATGACGGCGGGACGGGGTTGTGGGTTTATATGTCTTAATAGCCATTTGCCGTTCCCTCCTTAAACCATGCCTTCGAAGAATTCAATGGTCTTGGAGTCCTCGGTAAGGGTGACCATGGCCTTCTTCCAGCTGGCGGTGCGGCCGGCGGGATAGCGGCCGGTACGCTTGGTTTTACCCCTGACATTCAGGGTGTTCACCTTGACGACCTTAACGCCGAAAATCTCTTCCACGGCCTTGGCGATCTCAATTTTATTCGCGCTCTTGGCAACCTCGAAGGTGTAGCGCTTGTTGGCAGCTTCGCTCATGGACTGTTCCGTGATGATGGGGCGCTTCACGATGTCATATATGGTTTTCATTACGCGAACACCTCCTCAATCACGGTCAGGGCAGCCTGATCGACGATCAGCTGCTTGGCGTTAACGATGTCATAAACGCTGAGGATCTTGGCAGTGGTGGTCACCACACCGGGAATGTTCCGGGCGGATTTCACCACATTCTCACGAACCTCGGGCGTAATCACAACGGCTTTGCCCGCGCCGAGCACACTTAAAAAGGTCTTCATCTCTTTGGTCTTAATTTCGCTCAGATTCAAATTGTCCACAACCAGCAGCTCGCCGGCGGCGGCCTTTGCGGAGAGAGCGGACTTCAGAGCCAGACGCTTGAGCTTTTTGTTGAGGCTGTAGCTGTAGTCGCGGGGCTTGGGAGCAAACACAATGCCGCCGTGAGTCCACTGGGGGGCGCGGGTGGAACCCTGACGGGCCCGACCGGTGCCCTTCTGCTTCCAGGGCTTACGTCCGCCGCCGGAAACCTCGGCGCGGGTCAGGGTAGACTGGGTGCCCTGACGGCAATTGGCAAGGTGGTTCTTGACCACGGCGTGAACGGCGGTCTCGTTGGGCTCAATCCCAAAAATCGCCTCGTTGAGGTCAATCTCGCCGACCTGCTTGCCAGCCATATTATAAACAATAGCCTTAGGCATTTCCTAACTCTCCTTTCCTTAGCCTTTACGCGCAGAAGCTTTCTGCGGGTTGAATTTGCCGGAGGTTGCGGGACCCTTGACCTCAGCGACATTAATCACGCTGCTGCGCAGGATGACCACGCCGCCCTTGGGGCCGGGGATCGCGCCGCGCACGGCGATCAGGTTGAGCTCAGGGTCAACCTGAACCACATCAAGATTCAGCACGGTGACCTGCTCGTTGCCCATTTGACCGGCGCCGATCTTGCCCTTAAAAATACGGGAAGGATCGGAGTTGGAGCCCATGGAGCCCGCATGACGGTGAACAGGGCCGCCGCCATGGGTGGTGGGGGTGCGCCGGGCGCCCCAGCGCTTGATGACGCCGGCATAGCCCTTACCTTTGCTGATGCCGGTCACATCCACGCGGTCGCCCGCAGTGAAGGTTTCGGCCTTGATCTCATCACCGACGTTTACCGTACCCGCAGTGTCCAGCTTGAACTCCTTGAGTACGCGCACAGGCTCGACGCCCGCTTTCTTGACGTGACCAAGCTCGGGCTTGGAGAGCTTGCGCTCAGGAACGGTGTCAAACCCCAGCTGAACTGCGGTATAGCCGTCCTTTTCCACGGTCTTTTTCTGCACAACCTTGCAGGGACCCGCCTCAATGACGGTGACCGGGATGACCTTTCCGGCTTCGTCGAAGATCTGCGTCATGCCGACCTTCCTGCCGATAATGGCCTTTTCCATTTGTTTTCCTCCTTGTGATAAGGTTATTGGTTGAGGTGGCGTGCATCTTATACAAACAACGCCTTCGCGCTCCGCCTTGCACACCGTGGCAGCCGCGCCCCAACTTGACCCACCTGTCTCAAAACGCGACAGGTAACGGGTACTACGAAATCATGTTGAAACCGAGCTTACAGCTTAATCTCGATTTCCACGCCGGCGGGAAGCTCAAGGCTCATCAGCGCCTCAACTGTCTTGGGCGAGGGTTTTAAAATATCGATGAGACGCTTATGGGTGCGGCGCTCGAACTGCTCGCGGCTGTCCTTGTACTTATGGACGGCACGCAGAATGGTGACAACCTCTTTCTTGGTGGGCAGAGGGATAGGCCCCGAGACGGATGCGCCGGTGCGCTTTGCGGTCTCAACAATGCGCTCCGCGCTCTGGTCGATGAGCTGATGGTCATAGGCCTTCAGACGGATGCGGATCATTTCCTTTTGAGCTGCCATGATGGTTTTCCTCCTTAAACATACGAAGTGACGTGATGGTTCGCCTCGCTCGCTCCGTACGGTGAGAAACTTTTCTGTACACGTTTCCGTGCGTATCACTCTACGACAGAAATAAAACCGGCACACAGCAGGCCGGTCCTGTCCCAGCGCAACGATATACGCCGATGCAGAGTTTCTCAGCCGCCCGATTCTTGCTCGGACATACTCCGCGAAAGTTACCGGCTTTCGCCGCAATCTCCCGCATCATCGCAATGGTACCATAAACAGGCACTTTGATATGTTACCAGATATCTTTGATAAAGTCAATGCTTTCATTCTAATTTTTAAACTAAATTTTTCGCCGTGGAAACAAGCGCTTGCTCCCGGCGATAAAGCCGGATAAGATGTCACCGCTCTGACCGCTTAGACGCAGGCTGATACCGGACCCAATTATGATATTGGCAATATAAAAAATACAGATAAACCCCCGTTTGTGTTATGTTTTTAATATTAATTTAAATTTCGACTTTATTTTGGTTATTATAACAAAAAAATTGAAATTGATTCCATTTTACGTTCTGTCGCTGTATAATAGTCACACAAAAATATGTATTATTTTCTTTTATTGCATTTTGTATCTATTTTGCATCAGGGCGCTTGAATTTGAAGGGAGAATTGAAATGAAAAAAATAGAACACAAAATTATGGTATCCGTTGCGTTGATGGCCTTGGTCATCTGCATCGCGCTTGTCTTGATCTCCACCACTCTTTGCGGCAGAGCGGTCACCAACCGTATGGATAAGAGCATGAACGAGATAGCGGCTACCGCAAGCGATTACATTACGTCTCAAATCGAACTGTATACGACTCTGGCCAGCGTTATCGGGGAAGACAGCCAGCTCTCCGATCCCACTGTCGCAGCCTCTGCAAAAACCGGTATTATGGCGCAATACGCCAGCAGCTACAGTCTTACCGATTATGATATTTTTGATTCAACCGGCGCCAGCCTGAGAACCGGGGAAGACTGCTCCGACATGGCTTTTTATACAAGTGCCATCAACGGGGATACTTATTTCTCGGAGCCGGTCACCAGCGAAGTCAGCGGAGAAACCGTCATTGCGATTGCCGCACCCATTATGACCGATGGCAAACCCACGGGTTGCGTCATGATTGTTCCCGATCCTGACTTTCTGAATAATATTGTAGCCGGCATCGATGTTGGTGATACCGGCTCCGTAGTCATTATCAACTCAGACGGTACCGTGATCGCCGCGGAAGATTCCTCGCGGGTTAATAATGACAACAGCATCACCTCCGCCCAGGACGACAGCTCCTACGCGGATCTTGCTTCGATGACCAAAAAAGCAATCGCGGGGGAATCGGGCTACGGCTCCTATACGTTTAACGGCGTCAAAAAGATTGGGGCGTACTACCCCATCGACAACGGTTCAGGCTGGAGCGTTGTGATCACCGCCCAACAGTCGGAATACACCGGGGATATCTATACTTCGGCTGTCATTATGATTGCAGTGGCGGCGGCCTTGCTGATCGCAGGCACCATCATTTCCCTGTTCACAGGCAAAAGAATTTCCAAACCCATCATACTTTGCGCGCTTCGGCTTGAATCCCTTGTCAAAGGTGATCTCTCCAGCCCACCGCCCGCCATTACCTCCAAGGATGAGACAAAAATCCTGGCAAACGCGACGGAAGCATTGCTGGAGCAGCTAAAACGCATCATCAGCGACATCGGCTATATTCTGAAATCTGTTTCCGACGGAAATTTAGACGTCCATTGCCGGGAGGCGGATGCTTACACAGGAGACTTTGCCGAGCTCAGACGATTCATGTCCCATCTGACCATTACCCTCTCCTCCACCCTCAGTCAGATTGACTCGACCGCCTCTCAGGTCTCGGTCGGGGCAGATCAGCTGGCGGCCAGCTCCACCTCCATTTCCCAGGGCGCAACCGAGCAGGCCTCATCTGTCGAGGAGCTGGCGGCAACCATCAATGAAATTACAACGGAAATGGAGTCCAATGCAAAGAAGGCTGATCAGGCAAGCAGCGCTTCCGCCTCTCTGGGCGATGAATTAACCGAAAGCAATCGTCAAATGAAGCAGCTGGCTGAAGCCATGACAGAGATTGATACCGCCTCCTCCGAAATTTCCAAGGTGATCCGGGCCATTGAGGACATCGCGTTCCAAACCAATATTCTTGCTCTCAACGCGGCAGTGGAAGCCGCACGGGCCGGAACCGCCGGAAAGGGCTTTGCCGTGGTGGCCGACGAGGTGCGGAACCTGGCGCAGAAAAGCGCGGCGGCAGCCAGCAGCACCACGGCACTGATTGAGCGCTCGGTTCAGGCTGTCCAAAAGGGAACGGAGCTTGCGGCGTCCACAGGCGTCACGCTGGATTCCGTGGTCCAAAAATCCGATGGCGTTGTAACCTCCATGAACGAAATCAGCGCCTCCTCTCAGGAGCAGGCTGAGGCGGCAGTCCAGATCACATTAGGAATTGACCAGATTTCCAGCGTGGTACAGCTGAATTCCTCCGCTTCGGAGGAAACCGCAGCAACCAGCCAGGAGCTCTCAGCGCAGGCACAGCTGCTGAAAGATCTCGTGGGACAATTTACAGTCAGGACAGATACGGGCATGCCGCGGCAGGATACGATAGAAACGCCGGCCTGACGGGTTTGAGAAACAAGCTTAGGGCGCGGACGGGGATTCACCCCGCCCGCGCCCTATTGTTTCAGCCGTTTATTTTGATACGTCCGATACCGAATCGGCATAGCGGACGCTGCTCATGGCGTCTTTCCCATAAAAATCCGCGCCGATGGCGGCGGCATACTCCTCTGTCAGCACCGCGCCGCCCACCATCACCCGGCAATCGGGACACGATTTTCGCAGCCGCTTGATGGTCTCCTCCATGCTCACCACGGTGGTGGTCATCAGCGCGCTCAGCCCTACCAGGGTCACCCGCTCCCGCAGGGCCGCTTCCACGATGGCGTCCGGTTCCACATCCTTGCCCAGATCCAATATCTGATAACCGTAGTTCTCCATGACGACCTTGACGATATTTTTTCCGATATCGTGAATATCGCCCTTGACCGTTGCCAAAATGACCTTACTCTTTGGCTGGATAGACGCGCCGCCTTCGGCGTCCAGCCGCTGTCTGACCAGCTCGGACACCGCCTTGGCCGCCTCCGCACTCAGAAGCAGCTGGGGCAGGTAAAGCCGCCCTGCCTCAAATTCCTGTCCCACAAAATCCAGTGCCGGAATCAGCAGCTGGCTCACCAACTCGAGGGGTGACATATGGCTTAGCTCAGAAGCGGCGGCGGCGCGGGCGTTCTCCTTCAGTCCCCGAATAATGGACTGGCGCAGATCGGTCTCACAGGCGGTCGCGGCGGGAGTAGGCGCGGCCTGCCCGGTGCAGGCCGCGATATAATCCTGACAGTTTTCATCCAGCCCCGCCAGAGCGCAATACGCATAATAGGCGTCGGTCATAGCCTTGGAATTGGGGTTCATAATGGCGGCGGACAGTCCGCTCTGCATCGCCATGGTAAAAAATGCGGTATTGATGTGCTCCCGCTGGGGCAGACCAAAGGAAATATTGGATACACCCAGGGAGGTTCTGCACCCCAGTTCCTCCCGGATCAGCCGCAGCGCCTTCAGCGTAATCTGCGCCGACTGGGAATCAGAGCTGATGGTCATTGCCAGCGGGTCAAAAATCAGGTTTTCCTTTGCAATTCCGTAAACCGCCGCGGTCTCCACAATCCTCTTTGCAATGGCGAGCCGCTCCTCGGCTGTGCCGGGGATACCGTTCTCGTCCAAGGTCAGGGCGATCACCGCCCCACCATATTGCTTCACCAGGGGGAACACCGCCTCCATAGTCTCCGTCTTGCCGCTGACGGAATTGACCAGCGGACAGCCGTTATAAACCCGCATGGCGGCGGCCATGGCGGCGGTATTGGCCGTATCAATCTGCAAGGGGAGCTTGACGACGCTTTGCAGCTCCGGAATCAGCCGGACCAACAGTTCCGCCTCATTGAGCTCGGGCAGTCCCACGTTGACGTCCAGAATCTGCGCGCCGTTTTCCTGCTGAGTGATGCCCTCTTCCAGAATATAATCCAGATCGTCCTCCCGCAGCGCCTTTTTCAGCTGAGGCTTTCCCGTGGGATTGATGCGCTCTCCGATTAGAACGGGCTTTTCTCCAAATTCCACCGCTCCCGCGTAGGAAGAGACCCAAGTGCGGCGTTTGATCTCCAACGGCAAAGGCGGAAGCGTTCCGCACGCCGCCACTGTCTCTGCTAAATGCGCCGGAGTCGTGCCGCAGCAGCCGCCCAGCACCCACGCGCCCTGCCGGGCAAACGGCGCCATCGCCTCCGCGAATTCCCGGGGGCCGACGGCATAGGCGGTGTGACCGTCCACCAGATGGGGCAGCCCCGCATTTGGATTGATCACAATCGGTACTGAAACCGCCTGCCTCAGGCTGGGGAACAGCTCTGCCATCTGATGCGGCCCAAGACCGCAGTTCAGTCCGATGGCGGCAACGCCCAGACCCTCCAGAAGCGCGGCGGCGGCAAACACGTCCCCGCCGGTGAGCAGCCGCCCGTTCTCATTGAAAATCAGAGTCACAAAAATGGGAAGCCCGCAGTTCTCCTTCGCCGCCAGAACCGCCGCCTTAGTCTCATAGAGATCACTCATGGTCTCAATCAAAATCAGGTCGGCTCCCTCAGCTCCCGCCCGAACCGCCCGGGCAAAGCCCTCCACGGCATCCTCAAAAGCCAGATCGCCCATGGGCTTTAAAAGCTTTCCAGTGGGACCGATGTCCAGCGCCACATAGCCGTGCCCTGCCGCTTCCACCGCCTCCCGTGCCAGCCCGACGGCGGCGGATACCACCTTCTCCACCGGCTCCGGGCAGTTCTTGAGCTTGACACCGTTGGCCCCGAAGGTATTGGTTTTCAAAATATCGCATCCCGCTTCCAGATAACGGCCGTGAATGTCTCGGATCACCTCCGGGTGGGTCAGATTCCAAAGCTCGGGCAGTTCCCCCCCGGCAAGACCCCGCTCCTGAAGGAGGGTTCCCATCGCCCCATCAAAAAAAAGGATTCTCTTCCCCAGCTCTTCTGTGATCTTCATGCTGTTACGCTCCTAACTTATGTCGTCCGGCGGAATTGACAATCCGCCTTGCCACAGGCCCGGCATCCTTGGGGCGCGCAGCCGCCGTTGCGCCCGCCTGTCTGATCGGTCAGCCCGATCACGGCGGTCACTGATTTAGCGGGCGCCAGCATCATCCCCTCGGTGACGGTGAGCCCGATCCGCTTTGCCGCATTCAGGCTGTCTAATAGTTCCCGCTGATACCGGGGAGAAAAATCGCCGTATCCGGGGCTGAAGCGGGGCGTTAAATACAGTTCCGTTTCCGCGGCCAGCGCCTCTCCCCACCCGTCGCAGCAGCGCTCCAGCAGAGACGCGGCGCAGGCCTGGAGCAGCAGGGCACGGCTCATGTCCTTCAGCCCCGACCGTCTGATCAGACGGTCGGTCTCCACACCCAGTGTGGCGGCCAGCAGGGCGGCCTCGCCACACCCCTCCAAATGGCGGCGCAGATCTGCGCTGTCAAACTCCAGCTCTCCCAGCCTCACGCCCGACGCCGTCTGAAGCAGCGTCATCCGCTTCCAAATAGCCCGGGGCTCTGCCGCCGCCATCAGCTCCCGCCCGCAGTCCCGCAGAAGCTCCTCCAGCCGCGGATCGAAGGTTTTAATCCCGGCGTAACGCCGCGCCTCGTCCCAGTCGATTTCAGCAGGGGTCATATTTTGGTCGTTCCAATGATATCCGAAAGGTTGTCCATGATTTTCGCGGCGACCTCCGGCTTATTCATGGTATAGATGTGGATATGGTTTACGCCGTTTGCGATCAGATCAATGATCTGCTCCGTGGCGTAGGCGATACCGGCTTGCTTCATCGCCGCCGGATCATCGCCGAACCGATCCAGAATGCCCTTGAACCGAGGCGGCAGCACCGCGCCAGAGAGCTCACAGGAGCGTTTGATCTGCTTGCCGTTGGTCATCGGCATAATTCCGGCCACCACCGGCACGGTGATGCCCTTTGCCAGCAGCCGGTACATAAAATGATACATTACACTGTTATCAAAAAACATCTGGGTCGTCAGAAAATCGACGCCCATGTCTACCTTGTTCTTTAAATGGTCGATGTCTTCCTCCCGGGTGGCGCTCTCCACATGCCCCTCCGGATAGCAGGCGGCTCCGATGCAGAAGTCCCCGCCGCCCTCCATGGCACGGATATCCGCCACCAGGTCGCTGGCATGCAGATAGCGGCGCGGATGAGGGAAGTCAGCATCCTGGGGGATGTCGCCCCGCAGAGCAAGAATATTTTCGATTCCGTTTTCCCGGAACTCCCTGATCATCGCCGCAATGTCGTCCTTTTCTGAGGACACGCAGGTCAGATGGGCAATTGACGGAACCTGATAATGCTTTTGAAGGCGCGTGACAAGCTCCAGCGTCCGCTTGGAGGTGCTGCCTCCCGCGCCGTAGGTCACACTGATAAAATCGGGCTTTAACTGCGCTGTCGCCGCCAAAATACTTTCCACCCGCTCCAGCTCCGCGCCCGCCTTTGGCGGAAACAGCTCACAGGATACGGTAATTGCGTCATTATTCAGGATTTGAGTTAGCTTCACGGTCATATCCTCCCAAAGGGCCAAATTGTTTTCGCGATTATACCACGCCGCCGCCGGAATTGCAATAAACTCGGCACAGATTGGCTCCCTTCAACATCAAAATATGAGGTTTACTTGATTAAACATATCAAATATATAGGGTCCTGTCAACGTTGCCAAAACTACCATTTCGCAAAATAAGCTTCGTTCCGCCGGTTGGTGCATAACAAGGCGCCCGAAACGGAATACTAGCAGTGCAAACAGTTTTGAAGGAGGCAAATGATTGATGCAAATCCGCGATTTAATGAATCCAAGTGTGGTGTCCATTACACCGGGAGAGTCGACGGCGTTGGCCGCGAGACTGCTGGCACGGCATAACATCGGTTCCATCCCTGTCTGCAGTGAGGACGGTCATCTGCGGGGGATCGTCACTGACCGCGATATCGTACTTCGGTGCGTCGCGGCGGAGGAGGATCCGTCCCAGACTCCCGTGCGCGACGTGATGAGTAAGACCTGCATTACCGTCAGCCCTGAGGACGACCCTCGTGAGGCCACCCGCCTGATGTCTTCCCAGCAGGTGCGCCGTCTGCCTGTTGTAGATGACGGCAAGGTGGTCGGCATGGTGTCGCTGGGCGATCTGGCCGTCACACATGCCTTTGATATGGAAGCTTCCAAGGCACTTTCCGAAATTTCCGAAAATGTGAAACACCATTGACTGTGGCGGCGGCCGATCATTCATCGGCCGCCGCATTTTTTCTCAGATCCGTGTAGTTGTTCTTTGCGTTTTTACATAAACTATGCTATAATGTATCTGAAAAAGAGAGCTGGTGTTTGCAGTGGTTTCCACGCCGCGTGCAAATCACCTGACGCAGGTGCAGACAAATGCGGTTCTGGACAAGGCTGCTTCTGAATATACTGTTTCGGTATGAATGCCTGCGGTCATATCCATACGAAAGTCACTATCCTTTCTTGGAGAATGGATGAGTCAAATGAAAAAATCAAAATTAAGTCTGGGTCTTTTAGCTGGCGCGGGTGTATCCGGTTTGGTTGGCAGTATTTCAAGAATGGGCAATTCCCTTTACGATCTGACCCTTCTTCCTATGCGTGAGCACGAAACACCCATTGCTCCTTTCAGTTCTCAGAAGCTGCTGGGCTCCGGCGCTCCTCCGGAAAGTCCGCTTCACACCCTGCTGGACGGCCGCGCCTGGCTGGAGCAGCATCCCTTCCGAAAGGATATTTTTCTCAATTCCAGGGACGGGCTCAGGCTCCACGCCGTCACCCTCACTCCCTCCAATCATACCAACCGCTGGGCGGTCTGCATCCACGGCTTCTGGGAGGACTGCAACAGCATGGGTCTATACGCCCGGCACTATTATGAGCAGGGTTATCAGCTTCTGCTGCCCGATCTCCGGGGCCACGGGGAGAGCGAGGGAAGCTATGTCGGAATGGGGTTTGACGACCGCTTGGACATCATCAGCTGGATTTCCGTGCTCCTGCGCCGCCATCCCGACGCCCAGGTCATCCTCCACGGGGTCGCCATCGGCGCCGCCACCGTACTGATGACCACCGGAGGCGCTCTGCCCTCCGCCATCCGCGCCACCGTGTCCGACTGCTCCTATACCTCGGCAACAGAGGAACTGCAATGGCTTTATCAGCACTTTGGGGCTGGCCGCTTTCCCAAAGCCCCGGCACTCGCCGCTCTGCGGCAGGTAACCAAGCTCCGGGCAGGGTATGACCTGAAGGACGCCTCGCCCATTCACGCTGTGTCCGCCTCCAAAACCCCCACCCTGTTCCTGCACGGAGAACAGGACTCCGTCGTCCCCACCTCCATGCTTCCGCAGCTCTACTCCGCCGCCGCCTGCCCCAAGGACATGCGGTGGATTCAAGGTGCGGAGCACGCCATGAGCGTGGCTGTGGATTCCAAACGGTATTGGAGCCTGGTGGACAGCTTTTTAGCCAGTTACCTGTAAGAACCCCTCCGCCATGAAAAAGCATCCATGGTGGAGGGGTCACATAAATCTGTTGCTTGTCAGCGGCACTCCCATGCGCGTTTCAAAACAGCAACCCCCCATTCGTCCAACGCGAATGGGGGGTTAATTCTGTTCCGTCTCCAAATTCAATTTACCTGCTCTTTCTTCGGTTTACCTGCCTGTTTGATGCTCAGGGTAAATGCGTTTCCCGTCCTTCTGAATCTGCTGTTCAACAGGAGGGCAAACTTGTTTCAGCCCTTCTCCCTATGGCTCACTTCATAGTGAGATGCGATGGAAGCGACGGTTTAGATGTTTGAAACGAACCGAACGTCAAGCGATGCAGGCACTCATCCGATAAGCTGGGAAAAGCCGGGGTGAAGTTGACTGGCCCATGGGACTCACCTCTTCCTTTCTGTCCTTATTGTACAGATGATTTTCTGTTTTGTCAATACTTTTTATTGAAATTAACTAATTAATTATAACTTTTTAACTTGCTATACTTTTCCAAATAAAAAAGAAGATTCCATACACAATTGACGTTCCAATTCCATAAACCAGCACGGGTCCAGCGACAGTAAAGAGCTTCGCACCTGTTCCGGTGATCAGTCCCTCGCTTTTAAATTCCAGCGCAGGAGCCGCCATGGCGTTTGCAAATCCCGTAATGGGCACCAGCGTACCCGCCCCTGCATACTTTGCCAAATTGTCGAACAATCCCAGTCCGGTAAAAAGCGCGGCCAGGAAAATCAGCGTCATGGAAACCGCCGTACCCGCTTCATCCTTTGGCAGTCCCCACATTTGATAAACCTGCGAGAGCGCCTGCCCTAGTGTGCAGATAGCGCCTCCCACCAGGAACGCCAACAGGCAATTCTTCCCGATGGGAGACGGCTTCGCCTTGCTTTCAACATACCGACTGTATTCCTGATTTGACATATCCTTCATGTTCAAAACCTCCTTTTTTGGTAGGATGCCCTGATTCATGAAAAATATTTCAATGATATACTCGAAAGCTCTATTCCTTTACATCCATGCCGAACCTTCTCGCCTTACTCTCCCTGCTCTGTCATGGTGACCAGAATCTTCGCCACCTCAGCCCGGGTGATGTTGGCGTTGGGGTTGAGTTTGCCGGTATCGTCCCCATTGATGATCCCTGCGGCAACCAGAGTCTGCACGTAGGAAGCCGCCCATGTGGGAACATCGGCTGCGTCGGCATAGCTGGAGAGGTCGGCGGTCTCCGCCGCGTCCAGTGTGCGTCCCAAAATGGTCATGGCCTCCGCCCTGGTAATCACGCTGTCCGTTTTCGCATAAAGCGCGCCATTTTCTTCACTGCCGGTTAAAATACCTTCGGCATACACCGCCTTCACACCGCTTAGCGCCCAGGACGCAATGCTGTCCGAATCCGCAAAGGGCAGATCAATATCTTCGTACTGGCTCGTGTCCAGACCCATCCAACGGGCAACCATAAGGAAAAACTCTCCCCGAGTGATACTCTTAGACGGATAGTAGCAAAGCCCCGCATCGGTGTCCACCCCGGTCGTTACTCCGAAGTCATATAACTGAATGATATATTTTTCCGCCCAATTACCATCTGTATCGACAAAAGGTGAGGTTCTTTCCACCGTAACCGGGATGGTAACTGTTTTATCTCCCACGGTAATCGTCAAATTTCCGGTGCCCGCTGTCTGTCCGGCGACAAAATTTCCTTGAGCGTCCACCGTACCTACCGTGCTGTCGACACTCCAGGTAAAGCAGCTGTCATCTCCCGTCACCGCCAGGGTGTTCCAAAGCGCAGACGCCTTGAGCGCCAGGGTTGTTCCAACTTGCACATTGATGGACGATACGCTCAGCCCTGTGGACTCGTCCGAGAGGGTAATGGCGGTAGGCGTGGTGATCACCCGCACCGTGGAGCTTCCGCTGGCCGTATTCCCGGCGGCATCCGTGGCGGAAGCGGTAATCACGGCGTCCATTGAGACACTTCCCGCGGTAAAAATTCCGCTGGAATCGACACTGCCGCCCTCCGCGGACCACGATGCCGCGCCAATACTCATGGGATAATAGGCGGTATCAACGCCCGAAGCGGTAAACTGAGCCGTCGCGCCAGGGAGCAGAAGCTGCTGGCTCGACTTGACGTAGACACTCCCCAAACTTCCGGTGGCACTCAGCTTTGACACCAGAAAAACCGCGTTAGACACCCTTCGCTCGCTGCCGTCGGAGGGGCTGTTTAACACCGTGGTGGTGGTGCCGTCCGGCATGGTCACGTCAAACGAAGTGGAACCTCCCCCATCCAGGGAGATCGCGTCCACGCAGCCCAGCTCCAGCAGCCGCTGTGCCACCTGTTTGATGGTCGCACCGACACTGTATCCGTATTCGCGCCCGTCAATGGTGTAAAACACCACGGTGCCGTCCTCCTTCACGCCAACGGCGGTGCGGGGCGCCTGCGACTGTGCCATGGAGGCGGTCTCGCTGTCCAGCGAGCTGTTGATGACGCCGTTTTCAATCAGTCGAAACAGTCCGCCAACCGCCGCCGTGGCCTGGGACCACCGCGAATCCTCACTGCTGACGTCCAATACAACCGTATCGCCCACCACCAGCGACTGGAGCTCACTGATCAGCCACTCGTTGCTGTTGTAATTGATGGACAGAACAAAGCTTCCCTTGGGAATTTCGGTGGAATCAGTGGACTGCCGGACAGCGGTCACCGTGCAGGTAACGGAACCGCCTATGGTCAGCTGTGTTGACTGACTGTCCCCGGATGAGTCCGTGTCCGTATCATTGGACGCTGCTGTGCTTGTCTCATCAGCCGATGCGCTGTCCGTCCCATCGGAGGTGACCTCCGAGTCCGTGACCGGCGTTAAAATCACATCATAGCCTTCGCTGGTATTCAGCGTGCTCGTCCCGAAATCCTCCGTGAACAGATAGTACCCGTCGGTGGCGGTGCGAACCTTGTTCACCCCAGCCAGCAGCAGCGTGCACCCCAAAAAGGTGGCGTTCACCTTCAGCTGGGGCTGCCCGATGAACGCGCTGCCATCCTCGTTAAAACCCACAGCGTAATAATAAGAGGAGGAGGAACGCAGCACCCCATCCGTGACCACCATCCCCAGCGGGACGCCAGTGCTGTCATAATAATCGCCGTTGATGCCGCACAGAACCCGGTAGCCCTGGGCTTCCAGCGAGCGTGCCATGGTCGTCAGCGTAGCCTTGCTGTAGACACCGCTTCCAAAGGATACCAGCCCCGTCACGCCGCCGGTAGGCTGATAGCTGAGGTAATGCTCACTGCGCAAGGTGGAATATGTATCACTCCAGAAATTCGTGTCGGTAATGGTAGTGTCCTGCCCGATCGTGATGGTGTGCTGCAGCATATCCCATCCCAGAGCGTCGGAGGCCAGCGCCGCCTGAGGCAATGCCAGCAAAAGCGCTAAAACGGCGGCGGTAATCCGTGCTCCAAGGTTGTTTCGCTTCATAAAATGTTCCTCCAAATATGTATCTGTTACGTCGTCCGCTCCCGGCGAATTTTCGCCAGGGTATCCGCCAGCGTCGCTTCCTCCTGGCATTCCAGCAGTGTCCCTATGATCTGATTGGAAAGCAAAAAGCCGCCGGGCGTCAGCCTCCAGCGGCCGTTTTCCCTTATGCTCAGGCCCCGCGCCTCAAATTCCTCCAGCTTCTGCTCCAGAGGATCGAAATTCATCCGGAAGTCACGCCGGTATTCTGTACCCTCAATCCCCTGCGTGGTCCTCAGCCGAAGCATGAGATACTCACCCCAGCGCCGGTCGTGAGGGATCAGTTCCTCTTCCGAAACCACCGTCTCCCCTTGGGCGACCCGCCTGATATACTGCTCCAGGTCGCGGACAAAGGCATAGCGCCGGCCTCCAAAATCCGAGTGCGCTCCGGCTCCGAACCCTGCGTACTCCCCGCCTGTCCAGTATTTCAGGTTGTGCCGCGACTCAAAGCCGGGCTTTGCGAAGTTGGAAATCTCGTACTGCCGGTAACCGGCCTCCTCCAGCCTTTTCACGGCGCAGAGGTACATATCCGCCTGCAGATCGTCGTCGGGCAGCAGCTCCCCCGCCTCCACGCGGCTGGCCAGAGCGGTTCCCTCCTCCACCTTCAGCCCATAGCAGGACAGGTGCTCCGGCTGCAGCTCAATGGCCCGTTCCAGCGTGTCCCGCCAGTCCTCCATCTCCTGCCCGGGCAGCCCGTACATCAGATCAAGACTGAGGTTTTTGATTTTCGCGGACCGGATGGCCTCCACCGCCTGCACAACCTGGGCAAAGCGGTGCGGCCGCCCCAGAGCCTCCAGCTCACTGTCCCTGGCGGACTGCATGCCTATCGAAATCCGGTTTACACCCGCCCTGCGCAGACGCTTGACCAGCTTTTTATTCACGCTGTCCGGATTTGCCTCCAAGGTAATTTCGCAGGTTTTGGCGACGTGATAATGTTTTCGGAGCAAATCCAGCAACATTCGCAGACGCTTGCTTCCCAGCAGGCTGGGCGTACCTCCGCCGAAGTAGACGGTGTCCACCACATGCCCTCCGGCCACGGCGGCGGTCTCCTCCATGTGCGCCGCCAGCGCGCGGCAATAATCGTCCATCCTCGCCTCCTGTCCGGGCAGCGAGTAGAAATCACAATAGGCGCATTTACTTTTACAGAAGGGAATATGTAAATAAATGCCCAGCGCTTGTGCCACATTAGACCCACCTTTCTCTATCTCTCTTATTTTATTGCATTTTCCCACACTTTTCAAGGCCGTAAAAGTTACAAACCAATTTTGGAAATCCACTGTAATTTTGTACCCGGAATTGCCCAATGAAAAAAACCCTCCGGGGCGTTGCGCTCCGAAGGGCTTTTCAGCAAGCTTTTTTATTTGGATCGGATCACCGTAATTCCACCCGGCGAATTTTTCCGCTGATGGTTTTCGGCAGCTCCTCCACAAAATCAATGATTCTGGGGTATTTGTACGGGGCGGTGGCCTCTTTCACATAGTCCTGAAGCTCCTTTTTCAGCTCCCCTGAAGGAGAATAGCCCTTCGTCAGAACAATGGTGGCCTTGACTTCCTGCCCGCGCATGGGGTGGGGCACACCCGTCACCGCGCACTCCAGAACGGCGGGATGCTCCATCAGCACGCTCTCCACCTCAAAGGGGCCGATACGGTAGCCGGAGGATTTGATGACATCGTCAATGCGGCTGACATACCAAATATAGCCGTCCTCATCCTTGCAGGCAACATCGCCGGTGTGGTAGATGCCGTTGCGGCAGACCCGCTCGGAGAGATCCGCATCTTTATAATAATTGGAGAACAATCCGAACTGGTGCTGATCCTGCTTCAGGCGCAGAACAATCTCCCCCGGCACTCCGGCGGGAGCGGAGTTGTCGTCTCCGTCCACCACATCCATGTCGTAAAGCGGCGAGTTCCTTCCAAAGGAACCGGGCTTGTTCTCCATTCCCACCAGATTGGCGGCAATCAGCGTCGTCTCCGTTTGCCCGAAGCCCTCCATCAGCCGCAATCCCGTCAGCTCCAAAAACCGGTGATATACCTCGGGATTAAGCGGCTCCCCCGCTGTGGTCGCATATTCCAGGGAAGAGATGTCGTATCCCTTCATCCCCTCCTTGACGAAAAAGCGGTAGATGGTCGGCGGGGCGCAGAAGGTAGTAATACGATATTTTTCAATCATCGCCAGCAGGGAATTGGGACTAAACTGATCGAAATCATAGACAAAGATGCCGGCCGCCATCAGCCACTGCCCGTAAAGCTTTCCCCAGACCGCTTTGCCCCAGCCGGTATCGGACACCGTCAGATGCAGGCCGTCGGGACGGCAGTTCTGCCAATGCCTCGCCGTGATAATATGCGCCAGCGGATAGGAAAAGTCATGCATCACCATCTTGGGGTAGCCGGTTGTCCCAGAAGTGAAGAACATGAGCATGTCGTCATAGCACGACTGCTCCGGCCGGGTCACCTCTCCGGACGCTACCTCCATCTCGGAATCAAAATCCAGAAACCCTTCTTTTTTGCCGCGAACGCCATACAGCAGCCGCACCTCCGGGCATTGCTTCGCCGCCTCCAGCACACAGTCGCTGATCTCTCCCTCCAGAGAGCAGATCACCGCCTTGATATCTCCAGCCTCAAACCGATAAACCAGATCCTTCTGGGTCAGCAAGTGAGTCGCCGGACACACCACCGCGCCCAGCTTATGCAGGGCCAGAATGGAAAACCAGAACTCATAATGGCGCTTGAGAATTAGCATGACCTTGTCTCCCTTGGTAATGCCCCGGGCTGCCAGCATGGAGGCGGTCTTGTCGCTGAAGCGTTTCATATCTCCAAAGGTAAAGATCCGTTCCTCCCCCTCCGGGTTGCACCAGACCATGGCCCGGCGGTCAGGCTCCTGCCGCGCGATTTCATCCACGACATCATAGGAAAAGTTAAACCGTGAGGGACACTGAACCGAAAAACGGTTTAAAACACCCCGCTCATCAAACTCCTCTGTGCAAAATTTTTGATACAGGTTTTCAACTGCCATGATGACACCCCAATCCGCGTGCCGCGGATTTCCTTTCATTTTTTATATCCCAGATAGTATAACGTGATTATTAAAATTATATATAAAGCTTATTGTCATTATAACATCCGATTATAAAATGTCAAGCACATTTTATACCGGATTTTTTCTTGACTTTTTCCCAGTCATTCTCTATGCTATGGACACTATGAACACAGGCGGAGGGAGAGATAATGATGGATTCTGAGACTAATCAGCGGCGGCTGACCTTGCCGGTCACCGACGCGCTGGCGGGGCGGACCACGTTAGAGCTGCTGCGCCGGGAATTGGGGCTGTCATCCGGCGTGGTTAAGCGCGCCAAGCTTCTCCCGGACGGGATTTTGCTGGATCACGCCCCGGTCTTTACCAACGTCCGCCCTCAGACGGGCCAGCTTCTCTCCATCCGTCTGGATGACGGACAGCACGGTCACATCCCGCCTGTGGAAGGCCCGTTGGATATCGCCCACGAGGATGAGGACATTTTAATCCTAAACAAGCCCGCCGGTATTCCCGTCCATCCCAGCCAGGGCCACCACGGCGACACTCTGGGTAATTTTCTCGCGGCGTATTTTAAAAACCGCGGCATCCCCTTCGTCTTTCGGCCTGTCAACCGTCTGGATCTCGGCACCTCCGGCGTGATGGTGGTGGCAAAGCATGCCCACGCCCAGGAGGTTTTAAAGCGCCAGCTGCACACTCACGCCTTCCGCCGCCACTATCTGGCGGTGTGCGACCACTGCCCGCCCAGCCTGTCAGGGATGGTTGACGCCCCCATCGGACGGGCGGACGCATCTGTTTTAAAGCGGGAAATTCGCCCGGACGGCGCCCCTTCCCGCACTCATTACCGAGTTGTGCGGACCATGGGCACCCGCTGTCTGGTGGAGCTGGAACTGGAGACCGGCCGCACCCATCAAATCAGGGTGCATATGGCCTTTCTTGGTTGCCCTCTCACCGGGGATTTCCTCTACGGCACGGAGCAGCCCGGCGTGATTGGCCGGACCGCCCTCCATTCTGCCCGGCTGTCCCTGTTTCATCCGATTACGGGAGAAGCAATATACAAAGCCGCGCCCCTGCCTTTCGACATGGCGCGGCTCTGCGGCGAAGATACGCCGTGGGCTGGCGGCCTTTAATCCCAATGCTTCTAATGAAGTGTCTTGACGGAACGTCCCTCCACCAATTCAAAGGGAACGGTAATATGGGAATGAACCTCCATTTGGGACAGCCCCCGCATCAGCAGCTCCACACTGGCACGGGCAATGTCGCCGATGGGCTGGCGGATGGTGGTAATGGGCGGGTTATAGTACTGCGTCATTTCAATGCCGTCGTAGCCGATGATAGAGACATCCCCCGGCACCTTTCTTCCGCTGTCCAGCGCCGCCCGCGCCGCGCCGATGGCCATGGCATCAGACAGGGCAAACACCGCGGTAAATCCCACGCCTGAAATCAGCGCGCGGCGCATCGCCTCGTGGGCCGAGCTCATGGAAAAATTGGCTGTAAAGTACATAGTATCCTCAAACGCTCTGTGATGCTGCTCAAAGCTGTCCTTTACACCCATCCAGCGGTAATAGGTGGAGTTCTCCTTTTCCAGGCTTCCGCCGATCACAGCAATATTGCGGTGTCCTTTTTGGAAGAGATAGTCGACCGCGGCCTTCGCCGCCGCCCTGTCGTCCACACCCACGGAAAACACATTCGGAAGCTTTATATCGGACGCGTTCTGTGTGGAAAACACGCAGGGAATCTGAATCGACCGAAGCTCATCCTCCCGCCCCTTGGGATTTCCGCCTAAAAAAATCACGGCTTTAACCGACTTATCCGCGCAGATGCGGCGGGCGGCAAGCAATTCGTTTTCCCTGTCGTCAATATAATGAAGCAGAAACTGAAAACCATTCTGTTCCACATAGTACTGCAGCTTTGTCACGATGCTCACCAGAAAAATATTTTGTGTACCGCGAATGATGGCTGCAATCCGGTTTGGCGTCCTATGCTGAATGCCAGTACCTTTAATTACAACCTCTTCTACCTTTCTGCCATTCACTATGCGAGAAACCGTTTCCGCACCCACGCAGGTCAACTCCTTATCTTGTCTTTTTTCCTCTCCCAAACCTTTCCGTCTTTTCTTTTGATTCTATCATTCTTTTACCCCCCGTGTCAATTCACATCCAACGTGTCAGGCATCGGTCTTTTCTGCCGGAAATGCTGCGGGTTTTAAACCTCATGATGGAAGCAACAGAAAAAAGCGTGCCTTGCAGCGCTCCAAAAAACGCTTACAGCACGCTCCTTCCTGTTTAGAGACGGGTTTTCCGCAGGAAAAACTCTATGTCCCTCTGTTCCTTTTCCGCGTCGAAGGCTGTCCGGCCCATCCTGTCGCACAAACCCAGCAGCGCCACCTCGCCACTGTCCACGCTGCGCTTCATGCCGGGCAAATCCGCAAAGGGCAGTCCCTTCACCACATAGAGAACGTGCATATGATACCTGACCAATGCGCATACCCGGTCAATAAATGCCCTATCATCGGTAAACTCCAACAAAAAAACCCTGGCCAGCACCGCCCCGGCCTTATCGTGATCATAGTGGGTAATCCTTCCGTTCCTGATTCTGGTGGAGGCTGGCTTTCCCACGTCGTGCAGCAGCGCCGCCCACATAAACGCGGCGGGGTCGGCGCTTCGCCCTCTGACCTTCGCCGCCTCATCCACCACCAGCAGCGTATGGTTCCATACGTTCCCTTCCGGGTGGTACAGCGGCGATTGCTCAGTTTGTCTCAGACGGCGCAGCATATCGAAGGGACACTGGCGGAACAGCGGATGATCATAGACCATGCCGAGATAGCGCGAAGGCTTTTGATCCTCCAGCAGGTGCCTGCCCATCTCCAGATACAGAAGCTCAGGGGTCATTTGCCATGTTCCGCGCCATCGTTCTGTCTGAACACTGCTCTGGCGCTCTCCGCGTTGGGATCATGCTTGATTTGTTTGGAGTGGAAGGTACCATCCTGCTTTTTGCCGGGTTCCTTTTTCTTATGACCGCTGCCCATAGCGCTCTCCTAACGTTTTGTATTGGGCCCCAGCGCTTCCTTTTTCGCGTTGTGTCCCTGATTCTGGTTCTCGGGACTTCCGCCCGAAGCGTTCCATTCGCTCTCATGCTTCTTCCCGGTTGTCCGATCCTTGTAATTCATCGCGTCTCACCTCGGGTATAGTTTGCGGGGATCGGTACGGAATATGCGCCGCCGCTCAGATATTTGACATCAAACGCCCGTCAAATCAAAAGCCGGGACATAGCGCCCGGCGGCGGCAGAGGGCTCCTGAACATAACCCTCCAGCCCCAGATTCTCCATGTATTCCTCAGCGGCGCGGATTTCAGATCGGCGCAGGACTCGGTTTAATTCGGGAAACCGTCCCGCCTGCCCCAAAGGCGTATACTGGCTCATCAGGGAAAAGAGCACCGTCCCCCGGGGGAAGGTTTCCGTAGCCCAATCCATTACCCGTTTGGCCTGCGCCGTCTGTCCGGGGAGAATCAGGTGACGGATGACAACCCCCCGCCTGAGCAGCCCGCCCTCCATCACGACGGGGCCTGTCTGTCGTACCATTTCCTCAATCGCCGGGATTGCGTACCGGGGATAGTCCGCCGCGCCGGAATAGCGCAGCGCCGTCTCTGAATCGAGATATTTCAGGTCAGGCAGGTAAATCTGCACCTTTCCCTCCAGCGCCCTTAACGTCTCAGGGCGCTCATAACCGCCGGAATTCCACACCACGGGCACGGGATACCGCTCCAGATGCTCCGCCAGCATCATGGAAAAATGAGTTGGATTGACCAGATTAATGTTGTGCGCCCCCTGGGCGATAAGCTCCTGGATGATATCTCCCAGCCGCCGAGGGGATATCCGCTTTCCGATACCCTGATGACTGATCTCATCATTCTGGCAAAAAACACAGCTTAAGCAACAGCCTGAAAAAAAGATGGTACCGGAGCCGTTTGTTCCGGAAATGGAGGGCTCTTCCCATTGGTGCAGGGCGGCCCTGGCCACCACAAAGGAGGCGGGCATCCGGCAGAAGCCCTTTCCTTCCGTCTCGCTCCGTTCCGCTCCGCACAGCCTGGGGCAGCAATTGCAGATCATAAGCCTTCCTCCACCCAGCCCAGACAACCGGAAAACGCGTTGGGGACAGCGTAATCTCCCACCAGGGCGGCGTGGTCCGCCCAAACCCATCCCTCGGGCAGCGCTTCAGTCTCCGCATCCGCCCGCCATACGTGCATATGCCATTCCACATGGGTAAAAATATGCTTTGCCGCGCCGAGACGCCGAAGGGAATTCGGAGAGATCCCCCATTGCGCCGGAAGACAATCCGTCCCCCCCTCTGTGTTGGGATATTCCCAAAGTCCTGCCAGCAGCCCTTTTCTCTCCCTGCGCCGCAGAGCGACTCTGTTCTGATGAAAGATCAGAAAAACGGTTTTCTCTTCAATACGCCTTGCCTTCTTTTTGGCTTTGACAGGAAGCTCTCCCGTTCGTCCGGTGTTCAGCGCCACGCAGATGGAGGCGGCGGGACAACGGTCACAGAGGGGCGCGCCATTGGGCAGACACACTGTGGCTCCAAGCTCCATCATCGCCTGATTGAAGTCCCCGGGAAGCTTCCTGGGAATCACCTCCCGCAGAGCGTCGGTGACCTTCCTCTTCATGGCCGGCGTGGCAATGTCACTGGCGTCCCCGGTCAGCCGCGCCACCACCCGGAGTACGTTGCCGTCCACGGCGGGAACCGCCAGCCCGAACGCAATGGATCCGATGGCCCCCGCCGTGTACTCTCCCACACCGGGCAGACGCAGCAGCTCCTCCACAGTGTTTGGAAAGGCCCCATTTCCCCGCTCGATGATCTGTTGGGCGGCCTTGTGAAGATTGCGGGCACGGCTGTAATAACCCAGCCCCTGCCACAGCTTCATCAGCCGGTCCTCCTCCACGGCGGCCAGGGCGGCCACGCCGGGCAGCGCCTCCATAAACCGCCGGTAATAATCCAGCGCCGCCGCAACCCGGGTCTGCTGAAGCATAATTTCAGACACCCAGACGTGATAGGGCGTGGGATCCTCCCGCCAGGGCAGAGTCCGCCTGTTCTCGTAGTACCACTCCAGCAGCGGAATGGGCAGCTGTTCCAGTATGTTCAAGGAAAACCTCCTGTTTTCATCCGTCGGGCTACATAGCGGCCACGCGTTCTGAGGTAATTTTCTTCAGCGCCAGCGCCAGCGTGTCAATCTCCTCCCGGGTGGTGGCAGTATCAAAGGAGACGCGCAGCACTCCCATCCGTACCCGGGGCGGCAGTTTCAGCGCTTCAAACACATGGCTCGCCTTTCCTTTGTGGCAGGCAGAGCCGGAGGAAACGCAGATTCCCTCCGCGTCCAAAGCCTGTACCATCATCTGGCTGGGGTAACCGGGAAGCGAAACCGCCAGAATATGGGGCGCTTCCCCGTTGCTCACAACCTCCAGACCCGGTATTCCGGATAAGATTGACAAGGAGTATTCCTTTATGCCGTTCATTGCGGCAACATTTTCCTCAAACCGTTCCCGCCCCACCCGGCAGGCGGCGGCAAAGGCCGCAATCTGCGCGGTGGGCTCGGTTCCAGATCGCAGCCCACCCTCCTGCCCACCGCCAAGAAGCAGGCCTTTTATCTTTACACCTTTCTTGATGTACAGCGCTCCAATCCCCTTGGGCGCGTGTATTTTATGCCCGCTCACCGTGAGCAGATCCACTCCCAGCTGGGAGGGGGTAACGGGGATTTTTAAAAAGCCCTGAACAGCATCAGTGTGAAATAGAATATCGGGGTCATAGGCCTTCACCGCCCGCACCGCCTCCGCCACGGGCTGGACCGTTCCCAACTCGTTGTTTACCAGCATCATGGACACCAGCACCGTGTCGGGCCGCAGCGCGGCGGTCAGGTCCTCCACCGAGGCATGCCCTGAACGGTCCGGCTTAAGATAGGTAACTTCATATCCCTCCGCCGCCAGCGCCTTACACGGTTCCAAAACCGCCGCATGCTCAATGGCTGTGGTGATGATATGCCTGCCCTTGCGGCGGTTCTTTTTAACGGCCGCGGTGATTGCCCAGTTGTTGCTCTCGGTGCCGCAGGAGGTAAAAATCAACTCCTCCGGCAGACAGCCCAGCGCCTCGGCTACCACGCCCCGGTCCGCCTTTAGCGCAGAGGCGGCCTCCTGTCCCAGCCCGTAGCCGGAGGAAGGGTTCCCATAGCCCTCCGTCATAGCCTCGCAGGCGGCGTGCACCGCCTCGGGGCAAACGCTGGTGGTGGCGGCGTAATCCAAATAAACCGGCATGATCATCTCTCCCGACTGAATCGTTACATAAGTGTATATTGTATGGTTGTTTACGGGTAAAGTCAAGTGTCCGCGTAATAGCCCGCGCAAAGGACTGTTTTTAAATTTTTACGGAGAAATTCATTAATTCTTAAGCAAAAGGAAACCGTTTCCGGCGATTGGGTTTGTTAAACTACCTCCTGTCATCAAACCAACGGGAGGAATGTTTATGGAACCGATTTTAACCGCAGTTCAGCTGAAAAAGGTTTATGGAGGACGGGGAAACCAATCCTCCGCCCTATCCGATGTGAATTTCAAGGTATTCCCCGGCGAATTTACAGGCATTATGGGTGCGTCGGGCAGCGGCAAAACCACCCTGCTCAACTGTATCTCCACCATCGACCGGCCCACCGGGGGCAGTATTATTGTGGATGGTCAGGATGTGACGGCGTTAAAGCCAGCCGCCCTCTCCAGCTTCCGACGGGAGCGCCTGGGCTTTGTCTTTCAGGACTGCAATCTGCTGGACACGCTCACGGTATTTGAAAACATCGCGCTGGCCCTCACCATTTTGAAAACACCTGTCAGTGAGCTGAAATCCTCGGTGCGAGAAACCGCCAATCTGCTGGGCATCGGCGACGTGCTGGACAAATTTCCCTATCAAATCTCCGGCGGCCAGAGGCAGCGGGCCGCCGCCGCCCGTGCCATCATCACAAAGCCCGCCCTGCTGCTGGCCGACGAACCCACCGGCGCGCTGGATTCCAAATCCGCCCGTCTGCTGCTGGAACGTCTGGACGAGCTGAACCGCGAGCGAGGGGCCACCATTCTCATGGTCACCCATGACGCTTTCACCGCCAGCTGGTGCCGCCGTATCCTGTTTCTCAAGGATGGCAGCATCTATGCCGTGCTTGACCGAGGCGAGGCAGACAGGCAGGATTTTTTCCATCGGATTATGGAAATTGTGAGTGAACTGGGGGGTGACGAGACCCATGTTTCTTAAGCTGGCGCTCCGCAACGTTACCCGCGGCATGCGGGATTATTCCGTCTACTTTCTGACGCTGACCTTCGGTGTGTGTGTCTTTTATATGTTTAACTCCCTTGGAAGCCAGCCCGCCATGACCATACTGGCCAGCTCGGACGCGGGCATGGTGAAGGACATCCTCCTCTACATGGACGTACTTTCGGTTTTTGTGTCGGTGGTACTGGCCTGTCTGGTGCTCTATGCCAACCGTTTTATGCTCCGCCGCCGGAAAAAGGAGCTGGGCACCTATCTGCTGCTGGGATTGCCGCTGTCGAAGCTATCCCTTCTTCTCTTCTGCGAGGTTCTGCTGATTGGTATTTTAGCCCTTGTGACGGGCATCGCTCTGGGCATTTTCGGCTCTCTGGGGTTGTCCGCTCTCACCCTGTCGCTGTTTCAAATTGATGTCCCTCAGCTCGGCTTTGTGTTCAGCGGAAGCTCCGTGGGCAAAACCATTTTATATTTCAGCGTCATGTTTCTGGTGGTGATGGTGTTCAATCAGATTTCCGTGGCTCGGCGCAAGCTGATTGACCTCATGACGGACGAGCGAAAAAACGAGGTTCTTAAAAACCAGTCTCTCCCTTTCTCCGTCCTTCACTTTCTGCTGGGCGTTGCCCTTCTGCTGTCCGCCTATGCCATACTGCTGCTTCGCGGGATACTGGCACTGGACAAATGGTTTCTGGTCATGCTTTTCATCGGTGCTCTGGGGACGCTGTTGTTTTTCCGCGGGCTGTCCGGCTTTATTCTCCAGCTCTGCCGCCGCCACGAGACACTCTATTATAAAAATCTCAACATGTTTGTGCTGCGGCAGTGGAGCGGTAAAATCCACTCCACCTATCTGTCCATGACGGTCATCTGTATCATGCTGCTGCTGGCCATCGGCATCAGCGCCTGCTCTTTGGGACTGAACAACGCGGTTGACAGCTCGGTTCAGACGTATATCAGCTCCATGTCCACTCAGGAAATTCAGGATATCTACGGCGGCTACGACAACATGCTCCAGTCGGTTTACCTTGAGACGGCGGGCAGCAAGCTTCTGGTACTCTATATGGGTCTGTACCTGGGCATGATCTTTCTGCTGTCCAGTGCGGCGGTGCTGGCGCTTCAGCAGCTGTCTCAAACCGCCGATAATATCGTCCGCTATCAGATTCTGGCCCGTCTGGGCACGGAGGAGCGCATGCGCGGCAGGGCGGTCTTTGCCCAAATTTTTCTGGCTTTTTTCCTTCCGCTGGCTTTGGCGGTTGTGCACGCCGCGGTGGGTATAACCGCCGCCAACTCGGTAATCGCCCAGGTGGGACAGCTGGACACCGGAGCAAGCTCCGTTCTGACGGCGTGCTTCATTCTGGTCATTTACGGGACTTATTTCCTGCTGACCTTCCTTGGAAGCCGCCGCATTCTGCGGGAACGGCGCTGAGAAACCGTGGATTTTAAACCGCTTCGAAAAAAGCTTGCTTTTGTGATTGATCTATGGTATATTATTTGTTACTTGACGGGTTGTCTCCATCTGGCAGCCCAATTGATTACCACCTATCACCGCTCTTCCGAGCGTATCTGAAAGGAACGATGAACTATGTCCACCGCGATGATCGTGGTTTCCATCATCTATGTCATCGGCGCCATTTTCTTAACCACTGTGGTTCTGATGCAATCCGGCAAAAGCGCGGGTCTTTCCGGCGCCATTGGAGGCGGAGTTGATACCTTCCTCTCGAAGAACAAGGCCAAAACCTGGGACTCCAAGCTTGCCAAGCTCACCAAATGGGTCGCT
Source organism: Oscillospiraceae bacterium (assembly GCA_017861365.1). Lineage (GTDB taxonomy): Bacteria > Bacillota > Clostridia > Oscillospirales > Oscillospiraceae > JAGFXR01. The sequence goes on along the minus strand of JAGFXR010000007.1, from coordinate 8,460 downwards.
ATTTTCTTCCTGATTATCACCCTGGCGATGCATTTTCTGTAAGCTCAATAGTATTGATGCCGGTTTCCTCTCGGAAACCGGCATTTTTATACCCTCAAAGAACAAAACAGCCGCCCCTTTCGCAATCTCCGCCGGAGCGGAGCGCGAAAGGGGCGGTATTTCTTTTGAACCGCCGCGAAGACGGTTTACTTAATAGTCATCAGCAGTTCGCCAGCTTTGACGTTTCCGCCCTCTTTGATAAAAATCTCATCTACCGTGCCAGCCATACGGGCTACGACAGAGGTTTCCATCTTCATTGCCTCGATCACCGCGACAACCTGGTTTTCCTCAACCTTGTCACCGGGCTTCACACTCACCTTAGAGATCAGACCGGGAATGGAAGAGCCGATCTGACTCTTATCCTCAGGGTTTGCCAGCACCACCGCCTTCCCCTTGATCTCAGCACGTTTGTCGGGTACCGCAACCTCGCGGCGCATGCCATTGAGCTCAAAGTTTACAGTGCGGGTGCCGTCATCATTCTGATCGCCGAGCCCCATATATTTGATCACCAGCGTCTTGCCGTCCTCGATATTGATCTTATTGGTTTCGCCGACAGCAAGCCCATTGAAGAATACATGGCTGCCCATTCTCATGATATAGCCATACTCCTGACGGTGCTTGGAGTATTCCTCCACCACCTTGGGATAAATACACCAGGAAATCACCGTGCGGCGGGAAGGATTAGGCAAGAATTTCTCCACTTCCGTCTTCGCCGCGTCAAAATCGACGGCTGGGAGCAGCTCGCCGGGACGGCAGGTAATGGGCTTTTCACCCTTCAGCACCACGCGCTGCAGCTCAGGCGGGAAGCCCCACGCGGGCTGACCCATCATGCCCTTGAAGTAGGAAACCACGGAATCGGGGAAGGTCAGCGCCTCGCCCCGCTCCACAATGTTCTCGGGCGTCAGATCGTTTTGCACCATGAAGATCGCCAGATCGCCCACCATTTTGGAGGAGGGAGTCACCTTGACCAGATCTCCCAGCATATCGTTGACGGTTTTGTACATCTCCTTGACCTCGTTGAAGCGGTGTCCCAAGCCCAAAGAGGCCACCTGCGGCTGCAGGTTGGTGTACTGTCCGCCGGGGATCTCGTAGCGGTAAATATCGGTAGTGGGGCTCTTTAAGCCTTCGTCAAACCTGGCATAACGCAGACGGACGTCCGCCCAGTAATCAGTCAGCTTCTGCAGCGCCTTGATGTCAAGACCGGTATCGCGCTCCTCTCCCTCCAGCGCGGCCACCACCGCATTCATGGAGGGGTTGCTGGTGAGGGAGGACATGGAAGAGATGGCGGTGTCCACGATATCCACCCCGGCCTCCGCCGCCATCAGATACATGGCAACCTGATTGCCGGTGGTATCGTGGGTGTGGAGATGGATGGGGAGTCCGATCTCGTTTTTCAGGGCTGTGATCAGCTTTTTGGCGGCATAAGGCTTCAGCAGGCCGGACATATCCTTGATGGCCAGCAGATGGGCGCCGCGCTTTTCCAGCTCCTTAGCCATATTGACATAGTAATCTAAGGTATATTTATCGCGCTTGGGATCGAGAATATCTCCGGTATAGCAGATGGTGGCCTCGCAGAGCTTGCCTTGCTTGAGAACCTCGTCCATAGCGATTTCCATGCCGGGAATCCAGTTTAACGAGTCAAACACACGGAACACGTCGATGCCCGATTTGGCGGACTCCTCAACGAAAGCGCGGACAAGGTTGTCCGGGTAGTTGGTATAGCCCACGGTGTTGGAGCCGCGCAGCAGCATCTGGAAGGGGATGTTAGGAATGGCTTTGCGCAGCAGATCCAGACGCTCCCAGGGAGACTCGTGCAGGAAGCGGTACGCCACATCGAAGGTCGCGCCGCCCCACATCTCCAGAGAGAAGCAGTCTCCCAGAATCTCAGCCGTTCCTTCGGCAGCCTTGAGCATGTCACGGGTACGCATTCGGGTGGACAGCAGCGACTGATGGGCGTCACGCATGGTGGTGTCGGTAATCAGCAGCTTTTTCTGATTCAGCACCCACTTGGACACCGCCTCAGGCCCTTCTTTGTCCAGCAGCTCCTTTAAGCCGTGCAGCGGCTTCCCGGTGGGCTGGGGGAATCGTGGGGTATCGTACTGCTTGCGCTCAGCGTTAGGGTTATCCACCTGAATCTGGGCAATATATTTCAGCATACGGGTGGCGCGGTCACGGCTGTTTTCAATTTCAAACAGCTCAGGGGTATCGTCAATGAATTTTGTGTGGCACTTTCCCGCATGGAATGCGGGATGGGTCAGAATGTTGGTAATGAAGGGAATGTTGGTCTTGACGCCGCGGACATGCTCCTCGCTGATAGCGCGGGTGGCACGGCGGCAAGCACCCTCAAAGGTATTGTCCCAAGAGGTAACCTTCACCAGCAGAGAGTCATAATAGGGTGAAATGACGCTGCCCACGCCAGCGTTGCCGCCATCCAGACGGACTCCAAAGCCGCCGCCGGAGCGGTAGGCCGTGATTTTTCCGGTATCCGGTGCGAAATTGTTGGTGGGATCCTCTGTGGTGACGCGGCACTGGATGGCGTAGCCGTTAATATGCAGGTCATCCTGAGAACGAAGTCCGATCATGGGATGGGACATGGGCTGTCCCTCCGCGATGAGAATCTGTGCCCGCACCAAGTCCACGCCGGACACCATCTCAGTCACGGTGTGCTCCACCTGAATGCGGGGATTCATCTCGATAAAATAGTGACCGCCGTTCTTATCAACCAGAAATTCCACCGTTCCGGCGTTCTCATAGTTGACATGCTTCGCAATCTTCACCGCATCGCTGTGAAGCTTCTCCAGGGTTTCCTGGGGCACCGAGAACGCAGGCGCAAGTTCCACCACCTTCTGGTAGCGGCGCTGAAGCGAGCAGTCGCGTTCACCCAGATGCATAATATTGCCGTGCTTGTCACCGAGAATCTGTACCTCGATATGCTTCGGCTCCACCAGATATTTTTCAATGAAAATATCGTCGTTGCCAAAGGCCTTTTTGGCTTCATTTTTCACCAGCTCGAAAGCGGGCTTCACCTCTTCCGGCTTGTCACAGCGGCGCATGCCGCGCCCGCCGCCGCCGGCCGCGGCTTTGAGGATAATGGGGAACCCGTAAGAAATCGCCTTTTCCAGCGCCTCGTCCCCATCCTTGAGCGGGACCGTGGAGCCTGGAATCGTGGGCACACCGCAGGCCAGGGCAATTGCTTTGGCGTTGAGCTTGTCGCCCATCTGGTCCAGTATCTGAGAGGACGGCCCGATGAAGGTGATATCCGCCTCCTCGCAGGCCCGTGCAAAGTCCGCGTTTTCGGAAAGGAACCCATAACCGGGATGAATCGCGTCCACCCCGCGGCGCTTTGCTAAATTAATAATCGCGGGAATATCAAGGTAAGCGCCCAGAGGGGATTTGTTCTCGCCGATGAGATATGCCTCGTCCGCCGCCGTGCGGAACAGGCTGGTAATGTCCTCGTTGGAGTACATAGCAACTGTGTTAAGTCCAAGGTCATAGCAGGCTCGGAATACGCGGATTGCAATTTCTCCGCGGTTTGCAACCAACACCTTGCTGAATGCTTTTTCTGCCACCGGGCTTCATCGTCCTTTCGCAGTAAATTTGATCATGCAAGTTACATTATAACCCGCTCCGATGGCATATGCAATGCTTAGGCTAAAAATTGTCGTAACGACTACGGATGATGTTCTTTTCTGCCACCGCATTGTTTAGTATTGCCGAGAAACACATATGTCCTTGATCCAAGGACACTTGCGAATATCATGTGAAGTATGTTAATATTATGATAAATTTACCGGAAGAAGGATTGAGTCCGATGGAGCCTCCCAACCTCGACACCGCCCTGAACGCCTACCCTGGTGTCGGCCCCGCACGTCTCAGGGCTCTCAACCGCCTCGGACTGTTCCGCGGCGGGGATCTGCTGGACTACTATCCCCGGGATTATGAGGATCGCACCAGGTCATACACCATTCGGGACGCGCCCCCGGGTGAGCCTGTCTGCGTCCGCGCCATGGCCGCGGAGCTTCCCTGGCTGACCCGGGTCAACCAGGGTCTGGAACTGGTGAAGCTGAAGGCTGTGGACGATACCGGAACCATGACCGTGACCTTTTTCAACCAGCGCTATGTCCGCGCCGCCATTTCCCCAGGCGAGAGCTATATTTTTTTCGGGATCCTGGAGCGTTTCGGCTCCTCCTGCCAGATGACCAATCCGGTCTTTGAACTGGAGTCTTCTCCCCGATTCACTGGGCGCATTATGCCGGTCTATTCCCTTACGGCTGGCCTTTCCAATCATTTTCTGGCTGGCCTGACGGAGCGCACACTGAACGCCGTGCTGGACGTGGTCACGGAACCCCTGCCGGAGGCGCTTCTTGACCGCTTCCATCTGGCCCGGCGGCAGTTTGCCCTCCGGAATATTCACTTTCCGGATTCCCTTGATTCCCTTGAGCTTGCCCGCCGACGCCTGGTGTTTGAGGAATTCTTGTATCTTTCCGTGGGCCTCTCTATGCTCCGGCGGCGGCGGAGCGGCGAAGGCGGCCTTGTGTTTTCTCCCTTCGCCATGGAGGAGTTTGCCCGTCTGCTCCCCTTTCCGCTTACGGCTGCTCAGCGGCGGGTGATCGAGGAGGCCGCGTGCGACCTGACCTCCGGGCGGATCATGAACCGGTTGGTGCAGGGCGACGTGGGCTCCGGTAAAACCGCCATTGCCGCCGCCTGCTGCTGGCTGTCTGCCAAAAGCGGATACCAAAGCGCTTTTATGGCCCCCACGGAGCTTCTGGCAAAGCAGCACTTCCGCACGCTCACTGCGCTGTTGGCGCCCTCCGGTCTTCGGGTCGCCCTGCTCACTGCCTCGGTCAAGGGTTCTGAGCGGAAGGCACTGTATTCCGCTCTGCTGGCAGGAGAAATTGATATTCTGGTGGGCACCCACGCGCTGCTGTCTCCCGGCGTGGCCTTTCGGTCACTGGGGCTGGCCGTGGCCGACGAGCAGCACCGCTTCGGCGTCGCACAGCGGGCGGCGCTCTCCGCCAAGGGCAGCCGTCCCCATGTTCTGGTGATGTCCGCCACCCCTATTCCACGCACTCTGGCGTTGATCATGTACGGCGATCTGGACATTTCCATCGTGGACGAGCTGCCTCCCGGCAGGACGCCTGTGGCTACCTTTTTAATTGGAGAGGACAAGCGCACCCGGATCAACCGGTTCGTGGAGAAGCTCACCCGCGAGGGGCGGCAGGTCTACATGGTCTGCCCCCTGATTGAGGAACAGCCCGGGGACACTTCCCCCGGCGAAGCACCCAGTCTGTCAAACCTCAAATCAGTCATTGCCTACACCGCCCAATTGCAGGCAACGGTGTTTCCGACGCTGCGGGTAGCCCTGCTCCACGGAAAAATGAAGCCCAGGGAAAAGGAAGAAGTGATGTCCGCCTTCTTAAGCGGCGAAATTGATGTTTTAGTTTCCACCACCGTGATTGAGGTCGGGGTGGACGTGCCCAACGCCGCGCTGATGATCATCGAAAACGCCGAGCGGTTCGGGCTGTCCCAGCTGCATCAGCTCAGAGGCCGGGTAGGCCGCGGAACGCACCAATCCTACTGCGTCCTCATCACGGGAACCAAGCATCCCGAAAGCCTCCGCCGTCTGAACGCCCTGACCAAAACCGGCGACGGCTTTTCCATCGCGGAGGAGGACTTGAAGCTGAGAGGCCCCGGTGATTTTTTCGGGCATCGCCAGCACGGCCTGCCTCATTTAAAGGTGGCGGACTTCGCGGCGGACACCCGCGCCCTGAAAGAGGCTCAGAACGCCGCGGAGGAATTGCTGTCCGTGGATCCGGATTTGACCGCGTCGGAGCATACCGGAATTTTAAAACAGGTAAAGCGCCTGTTCGAGGAAAATCCCGATATTTTTAATTGATCCGGCCCATAGGGTGATCCACAAACCCACGGCGTGTTCAGCCGCCCGGTTTGTTATGATTGCGATATGATTTAAGAAGGAAGGAATTGTTATGACACATCAGGAATACGCCGCCTCCCTGCGGGAGGATCAGCGATGCCACTATAACTGCTGCCAGTCCACCTTAACCCCCTTTGCCGTAGAGTGCGGAGTTGACGCGAAAACCGCCTGTTCCCTGGGCGCTCATTTCGGCGCGGGGATGCGCCGGGGCGGGGTCTGCGGCGCGGTGACCGGCGGGCTGATGGCCCTGGGTCTGATGGGCGCGGATGAAGCCGCCGCCCGCGGTTTTCTCAGGCGGTTCGGGGAAGAAGCCGGAAATCTGGATTGCGCTCAGCTTTTAAAGCACAATCAGGAGCTGGGCGGCGATAAAAAGTGTCACTGCGACGGACTCATCGGCCTTGCCATCCGGCTGGTGGAGGATACCGCGAGGGACTGAGCCTGTAGTTTGATTGCATCCGAAGCATGAAAGTAAACGATCGGCAATCCGCAGCCTGCTCTGCAAAAAGAGCGAGCCGCGGATTGCCTTTTCCATCTTTCCGCCGTTCATATTTAATTTACAAGAACCCTATTGACAATTCGTGGGCATGGTGGTACATTATCTTTAGCACTCAGATAGGCCGAGTGCTAAAGAGGTGAACGATTTGGAACTGACGCCCAGACAAAAACGAATTCTTCGCGCGGTGGTTGAAAATTATATTGAAACGGCTGAACCCGTCGGCTCCAAAGTCATTACGGAAACCGAGGGCTTGGATGTTTCCTCCGCCACCGTCCGCAACGAAATGGCGGCGCTGGAGACTCTGGGGCTTTTGGAACAGCCTCATACGTCTGCCGGACGGATTCCCTCTCCACAGGGATATCGTCTCTACGTCAACGAACTGATGGAAGCCCACAGGCTCTCCATGCAGGAGACCACACGGATCAACGAAGCGCTGAAGCTGAAAATGCAGGAGCTTGACCGCGTCATTGATCAGGCGGGCCGCATCGTCTCCCAGTTCACAAAATATCCTGCTTTTGCCCTGGCCACAGGCAATAAGCGCGTCACCATCCGGCGCTTCGACCTGCTGATGGTAGAGGACAGCGCCTTCATTGTGGTTGTTCTGACCGATTCCAACATGGTCAGAAACAAACTGGTTCGTCTGCCTGGCACGTTGAATGAACCACAACTGCAGCTGCTCAACACGCTGCTCAACACCACCTTTGTCAATCTGACCCTGGAGGAAATTACCCCCGAGCTGATGCGGGTCGCTTCCCACGCCGCCGGGGAGGCCTACGGTCTCATTTCTCTGGTGGTCTCCTTCGCCATGGAGGTTCTGGAGGAGCTGGAATCCCGCTCGTTCCACACCGCCGGCATTACAAAGCTGTTGGAGCATCCCGAATACAAAAGCCTGGACAGGGCACAGCCACTGATTAACTATCTGTCCAATGAATCCGACGGTACCTACCTTCCCTCGCCCAGTCAGGAGGAAACCAAAATTATCATTGGACCGGAAAATCTGGCCAATGAATTGAAGGATACCAGCGTGGTGGTTGCCAGCTATGATATCGGAGATAATATGCGTGGGATCATCGGTGTTGTCGGTCCCACCCGAATGGATTACGCAAGGGTTACCGCCCGTTTGTCTTATTTCGCGGAGGGACTCTCCCGCCTGTTTGGAAAAGGAGTTCTGCCTCCCGTCGAGGATTCTAAAAAGGAGGAATAAGCCCAAATGAGTCAAAAGCATAAAAAAGCAAGTGAAACGCCTTCAGACGTGACCGTCACACAGGAAACCACCCCCGAGGAGGGAATTCCGGCCGGTGAAGCCGCCTCCGCGGCGGAGCAGACCGACCCTCTGCAGGAGACTCTGAAAACCGCCCAGCTTGCCCTGGCGGCCAAAGAGGAGCAGTATCTGCGTCTGGCGGCGGAATACGATAATTTTCGCAAACGCACTGCGAAGGAACGGGAGGCCACCTGGGCGGATTCGAAAATGGAAACCGTTAAAGCCTTTCTCCCCGTCTACGATAATCTCTCCCGTGCGTTAAAGCAGGAAACCGCCGACACGGCCTATGCCAAAGGGGTCGAAATGACTATGAACCAGCTTAATGGCATTTTGGAAAAGCTGAGTGTCGCCGAAATTCCCGCGCTGGGTGCAGTCTTTGATCCCAATCTCCATAACGCGGTCATGCATGTGGAGGATGAATCCGTTGCCGAAAATACCATCGTGGAGGTCTTTGAACCGGGCTTTACCCTGGATGAAAAAATCATTCGTTTTGCCATGGTTAAGGTGGCAAATTAAATCAAACACATTTCATCATAATAACGTATTAGATTTGTGAAATAGGAGGAATCACATTATGTCCAAGATTATTGGTATCGAAGGTTAAATCGATTGAAACCTGATCGCCGGCCGGAAGCAAACCGCTCGATGGATCGATATCTAGCCATGAGAATGAAACCGGTGTTCCGGGGTAGAATTTAACAGCATAATTAGACCGAACAAATTCACTGT
>JAGFXR010000017.1 GCA_017861365.1 Oscillospiraceae bacterium | reverse complement strand
ATAGCCCTTGTGGATGCAGTAAAAGGCCAGTACGATAAAGGACAGAGTAATAATCCAAATCAGGATGCTCTCCTGCACCAGAAGGACCTTGGAAAAGCCTTTGCTCTGCGTCATCCGTCCCGCACCTCCAGATCGCGCATCACCTCAACCAGGTCTGTAATAGCTCCGTTACCACCCAGGTTGTGATACTCGTCGTACATTTTAATGACAGCTTCTTTGCCGTGGTAGGTAATCCATCCTCGGTCGTAATAATGGTAATAAGCCGATAAAATTCTGTCGCGGAGAAGAGCCTGAATCCCACCCTCTACCGCCCTCTGGCGCTCGTCTGCGTCCGTCTGCCGCTTACTCTGCGCCTCCAGCAGCTTGTCCCGCCGCTTACCCCCAACAGTCACGATGGCGCAAAGGATGGTCGCGGCGGCGGTGATTAATGTACTGATAATGGTGATCATGCGGTTGCCTCCTCCAAGGCTGTTCCGGTGATTTCCGCGTACTCATCGGCGGTGATCATCCCGTCAGAAACGGCCTGTTGCAGCCCGGATGCAGCAACCTTGCCCCGCTTATACAGTGTTTGCAGCGCTTTTGCTTTTGTTGTCATGTTCGTCAGCCTCCATATAATTGTTCCAGGGCATCCTCCAGATCAGTGGACTTGCCCATGTACACCGTGCAGGTTCCGCCCGTGTGGACGATGATATCCCCAAGGATGCTGTAATCAGTATTGTCATACTCGGTTGAGGTCGTGGTACCGTCCTCCGCCGTCCCCTCCTGCACAATGCTCCAGGTGATCCCATCACTAAAGATCGCCGCCGCCTCGGCGTAGGTTGCCGTCAGCGTGATCGCCTTGCTCTCCCGGTTGTCCCAGGAGCGGTTAGTAACATTACCGTCGATGGTGGCGGCATATTGCGTGTCGCCGATTTTAACATAGGTGCTCAATGTTGTTTCCTCCTTGTGATATTTTTAAGGTCTAAAAGCTTATCGATGCGGCGCAGCTCCTCAATCAGAGCACAAAAAAACAGGTCGTTCCAAAGCCAAAAATCATCAATTTCCGTCTTTTTATAACGTCTCAAGCTGCCGTCACTCCATACAAACGCCCACCGCTCCCAATAGTCCGGCGATTGCTGCTCCCGGAGCCCAAATTGCTCAAAGGCAATGCGGTGAGTGATGCTCCCACGCTCAAGCCCGTGCCCGTCGTCATTGACGGCAAAATGCTCCTTTGCGTTTTGGCTCGACACCGCGCAGATGGGTTCCCCGCACCACATGACGTACTCTCCAAAACTCTCACACGCTGTGCTGTAGGGCAGGTTTACCGGCCCGCAGATCGCCGTCCCGTGAAATCTATGGTGTACAATATACCTCATAGCGCCACCTATGCGGCAAAAGCCGGGGCTAGCCCGTAGGAGTAGTAAGAACCATCGACAGTGTAGGAACCGTTCTTGTCAACCAAGCAAAAGCTGGTGTCATTACGAGAGTTGACCGATCTGGTCCACCAATAAGCGGCAGTTGATGTATCCGAATATTTATACTTGATCTTCGAGTTGCCGCTAGAATAATAGGTGTATTGCGCCTGCTTGTTTTTCTCTGAACTATTTGCATATGTCCTATCTCCATGAATCTCGAACTCAGCAAGCAACCAGAGATAGTCGGTCGTCGCCGTGACATAGCTCGAAGAATTGTTCCCTCCTGCGGTGTTATCTGTGTACTTCGTAACCGACTTCATGCTGGCACGGAGATCAGATGAGAAAGCCGCCAGCAGTGTGCCGGATGTTGGAATTGACGGACTAACGTCAGAACCGAGCACGTCGGAACGAAGATTACAGGACGCCCACCCACCGGAGTTATCAGATCCTGAGTGATTCAAGTTGAATCGCAGTGATCCACCATTTGACAAACTGTTATACTTACTATCCACAAGGCAGACATCAATGCCAGATGTTTGAGCCGTTTTAAAGCAGCCAAAATGGATGCGGTTGCTGCCCTCATAGGTGCTGTTGTGGCTAAAGCCGAGGATGTAGGCGTAGTAGGTTCCGCTGACAGATAGAGTGCCGACCGTCCCGCTCACCGCAACAGCCTTGGTATCCCCGACGCTCCAATAATTTGCGGCGGTTCCAGCACTGGAGGTTTCTGATATCACGCTCCAATCGTTATTATTGAGAGTCGTGTCCACAAATGTAATGCCGTACCCAGTGCCGCCGATCAGTGTTTTGCCGCTCTTGACATCATATCCGGTGCCCTCGATCAGCGTCCGGCCTCCTTTGACCTTGTAGACCGCCCCACCCACAAGCACTTTACTGTCCATATCGCAACCCCCTTAACTGTAGGTCCAGGCGATAGCCCCATTAACGGCGGGCGTGGTCGCGCTGGAGTTAAGGCTCTCCCCTCGGAACATCAGCGTTGTGTAGTTGGTTTCGGCTGCAGAGGCGGCGGCGGTGCGTCCGGTTAGCGTATAAATCGCGCTGCCCGTCGGCACGTAGCTTGCAGAGTTGGTGACAGCGGTCTGAGACGCGAGTGTGCCAGCGGTACCAATCCCCAGGTTGGTACGAGCATCCGCTGCCGTGGTTGCGGCAGTGCCTCCGTTTGCAATCGGCAGGGTACCGCCAGCCGCCGCGACCTGTGTAACGGTTGTCGTATGCGGGTTGGACGTGTTTCCGGTGTGGCTTGTCAGCGTGGCGAGATTGGTGGTGATCTGGGCTTGCAGCTTGCCCAGTGCGGAGAGGATCGTGTCCGTGGCGGTAATGACGGCACTGGTCGCCGTGGACAGTCCGGTCAGTACCTTGGTCAGCACATTTTGCAGTGTCACTGCAATAGACACATCTGCCGACCCATCAAATGGCCCACTGCCCGTCGCGTCTCCCGTCAGGGCAATTGTCCGCGCCGTGGCAAGCTTGTTCGCCGTCGCGGCGTTGCCCGCGATTCCGGCGGAATGAGCAGTGCTGGTGACGTTGTGCCCGGTCAAGTCGCCTTCTATCTGCTTCAGTGCGGTGTCGATCAGATCCATATTGTCGTTTTGGATAGAAACATCATAAAAATCTTCATCCGCCGGTTTGTTCAGCCCATAATTTGTGGTAGTGGTTGACATTAAGAAATCGCCTCATTTCTAAGTTGATTGTGTGTGTACGCCGCAAGCTGGGCGTGGGTAAAGGGCTCCAGCATAGAATACTGGTTATACAACAAGGACACATCCAGCACCAGGTTTGCCGGAGCCATGCGTTTTATCACGGCCTTCGCCTCATTGAAATAGCTTCTTGCCGAAAGGGCAATCCGCACAGTCAGCGTATATTCACTTGGTAGGAGCGTAACGCTGTAGCTGTCCTCCCCGCACAGATTCGCCAGCTTCTCTTTCAGCATTGTGATCGTGTATGGAGTCTGTTCGTTCAGCTTGGCGTAAATGCGGAAGCGGCGCAGCGCCAACGTGTCGGTATCCTTGGGTGAAATACTCAGGACACGCTCCCAGCGGGATGCCCCGTTTTCCGTCAGCGTGGATAAAAAGAGGTCATCCAACACATGCTCCATGCCGCCACTCAGCTGATCAAACCACGTCTGCTCCACCGTAGTAATCTGAATAAAGTCCCCGACCTCCTGTAACACAGGAGGCAGATAATCAATGGTGTTCATGTTGTCGTCACCGTCACTGTTCCGATAGCAGGAATCGTACCATCATCCAGAGTGAGATTGAAGGCGCTGCCGTTTACCGTGGTATTCTGCACATCCTCCACTCCGGTGATGGACAGGATTGCCTGTTCCACCTTGCTGATTCTTACATAGGTCGTGGTGCTGTCCGCCCAGTTCTCCGCCAGCTCTGCAAAATAGGAGGTAATAGCGGAAGTCACTGACGACGATATATCGTTCCATTCATACCCTTCGCCTAATGTCACCGTTGCTGTCACATCCACTGTAGTGCCGGATACCCCAACCACCGTGACAACATGCCCGATTGGCGCCAGTCCGTACCCCTCTCCGGCATTCTCTGCCGGATCTATAGTGGTCTGCACCGTCTCAATCAGCTCGTCGGAGGGCACACCGTAGTCAGAGGTGATCACGGTGAGTTTCACTGTGCCGCCTCCGTTCCACACCGGGGTCACTTTGACACCGCCTATGCCGGAAATGGCGTTGACCTTTTCCTTGTAGTCGGCAATGTTCCCGCCAAAGGCCTGAGAAGAAATATTATCGTAATAGCGCTCCCTGAGCGCGTCGTCTGTTTCCTCATTCTCTCCGGCGGTGAGCACCTCAGAAAGGGTCGCCGCCCCAAGTCCGAAAATATATTCCACCGGAAGCAGCGTTCCAAAATACGTGTTGCCCTCGGTTCCTGTCGTTTCGCAGGTCAGTTTAAAAATTCCCGTACTCATACCGGCCGTCACGGCATAGACAAGCCCGCCGCCCGAAAAACGTTTCCCGATGTCCACATCGGTCAAGGCGCCGGAAGCGTCATAAAACAACCCCTTTCGTACAGCACAGGTCGCCGCGGTCCGATTCAGTCCCCGTTCCGCCGCTTTTTTGTCGAGGTCGTTTTCTGTGGCGGTATCCACAAAGCCCCGGTCTGCCGTTGCGTCCAGAGCAAGATAGGCCTGCGCCAGTTGAGCCGCGGCGGGTGCCAGAGCGTTGTAAATCACGGAACCCTCCCGCTTGTCATAGGTATCATCCACACCGTCCAGCATGGATGCCAAAATAGCGGAGTAGGTCATACTCTCATACATGATATTCCTCCTCAATGATGACTGAACCGTCAGAACTGGTTACGGTAAAGGCCACTGTTAGGCTGTCCGCGTTCTGGGAGAATGTAAATTGACCCATGCTGGTAATACGGTCGTCCGCATGCAGCGCCTCTTGAATGTTACTTTGGAGCCGCTGCCGTACCAAATCAATGCTTTTGCCCACCAGATTTTTCAGCTCAGCCCCATAGTCACGGCTGTAGATAACATGCTCATAGCGCTCGGAATTCAGGCATAAAAAAATGGCCTGCCGCAGCGCGTCCAGCCCGTCTGTTGTGCCGGTTATCTGGTTGTTTTCAAAGTCAATCTTCCACGTTTTAGAAGGCATCTCCGTGCCTGTTGCATTCGTGGATACAGGCGTTAACTGCATACTACACCACCTTATCTAAAATCAGATAATCACTGTCTCCCATCAAAATCAGCGCCACCCGGTCTCCGGCGGCAAGCTCCGAAGCGGACCGGCACAGCGTCAGAAACTCCGATGTAAGGATAAAACGCTGGTCCACCTGAACGCTGAGGGAATTGACGGTCAAAACCGTTCCGTAATATAACTTTACCGCCGCCGCACTCGCCGCCTCCGAGGCAATTTGCTTGATCTGCTTGTAAAGATCCATCAGGTCACCACCTTTAGTGTGAGGCTCATGGAGTGATCGTTTGCTTCAAAGGTATGATCTGCGTTTTCAATGAGAAAATAGTCCGCCACGCCCAGGTCGGCAATTTCGATATAAATGGCGGCCCCGGCTCTGCACGTCACCTCTCCCCGTGCCTCCAGTTTAAAGGTTTTTTCCAGTCGGTTATGCAGTTCCAGCAGCGCTACGCCAATCTGCTCAATCATAGCGGCGTTGTATCCGGAATCCATCGACCCGAAATATTGAAGGACGCCCCAGTTTGCAATATTAGAGCTGTCCTGATAAATGTACACATCCCTGCATCCATCTTCCTCATTGTCCTGCACCAGTTTGATTTGGTTGTAGGTTTCATTGTCAATGCTTTCTTTGTAATTGTACCCGGTGAGCATACCGGAATCGCCGAAGGCCAACGGCAGCCGCATGTCGTTGATATTGGTCAGGGTAAGCGCTCCGGCCTTATCATAGAGCACATAGGTTTCCTTTGTGGCGTATGTGGTTTCGCAGAGGGCGTCGGAGATGATCTCCAGCAGCTTTTTATTATCCTTGGAGAGCTTGGGAATCGGGTATTCCGTGTCCGCGATTTCCCCCAGAGTGATACCGAAATCGGCGGCAATCTGCTGAATGATTTCGGTGGCCGTCTTACCGGCAAACACATAGGTGTTGTTGTACATCAGATAGCGAAGCTGGTCGTAGGCGGTGGCGGAGAATGTACCGTCCCCCTTATTTTCCACGGTGAACACATATCCGTAAAAAATTGTGTCTCCATCTATCTGCATTCGAACAATATCGCCGCAGTTTAATTCAAACGTGGTATCGGCGTACTGATCTCCGCCAAGGAAGGTAAATTCAAGGCTCCCGGCCCGGTCTGTCCGCTGTGTCTTCCAAGCTACCGTCGTACACGGCAATGTGTACACATGACCCTGCTTGTCATCAACGGCAATCTCACAGCTCAGCGGTGTCAAATTAGAGACTTTCATATTCCCGCCCCCTTATTTTAGCCGAATGACCTGATCGGCAAAAAGAACCGTGTCCACCCTCATTCCGTTGAGGGCTGCCAGCGCCGCGGCTTGCGTCTCATCATTTAAGTATTTTTTGGCAAGAATCCAAAAGGTATCCTCATTTAACTTTACGACTACAGTATCCGGTGTAACCAGATCAGAGGCGCGCGATGTCGACGCAACGACGGTATCGTTTACGATAGTCGCCTTTGCCGGACCGTAAAATAGGTATTGCTTTAACTCCAGCTTATAAGATATTTCTCCCACCGCACCGCCTTCTTCCGTAAATTCAAAGCTTTCGATGGATACCGGGAGATACAGTCCTATGGTTCCGGTCATGGTGAGTCGGATGGGTCGCAGAGTTGCCGCCCATCTTTGGATGGTTTCGACGTAATCCATAGGCTTTAGAAGGACGGTTGACGTAACATGCGTGCTGTCCACCGGAAAATAGCTCTCCAGCGTTAGCCCGGCAAGCTTTAAGCCTTTAATCACATTGATTTCACCAATGTTCAGAAGGTCATACGTCTGGTTGGAGCCGCTCTGCTTGATTGTAATGGTTTCCGGCAGGATTGGCAGTTCAATGGCCTCCTGATCGTTGTTAAAGCTCAGATGAATGTGGTACCCGTCTATCCCCTTCAATTACGCCACCCCCATGATTGCGGCGCTGGAGGCCGCGATTTCCACGGTCAACTTGCGCTCAATGATCGTCACCAGGTCGTCCACGTCTGCGCCGCTGTTCAGATCTCCGGTGGTTACCTGCACCGTCGGCGTGAGAGATACGAAGTTCTGAATGCTCTGCAGCTCCGCCAGATCACGCATTACCTTCAAATCTTCCTCCGCGATATCCACGCTGTCTGAGAGGCCGGAGACACTGTCGGCGGTGGAGGCAGAGCTGGTGGCTATATTATCCAATGTAGATTGGGTGTCATCCGTTGTGGACTGGCTGTCATCGGTTCCAAAAAGCCCGTCGAGACTGAAGCTGTTCTCCAGATTAGAACCCCAGTCATACCCTGTGCTGTAGGCATCCGACCAATCAATCCGGTCAAGGGTTGGAGCATCTCTGCTGAGTGTAATGGCATCGTCTGTTTTTCCCCAACCGAGCACGGTGTCTTGCAGGGAATCTAAATCGCTCGTCAAATCGGTCCCAGCAATAGCGTCGATGATTTTGGTGGCTACTTTCCCAAGAGATAAAAACCATGAGATCATCTGACCAATCAAATTGGCGACCGCGCCACCGAGGCTGTCGAAACCTCCTTGTGTGGCGTTGAGGATAAATTCAACAATTCCGATAAACGGCTCAACAAACAGCCAGATAACTTGAATTAAGGCGTTTACAAGACCTATAGCAGTATCCAGAATCACCGCGCCGAAGCACAAAATTACCCCGGCAATCACACCGATTACGCTGACTGTGTCACCCATAGCTTTGTTGATCATCACTATTGCAATACAGATTACGGCGATAACCGCAATAATTGCTATCACTATCCATGTCAAAGGACTGGCTAATAATGCGGCGTTAAAGGCCAATTGAGCCTCTGTCATTCCCGCTGTGGCCGCACTTTCGGCGGCTGTTGCCGCTCCGTGCGCTACTGCCACTATAGCGGAAACTGCTTTAATTGTGTTATTCATGAGCATTGCCGCGTTATAGGCAATGACTGCCGCAACAATTCCCCAAACAATCGGCGCGATGATACCCCAGTTATTCACAATGAATGAGCCGACGGTCATAACCGCCGTTAATACCCCGCCTATGACTGCCCCTAACGTTCCGATCGCACTCTTAATACCTTCAATTAATTGTTCTCCGTTAACACTGTTCAGAAATGCATTGACATTGGTCATAATCTCCGCAAACTTTAATTCCGCGTCATTTTTTATTTGCGAAAAGGCGTCCGAAAAGGTCATGGGCATGGAGTTGAATTTTGCCTCAATCTCGTCCCCTGATGCAGACAGCGCGTCTTTAATCACCTGGGCGGTCACCAGCCCCTGCTCGGCCAACTGGGTAAAGGACTGCGTACCGGGCAGATAGTCCTCCACCGACTGGGCCACCACCGGCGCGTTTTGGGCAAAGGAGGCGGCATCATCGCCGCTAAGGGTTCCGGAGGACATCACCCCGGTCAGCGTCTCCATGGCACTATCCTTCGTCTCGTCGTCCGCCCCGCCCACCGCAAGCGCCTGTTCCATCAACTGGGCAAATTCCACGGTCTCGCCGGTGGAGGAAAACAGTCCTCCGCCCGCCGTTTGCAGATCATAGACCGCATCCGCCATGTCGGAAAAGGAGCTTCCCGCATTTTGTGACGCCGTGTATACCTGATTTTGCAGCTGAGCGGCGGTCTGCAATCCGTCGTTAATCACATCAAGCTTTCTGCCTGCCTGTGACAGCTCCTCCGACAACTCTGTAAACGCCTGGAGGCCGCTGTCCTCCCAAAGCGACTCCACGCTATCATACAGCGTTAACACATCTTTTATTGTCGCCATTGTTTCCTCCTTTCAAAGCAGAGAGGAAGTGTATCGCCCGCTGGTCAGACACGCTCCCTCTCTGTTTTTTACAGTCCATGGTTTGATCATTTTTTGAGTGGCTGGAACAATGCGGAATCATCTGATTCAGCAATCTTTTCCGGCTTCACATCCGAAGCGAAATATAACAAACGCAAAATTTACACATTTTACTATAATATTTTATTAGTCTCTCACACTCAACCGGATATCAGACAAGCGTCACCGTTTCCGCCTTGTCCGTGCCGCCTCCTGCTTTTCCTTCTTTACATGCAGGTCAATGGCTCCGTAAATGAAGGCACGCTCACGGGCGGGAAGCTCCATGAGCGTGCCCGGCAAAATTTTAAGCCGGTGGAGGGCGTAGTAGGCGTAATTGGCCTCACCATCACCCTCCTCAATCAGTTTTTTGCCTCGCCCACCAGCTCGTTCATATCCTTGTCGAAGCCGTTGATCTCCTGGACCTGATTCAGCAGCGCGGCGTACTCACCTGCGGTAAGCATGGCCTTCAGCAGACTGTCGGCCCCCATAACGCCGTAGCTGTTCTGGAGCTCGGCATCCTTCAAATCAGGGTAGACCACGCTCTCCACAGCCAGCTTTCCGATGTACAGGTTGTTATCGGTTTTTTCCATCTCCCCGCGCTTGGTTTTCACCTGCCTGGTACAGCCTCTCCGCAGAGTCTCGTTCTCCGCCTCGGAAATGGCTCTGATTTCCCACAGCACGGCCATTCCACCTTCCCGAAAACGGTCGGAAATGACCACCTTGCGATTCTCCACCGCCGTCGCGTTGGCGGATAAAAATGCTTTCAAGCTCATTGCTGCAACCTCCTCAATTAACTGTTTAGCGTGGGCGCGCTGAAGCTGCCCGTGATGTCAATGCCTTCAAAGGTGAAGTCCACATCCTCCTCCAACGGGTCGTCGGAATCCAGATCAAGCTTTGCCATAATTACGCTGTCCAGATTGACATTGCGCAGAATGACGGTCTGGGTTCCAACGGTACTGGTCGGGTCATCGTTGACAATCTGAACGTCAAAGTAGGTGTCAACGCCGTTTTTCATATAGTTAAGCATCTGCTTGCGGAACTTCGATGTGACATAGTAAAGAGTGGCGCTTCCGCTTCCGTTCCATCCGGTGGCCTTATGCTGGGTGCCGTGCTTTCCCAGCGTCTTGCCCTCGGACTTCGTTTTCTCTACCTTCGCCTCAATGCTTTTGAGATAGAACATCTCCTCACGGGTACCGTTAATGATGGTGTAGGCACGGCCTTCCGCGCCGTTAATGGTATCGGCGTAATTCATGTAGCTCATCGGTTAATCCTCCCCAACGGTAATGGTTGTGTAAATTTTCTCAATACTGTCCACCGGCTGCAGCGCGACGGTCATGACCACGGCGTCAATATCCGTTCCTGCGCTGATGACAATGTCGTTCTCAGCGTCAAAATTCTGGATCGCACCCGCATCCTGATACGCCGTTGCCAGCTTGACGGCGTAGGCCTTCAGTGTGCTGCGCCCATCCGCGTCATTTCCGATCTTGCCAATGTAGTAGAGCGCACACCCCTTTTGCAGGTCGTTGCAGTAGCTGTCCAGTGCGCGGATCACCCGGTTCTTGGACAAGGTATAGCTCTTATCGTCCCCGTATGTAACCAGTGTATTGATATCCTTTTCCACCAAAATTCGCCCGTAGCTCTCCGAGAACAGGAACTCACCCGCTTTCAACGCGGTTTCAATTTGGCTGTTGGAGTAGGCGGTCCCAAGGGAAACAGCGTCTTCATACTCCATGTAAGTAAGCGATTCCCACGCTTCCGCTTCCGCCGCGGCCCCGCCTACCCACGCGGTGACCTGAGCGGCGGTCAGCTCAGTTCCGTCGGAGAGCACCACGCCGTTTTTCACGCTGATGACCCCCTCATAGTCGGCATTGGGATAATTGGCCAGCACCACCTGAATTTTTTTCCCCTCGTCCTCGCGCATTTTCTCGGCAAAGGCTGCGGCCAAAGCCTTAATGGTGTCGTCGATCACCGGAATTGCCATGACGTTGAAGGTTGTCGTCGCTGCCAATTCCAGATAGGCGGTGTAATTGGACGCTGTGGCCGTCCCGTCGGTACCGCCGGTCAGTACAGCCCCCGCCGTAACCAGAGGGGTTCCGGTTCCGCTGAAGGTAACGAAGGCATTGGCCGCCAGCTCGTCCAGTGTGGTCACCGTCTGCGTCTCATATTCGGTGCCGTCCACATAAGTAGCCACGTCGTACTGAGCCTCATCGTCTGTGTTGACCGAAATCACGACGGTAATATCATTGCCCCGCGTACCGGGGTATACCGCCGTTATGGTCAGCTCGCCAACGGAAGCGGATGCCTGCGCACCGCCACTGTCAACCCGATAGAGCAGCACGGTCTCGGCATGCTTAAACGCCTCACGAAGCAACAGGATGTCATCCATGTCATAACCCAGAGCAGCAAACGTATCGTCATCCACCCCGATTTCAATGAGCTTTTCTCCCGCGCCCCAGCTTAAGGGCAGCGGCATTGTGAGCACACCACGGTCGCCTGTAGTGGTGGTGTCCTGCTCGGCCACAACATTAATGTAGACGCCGGGCCGTACCTTATTTTGCTTTTTCCATGTTCCTCCAGCCATTTAAAACACTTCCTTATTCAAAAATTCACGCATCGCTTCTTTTGCTTCCGCGACGGTGTAGGTTTTGGTGCTGTCCAGCACCACTGAAAGTACCAACTGTTCCATTTCGGTAAACTGCTTCGACTGTGACAGTCTCGCGGATGTAAACGCTGCGGCCGCTTCTCTGGCAGCCTTGGTTTCGCTGGTGACTTGCTCTGTTGTGGTGAATGTCTCTTCCGCCATGTTTATGTTACCTCCAATTCAATGTTTGCAATGGTTGCGGGAGTCTCCGAGGCCAGCCGTACAAACCATTGGAACGACAGCCTGCAGTGCAGAACCTCATCCTCAATCTCATAGCCCAAGCTTACCGGGCGCAGGGTTCCATCGACAGTTTCCACGTACTCAAACAGCTCCAGGAGGGTCTCGCCCATCTCATACAGCGCATCATTTTTGGTGGTGCTGTCGGCGGGAAGATACTGTACGTCAAATTCGGCAGTTCTCCTGCGCCTGCAGCCCAATTCCTTGCTCTGCCGGGCGCTGGTGGCAGCCACATAGAACACAGGTGGGTCCAATCCCTGGGAAATCCCCTCCCCTTTGGCGGGATAATTGGGAAATGTCTCCGTGAGCGTGGAAAGCAGCCCGTTTTTGATCTGAGAAACGGTCATGCGATCACCCCTTTTGTCCAATCGTCTTGTTGCATACCGATGGGTACCCCCTTACCTTCTCTTCACAATGTGCCGAAAAAAACGCCGCGCCGCCTGTCTGGATGGTGTTTGCATCCATTAGGCATTCCAATACAAACTGTGCCTGCTTTGCTGTCGATTTGGCCATAGCTGTCACCTCACAATCATTCTTGCATCCCCGCCCCGCCCCTAGCTCTACAGGATGCTCTACCCACATGCCCATAAAAAGGCAGCCGCCCCGCAGGACGGCTGCCGCTCTTGATACTGCCCGGAAGAAAAAAGAGGAATCAGGTAAACCTTGCATCTGCAATTTTAACTGATATCATAATAACACGGTTTTTTGGCTCTGGGATATCAATCTGCCAGCCATGATTAACCCGCGAACAGATGGCGTGTAGCTAAAGAACTTTCTGAACGGGGCTGTGATTACTGCATGTGCAGATCATCCACGAACGCCTGCATCTCTTGCTTGGACTGAATGCTGTGAGTTTTGTCAAGCAGCCGCCGTCGCTCCGCTTCAGAAAGGGCATCAAAATACGCCGCGGCGTCCTGATTTTGAAGCAGCGCCATACCAAACCCCATTGGCAAATCTTGAAGATAATCCATAACTTGTCACCTCGGAATTAGTGTGGCAGAAGACAAATGATTTTATTCACATAGCGAAGACGGCTAACCTTCCTTTTGTTCTAAAACAGAACGTGTGACCCTATGTCGGCGGTTGTCTGGAGCACTATGCAAAAATAGCGTGGAGGCACCCGAATGGATACCTTCGCGCTATTATACTCATTGAATTTGAGCAACCATAAAGCAAACCTATTGCGCCAAATGTTTTTTAAAGGTGCTGCACTGCGTTCCGCTGCATGTTTCAACCTTTCCGTCGCCCATTGCGTTCACTTCAAGGTTTCCGGCGTGGCACGTATGATTCTGATTGTGATGACATTCTTGAACACTGCATTTTACCTGTGTTGCTTGTGCGTCCATATAGATCACCTCCCGAACCGTATTGTATCCACAGGTAAGAAAATTATGACGTATCAAACCAAAGAAAAATCAGGTGACAGCGTTCCGCGAGAAGGCACTTAGAATAAAAAATATTGACAAGGCATTCATGCAATGCTAAAATATAATCAAATTAATATGCAATGTTGTAATTGCCCTGTTGCAGTTATATCTGAAGCAAAGGTGTATTCGAGCGAGTTGAATACGCCTTTATTGTTTCCTGAGTTCAGGAACCGCCATTGAGATTGGGCTGGCGGCACGCTATTGCAGATTTTTCGTCATTTGAGGGAAGAATAGTTGTTTATCCGCAAAGGATTGCCCGCGCATTTTGCCACAGCCGGCAAAATGCTTTCCGTGGCTCTATCCAAACACCATAACAGTTCCTTGGTTCATGAATATGGTTTGAGCGTCTTGACCGGACAATTGAACTTGTCTCAGGCTACAAGAGGTATGCGCACGGTATTTGGTGTCCCCATGTGCGGGCTTGCACTTGGTTGACAGCGATTTCGGCGGACTTCGTAGCCTTTTTTCATTGTTTGCGTACCGCGTTCTCTGAAGCTGTAAGGCAATTACGCCGTTTTTAACTGGGACATTCGCCGCTTGGCTGATGTTATAAAACCAAAAATGGAGGAAACGAAATGAAAAAGATCTTTGCACTTGTCATGACCGCGGCCATGGCATTTGGCCTGCTGGCGGGCTGCGGAAGCAGCAGTTCATCAAGCTCCACGACATCAGACACGGCGTCGGAAGCGGCAACCAGCACAACGGAGACCACCGCAGACAGCTCCAACATCAAGGTGGGTATCATCTATGTAGGCGACGAAAACGAGGGCTATACGGAGGCTCACATGCTGGGCATTCAGGAGATGATCAAAGCTCTGGGTTTGTCTGAGGACCAGGTGATTGAGAAGACTAACATCCCTGAGGACGAATCCTGCTACGACGCCGCAGTGGATCTGGCGGAACAGGGCTGCAACATCATCTTCGCCAACAGCTTCGGCCATGAAAGCTATATGATTGAGGCCGCCAAAGAGTATCCCGACGTTCAGTTCTGCCACGCAACAGGTTATCAGGCCGCCTCATCCGGCCTGTCCAACATGCACAACTACTTCAGCTCAGTCTATGAGGCCCGCTATGTTTCCGGCGTGGTCGCGGGCCTGAAGCTCAACGAGATGATCGCGGACGGAACCATCACCGCCGACGAGGCCAAGATGGGCTATGTTGGTGCTTACCCCTACGCGGAAGTGGTCTCCGGCTACACTTCATTCTATCTGGGCGCCAAAAGCGTGTGCCCCACCGTGACCATGGAGGTGCAGTACACCAACAGCTGGGCGGATATAGCCGCTGAGAGCGAAGTAGCCACGTCCCTGATTGCCGATGGCTGCAAGCTCATCAGCCAGCACTCCGATACCACAGGCGCTCCCACCGCCTGCGAAGCGGCTGGGGTTCCCTGTGTGGGATATAATGTGGACATGACCTCTGTGGCACCCGACTCTGCGCTGACTTCCGCTACCATTAACTGGGCTCCCTATTACACTTATGCCGTCCAGTGCGTGATTGAGGGCAAGACCATCGACACCGACTGGTGCAAAGGCTACGCAGACGACGCGGTGGGAATCTCCACCCTGAACGACGCGGTCTGCGCCGAAGGCACTGCCGACAAAGTTGCCGAGGTGGAGCAGTCCATCATCGACGGCAGCTTCCATGTGTTTGATACCTCCACCTTCACCATCGGAGGAAAGAGCATCGAGGATCTGATCGCGGAGGGCGGCGATTACGCCCAGTATGCCGATTATGTGTCCGACGGCTATTTCCATGAGTCCGAGCTCATTTCCGCGCCCGCCTTCGATCTGCGCATCGACGGCATCACAGAGCTGACGACCTGACCTAAGACCATTTGGCTGTCCCGGGGCAATCGCCCCGGGCGGCCAGACACCGCCGAACCAGACGGTTTTTGAAACGCGAGTACGCTAAACGGAGGAACGGTTTTGTGGAATATGAGAATGCAATTGAACTGCGGCATGTGACCAAACGCTTTGGATCGGTGGTTGCCAACAGCGATATCAGCCTGACGGTGCGCAAGGGAGAAATTCTGTCCATCCTGGGAGAGAACGGCAGCGGCAAAACCACGCTGATGAATATGCTGTCGGGGATTTATTCCCCGGACGAGGGGAGCATTTTAATCCGTGGGAAGGAAGCCGTGATTCGTTCGCCCAAGGATTCTTTTGCCCTTGGGATTGGCATGATCCATCAGCATTTTAAACTGATTCCCGTTTTGTCGGCCGCGGAAAATATCATTCTGGGTCTTCCCGGCGCTCAGCGCCTGAATATGGCGCTGCTCACGCAGGAAATTGGAGCGCTTGCGGAGACATATGGGTTTGAGCTTAATCCGGCTCAAAAAATTTACAACATGTCGGTTTCTCAAAAGCAGACCGTGGAGATCGTCAAGGTACTCTACCGGGGCGCGGAGGTTTTGATTCTGGACGAGCCCACCGCTGTACTGACACCGCAGGAAACCCAAAAACTGTTTGACGTACTGCGCAACATGAAACGGGCCGGCAAATCCATCATCATTATTACCCACAAATTAAGAGAGGTGCTGGAGCTTTCCGACCGGGTGGCAGTGCTGCGAAAGGGAGCCTATATCGGCACCGTGGAGACAGCAGAGGCGTCAGCCTCCTCCTTGACCGAAATGATGGTGGGGGAGCGGATCAGCCTTGATATCTGCCGGGACGAGCCTCAGACTCCCGAAAAACGAATTGAGATGAGAGGGGTCACCTGCCGCGACAAAGAGGGTGTCGCCGTGCTGAAGGATGTAAGCTTTACGGCGTACGGAGGTGAAATCCTCGGGATCGCCGGGATTGCGGGCAGCGGGCAAAAGGAGCTGCTGGAGTCCATCGCGGGACTTCAGGAGACTGAAAACGGCGAAATTCTCTACTTTTCTCCCGAAGGGACGGTGGAAAAACTCTCCGGCATGAAAAGCTCGGAAATCAGCAATCTGCATATCAGTCTGGCCTTTGTGCCCGAAGACCGGCTGGGCATGGGGCTTGTGGGCTCCATGGATTTGACGGACAATATGATGCTTCGGAGCTATCAGGAAAGCAGAGGCTTTTTTGCGGATCGGAAAAAGCCCCGAAAGCTGGCTATGGACATTGTGGAGCAGCTGGCGGTGGCCACCCCCGGGGTGGATACGCCGGTGAGACGACTGTCGGGAGGCAATGTGCAGAAGGTACTGCTGGGCAGGGAAATCGCGTCCAATCCCACCGTGCTGCTGGTTGCCTATCCTGTGCGAGGGCTGGATATCAACTCATCCTACACCATTTATCACCTGCTTAACGAGCAAAAGAAAAAAGGCGTGGCGGTAATTTGCGTAGGAGAGGATCTGGATGTCCTTTTGGAACTCTGCGACAGGATTATGGTGCTGGCAGGAGGCAAGGTCACCGGGACTGCGGACGCCAGAACCATTACCAAGGAAGAGGTCGGACTGATGATGTCGGATTCGGGAAGGAGGGCGCTTGGGCATGGCTGAAGAAACAACACAGACGGCGGGAGGGCCGTTTTTCCGGGTTGTCAAGAGAAGCGGCATATCCACGCCCAGGGCATGGCTGATCCGTCTCGCGGCGGTGTGCTGCGGCCTGATTGTGTGCGCGCTGATTATTGTCGCCATTACAAAGCAGAATCCACTGAGTGTCTATGCGGGGATTATTGACGGTGCCGTTGGGACAAACCGGCGGCTATGGGTTACCATTCGGGAATCCCTGGTTCTTTTGATCATTGCAGTGGGGCTTACACCGGCGTTCAAAATGCGGTTCTGGAACATCGGTGCCGAAGGTCAGGTTCTCATGGGCGGCATGGCAGCGGCGGCTTTGATGATCTATTTGGGCAATACCATGCCCAACTGGCTTCTTCTGATGCTGATTCTTCTGGCCAGCATGGCAGCAGGTATGATCTGGGGTCTGATGCCCGCGGTATTTAAGGCATGTTATGGCACCAATGAGACGCTGTTTACCCTGATGCTCAATTATGTGGCGATTCAGATTGTGAACTTCTGCATCGTATTCTGGGAGAACCCGTCTGGCTCCAACACGGTGGGCATCATCAATTCATCCACGAGCAAGGGCTGGCTGCCGGAGCTGTTCGGGCTGACCTACGGCTGGAACGTGGTCATTGTTATGGCGGTGACTCTGCTGATGTATATTTACATGAAGCACAGCAAGCAGGGTTATGAGATTTCGGTGGTGGGCGAGAGCCAGAACACGGCAAAATATGTGGGAATCAACATCAAAAAGGTCATCATCCGAACCATGATGATTTCAGGCGCCATCTGCGGCCTGGCGGGTGCCATCATCGTCAGTGGCGGCAGCCACACGATTTCCACCAGCACAGGGGGAGGCCGGGGATTTACCGCCATTATTGTGGCGTGGATGTCCAAATTTAACCCTCTTGTGATGCTGCTGGTATCAGCTTTTCTGGTATTCATGCAGAAGGGAGCCATTCAGATCGCATCCCAATACGGCTTGAATGAAAATGCCTCGGATATCATCACAGGCATTTTGCTCTTCTTCTTGATCGGAAGCGAGTTTTTCATCAATTATAAGCTGGAGCTGCGTGGCACGAAACGGGGGACAAAGTGAATGGAACTCATTCTTATCTTTTTGCAGAAGGCCATTGCCCAGGGGATTTGTATCCTGTTCGGCGCGTCGGGGGAGATCATCACTGAAAAATCCGGCAACCTGAACCTGGGCATCCCGGGTATCATGTATATGGGCGGCATTGGCGGACTGATGGGCGCCTTTTTCTATGAACAGAGCACGGCGGAACCGGTGGGTCTGGTGGGACTGCTTATCTCCATGCTGGCGACGCTTCTTATCTCGGCGCTGGGCGGGCTGATTTTCAGCTTTCTCACCGTTTCCCTTCGGGCCAATCAGAATGTGGTGGGTTTGGCGCTGACCACGTTTGGCATCGGCTTCGGTAACTTTTTCGGCGGTTCCATCTCCAAGCTGGCGGGAGGCGTGGGCCAGATTTCGGTGGCTGTGACAGCGGATGCCTACCGGGCGAAAATTCCCGGTCTGTCTCAAATTCCGGTGGTGGGCGACCTGCTGTTTTCCTACGGATTTCTGACCTATCTCTCGGTTGCCATCGCCATACTCCTCACCTTCCTCTTAAAGCGTACCCGGAAGGGATTAAACCTCCGGGCGGTGGGCGAGAGCCCGGCCACGGCAGATGCCGCCGGCATCAGTGTTGCGGCCTATAAATATGTTTCCACTGTGGCAGGTGCGGCGGTGGCAGGTCTGGGCGGCCTGTATTTTGTGATGGAATATCTGGGCGGCACATGGACCAACAACGGCTTCGGTGACCGGGGATGGCTGGCCATCGCGCTGGTGATCCTCTCCATCTGGAATCCGGCGAGAGCCATCTGGGGGTCATTTCTGTTCGGCGGGCTGTATATCCTGTATATCTACCTGCCCGGCCTCACCCGGGCCACTCAGGAGCTTTGCGGCATGCTGCCCTACGTGGTAACCATTGTGGTGCTGATCTTCACCAGCCGCCGCAACAACCTGGAAAGCCAACCCCCTGCCAGCCTCGGCGAGGCTTACTTCCGGGAGGACCGATAAATCTCACAAAAGCACTAAAGGGCCTCGGTTACATATGTAACCGAGGCCCTTTACGTTTTCACCAAAACCGGAGTTATGAGCGGAGCACATTGACTGCATAGAGCAGGTTGTAGAGCAGCGCCGCGGCCTCCTGACGCTCTGTGGCCGAGGTGGGGGTAATGTTGGTCAAATCGGTATAGAGCAGCTGATAATAATTCAAAATCCACGTGGCGTTGGCGCTCCAAGAGGAAAAGCCCTGACTGGTTTCCTCAGAGGTGTCGATGGTGGCACTGCCATCGCTGACATTGCCGTCAAGGGAATTGACGCTTGCGCTCAGCCACGCAGCGAAACGCTCGCAGATGGTCAGAAGCTGTTCGTGGGTGACCACATCGTCAGGACGGAAGGTGCCGTCCTCAAAGCCATCCACCAGACCCATTTGATACATCATGGCCACGTCGTCTGCATACCAGGCGTCCGCTGAAACGTCTGAGAACACGGAAGCCGCAGTGGCCGCGTCCCCGGTATGATTCAAAATCTGCGTCAGCATGGCGCAGAGCTGGGCACGGGTCAGAGTACCCTCCGGATCAAACGTACCGTCGCCGGAGCCGTTTACCAGCTCATAGGTCGCAAGGGTATTAATTGCGTCCTCGTAGTCGGAGCCTGAAACATCGGTGAAGGAGCGGGAGACATAGTCTGGGCAATAGGACATGGCGATGATGTTTGCGCCCACGTCCAACCAGTCGGTGCCGCCCTGTCCGAGGCAGGCCGAGGCGGAAGCGGGAACCGCCTCAAGCAGCTCCGTGAACGCCGCAAGGGAATCGTCACTGGCAGTGGCATCCGCCGTGTTGATGTAATAGTTCAGGCCGCCCAGGGTCAACCGGACATAGCCTTCGCTATCCGCCGGCTCGGAGGCACACAGCAGCACGGCCGCTTCGGCGGCATTTTCATCGGAAATCAGCAGGTCTGGAATCACACCGATCTTGTCGGTGGTGGTTCCCACGCAAGAGTACACACGGTAGGCGGTCATTTTCAGCGCGTCGCCGTCAGTAAAATCTTCCGGATTGGTGCTCTCGTTAAAAACCACCTGGGCCACGCCCTTGCCGTAGGTGCGGTTTCCTACGACGATGCCCGTCCCCATGTCGCGAAACACGGAAGCAAACAGCTCCGCCGCACTGGCAGTGTATTCGCTGACCAGAATAATGGAAGGATCTGTGGACAGACGGCTGTCGGTCGCAATATATCCGGTGTATTGTCCGGCGCGATTTTTTAGATAGGCCAGAGGTGAGTATCCCAGACCTCCGCTCAGGGTAGCCGCGGAATGAATCGCCACTCCAGCGTCACCGCCGCCATTTAACCTTAGATCCACCAGCCAGATATCCGCGGAGCTGTCATTGTCGGTGATTCCGTCTGTAAAATGCTGAAGGGTCTCAGAGCCAAAGGCTGTGCAGTCTATGTAGCCGATATGATCCTGCAGCAGCTCGGTGCTGGCGGTGATCGAGGCGGTAAATTCAGTGCGGGTGACGGTGACGTCCCGGGTGGTTCCGTCCTGTGCCTCCAGCGTCACTACCACTTGAGTACTTTCGTCACCCGACAGGTATTTGGTGGCTTCATCTGTCCCGACTCCGGCCACGGAGGTTCCGTCTACAGCGGTGATGATCTCCCCCGCCGTAACTCCGGCGGCCGCAGCCCCAGAGTCCTCCAGCACCTGCGTGATCATCCATCCGTCGTCGTTGGCCTGAATGGCTATGCCCAAGCCGATCTTGGTTGTGTCCTCCATGCTTGCCAAAAAGTCCTCATATTCCTCCTTGGTGAAATATGTCGTATACGGATCATTCAACGCCTCAATAATGTCGTCCACCGTGGTGAGCGAGAGCGTACTGTCGGGAATGGCATCAATGTAGTTTTCTGTCAGAAGCTCCTTAAGCTGATCCGAGGTGAGCGCGGCGGCTGAGCTGAAGAGGAGACAGAAAGACAGCACCACGGCGAAAAAGGAATACAGGCGTTTTTTCATGGGTTGGAAACCTCCAATCAATTCATGCTGACATTGTACAACCTTTTTTAGGCAGATACAAGTTCAGAATCATTACAGATTTCCGCAAATTGTATTTTTTTCGCCGTTTATACGTGACCGACGTTTAAAAAACACCCTCCTTTTGCAATAAAACAGGCTGGCGGGCCGGTGGGCACAATCGCCTGTTTCCCCCCGGGTAGGGCTTGGAGCCACACTTTATGGTACCATAGCTCATTGTGTTCCCTTCTCCGGCTTCCGCTTCTGATAACGCTCTTCCTCGCTGAAAATACAGCCGCAGTATTTTTGCATATAGAGTCCCAGCGCTCGGGCGGTGGCCTGTCCCTCCCGGAAACGGGGACGAAAATCACGGTATAAAAACGAAACGCCGTATTGCTTCCCGGCGGCCTCTCCGGCGGCGGCAATCATGTCGTGCTTCTGATAGGGGCTGATGAGCAGGGTGGTGGAAAAGCTGTCAAAGCCGTGTTCCGCGGCGTAGCGGGCGGATTCCTCCATCCGAACCCGGTAGCAGTAGCCGCAGCGGTCGTCGAAGTCGGGACAGACCTGCTCAATAAAGGTACGCAGTCCATAATTGTTTTCCACAGCCAGCGTTAATCCAATGGCGGCGGCGTAGTCTGTCAGCGTATTTTTCCGCGCCTTGTACTCAGTAAAGGGATGAATATTGGGATTGAACCAGAATCCAACCGGCTCGATGCCTTCGTCCCGCAGAGTTTCAACGCACTTGATAGAGCAGGGCGCGCAGCAAATATGAAGAAGGGTTTTCAAGAAAATCACTCCTGTTTGATCATGATACAATTGTACCACAATCCGACGGAGCTGTATACAAACACAAAAATTATCCTGTCCCGCATAGGGCGCTTCGCTTTGGTCATACTGACAAGGAAGATCAGAGGGAGGAATGACTATGTCTGTTGACTTTACCCAGAGCAAAACCAGGGAAAATCTGATGCGGGCCTTTGCCGGCGAAAGTCAGGCGCGGAATCGGTATACCTTTGCCGCGAGCTTCGCGAAGAAAAACCAGCTTCACGTAATTGAAAGCGTATTTCTCTTTACCGCCGAGCAGGAGAGGTCCCACGCCAAGGTGTTTTACGACCAGTTAAAACCGTTTTCCGGCAGCGAGATCCAAGTGGACGGCTCTTATCCGGTGAGCCTTTTTGAGACCGTCTCGGATTATCTCCGGGACGCCGAGAAAAACGAGGCCCACGAATTTCAGGACGCCTATCCGGGCTTCGGCAGAATTGCCAGAGAAGAAGGATTTGAGAGCATCGCAAGGATATTTGAGCAGATTGCGGACGTGGAGAATACCCACAGCATCCGGTTCCGACAATTGGCAGAACTGGTGGAACAGAACAAGCTGTTTGTGGCGGACGCGCAGGTTCAGTGGATGTGCCTAAACTGCGGACATATTGAGAATGCTGTGGCGGCGCCTGAAACCTGCCCCGTCTGCCAGCATCCCAAAGGATATTTTGTCCGGCTGGAGCTGGCTCCCTGGACGCAGGAATGAAAAACACCTCATGGACCGCCCGCTCCGGTTCATGAGGTGTTTTTTGAAGGAACGCCAATTTCGTTTGGCAGGCTTGGCGGTAGAGCCGCGTATCGGTCATCCTTAAAGCTTCTGGCTGATCGCGGTTAAAAACTCCCGGCTGGTAACCTGCTTTGCGGGAGATTCTCCCTCCCAGAGTCCCGCCAGATCCTGGGTCATAACGCCGGATCGGATGGTATCCAAGGCGGCCTGCTCCACCCGCCCGGCAAAAGCAGTCAGGTCGGGAAGACCGTCCAGCTCGCCCCGCTTGGCTAGAGCTCCCGTCCAGGCAAAGATGGTGGCCATGGGATTGGTGGAGGTCTCCTCGCCCTTCAAGTGCCGGTAATAGTGGCGGGTCACAGTGCCGTGGGCCGCCTCGTACTCGTAGTTTCCATCGGGAGAAACCAGCACCGAGGTCATCATGGCCAGGCTGCCGAAGGCGGTGCTTACCATGTCGCTCATCACGTCGCCGTCATAATTCTTGCACGCCCAGATAAAACCGCCCCTGGAGCGGATGACCCGAGCCACGGCGTCGTCAATCAGCGTATAAAAATATTCGATTCCAAGCTGCTTGAACTGCCCGGCGTATTCCGTTTCAAACAGTTCGGCAAAAATATCCTTAAACGTATGGTCATACTGCTTGGAGATGGTATCCTTGGTGGAGAACCAGAGATCCTGTCTGGTGTCCACGGCATACTGGAAGCAGGAGCGGGCAAAGGACGTGATGGAGGAGTCCAGATTGTACTGCCCCTGGAGCACGCCTCCGTTTTTGAACTGGAAAATCGTCTGGCTGGTTACGGTGCCATCCTCACCAGTGAACACAAGCTCCGCCTTGCCGGCGCCGGTGACCCGATATTCCGAGGCGCGGTAGACATCACCATAAGCGTGACGGGCGATGGTGATGGGCTCCTTCCAGTTTTTCACCACCGGCGAAATCCCGTCTACCATGATGGGCGCGCGGAATACTGTGCCGTCCAGAATGGCGCGGATGGTGCCGTTGGGGGATTTCCACATCTCGGTCAGCTGGTATTCCTCGACTCTCTGGGCGTTGGGTGTAATGGTGGCGCATTTGACCGCCACGCCGTATTCCCGGTTGGCGTTGGCGGCGTCCACGGTGACCCGATCCCGTGTGCGCTCCCGCTCGGCAAGCCCCAGATCAAAATAAACGGTTTTTAAATCCACATGGGGCAGCAGAAGCAGCTCCTTGATATCCCGCCAGAGAATGCGGGTCATCTCGTCTCCGTCCATCTCCACCAGGGGTGTTTTCATTTGTAGCTTTTTCATGAGAGAACCTCCTTGCAACATTGTCCCCATTATACCGTTTCAGTGGAAAAAAGGCAAGGAGAAGCATGGCTTCCACGGGCGACGGCTTGTATTTCGGGTGAAAATCTGGTATGCTGAACAGGATTATTCTATTGTGGAGCCCCACACGATTCGGAGGACAAGCATGAAGCGAACCGCCACACTCATTTCCCCGGAGGAGATTGCCCTCCAGCGGGAGTACTGTACCCGTATTCTGGAGATGAACCAGCCGCTGCCGGAAAAACCCCTGGCTTTTGTGGATACCTATGGCTGTCAGCAAAACGAGGCCGATTCCGAGCGGCTGCGCGGCTATCTGGACGAAATGGGCTACGGATTTACCCAGGACGAGAACGCGGCCGCCGTGATCATTATCAATACCTGCGCCGTGCGGGAGCACGCCGAACTGCGGGTTTTGGGCAACGTGGGAGCACTGACCCATACCAAACGGAAAAACCCCAATCAAATTATCTGCCTGTGCGGCTGCATGATGCAGGAGGCTCATATGGCGGAGAAGATCAAGCAATCCTTCCGTCATGTGGATCTAGTATTCGGACCCCATGCCCTGTGGCGCTTCCCGGAATTTCTGTGGCGCATCCACACGCGGCGCGGGCGTATTTTTGAGACGACGGACGACCCAGGCTCCATCGCGGAGGGGATCCCCGTGGTGCGGCAGAATGGCGTCAAGGCGTGGGTTTCGGTGATGTACGGCTGCAACAATTTCTGCACCTACTGCGTCGTGCCTTTCGTCCGGGGGCGGGAGCGGAGTCGCGCACCCGGTGTGATTCTGGACGAGATCCGGGAGCTGGCGGCGGCGGGATACAAAGAAATCACCCTTCTGGGGCAGAATGTCAACTCCTACGGCAAGGATTTGGAGGAGAACGTTGATTTCGCCTGGCTGCTGGAGCGGGCAAATGAGGTGGAAGGAGAGTTTCTCCTTCGGTTTATGACCTCTCACCCAAAGGACGCCTCCCAGGGGCTGTTTGAGACCATGGCCCGGTGCGAAAAGGTCGCGCCCCAGCTCCATCTGCCGGTGCAGGCGGGAAATGACCGTGTGCTGAAAGCCATGAACCGGGGCTATACGTCGGCCGGCTATCTGGATCTGGTCAGTCGGCTGCGGGCGTTGATTCCCAATATCGTACTGACCTCTGATATCATTGTGGGATTCCCCGGCGAAACCACGGAAGAATTTGAGGATACACTGGAGATTTTGAAGCGGGTGGAGTTTGACGCGCTGTTTACCTTCATCTATTCCCCCAGGCAGGGAACCCCTGCCGCAAAGATGGATGATCCCGCTTCCAAGGAGGAAAAGGCGGCAAATTTCCAACGGCTTATTGACCTGCAAAATGAAATCTCCGCGAGAAAACATGCGGCATATGTAGGAAAAACCGTCCGCTGCCTGATTGATGGCACCAGCGAGGATCCCCGCAACAATTTAAGCGCCCGTACCGCCGGGAACCGGCTGGTGCATGTCAGCGGCGATCCCTCTCTGGTTGGCAGCTATCGTGACGTGACCATTACCCACGCCAATACCTGGGCCCTGTTCGGAGAATTAAGAAGCACGGAGCCGATGCCCGCCGAGACATAACGCCGCATCTCGGCTTGAATGACAGAGAAAAGGAGACCTGATCCATGATAGAATTGACCCCCATGATGCGGCAATATACACAGCTGAAGGAAGCCTATCCGGACTGCCTTCTGTTTTTCCGCCTGGGCGATTTTTATGAGATGTTTCAAGAGGACGCGAAAATCGGCGCGGAGGAGCTGGAATTAACCCTCACCACGCGGGACCGTGGCAAACCGAAAGAGGAGCAGACCCCTATGTGCGGGGTTCCCTACCACTCGGCGGAATCCTACATCTCCCGGCTGATTGCCAAGGGTTATAAAGTTGCCATCTGCGAGCAGATGGAGGATCCCGCTGTTGCCAAGGGGCTGGTGGAGCGGGATATCGTCCGCATCATTACCCCCGGCACCCTGATTGACGCATCAATGCTGGATGAGGGAAAAAACAACTTTATTATGGGCGCCTATTTAGACTCCGCCGGAGCTGGGGTTTGCTTCTGCGATATCTCCACCGGGGAGGTGTTTGTCACCTCCTTTGAGGGCCGGGACGCGGCAGATCATATCCTCAACGAGGCAGGGCGTTTTTCACCCAGAGAGGCGGTACTGTCCGACGGCGCTTACTCCAGTCAGGAGCTGACGGAATTTCTGCGGGATAAGCTGGCCTGCCGCTGTGAGCGGGGACAGGAGCATACCTTCCGCCCCGACGCGGCACGGGAACTGCTGGGCAGGCAGTTTATGAGAGGACTGGACACCCTGCCTCAGGGGGAGGATGCCCCGGTTTGCGCCGTGGGAGGACTGTTTGCCTACCTCCACGAAACCCAGAAAACCGATTTGTCCCATCTGTCCACCCTGAACTATTACGCAGGCGGACAGTTTATGGAACTGGATTTCACAGCCCGGCGGAATCTGGAGCTGTGCGAAACCATGCGCACCAAGGAAAAACGGGGAACCCTGCTTTGGGTGCTGGACCGCACCAAAACTCCCATGGGCGGACGACTCATCCGCAACTGGATCGAACGCCCGCTCCTTTCCCCTGTTCAGATTTCCAGACGGCACGGCGCGGTGGCGGAGCTGGAGGGCAATTCCATTGTCCGGCAGGAGCTGATTTTCTGTCTGAAGGAAATCAGCGATCTGGAGCGGCTCATCGGGCGGATTGTCTATGGAACCGCCGGTGCCCGGGATTTGGCGGCACTCTCCGTCGGTCTTGGAAAAATTCCAACCCTTCGGGGGCTTCTGGAGTCCTTTTGCGGGGCGCTGCTGCCTTCCCTTGCCGGAGAATTGGATGATCTGGAGCCTCTGCGGGCTCTCATTGACCGTGCCATTGACGACGATCCGCCGTTTTCGGTGCGGGAGGGCGGCTTTATCCGCAAGGGCTACCATGCCGATGTGGACATGCTGCGGGATCTGAAAGACAACGGCGCCTCAATGATGGCTGCGGTGGAGCTTCGGGAACGGGAAAAAACCGGCATCAAAACCCTGAAGGTGGGGTACAACAAGGTGTTCGGTTACTACATTGAGGTATCCAAATCCTATTTTGACATGGTGCCTCAGGACTACATCCGTAAGCAGACTCTGGCCAACTGTGAGCGCTATATCACCCAGGAGCTGAAGGATCTGGAGCATACCATCCTGTCGGCACAGGATAAACTGACAGGGCTGGAATACGAGCTGTTTTGCCAGCTGCGGGAGACAGCCGCGGCTCAAGTGGCAGCCATTCAGAAAACCGCCGCAGCTGTGGCTCAGATCGACGTGCTGGCCTCCTTTGCCACGGTTGCCGTCGAGCAGAATTACTGCATGCCTCAGGTGGACATATCCAACCGGCTGGATATCACCGAAGGTCGGCATCCCGTGGTGGAAAAAATGTTGAAAAACGCTCTTTTTGTTCCCAACGACACTCATATGGATGGAAAAGAGGAGATGATTGCCATCATCACCGGCCCCAACATGGCGGGCAAGTCCACCTATATGCGTCAGGTGGCCCTCATCGTGCTCATGGCGCAGATCGGCTCCTTTGTGCCCGCCCGAGCCGCCCATATCGGCATGGTAGACCGGGTCTTCACCCGCATCGGTGCGTCGGACGATCTGGCGGCGGGGCAATCCACCTTCATGGTGGAGATGACCGAGGTGGCGGAGCTGCTCAAGCACGCCACGTCAAGAAGCCTTCTGATCTTGGACGAAATCGGGCGCGGCACCTCTACTTATGACGGCATGAGTATTGCGCGGGCGGTGCTGGAGTTCTGCGCGGATCAGAAAAAGCTGGGGGCGAAAACCCTCTTCGCCACTCATTACCATGAACTTACGGTATTAGAAGGGGAAATTCCGGGGGTGAAAAATTATAATATCGCCGCGAAAAAAAGAAAGGACGATATTATATTCCTTCGTAAAATTGTGCGGGGAGGCGCCGACCAAAGCTACGGCATTGAGGTCGCCAAGCTGGCCGGGGTGCCCAATCGGGTCATCGAGCGGGCGCGGGCCATTCTGGAAGAGCTGGAAACCGCCGGTGCGCCGCTGCCTGCGGCAGGAAATGACCCGGCGGAGCAGGTCTCCCTGCTGGATATGGGGGCGCAGTCTGTGGCAAATACGCTGCGTGTGACTTCTGTGGAGACCCTGACGCCCATAGAAGCCATGAATCTGCTCTATGAATTAAAGCAAAGGCT
>JAGFXR010000016.1 GCA_017861365.1 Oscillospiraceae bacterium | reverse complement strand
TAAATCAGCGGCAAAGACCTTGGGCGTCACCGTGACAGCGGACATGGATACCGCCGCGATTCAGGCGGCGATCACAGCGGCATTGGCCGCAGTAAGCGAGGAGGCCACGGCATGATTAAAAGAAAAATTATTGAAACTATAAGGGAATATGACGAGAACGGCAAACTGACCCGCGAGACAGTTACTGAAACCACTGAGGACGACAACAGTTTATACTGCCCGGTTCAGCCATATTTTCCAGCACCGCTATTCCCGTTGGTTGCCAACGGAATGGAATTCACGTGCAAAACGGAATTTTCGTGCACAGAGGAGGCCACGGCATGAGCCAGATATCTACGCTCCTGGCTCTTGCTGCAACTCAGATTGGCATTACGGAATCACCAGCTGACTCCAACACCGTTAAATACAATACGGAGTATTACGGCAAGGAGGTCAGCGGTTCCGCATATCCCTGGTGCATGGTGTTCCAGTGGTGGTTATTTTATATGTGCGGTCTGTCCAGCCTGTTCTATGGCGGCAGCAAGACGGCCTCATGCTCCGCGCTGCTCTCCTGGGCAAAGAAGAAACGGTACAACGTTACATGGGACTATCAACCAGGAGACTTGATTTTGTTCAACTTCAGCGGCGGAACTTCGACACAGCATGTAGGTATCTGTGAATCAGTGACGGATACCACCATTACTACCATCGACGGCAACACCGGCACAAGCAATGAAGCCAATGGCGGCGCGGTGATGCGCCGGACACGCAATCTGTCCTATGTGGTTGCGGCGTTCAGGCCGCAGTACACGGAGGATACAACTACTACTACAACGACGACGGAGGATGACGACATGACAGATGAAGTATTTGCGGAAAAAATGGATACCTACCTTACCAATTTAAAAGCAGAAGAACCGTCCGATTGGAGCGAGGAGGCCCGAACCTGGGCGATTGATCAAGGCCTTATCAAGGGCGACGGCGAGGGCAATTACATGTGGAAGGCCAGCGTGACCCGCGAGGCGTTGGCGCAGATTATGCATCGGCAGAGTCAGAGCTAGTGAATATGAGAAAGTCGGAGCCTGCCCGATTTCACAGCTCTGCGCTTTACCAAGTACAACCGGTAATCCCGTCCAGGCAATAAAAAAAGGGCTGCGGCAAACAAGCCGCAGCCCTTTTTTTATTGGTGAGCCGGAAGTCAATACGCGGTGGAGACCAGCCTGACACCGTTTTGCTTCAGAACCTCCAGCGCGCGAGCATTGTCATCTACTCGGAGAATCACGCAGGCAGCGTCCTCAGCCTTACTGACGAAAGCGTACATATACTCCACACTGATGTCCGCCTGATTGAGCACGTCCAGCACAGCGGCGAGGGCGCCCGGGCGATCGTCCACCTGAACCGCGATGACGTCGGTGAGGGAAACGGTAAAGCCCTGCTCCTTCAGGCTGTACTCCGCCTTTGCGGGATCGCTGACGATCAGGCGGAGAATTCCGAAATCGGTGGTGTCGGCAATGGTGAGGGCACGGATATCCACCTCACCTTTGCGGAGAATATCGGTAATTTCCCAAAGCTTTCCCTTCTGGTTTTCCACAAAAACGGACAGCTGCTTGATTAACATAAAAAGCACCCCTTTTCAAAGACTTATTGAGCAATCCGCTCGTTGATCAGCTTGAACCGGACGTCAAAGCTTACGTTTATCAATGACCCGCTGTGCTTTTCCCTCGCTTCGGGCCAGCGTTTTGGGTGAAACGAGATGAATCGTTGCGGCAATGCCCAGAATGGACTCCACCGCACCACTGATTTCCTTCTCCCGTTTTTCAATCAGGCGAACCGCGTCGAAAGCCGCGCCTTCCGCCATTTCCACCTGAATTTCCAGAGAATCCAGCGCCCCCTCCCGGTCAACAATCAGGAGATAGTTGGGCGTGATATCAGGGAACTGGAGCAGAACGCTCTCGATCTGAGAGGGGAATACATTAACGCCGCGGATGATGAGCATATCGTCGGTGCGCCCGTTGGGTTTAGACATCTTAACAAAGGTGCGGCCGCAGGAGCACTTCTTGCGGCTGATAAAACCAATGTCACGGGTACGGTAGCGAATGAGAGGGAGCGCCTCTTTGGTGATGCAGGTAAACACCAGCTCGCCCCAGGAACCCTCGGGCAGAACCTCGCCGGTGTCGGGGTCGATCACCTCCACGATAAAATGATCTTCATTCACATGCATTCCTGTCTGTTCGGAGCACTCATAAGACACGCCTGGACCCATGATTTCCGACAGCCCGTAAATATCATACGCCTTGATGGCCAGAAGTTCCTCGATTTTTTTGCGCATTTCCTCCGACCAGGGCTCCGCGCCAAAAATTCCTGCCCGGAGCTTCAGAGCGTTGGGGTCGATTCCCATGTCGCGGATAGTCTCGCCCATGTACATGGCATAGGAGGGTGTGCAGCAGAGGATGTCGGAGCCGAAATCCTGCATAATCTGAATCTGGCGTTTGGTGTTGCCGGTGGACACAGGGATCACCGACGCACCCAGAGTGGTAGCGCCCTGATGAAGTCCCAGGCCGCCGGTAAACAGTCCGTAGCCGTAAGAAATATGCACAAAGTCGTGCTTTGTGCCGCCCGCGGCGGAGATAGCTCTGGCGATGATCTCGCCCCATACGTCCAGGTCGCGCTGAGTGTAGCCCACCACCGTCTGCTTGCCCGTGGTTCCGGAGGAAGCGTGAACTCGCACCACCTGATCCTGCGGGACGGCAAACAGACCATAGGGGTAATTATCCCGCAGATCCTGCTTGTAGGTGAACGGGAGCTTGCTGACGTCATCCACCGTCTTAATATCCTCGGGCGTTAAGCCAAGCTCATCAAATTTGTTGCGGTAAAAGGGCACATGGTCGTAGATATGCCGAACTGTTTTCAGCAGGCGGTAGGATTGCAGCGCCCGGATTTCGTCCAGCGGAGCGGTTTCCACCGGGCTGTAGTAATGTTGTTCCATCGGATTGACTCCTTCTTGTATTCAGGTAACCTGGGCGCGCCCCAAGGCGAAAGCCTTCCGGTTCAAGTCCAAAAACTTGGCGGGTACGGTTTTCTGAATGGTTTCCTGCCAAAGCTCATCGGTAAAGTTCAGACGCTGGGACATCACGCCCATCAGCACCATGTTAACCGCCTTGGCGTTTCCGGCCTTCTGGGCCAGCGCCAGCGCGTCCAGCGCGACGACGTTGACGCCTTTCCCGGCGAGCTTCTCCAGAATATCGTCGGGATAGGGCGCGGCTCTGGTGATGACGGGCATGGGAGAAATCCGCTGATCGTTGACAATCAGGGTTCCGCCCTCCTTCAGGTAAGGAAGCCAGCGGGCGGCCTCTAGACGCTCAAAGGCAAGAATCAGATCCGCCTGACCCTTATCGATGACGGGGGAATAGACCTTCTCTCCAAAGCGGACGTAGGTGACAACAGAGCCGCCCCGCTGGCTCATGCCGTGCACCTCGGACACCTTCACGTCATAGCCCTCTGCCAAAAGAGCGTTCCCCAGCAGACGGGAGGACAGCAGGGTTCCCTGACCGCCCACTCCGACAATCATGACATTTTTAACTTCGCTCATGCCGTCACCCCCCGGAACCGGATCGCGCCGAAGACGCACATCTGTATGCACAGCTCGCAGCCGACGCACAGGGTTTCGTCAATGCCGGCCTTACCGTTTTCAAAGTGGATGGCGGAGCAGCCGATCTTCATGCAGGCCCGGCAGCCCTTGCAGTCGTCCTCCGGAATCACCAGCGCGGGCATAGCCTTGACGCTCTTAAGCAACGCGCAGGGGCGGCGGGTGATGACCACCGAGGGTTCCGGCGCGGCAAGCTCCTCTTTCAAAACCGTCTCCAGAGCCGTTAAATCGTTGGGGTCAACCACCTGGATGCGGTCCACTCCGGCGGCTTTGCAGACCGCCTCAATGGATACCTGAGGTGTAGGCTGGTTTTTGAGGGTCAGTCCGGTGGTGGGGTTCTGCTGATGCCCGGTCATACCGGTGATGGAGTTGTCCAGAATCAGCACGGTGGAAATACCCTTGTTATAAGTAATGTCAATCAGGCTGGTAATGCCGGAGTGCATAAAGGTGGAATCACCGATCACCGCCACGGTGCTCCGGGCGGATTCTCCGCCCCGCACGGTATTGAAGCCATGGAGGGTCGAGATGGAGGCGCCCATGCAGATGGTGGTATCAATAGCGGACAAGGGTGCCAGAGCGCCCAGTGTATAGCAACCGATGTCACCTGTCACAGTGAGCTTGAGCTTATTGAGCATATAAAACAGGCCGCGGTGGGGGCAGCCGGGGCAGAGCACGGGGGGACGGGCGGGAGTGAGCTCACCAAAGTCGGCGCTGGCGGGTAGCGGCAGGCCCATGGCGTTCGCCACCCTGCCCTGGGACAGTTCGCCCAGCAGCCCGAACAGATTCTTGCCGCCGTCCACGCGGATACCGTTGGCGAGGCAGTGGGTCTCAATCACAGGGTCCAGTTCTTCCACCACGTAGAGCGTCTCCACCGTGGCGGCGAAATCGGCAATCAGCTTCACCGGCAGGGGATGAATCATCCCCAGCTTCAGCACGCTGGCATGGGGGAAGCACTCCCGGACATATTGATAGCAGATGCCAGCGGTGACAAAGCCAATTTTGCCGTCACCGGGCTCCACGCGGTTAAGGGGTGTTGTCTCCGCAAGCTCCGAGAGCGCCTTCATCCGCTCCTCCACCACCACATGGCGGCCAATGGCGTTGGCGGGCATCATGACATATTTCTGGGGGTTTTTCACATACTCCTTCAGCGGCCGCTCCTGGCGCTCGCCCGGCTCCACGATGCTCTGGGAGTGAGCCACCCGGGTGCAGGTACGCAGCATGACTGGGGTGTCAAAAGCCTCGGACAGGTCAAAAGCCTCCTTGGTGAAGGCCAGGCACTCAGCGGAATCGGAAGGCTCCAGCATAGGCAGCTTGGCCGACGCGGCATAGTGGCGAGAGTCCTGTTCGTTTTGAGAGGAGTGCATGCCCTGGTCATCGGCCACACAAATAACCAGGCCGCCGTTGACTCCGGTATAAGCGGCGGTAAACAAAGGATCCGCCGCCACGTTCAGACCCACGTGCTTCATGGCGCAGAAGCTCCGGGCTCCGCCGATGGAAGCGCCGACGGCGGCCTCGCAGGCGACCTTTTCATTGGGCGCCCACTCGGCATAAACCTCGGGGAAAACGGAAACCTCCTCGGTGATCTCCGTGGAGGGTGTGCCGGGATAGCTAGAGACAAAGCGGCAGCCTGCCTCGTACAGCCCCCGGGCAATGGCCTTGTTGCCCAGCATTAATTCATTCAAGGGAAATTCCTCCGTTATTGAAAGCACTGCGGTACCCCACCGACGCAACGGCATGTCCCGAAGCGACAGGGTAACAGGTTCAGTATGCCATATATTTTTGACAATTTCAATTCCAATTATTGATTTCTCAAGTCCACAACACGTTTGGCCTTGCCTGTGAAGCGTTCGATGGTTTTCGGCTGCACCAGAGCTACTTTGGCGTCAATGCCCAGAACTGTCTTCAGTTTGGAGTGGATATCCCGTGTCAGCTTCTGCAAATTCTGATAGTTTTCCAGCAGTGAGCCATCGGTCAGCTCAACCTGCACCTCAAGAGAGTCGTGGTAATTCTCCCGGCGGAGATAAAGCATGTAATGCGGGCTGATGGGGGCGAAGAGCATCAGTACGCTCTCAATCTGGGACGGGAACACATTGACGCCTCTGAGCTTGAGCATGTCGTCACTGCGGCCCTTCACCTTGTCCATTCTGGCTGTGGTGCGTCCGCAGATGCAGGGCGTATTGTTTATCCGCGTTAAATCCCGGGTACGGTATCGGAGCAGGGGCATCCCCTGTTTGGTGAGAGTGGTGACGATCAATTCACCGGTTTCGCCCTCGGCGCAGGGTTCCAGGGTTTGGGGATCCACAATCTCGGCCAGGAAGTGGTCCTCCGCGATGTGCAGGCCGCAGCGATGCTCACACTCGCCGGAGACACCGGGGCCGATGAGCTCGCTCATGCCGTAGTTGTCTGTGGCAAAGAGTCCCAGCCGCTGCTCAATTTTGGCCCGCATCTCGTCGGTGCAGCCTTCGGAGCCGAAGAGGCCGATGCGGAGCTTAAAGTCGGAGGGCTTATAGCCCAGCTCATCCGCCAGCTCGCCCAGAAACATGGCATAGGTGGGAGTGGCAATGAGAGTGGTGGTGCCGAAATCCTTCATCAGCATAATCTGCTTCTCGCTGTTGCCGGAGGAGGATGGAACAATGGTGGCCCCGATGCGTTCCAGACCATAATGCAGGCCCAGGGCTCCGGTAAACAGCCCGTAACCGAAGCAGATCTGGGCGACGTCCTCATCCGTGACTCCGGCGGCACTGATAAAGCGGGACACAATCTCCGACCACATATTCAGATCGTCCCTGGTGTAGCCCACCACCGTGGGTTTTCCGGTGGTGCCGGAGGAGGCGTGAATGCGGACAATGTCCTTCTGGGGTACGGCAAAAAAGCCAAACGGATAATGGTCGCGCAGATCCTCCTTGGTGGTGGGCGGAATATACCGGATA
This sequence comes from Oscillospiraceae bacterium, assembly GCA_017861365.1. Classification (GTDB taxonomy): domain Bacteria; phylum Bacillota; class Clostridia; order Oscillospirales; family Oscillospiraceae; genus JAGFXR01. The sequence continues at coordinate 24,307 of JAGFXR010000016.1, read as the reverse complement.
TCGGATAGTACGGAAAATTTATCGGGATCGATTTTTTCTGCGTCAAAACGGTCATGATAAAATTTCACGTTTTCATAGCAATAGCGCACGAGTTTTTTCAGACGCGCAAGCTGCAGGGCTTCCAGCTCCTTGCGGGGCATTGTCTCGATCTCTCTGTTGTAAATCATCTTCGGTTCACTCCAAAACTATTTTCCGCACTTTCACACAGCAAAGTGACAGTATGAGAAAATAATACATCGATTTACGAAAAAAAGCAACCCCGACCCGTGAAAAAACATGAGTCGGGAAACGGGTTGGGCATAGACTTTTGATTCAACTTATGGTATGATAAATACAATTTGATGAAAATTATTTAAGTATCATGCGTTCTGACAGCATAGACAGATCAATTACGTTCTTGCCGCCATCCCTCCCCGGTAGAAAGCGCTTCTTCCCTGGGGCACAGTGAAAACATCGGCCTGACGTTTTTGCGATGGAGGTTCACGCAGTGAAAACGGAATTACTGGGAGTTATGTTTGACGACATTACATTGCACGAGGCAGTGGAAGCGGCGATGGGTATCATTGCCCAGGGCGGTTTTCATTATGCCGTAACGCCCAACGCGGAGTTTGTGCAGCTTGCGCAGAGAGATCCCGCGTTTCGGACGTTGCTTAACGGGGCGGATCTTGTTCTGCCTGACGGAATCGGCGTGGTATACGCCGCCAAAATTCTGGGACGCCCCATTAAGGGAAGGGTTCCAGGTGTTGATTTTGCGGCTTCTCTGATGGCTGAAATGGCAAAGCAGGGTAACCGCCTTTTCCTGCTGGGCGCAAAGCCGGGGGTGGCGGAAAAAGCCGCGGGGCGGCTTGCCGCGGAGTATCGCGGGCTCCAGATTGCCGGACTGAACGACGGCTATTTCAGCGACAGCGGAGTTGTTGCGGACAAGATCAAGGATTCCGGCGCCGATGTGGTGTTCGTCTGTCTCGGCGCGCCGAAGCAGGAGCAATTCATGAAGGAGTACGGAGCGCGAACCGGCGCTTCATTGCTCGTGGGGCTGGGCGGCTCTCTGGATGTGTTCGCGGGGGAGGTTCAGCGGGCCCCCCAGGGGTGGCAGAACATGGGCTGCGAATGGCTGTACCGCCTGCTGAAGCAGCCCTCCCGTATCGGTCGTATGGCAAAGCTCCCTTTGTTTCTGGTCAGCGCTGTGAAGGAACGCATCCGTGGCGCATAAGCTGCCAAGCAGCCGAATCTCCCGCGGGTCAGAGACCTCAAAGCTTGCAGTACGTTCCTGCCTGCCGAAGCTGTGACAGGCGGCGGTGCGTGGGAACGAAGCCATAATCAAACTGCGGAGGTAATTGATATGATTTATATCCTGCTGGCGGATGGTTTTGAGGAAATTGAGGCCCTGGTCCCCGCAGACCTACTTCGCCGCGCCGGGCTGCCAGTGCAGCTGGTGGGGCTGGATCGGCCTCAGGTATTGGGCGCCCACGGCATATCCGTCAACGCAGACCTTTCCCTGGATCAGGTTGAGCTGGATAAAATGGAACTGCTTGTCTTGCCCGGAGGGTCGGGAGGCGTGGAGAATATTCATCTGAACCTGAAGGCCATGACACTGATTCAGCAGGCCTATGAGAAGGGCCGCTACCTGGGCGCCATCTGTGCCGCACCCACACTGCTGGCCGAGCTCGGCATTCTGGATCGGCGTCCCGCCACCTGTTTCCCAGGCACGGAGGGTGATATGGGAAGCGCGGTGCTCCAGAAGCATGCTCCCGTCGTGGTTTCGGGACGTATTATTACCGGCGAGGCCGTCGGCGCCGTATTTCCGTTTTCCTTTGCGCTGATTGAGGCGTTAGAGGGGGAAACGACTATGAACCGGATTAAGCAGAGTATCGTGTTTCATGAATGAGCCGGATGAAAAAGCCGAGCTGCGCAGGCGGCTGCGGGACGAGCTTGCTTCCTGTTCCGTGTCGGCGCTGTCGGAGCGGAACGCACTTTTGACGAAGCGGTTTTTACAGCTGTCCCAGGTTCGGCAGGCAAAAACCATATTGCTTTTCTGCGGAGTTGGCAGCGAACCGGACACCCGCCTCCTGACGGAGGGGCTTTGGGACATGGGCAAGCGCGTGGCAATGCCGGTCTGCCTGCCCCACCGGCAAATGGAGGCCAGGGAACTAACCTCTTGGGAGGAGCTTATCCCCGGTAAATTTGGGATTCAACAGCCCGGGGGAAATTGCCCCGTCCTTTTAAAAGAGGAGATTGACCTCATTCTGGTTCCCGCCCTCGCCTGCGACAAGGAAGGCTATCGGCTGGGACAGGGCGCTGGCTATTACGACCGCTATTTATCGGATTACAGGGGAATGACCGTGGCGCTCTGCGGGAAGCGCGCGCTGCTGGAGCGGCTTCCGCGCCAGGCGCACGACCTGCCTGTGTCCATCATCGTTACTGATGAAGATGCCCCGGAATAGAACAAGGGCGGGAACCCATCCCGCCCTTGTGCACAAGGTAAGTAAGTTAACAGCAGCCGTCATTTCCACAACTATTGCCACAGCCGTTCCCGCAGCCGCCAAAGCCGCCAAAGCCGCTTCCGCAGCAGCAAAAGAGCAAAAGGATTATAATAATGAAAAAGCAACTGTTGCCGCCGAATCCGCAACTATTTCCACCGCACATGTTTCTCACCTCACTTATTCCTGACTGCGCCATTCTATGCAGCAGGAGCCGAGGCGGTTCCGTGGTACCTTTTAGATTCCGCAGCCGTTCCCGCAGTTATTCCCGCAGCTGCCAAAGCCGCTTCCGCAGCAGGAAAGCACAAGGAGAATAATGATGATAAAGAAGCATCCGTTATTGCCACAACCGTTTCCAAAAAACATGATGACTCACCTCACTTTACCGTTCTGGGTTATCTTATGCGCATCCCGGAGGGGCGGTTCACGGTTTTGAACGTTTTTGAATCAAAACCGATAAAAATTTTTACGTTTTTTCAATAAATTTTCTAAGGCAAGCAGTTTTGTTTTTCTGTATTTGCCAAAGAAACGGATACCCAAGAACAAGGAGGACATCAATGGCATACGAGGAGGATAAGCGCAGCGCCGATCGTTACCGCCAGCGGGAAACCGCTCAGCGGCGAACCTCAGCTAGCAGCGGCAGTTCCAGACAGCAGGACAGGCAGGGGGGACATAAAAAGCGCCGCCGCATAGGGCTGGCGGGGTCACTGATTTATATTGCCTTTGTCATCGGACTGTCCACACTACTGGCAACGGTAGGCTGGATCTGGGCCAGTGACGTGCTGGCGCTGAATAAGGATTATAAAACCGCCGTGATTGAAATCACCGAGGACGAATCCCTCAACAGCGTGGTGAAGGACCTTACGGATGAGGGAATTGTGGAGCACGGCTGGCTGTTTAAATTATTCTGCAAAATCAGCAGCGGTGAGGACAAGATCACAGCCGGCAGCTATACCCTCAATACTGAAATGGACTATCGGGCCATTGTGAACAATTTGGGTTCCTCCTCCTCCAGCAAGACCCAGATTTCCGTTACCATACCTGAGGGTTACACCATCGACCAGATCTTCGCGCTTTTAGCCGAGAATAATGTCTCGACCGTGGACAAGCTGGAGGATACCGCGGCCAACCACGACTATGACTTTTCCTTTTTGGAGGATCTGGATTTGGGTGATTATAAGCGGCTGGAGGGTTACCTGTTCCCTGACACCTACAATTTTTACGTGGGAGAGGATCCTATCTATGTCATCAACAAAATGCTCGTTAATTTTGACTCCAAGGTGACGGACAGCATGCGCCAGCAGATTACGGAAAATGGATATAGCATCCATGATATCATCATCATAGCATCCATGATTGAGAAGGAAACGGACGGCACCGACCGAACCTCCATCGCGTCGGTCATTGAAAACAGGCTCAACAGTTCCTTTAAATACCTGCAGATTGACGCAACCATCGCGTATGTCACGGGAAATGTGGTTACCGAGGACGATTATAAAAGCGTGGACTCCCCTTACAACACCTATCTTTATGAGGGGCTGCCGCCCGGGCCGATTGCCAATCCCGGCTCCGAATCCATTCTTGCCGCCATTAATCCCGATGATACCAGTTATTATTACTATATCCTCGGCGACGACGGCAAACACCATTTCTTCTCCAGTTACGAGAAATTCAAAGCTTATAAGGCGACGCTCTCCTCCGCGTCCTCTTCAGGCTAAGGCAGGTCGGTATGAAGAGAAACAAACCGGAGCTGCTGGCGCCCGCCGGCGACTTTGAACGCTTGCAAATGGCCTTGGCATACGGCGCGGACGCGGTTTACCTTGCGGGAAATGAGTTCGGGATGCGCGCCTTTGCAGGAAATTTTGATTATGATGAACTGAAACGCGCCGTGGCTCTCTGCGGGAGCCACGGCGTCTCGGTCCATGTCACCTGTAACGCCACACTCCGCAATGATGAGGCGGCGCGGCTTCCCGCCTTTCTGGAATACTTAAACGAGCTGGGCGTGAATGCGGCGATCGTATCGGATTTTGGGGTGTTCCGCATGGCGCAGCGGTACGCGCCCCGGGTTGCCCTCCATGTCAGCACCCAGGCGGGCGTGACCAATTACGAGGCGGCGCGTGCATGGTATGAACTGGGAGCGTCCCGGGTGATCCTGGCGCGGGAGCTGTCTCTTGCGGAGCTTGGTGAGGTACGGCAGAAAACCCCCGGAGCGCTGGAGCTGGAGTGCTTTGTCCACGGAGCTATGTGCGTGTCTTACGCGGGACGTTGCCTGCTGTCCAACTACATGACCGGACGTGACGCAAGCCGGGGCGCCTGCGCCCAGCCCTGCCGGTATCAATACGCGTTGGTGGAAGAAAAACGCCCCGGCGAATTCTTTCCGATTCAGGAGGAGGATGGGGAGACCTATATCCTCAATTCACGGGATTTGTGTATGATTGATCACATTCCGAGCCTTCTGGAGATCGGCATGGACTCGCTGAAGATTGAAGGCCGGGCCAAGTCTGCCTACTATACGGCGGCGGTTACCGGCGCGTACCGGAACGCCATCGACGCGGCGGAGGAAGAACGACCCCTTGATCCGGCCTGGCGGGCTGAGGTGGAAAAGGTGAGCCACCGCCCCTATTCCACCGGCTTTTTTTACGGGGAGGCGGAACAGTATACGGAAAGTTCCCAGTACCTGCGAGATTGGCAGGTGGTGGCAGTGGTGGAGGAGTGCGATGAGGACGGGCTGGCCGTGTGTTCCCTGCGCAATAAATTCTCCGCGGGAGACCCGCTGGAACTGCTTACACCTCATCGGAGCGCGGAAGCCTTTACGGCACCCATGATGGAGGATATAAACGGAGATTCGCTGGATACGCCCCGGCATCCCCGGATGAACTTTAAACTCAAATTGCCTTGTGCCGCCTCCCCCGGCTCCATGCTGAGAATCTGCCGGTAAGGGGAAAATCAATGATGAAACAAAAGCTTACAGCCATCTGTCTCGCACTTTTGCTGACGTGTGGCGCGGCGGAGCCCGCCGCCGCGTCGTATGCCGGAGTGGGCGAGGCGGTTTCGACGGTTTTGGATGGCATGACTCAGGAGGGCTGGCAGCAGCTTCGGCTGACCAATGAGGCCCGGCTTTCCAATGGTCTGCTGCCGCTGTCGGTATTTCCGGCGCTGGAACAGGCATCCGCCATCCGTGCCGCCGAGCTCACCCAGGGGTACCGGTCGGATCACACCCGTCCGGACGGAAGCAGCTGTTTCACAGTGCTGGCAGAGGTGGGCATCACCGACTGGACCGCCGTGGGTGAAAATATCGCCCAAGGGCAGACCAGCGCCCAGGAGGTCACCGACGACTGGCTCGCCAGCAGCGGACACAGGGCAAACATGCTTTCGGAAAAGTACGTGCATATGGGTGTCGGCTACGACGCGGAAGGGGACTCCTGGGAGGAGTTGTTTTGCGGAACTTGCACCTGCACCGTTGTAGGCATCATCAGCGGCAGCTCGGAAGGCATTTTTTCCAGTGGAACCTCCATTGACGACATGAATGAAACTCTGGTGCTCAGCTGCCCCCACGGCTACAGCTATTTGCCTGTCACGGCAGGCATGTGCTCCGGATATGACGACGGACTGATCGGGACGGAGCAGACGATCTCGGTGGCCTATGGCACCCAGAGTACCTCCTTTCAGATCACCTTGACCGGTGATCCCACAGCACAGGAAGCAGCGCAGTCTCTCTACGCGCTGGGTCTGTTCAAGGGAGTAGGCGTGAGCAATGGAGCACCTGATTTTGCGCTGGAGGATTCCTGCACCAGGCAGGAGGCGGTGGTCATGCTGCTCCGGCTGATGGGGAAGGAGACGCAGGCGCTGGCGGAAAACAGGACATGTCCGTTTTCCGATGTAGACAGCTGGGCACGGCCCTATGTGGGATACGCCTACGAAGCGGGGTTGGCCAAGGGTATTTCCGAAACCGCCTTTGGCGGCAGGGACGCGGCCACCACTGCCCAGTACATCACCTTTGTTCTGCGGGCATTGGGGTACAGCGATGAAACCGGCGATTTTGTCTGGAGCGCGCCGTGGACGCTTTCCGACCGTCTTGGCATCACGGCGGGGCAGTATTCCAATCAGGCTCAGATGATTCTGCGGGGTGAGGTGGCACAGATTTCGTACATGGCGCTGGATATCCCGCGGAAAAGTTCGGGGGAAACGCTTCGGGATTACCTGGGGCTGACCGATGTATCGTGATTTCATGGCGGAAGGGAATCTTCCGATTTGGCGGTTCCCAGGCTTGACAAGCATGAATTTTATGATAAAATAATGAAGCTATTTTGACAAAAGCGATGAAAAAGCAAGGTACAGCCTGCGATTCCAAGCGAGAGGGGACTGGTGAGAGCCCTTGTTTTCGCGGCTGTATCGGCCACTTTTGAGCGGTTCGGGAAACCGAAACGGGTCATCTCCGTTACAAGATGTCCAAGATGCCGGATGTGAGCGGATATCCGGCAAACCAGGGTGGTACCGCGGAGCTGCTACTCCGCCCCTGAAGGTCAGGGGCGGAGTATTTTTATTTGCCCCAAGCAATTTATTGATGGAGGGAACCACATGCACAACTATTATGGTTTAAATGAACTGCGCGAACTGTTTCTGAGCTTTTTTGAGAGCAAGGGACATCTGCGTCTGCCCAGCTTCTCGCTGATTCCTCAGAACGACCCATCCCTGCTGCTCATCAACTCCGGCATGGCGCCTATGAAGCCCTTCTTCACCGGAGAGCAGGAGCCGCCCAGCCGCCGTGTCACCACCTGCCAGAAATGCATCCGCACGGGAGACATTGAGAACATCGGACATACGGACCGGCACGGCACCTATTTTGAGATGCTGGGCAACTTCTCCTTTGGAGATTACTTTAAATCCGAATCTCTGGCCTGGAGCTGGGAATTTCTCACCAAGACAGTAGGGCTGGAGGAGGAACGGCTTTATCCTTCCATCTATGTGGAGGATGACGAGGCCTTTGACATTTGGACCCGTGAGATCGGCGTTCCCGCCGGGCGCATCACCCGCCTGGGCAAGGGGGATAATTTCTGGGAGCACGGAGCAGGCCCCTGCGGCCCCTGCTCCGAGATTTACTATGACCGGGGCGAGGAGCATGGCTGCGGCAGCCCCGACTGCGGAGTGGGCTGTGACTGTGACCGCTTCATCGAGGTCTGGAACAACGTGTTTTCCCAATTTAACAATGATGGTGAGGGCAACTATACCGAGCTGTCCCAGAAAAACATCGACACGGGTATGGGTCTTGAGCGCCTGGCCTGCGTGGTGCAGAACGTAAACTCCCTCTTCGACGTGGACACGGTGATGAACATCACCAACGAAGTCAGCCGGATCACCAGCGCAACCTACGGCCAGAGCAAAAAGACCGATGTATCCCTCCGCGTGATTACGGATCATATCCGCTCCGCCACCATGATGATCTGCGACGGGGTTCTGCCCTCTAACGAGGGACGGGGTTACGTGCTCCGCCGTCTGCTGCGCCGGGCTGCCCGCCATGGAAAGCTTCTGGGCGTGAACGACCCCTTCCTGTTTCAGGTGTGTGGCATCGTGGTGTCGGAAAACGCGTCCGCATATCCGGATCTGGTGGAAAAAGAATCCTATATTACCCGCGTCATTCGCGTGGAGGAGGAAAACTTCTCCAAGACCATTGACAGCGGCATGAAGATTCTCGACCAGCTTATGAGTGAACATCAGAATAAGGGGCAGACCGTGTTTTCCGGCTCGGACGCCTTCCGGCTCTACGACACCTACGGGTTCCCAATTGACCTGACCATCGAAATTCTGGAAGAGGCCGGGATGACTGTGGACCGGGATGGCTTCGACCAGCTGATGCAGGCACAGCGCGTCCGCGCCAGGGAGGCTCGGGCCGCCCTGGGCGATCTAGCCTGGGCCGGCGTCGATCTGGGACTGGACAATACACCCACGGAGTTTTCCGGCTATGAGTGCGAGGAAGATCAGAGTATCATTCTTGCCCTTGTGGAGAGCGGAGAGGTGTGCTCTGTGCTGTCCGAGGGACAGGAGGGCATTGTGGTGCTGGACCGCACCCCCTTCTACGCGGAGATGGGCGGCCAGGTGGCCGACCAGGGTGTGCTGACCCGGGGCGAAAACACATTTCTGGTGCGCGACGTACAAAAGACCAAGGGTGGTAAATATCTGCACCACGGCGTAATGCAAAGCGGAACCCTCAGTGTGGACGACGAGGTTACCGCTACCCTGGATCATAATCGCCGCCAGGCCATCCGCCGCGCTCACTCCGCCACCCATCTGGTTCAAAAGGCACTGCGGGAGCTGGTGGGCGACCACGTCCACCAGGCGGGCTCGCTGGTAGAGCCTGACCGTCTGCGGTTTGATTTTACTCATTTTGAATCCCTGACCCCGGAGCAATTGGCGGGCATTGATCACAGAGTCAACACGGTGGTGATGAACGGTTACCCCGTCGACACCCAGGAGATGGGCATCGACGAGGCAAAAGCCAGGGGTGCGATGGCGCTGTTTGGCGAGAAATACGGCAGCACGGTGCGCGTGGTGGATATGGGCGGCTACTCCGTGGAGCTGTGCGGCGGTACTCATCTGGACAACACTGCCAAGGTTGGACCTTTCCGCATTCAGAGCGAATTTTCTGTCGCCTCCGGTGTGCGCCGCATTGAAGCAGTCGTGGGTGAGGCGGCCATGAACCAGATCAATGAAAACCAGAAAATCCTGTTTGCGCTGGCGGCAAAATTGAAAACCAGCCCCGGCGAACTGAACCACAGGCTGGAGCAGCATATTCAGGAAAGCCGTGAGCTGCACCGCATGGTGGAATCCTTCCAGGCCAAACAGGCGCTGGGTCAGGCGGATCAATTCCTCTTCGGCGCGAAGAACGTGGGCGATCTCAAGGTCATCACCGCCACGGTGGGCGAGGCGGAGCCAGACACCCTGCGCCAGATTGGTGACGTGCTCCGGGATAAGGATGATACTGTGGTGGCGGTGCTCTCTTCTGTCCGGGAGGATAAGATTACCTTCGTGGCTGTCTGCGGAAAGCAAGCGATTAAGGCAGGCGTCAAGGCAGGCGATCTCATTAAGAGCGTCACGAAGATCTGCGGCGGCTCCGGTGGTGGTAAGCCCGACTCCGCCATGGGCGGCGGCAGGGACATCATGCTGCTGGATAACGCGCTGGCCTCTGTAGATCAGTTCGTTTCCGATATATTAGCAAGATAATCACTGCACAAATCAGCCGCCGTGCGGCTGATTTGGAATCATAAGAGAGGAGTGTTTCTATGTCCGATTGTCTATTCTGTAAAATCGCAAAGGGAGAGATTCCCTCGTCCAAGGTCTATGAGGATGAGCAGGTGTTCGCCTTTCTGGACATTGATCCTCAGGCGCCCAAGCACATTTTGGTGATCCCTAAAACTCATATCCAGTCGGTGGCGGCGGTGACACCGGAGAATGCCGGAGTGGTGGCACATATCTTCGAGGTAATTGCAAGGATCGCGGCGGAGCAGGGCTTTTCCGAGGGATTCCGCGTGGTTTCCAATGTGGGAGAGCAGGGCGGACAGACCGTGCACCACCTGCATTTTCACGTACTGGCAGGAAGAGATATGACCTGGCCTCCGGGCTGAGGATTGACGTAGCATGAAAAAGACGGCTTCTGGCTTTCGCCAGTCGCCGTCTTTTTTTATTGCGGATTAACCGATACAAAGCGCCACCGCCTCAAATGAACCAGTCGAGGCGGTGGCGCTTAAGCTTTATTTTACGCCCTTCATGGATTTCATGCGCAGTCCATGATCCAGAATGCGTTTACGAAGCCGGAGCGACTGGGGTGTTACCTCCAGAAGCTCATCATCCGCAAGAAATTCCAGGCACTGCTCCAGTGACAAGATGCGGGGTGTCACCAGGCGCAGGGCATCGTCGCTGCCCGAAGCGCGCATATTGGTAAGCTGTTTCTTTTTACAGACGTTGACGGACATATCTTCCTGCTTTGGAGACACGCCCACAATCATGCCCGCATAGACGGGAATTCCCGCGCCGATAAACAGCGTTCCCCGCTCCTGGGCGTTATACAGGCCGTAGGTCACCGCTTCTCCGGTTTCAAAGGAGATGAGGGACCCGGTACTGCGGCGGCTCACCTCACCCTTAAAGGGGGCGTAAGAGTCAAAGATGGAGGCCATGATGCCCTCACCCTTGGTATCGGTGAGAAATTCGTTGCGGTAGCCGAACAGACCCCGGGCGGGTACCAGAAATTCCAGCTTCATGCGATTGCCCACGGGGTTCATTTCCAGCAAATCACCCTTGCGGGAACCCATCTTCTCAATCACGGCGCCCACACTGTCCGAGGGCACATCCACAACGAGACGCTCAATGGGCTCACACTTCACGCCATCGATCTCCTGATAGAGCACACGGGGGGGCGAGACCTGAAATTCATAACCTTCGCGGCGCATGGTTTCAATCAGGATGGAGATATGCATCTCACCGCGGCCCGCTACATTAAAGGAATCAGTGTTGTCCATTTCCGTGACGCGCAGGGACACATCCTTCAGCGTCTCCCGGAACAGCCGGTCACGCAGGTTGCGGCTGGTGACAAATTTGCCTTCTTTCCCGGCAAAAGGCGAATCGTTTACGGAAAAGGTCATCTCCATGGTGGGTGCGGAGATCTGGACAAACGGCAGCGGCTCCGGACATTCTCCGGCGCAGACGGTATCCCCGATGGTAATATCGCCGATTCCGCTCATGGCGATGATGTTTCCCACGGACGACGCAGTGCAGGGGGTTTTGCTCAGTCCGTCGAATTCATAAAGGGAAACCGCCTTGCACTTTTTGCCCGCGGTGTCTGGGTTGTGATAGTTGCACACCACAATTTCCTGATTCTGCTTGATAGAACCCCGCTCAATGCGTCCGATGGCGATGCGCCCGACAAATTCGCTGTAATCAATAGAGGACACCAGCATCTGAAAGGGAGCGGCTTCATCCCCTTCCGGACAGGGGATATAATCCAGAATGGTATCAAACAGAGGCACCAAATCGGTACCGATCGCCTCGGGGGAATAGGATGCGGTTCCCTGACGGCCAGAACAGAACAGCATAGGAGAATCCAGCTGTTCCTCTGTGGCATCCAGATCAAGGAGAAGCTCCAGCACCTCGTCCACAACCTCGTGAATGCGCTGATCAGGGCGGTCAATTTTATTGACCACCACAATTACCCGGTGTCCCAGCTCCAGTGCTTTGGACAGCACGAATCGGGTCTGGGGCATGGGACCCTCAGCAGCGTCCACCAAAAGGATTACGCCGTTGACCATCTTCAGGATACGCTCGACCTCACCGCCGAAATCGGCATGTCCCGGTGTATCCACGATGTTGATTTTGGTATCCTTGTAGTGAACCGCGGTGTTTTTAGCCAAAATGGTAATGCCGCGCTCACGCTCCAGATCGTTGGAATCCATGACGCGGTCCACGGTAGCTTGATTTTCCCTGTAAACGCCGCCCTGTTTGAGCATTTCGTCCACCAGTGTGGTTTTTCCGTGGTCAACGTGGGCGATAATCGCGACGTTTCGAAGCTGCTTGCTCTGCATATCGTTGTAACACCTTTCTATTCCGACCGCCTTTTTGAAGTGCGGCATAAAATTGCAAATGAAAGCCTGAATTTTAATTATACTTCGCCAGTGTAAAAAATGCAACGTATTTTGGCAGCAGTATGCCCGCAAAACTGCCTAAATCTCTGAAAAATCACAATACCACGTTGACACATTCGTGATGATCAGTTAAAATAAATTCGCTGTGTTTCATATGCATCCGCAGATTAAGCAGGCGGACACCGGTTCGCAAGCTGCGCGCAAACCCTCATATGTCCCCGTAGCTCAGCAGGATAGAGCGATCGCCTCCTAAGTGTTAGCTAATCTTCCGCCAATATTGCATAAAATCGCGTCAAAAAGTGAATATGCCCTCGTAGCTCAGGGGATAGAGCACTCGCCTCCTAAGCGAGGGGTCGCGCGTTCAATTCGCGCCGAGGGTGCCAAAACGCTGGAATATTCTCTATTCCAGCGTTTTTCTTTTGTGAAAACGAACTGGTGAGAGACGTTCTTTCCCAACTTTGTGTTTTTGAATGGTTATGCAGTTTTGCTAATTGGAATCGAACACTTTTTTATAGTTTGCTAATAAAATCGGTCTTTTTGCTAATAGCAGCTTTCAGACCTTTTGACCGTTCAGAACCTGAGCCAATGCGGCAGCCAATTCGGGATTGCTTTGAAGCTGGGCAACCAACGTTTGTAGATCAAGCTTATTTTCTTCTTGCGGTGGGCGAACTTCCCGCAGATCAGGATTGGAGTAGAAAGCCGCCTCAAACTTTTGGGCGTTTACCTTGCGGTCCTCATCCAAAATATGCGAGTAGACCTCGGTTATCATATTAAGCTGTGCATGCCCCGTGTCTCCCTGTGTGGCCTTGAGGTCACCATGATTGAGTTTTAGCTTGTAGGTCGTGCTGGAATGCCGGAGCGAGTGAAATACCACATGAGGAAGCCCCGCTTCTTTCTTGAGATTGTCAAACTCTTTTTGGAGAACCCTGTTTTCGCACGGTCTGCCGTTTTGCAGTGCAACCACCAAATTGTAATCTGCGTACTCGTCGCCGAGAAAGGATTTGAGTTCTTCCTGTGACTTTTTCCATTCTCGCAGAATAAACGCAACAGTCCTTGGCAACCAGACCCTGCGGATGCTGGATTCGGTTTTTGGTGTTTTCAGCACCAGTCTCGTGCTTGTGTTGCTGAGAATCGTTGGGAAAGTAAATATAATATCCTTCTTGGATAATGTTTCAATTGCATTCTTAGAAACACGCTCCAATTCTTTTTCAACAACGACATGAGCATTGTCTTCAGCGATTTCAGCATCGGAAATGTGCACATTGTCCCAAGTAAGCCCGAGTATTTCGCCAACCCGCAAAGAGCACGCGAACGCCAAATTCATCGCTATGTAAAGCTTACTGTCACGGCAGGCGTTTAATGCCATGCGTATCATCTCAGCCGTCCAGATATCTCGCTTCTTATAGGTAGTTTTAGGTACCATGGCAAGTTCGAAGGGATTCTTCGGAAGTAATTCCCAACGAACTGCCTGCCTGAACGCACACGAGAGAAGCTTATGAATTTTTTCAATGGTTTTAGCTGTGACATATTCAGTTTTGGGCTTATGGTATTTGGTTTCCACAGCTTTTGTCGACTCAAGTTCTTTGTAGAACTTGTCTACAAATCTGGTGTTTATATTCTGTATTGGTTCATCTCCGATCAATGGGTTAATGTAATTGTCAATCAGGCGGACGTTGGTGTCGTAAGCGGAAACGCCCCACTTTTTCTCTCCGTACAAAGAAACAAAATCAATCAGGAAGCCTTTGATCGTTTGTTCAGTTGGCGGGATAAAAGTGCCCTCTATAATTTGGTACTCTACTTCTGCTTTTCGTTTGAGCGCTTCCTTATTCGAATCATATGTTTCCCACCGCTGCCGTTTCTCTCCATTCGCGTCGAAATAGTAATAAACAACCGAATATTTAGATTTGCGTTTAATAATTGATGCCATACATGATATCTCCTCTCAAGTTAACTCCTTTGATTGTCAAGCCATTCATCAAAGGATTTTTTGGAGATTCGTATAGCGGTGCCGATTTTTACTGCTCTAAAATACCCCTTCTTAGCGAGTTCGTAAGCGGATGCCCGTCCGATGCCAAGGATTTCGGCAATTTCTTCTACGGTATAGGTCCGTCGGTCGGGAGATCCGCCCTCATGTGTGTTTCCCGTATGCAAAAAGTACAACTCCTTTCATTGGGGTAACAACACATAAGGCTGTTCAGTATTAAGTTATGTCATATGTGTGGTCACCTCGGTTTACTTTAAAATTGAAAACATAAGCTTATATTTTCAAAAACTGCACAACTCTATTTTACACCTTTAAAATATTCAGCGTCCACTACGCACAATTTTTTTGTTTATTTCCGTGTGGCAGAAAAACGCAATAAATGCACTGTTACTGCCGAACCGATCACATTAAATATTCCCGCATAAACTATATCCTTTCAAAAAAACCGTCATACCTAAGGGTACAAAGAGAGGGGCAACAGTTCACAACTGCCGCCCCTTCTCTCCATTAAACTGTCAGAATGATCCTTCGACACCTCAACCTGCTACTGGATCAAGAATCTCCGGTCGCGTCATCATCATACATCGATCCTTTAATCGTGAGTGTGACGCTTTTTGTTGAGGTCAGATAGACGTTAGAACCGGTCAGCGCAGTGGCCTGTGGGTCTAGCGCTTTGACCGTAAAGGTGATCGTATAGGTGCCGTCCTTTGTCTCAACGGGGATATAGATTTTCCGCGCGCTTGTCGCGCTGGAGCTGTTGACCGGGAACTGCCATGTGCCGTTGACATATTCCAGCGATACTGTCTTAGAGAAAGTGAAATTATAGCTTGCCGTGACAGTGGTGTCGCTGACGTAGGAAGATGTAACGGGCAGGCTTGCCGTGATACCATATCCGCTTTTGGTCGTGCCGCTGGACAGTGTACCGGAGCCGCCATCGCCCAGCGTGGCGCTGCCCGCGCTCAGGGATGCAGCGGAGGCAAAGGTTGCGCTGATGGTATGGGCCGCATTTACGCTGCTGAACGTATAAGTGGACAGCGCGCCGACAGAGGAGCTATCCACCTTTACGTCTGCAATTTTGTAGCCGGAGTTTGCCGTGATCGTAAAGGTTTTGCTGTTGCCCTTGGTAACAGAGGTTGAACCGCTGGGGCTGATGCTGCCGCCCGTTCCGGCGGTAGCCGTTATGGTATATTTGGTTGTTGTGCTACTGGAACCTCCAGAACTGCTCGATCCGCTTGAACCGCTCGACCACGGATGATACTCAGAGCCGTCAGTGCCGCCGGAATAGCTTGCGGTGGCACGCACCGTTTCCGCCGCCTTATGTGCCGCAGTCATTCCCGCCGTATCACCGCTCGCATATGCCTTGTTATAATCTGAGGTGTACTTCGCAATTTTATCTTGCTGGCTTGAGGACAAATACTTTGAATCGTATTGCGATACAACCGCCAGCGCCGGGGTGCAAAAAGCAGCCGTCATAATGACGGCTGCTAAAAAGACAGATATACAATTTTTCAGCTTTTTCATATTCGCTTAATCCTTTCCTTTATTTTAATGCGGTCATTTCATTCCAATAAACATTGGCGGTGAACGTGTTGACGTAGATTTCAACATCTATGTCGCGGGTCTCTCCGGCCTTGGGGTCAGAAATGAAATCATAATTCTTCTTGATCCAGGAAATATCCGCGTTTTCGGGAATTGTGACCGTCAGTACGCCACGCACATAAGTGCCTGCACTGGTACTGTGCCGCGAGTAATAGACGCACGACAAGTCGGTTCTCAGTGAGATCGTTACCTTCCCGGCGCTGTTGATTTCGTCCTCCACACCGTAGGCTTCCGTCAGCACCAGCTTGGCAAAGTCAATGTCGGACTGTTTGCCATAGGTATAGGTGTCGCCGGATGTCGCGCCGGTATAGGTGGTGGGCGTTACCCACGAATAGGTTGTACTTTCAATCCCGTTCGGGTTGCGGAGCTTCCACTCGTTTGCGTTTTCAAAGCCATAGGTACCGGTAAAATATGCGATTTGGGGATAACTCGTTTCCATTTCTTCATCCGTAAAGGAAGGGTCTTCATCAACAGATTCACAATACTCTTCCCAACTCATATCGTAGTAGCTGCGCAGACGGTTAATCTCCTCTGGGGTCAACACGTCCTTGTAAATCTGGACGGTGGTAAACAACGGCGAGTAGCCTACCCACGCGCCGAGAGCTTCGGCCACGTAACGGATGGGGACATAGGTGCGCTCATTGGCGAGAACGGCCTGCGTGTCCATCTTGACTGTACTCGTACTGCCGTCTTCCGTGACGGTAATCGTATCGCTGCCAATCGGAACCGTAATGGTAATGCCGTCCTGCGTAATGACAGCGGATTGCTTGTCTGAATCCCAGCGCACAATCGCGCCCATCGTTTCCGCGACGAATCGCACTGGAATAAGCGTCCGGTCGTTTTTGTCCACAAAAGGCTGCGCGTCAGGGAATGTGACCACTTCGCCGTTAAACTTCACAGTCAGGATGCTGGAGCCGATGTCGGCTGTTGCCGAAGGCGTCGTTCCGGTGGTGATGCCTGCCGCTGACGCGCCGGTTACGCACACGGCGCCGACCACCAGTACCACGGCCAGCAGCAATGAGAGTTTTTTCTTCATATCAAGTCTCCAATCTAAATAGTTTTCAAACGAGTATCTTAAATTTTATATACTCCCGCCTCCCTTCAGCGAGAGCGCAATCGCAGCGACCTGAAGAACGATGTATGCGGCGGCAACGTAGGAGCACAGAGGAACATGGCGCTTTATCGGCAGGCGCTTGACAAGACCGTAGGCTATCGTACCGACAGCAGCCAAGAGAGTAACCGCCGCAAGCTCAAACAGACCGCACGCAAAGCCAAGACTGCACAGCAGCTTATAATCCCCGCCTGGGACCTCGGATTTGGTGATCCTTGCTGCCGCAAGCAGCAAGACAGCGGGAGCGATTAACCCCATTATACATCGAAAAATGGGAAATCCAAACAAAATGCCTACGGCAAGCAAAATAATGGGGACAGTGTTTGGTATTTCCCGCCGCTTAAAATCAATCACACCTCCATAAACCAGAGCGGCGGCGGTTACAAAAATGGGAATGAATCTCGTCATGGCCGTTACTCCGTCCGGTAGTTTGAGGATTTTACCGTGAAGCCGACGGTAATATCATCAAAGCCGTACTGCCTGAAGAGCGTCGAGAACGTGACCGTCCCTGTGACGGTCAGGGTCGGAGGCGTTGCGGTGCCGGTAATGGAGCTTATCTCCACGGTGTATTTGTCCGGCATGTCGGAATCAATATAACTGCTGAAGTCGGCTGTCGCACCCGGTACGTCCAGATACAGAATGTAATCGGCGCGGTAAGCGTCCAGTATGTTCCTCTCTACAGCACTGTTGCAGCTGCGTTGGAGTATCGTCTCCGCATCGTAGTAATTTTGGTATACCGCACCCGTCTCCATGATGAGGCACGCAATCAACAGCAGGAAAAACACCAGACCGATAAAAATTACCGGCACTCCGCCGGTCTTATCTTTGAAAAGCCTTTTCACGACTTCCAATACACCTCGCTCATTCCGGCCACTTTAACCGTAATCGGTAAATCCAATGCAACAGGATTTCCACCAAGGGTCAGAATAGTGATCCTGTAGCTTGCCGTGAGGGTTGCGCTGAAGGTCTGCCGAAGCTGAATTTTCCGGCCGCTATAGTACACAGCATCAACCTGAACACTGACATCTTCCAAGTCCGAATTGGACATGTCGGCTATCATGCTTCGGGTTTCTGTCTCGTCGTATTGCCCGGATATTTCGATGCTGCGCACCACTCGGCGGCAAAGGTAGCTCGCGTTGTAGTATTGCATAATGTAGATCAGGCCGGAAACCAGCACCGCGAAGATGAGGACAAGCATGGCGGTTGTCATGAGAAAAGAAACCGCCTCGTCGCCCTTTTTTTCCTGCAGCAGATTTCTCAGCCTTTTAATAACCGCCATGCCGCACCCCTCCTTACCAGTTGCTGTTGAGCTTATCGGCCATACGCTCAAACATGTCCGAGAAGAAATCCGGGAAGAACTGATTGATGGCCACAATCAGCAGTCCGACGACGACCACACCCACGATGATGGCGCCAATGGTGTTTGTGGCAAGATCGCCCCTGTTGTCGGCCAGAACCGCCACCGCCCTGACGCCGACATTTCTTACCTTGTTACGGATCAATTGAATCATTTTTTTCATGCTTTTTTCTCCTTAAAATAAATTGTTTAGGTTACGGATAACGTACACGACGAGGACATACAGAATCATGGCAATGCAGACAGCAATGGCCGGGTAATACGTTCGGCGCATTTTCCCCGGCCTCAAAGAAAGCTCCCTTTTTATGTTTTCTTTGGCCGCACGCGACATATCATCGGCTATGTAGGAGAGCGCCGCCGTTTGGTCGATGCCCATGCTCATATCCCTTAGTGCCCCACACAGCCTGAACGCATCAGGTGAGCCGAGACGGTTTTCAAAATGGGCAAGGGCGCTTTGAACATTGCCGGACTGCATTTCGGCCAGCAGGATATCCAGTTCGACGGCCAATTCCGGCCCCGCAACCTTTCGATATGCGCTGATGACATTGTGCAGATCGCGGTCGCTTTGCAGGCTTCGGCATAGCGTCCGGGCAAACCGGGGCATTTCCTGTAAGACAGCAAGCTCCTTCTTTTGGATTTTTGCGCTTATGGTATCACGATGCTTCATCAGGGCAAACGCCGTCGCAAGCAGGGTGAGAAGTACGCCAAAGTAAAAATGGAAGATGAAGCACAACACTGTCAGGCTGATTCCCGCAGCAGCGGCGAGATACTTTTGGGCCGTATATTCCTGCGGCGTGATGGAAAGCCCGGCCTTTTCCAGGTTACTGTTGAGTCTTGACCGTTCGTTTGCATCAAAGAATACAAAACGCTTGGCAACAGCCAGAAGCTGCTTCAGCGGAAAGATCATCCATACGTCGGTTGATTTGCGCTCCCATCTGGAGATTTTTGAAAGCGTCCGGCGCCCGGCAAAGGAGTGTCCGTTTGCCGCCGAGCAGACCGTTTTCATCCCGACAAACAGCAGCGCGGCAATCAGAAGCAGGGTGAATCCGATTGTCATGTCACACTCCCCTTATATCAGCAGCGGCTTGCCCAGCCGGTAGGCCCTAACCAGCGAGAACACCACCGCGGCAAGTAGCAACGTCAGCAAAACCTGTCCCGGCATCGTTGTAACGAGGACGGTATAGGCATCCTTCATGAGAACGCGAAAAATGAGGGGTGCGGCAAAGATCAGGGACAGAACCGTAAAATACTCGCGCCAGATGACGTACATAGCCGTGTCGGATTCACGCTGCGCCTGATGTATGTCGGACATGGCGTCCACAACGGACATGGTGACATATTTCATGCTTCGATCGTCTTGGGCGAGAATCAACACGTTTACCCATTGAGAAAAGTAGTCGTTGTTCACCTGTGCTTCCATGCGGCGTAAGCCGGTTTTAATATTACTGTCAATGAGACTGACGTAAGTAAGAAAGTCTCGGAATGGGGCAGGGTATTCCAGTACCTGAAGATTGTCATAAACGGACTGTATCAAGTCTTCCGTTACAATGTAGGAATTAGAAAGAATGAGCATGGACGAGTGCAGCTTCTCTACACGTCGGCTTTTGGCATTCATCAGTTTGAAACTGAGATAGCATATCGGACTGATTGCGCCGAGAACGCCGACTATGACGGAGAAAAATACGTGGGAAAAGAAAAGCCTACCGACAGCTGCGCCGCCGGCAGCGCCAAGGATGGTCAGGAGCCAGAAAATCGGCCTTGGCATCCGTGCTTCCGCAA
This sequence comes from Oscillospiraceae bacterium, assembly GCA_017861365.1. Classification (GTDB taxonomy): domain Bacteria; phylum Bacillota; class Clostridia; order Oscillospirales; family Oscillospiraceae; genus JAGFXR01. The sequence continues at coordinate 4,371 of JAGFXR010000016.1, read as the reverse complement.
TCAGCCTGCGGCGCTTTTCTTCCAGCCGCACGAGGCGTGTAAGCGGCGTCCGTTTTCGGAGCCGGAGGGTCCCGGCCTTTTTCCCGCGCCTAAGCTCCGCCGCAATTTTTTCGTCAAGGCCGCCAACAAGAAAAAATGCCGCGCTTACAAGTAAGAACACGGCAAGATATGTAAGGTTGATTGTTGTCACTTGTCTTTCACCTCCGGGAACAGTCGGTAAAGCGCCGCTTCCGATGCTCCGTTGTCGCGTAAACGACCAAGCAATTCCGGGGAAATTGCCCCTGCCTTCTGATGGGAGCCATGGACCTTCACCACACGCCCGCGCTCGTCGCGTTCCGTCCTGCTGATAACAAACTGATACAGCATTTGACCTTTGAGCCGTCCGTTTTCAATGCCTGTCGCTTCAAAGATTTCCATGTATTTGCGGGAATTGTCTTTAAGTTGTTTTTTATATACCATAACAGGCCAAGCCGACACGCACATTTCCAGAAGCAGTTCATCCGAAAGGCCAGTCTGTGCCAAATGGCACATGGAAACCAGCCGCCTGTACGCATCATGGGCATTGTCGGCGTGAAAAGCGGTCAAAATGGTATGCCCGGTCTGTCCGGCAACCGCCGCCTGATATGCGGCGGCATCCCGAACCTCGGCGGGAACGATCAGCGCCGGGTGAAACCGCAGGGAGCTGACGATCAGGTCGAGCATGGTAATGGGATTGGGCGGGTCTTTTGTCACGGTGTAAAGCACTCTGGCCGGGCGGTCGTTTTCCGCGTCGTAGTCGGTAAGGTTTAGCTCCCGGCTATCTTCAATGACAAACACGCGGTTATTGTAGTCGTCATTCCCGCGAATATATTCGTTCAGAAGAAACGCTTCATCGGTGGTTTTACCGGAGCCCGTGCCGCCGGCAAGCCCAATCGAGATCCCGTTGCACAGGCAAAGTGTGAGAAAGTCCAGCATGTCCGATGATGCGGAACCGGAGGATAAAAGCTGTTCGCGGGTAATGGTGCTTTGGCTCTGTTTTCGGATAGAAGCGATTACGCTACGGTCATGCGGTACTGCGGGCGGAATCATGGCTGATATTCGCGTACCGTTTCCAATAAAACTGTCCACACGCGGCGTCTGCGCATCCAAGAGCATTCCGCCCATGCGTACCATGCGCTTCACAATATCCAGCGCCGCCGTGGGGGTTGGGAATGCCTCTGTGTCGTACAGGTACTTGATATGGTCAGGGTAGTTGATTTCAATAACGCTGTACCCGTTGACATTGACCTCCTCCACGTCCTGATCATAGAGATACTCGGTGAGGATACCGAGGCCTGCCATATCCTGATAGATCTTTTCGACAAGCCCCGCCTGATCAAACTCTTGCCCTGCAAGGGCTTCCACACAGTATTTGAGAATGAGCGTTTTCAGGGTTTTTGCGGCGTCTATATTGCCGAGGGCAGAAGAAAGCTCCGTCGAATGCTTTTCCGCAATGACGGAGCGCACCTTTTCAAGGAGCTTCTGATAATTAAAACCGTTGCTTTCCGGCCCCTGTTCCGGAAAAGCCTCTGCCGCTTGCAGGATGGAAAGAAATTCATACGCCGTTATAGTCATAGTGTGATCACCTCGTAGAGCTGATTGATTGCTCTGGCATATGCCCATCCTTTTTTTCCGGGCAGTTCATATAAATAATTGCTCTCGTTTTGCAAAAGAGCGGCCTCCCGGACATATGGAACGCGGATGTCCGGCATACAGCCCAGCAGCTGATACATCGCGTCATAATCAAAATCAGACGTGACCTCCGAACTGACACGAACGGCCTTGTGTTCTATGGCCTGCAGAGCCTTTTTATTGGCCGCATACCACATAACGCACGCGCTCCGGCCACCGGTATTCAGGATGACGATATCCGCCCGGTTCAATGTCCATGCGGAAAACAAATTGCTGAGATCAGAGGGGCAGTCCACAATTACGGCGTCAAATGTGCTTTCCGCCACTTCCAGCAGGGCTTTGACCTGCTCTCCCGTATAATCTCCGCCGTTAAAGGCATCTGACGTCACCGGCGCGGCAAGGATATATAGCAGCTCGTCTACTTTGAAGACGCATTGCCGGATACCCTCGCCACCCCGGAGCGCCGCATACAAGCTTTGTTTTTCCGGGATGTTAATACCAAGGAAAGCGGAAAGCTCGCTGTATGATGTGGGGGATATGAGGCACACGGATTTTTCGCCCTGGCTGACGGCATAGGCGAGATTGACCGTAAGGGTGGTTTTTCCCGACTGCGGTGCACCCCAGACGGCACAGAGGCTCATGGCTGCACCCCCGTTTCCCGCAGTGTCAGATGAAGCGTCTCGTCCTTTTCAAGACCGATCAGTACCTTCGCTTGCTGCTCCGTTACAATGAATACGACATAGGCGGGGGCAAAGTCGTAATCCGACGGGTCGGCGTCAGGGGTTGACGCAAGTTTGGCATCCAGATCATCCAGAGATATCAGCTTGCTGTTGAGCACCCGATATACAGTAACAGCGGTCAGCGCTTCGCTGACGACAGCGGAGCCGCTTTCGTCGGTGTAGCCATAAACGTCCACGGTATCACCCGCCCGGAGAATACCAGCAAGGCCTGAGGATTCAGACGGCAAGGCAACCGTGAGAAGATATGTCCCATCAGAAAGTCCATAGCCGGCCTGCTGCTCAGTTTGCTCATAAGCCTCCTGCGTCAAAAAGCGGTCACGCCAGAGATATTCTCCGGCGTAGATTCTGCTTCCCGCGACGAGGCCGATGATTTCGGATTTGTCCGTCACGACATTATCCGGCAGCCCGTAAGAGCCGACCTCCGCGATGGTCAACATATCCTCGGTAATCGTGACACCGCATTCCACAGTCTGTTTAAGCTTCAGGATTTCCACCGTGGAGGATTGCGCGCCATACAGCCGGGGAAGCAGGAAAAAAGCAAGAATTCCTGCCAACAGGAGACACATCGCTCCGACAAAGAGTTTGTTCCGGAATAGTTTTGTCAATCGTCTTCACCTCAATTTTAGTACGGTTTTGATTACCGCCTTTTTTTGATAAGCCATGCAAATGCGGCGATAACTGTTTTGCTTCATTAAAACAGTTCCATAAAATCATCTCCGCCGCTCGGAAATGTCTCGTGGGGACATGATTTTATGGAGCGGTTTTATTCCGATCCGATCAATTCAATCCGGCAAAAAACCGTGAATTTTTCGGTGGAATAGAAAAATTGGCAAAGACGGATGGCGGCTGGCGCCGCTCCACGGGAATCTCACCCCGGCCCATGCTTGTGGGTACGCCGCGCAGCGCTTTGAGGGCGCCCGACGCGGGAGTCTCATTGTACGGTGGAAGGTCCTGACCTTAGCGCAGCCACGCGCATCTTACGGCAACATGTTACTCGCTCCGCCCTGACGGGCATCCTGGCGCATATGCCGAACAGCTCGCTTCCAACCGCTTTCGTATCCGTCTGCCATATACAGCGCACAGCGCGTTGTCAAAGAACATGTTTAAGGGCTGTGTATCAGCCGGGAAAGGCGCTTTTCGTGTGCAAAGAACCTTTCCCCGCGGATACGGGGTGCCCATGGTAGGGACGTGGAAAGGGTGCACGCCCCCGCATGGGCAGGAAACTATGCTATCCTGCTGACATCAAACTTGAGGATTCTGGTAATCAGCTTGGTTTCCAGCCTTCTCCTCATTGCCTCGTCGATGCAGAGGTGCGGGCCGCCATTTTCGTCGTAGAGGGTTCTTGTGGCAATAGCCGCAATGTATCGCTCATAGTGCTTTAAAACGGCGTTGATCGCGTCCACATCTCCGGAGGCGGCCGCCTCGATGGTCGTGTAGGGCAGCAAAGAGGAAGGTTTAGTCTGTTTTTCCGTCATGGGTCTGTACCTCCATCATTTTTTCCCTCATTTTTTTAATAGAGCTTGTCCGCCGGTACTGGACAGTGCGCTGGACCACATTCAGCTTTTCCGCGATTTCCCGGTCGTTCATGTCGAGAACATAGGCCAGAAGCACGACTTCGCGTTGCTCAACGGGCAAGGCGGACAAGGCCTCGGCAAGCCGGTCGTCTCGAATCGCGATAGGATAGCCCTGAACGCTGAAATGGTACAGCTCAGAGGGATACTCGTCCGGCACGCATAACCGCTCCATCTGTTCCTCCGACAGCTCAGAAAAGGATACCTCGCGCTCGGACAGTCTGGACAATTCGCGTATGTAGTCCCGGGCTTCTCCGCGCAGCACCTTTCTGCATAAGCTGTCAAACTGATGCCTGACGGTCTTCTTTTGGGATGCTGTAAGCTCCAAGAATAATTCACCTCCCTCCCGGAACCGCAGGAGGCGGCGATTTTCCCTTTCACTTCTATCCCGTTTGGGAAGAGTCGTTTTG
>JAGFXR010000015.1 GCA_017861365.1 Oscillospiraceae bacterium | reverse complement strand
CGTTAATGATACCGTTGGCGAGGACGATTCCCTTGTCTACACAATTGGCAGTACAGAGGTTACTGGCCTGACCACAGACAGCACTGTTTCCGACTACAGTGCATTCACCAGTGGCGGCGATATCGCGGTTACCGAAGGCCAGTATGTGACTGTTTATGAAATCATCACTGCAACCGAGGCGGTTGTCAAATATGTCAGCCTTGAGATCACAGCGGATAATATCGCTTCGGACTATACTCTTTCTATTGGTACGGCATCTACAGGCGGCGCTGGCTATACCCGTGACATTACCATCGGCGGCACCAAGTCCGATAATTTGGCTGGAGACTATCTGGTTGTGCAGTTCACCTCCGGCAGTGGTACAAGCGCCAAGGTTTCTGTCGTGATCATTGAATTGACTGGCAGTGACAAAACTGTAACGGTATCCTACCAAACATCAGGAACTGCCATTGCCACATGGCTGACAAACGGCATTCCTGACCTGACTGCTTCGACCTTGGATGTAGAAGAATATGCCACTGCAACGGCAAACTAACCCGGAAAGGATGAGTATTATGCACAAGCGAATGATGTCCCTTTTGCTTGTATTTTTGCTGTGTTTGTCATGCCTGACTTCGGCTCTGGCGTCCAGTATCTCAGTTTCTGGAACGTATAAATCCGGAGTGGTGACCATTTCCGGCACTGGCTTTACAAGCGGGACCAGTTATACGGTCCGGGTGGTAAACAAAACTGATACAAGCCTGGTCGCAATGCAGCAGGTTCAAGCAACCTCCGGTGGAAAAATTTCCACAACGATTACAACGGGCCAATTAACTTCATCTAATACTTACGTTGTATATGTCAATACGACAGACGGAGCATCCGTTGCAACCGACTCGTCAATTGATTTTACGTCCTCCTCTTCCAGCAGCAGCCATCACAGCAGCGGCAGCGGCAGTAGTAGTGGCGGTAGCAGCAGTGGTGGAAGCAGCAGCGATGACGACGATGACAGCGTCTCTGTTTCTAAATTCAAAGACATTTCCTCCACCGACTGGTACTATGAAGCGGTCAAATATGTCGTGGATGCAGGACTGATGAAGGGAACCGGCAGTACCACCTTTGAGCCGAACATTTCCATGACCAGAGCCATGTTCGTGACTGTTCTTTACCGCCTTGCCGGTGAACCGGATGTAACTACCAGCAACAGCTTTACGGATGTTGTGTCAGACAGCTGGTATGAAGACGCAGTCATTTGGGGCAGCGAAAATGGGGTAATTAACGGCATCGGTGACAATCAATTTGATCCTGACACGGCTGTGACCAGAGAGCAGATGGCGTCCTTTATGTATCGCTATGCCGCTTATGAAGATCTGGACACAGAGGTCGGTGACGATGCCGGTATCAGCGGTTTTGATGATTCCGACAGCACATCGGACTGGGCGGTTGATTCACTGCTTTGGTCCGTTGACAATGGGCTAATTAAGGGCATGGGCAACAGTACTCTGGCCCCACAGGATACTGCCACACGCGCTCAGGTTGCAACCATTCTGATGCGCTTTATCGAGAATCTGATGTAATGATCGTGCAGTTTCATTGAGCTTATCATAACGTCAACATCTAAACTGAAATAATTCAAAAAGTTCTGAAGAACCGGCAATACACGGTTCTTCAGAACTTTTTTATGCCAAGAAAACTGGTGGGCTTTCACGGTGAAAGAAAATTTAATATTTAAAAAGAACCGCAATGTTTTCTGACCCGCCGCCTATGGTCCAGAACATCACATAATCACCCTTTTGGACAATCCCACTCTTGATTGATTCATATAATGCAATAAAAGGACTGCTGGTTCCTGTGTAACCATATTGATCACCGATAAATATACTTTTCGATTCATTAATTTCCAATAAACTTCTGAGCGATTCAACATTGCACAAGGCATACTGTGATAAACAAAACATCTTCACATCTTCGACCTTCAAATTGTTTTCCGCAAGCAATGATTTCATATTTTCAGAAGCTGACACGAGGGATGTATTTTCAAAGGGCTTCCAATCAACAAGCCAGTCCTTTTTGTCATTCGTTTGCTCTACTTTGGAGAAACCGCAGGCAGGAAACAGGATGTTTTGGCATTCTCCCGAATTCACATTACAAATTGAACCAAGAACACCGCAGGAGTCCTCCGTTTTTTCTAATATAATTGCGCAGGCCGCGTCACCATAATGACCGTAAGTAAGTTCGTTATCCGGGTCAATAATTAAATTCATGTAGTCGGCACCTACAATGAGAACTTTCTTGATGGAATCTGTCATTGCCATCAACTTTGAGGCTTGGTCAAGGCATAACGTCATTCCGGCACAGTTGACATTGATATCAAAGCAAGTGCATTGCTTCTTTCCACCGATTGCATTGTGAACATGAATAGAGCATGGCGGAATGGTATATTCGGGCAAAACACTGGAGTATATAATCATATCTATATCGGAACCATTCAGCCCTGTTTGCAGCAAGACCTGTTTTGTCGCGGCCAGAGCCATTGTCAGAGAATTTTCCTTCTCCTTGCTGATCAGAAATCTTTTTTTGCGTCCTATTACTTTTGTTAAAAAATGTTCAACATCTTTTCCAATCGTTTTAAAATGATTGATGTATGGTGCGTTGTCAACAATTTTTTCTCCATGATAAACTGTAATCCCTTTTAAATTGACTTTTATCATCTATAATCACCCATAATCATCTCAAAATATTCAAAGGGGAAACAAATATATGTTTCCCCTTTGAAACAGGGAACTGTCAATTACACCACAGCTGACTGCACTGTAAGCAGATTTTTTGAATCTATGGAAGAAAGCTCGCATCACTCTTTGCATATAAACGAGTATTCCAGGCACAAATCAAAGAAAATCTGCGGCAGGACGATCCCCCCGGTCGATTTCATCAGCGGTTCCTCCGCTGCCACACGGCATTGATTTTATAAAATTATATAATATTAACTTCGAGGCTCGTTGAATTGGAAAGTCTGCGCAGCTGCATTTTAAGTACCGTATTACTTCCTGCTAAAAATTCGACTTTATGAAAACCTGTATCACTATACAATTTGAGGATGTTTTTTAAGACCTCAGCCATATCGGCGCCTGAAATAGCTAAATTAGAGGCATCAACCGTTAGTTTGCAGGTTTTGGGATTAATTTTTGCTACTTCTTTTTTGAATGCATCAACGTATCCTGCTGCGTCTGCCGGTGTGAAAGCCCCTTCGACCACTGCTTTCAGCGAATTCGAAGTGGAACTGACCTGATATTTTCCCATATATTTTTCCTCCAATGATTGATTGGTTTCCTGTAGGTTTCAGCATGTGAGGAATTCCTACAATATACTTCAATTATATTATTTACTATTTAAACTGTAAATTAGTATAATCGCAGAAAAATAAGGATCTTAAGTAACAATATATATGTAATATTGATCAATTATCATAAAATAGTTACGTCATTCCGGTGATGCTAAACAAATCATGCCCAGAAAGCCTTTATATGCAGGCTTGTCCGGGCATCGCAGTTGTAGGGGTAATGCTATGATCCTGTGTGCGAAGTGTGCAATGGTTTACAATATTAGGCAGACATTCACCCTTCATGACAAAGTAAAAACTGCCCAGGACTTGAGCCGTGATGGACAGTGCTATTTCTTCAAAGAGACCTTATGCAATATAGAGGATTGGCATATTCAACTTGCGGTTGATCTGATCATTCAGAAAGGCTTCCGCTTCCTCGCGAACCTCGCTCCGGTAGCAGTATTTGCCTCGCCCCCGGCCGGTCATAAGCGAATGGTCAAAAATGGGCACTGCATTGGGGAACGCCTCGGTATTGATGGCGTTCTGCACGAAACTGTAAGTCATAAGGATGATTTCGATGAAGCCGTCCCGCTTGACTTTGCTGGAAAGTTCGTCCGCAAGCTTCTCGATGAGCTCACCGTACATCCGTTTCCAGTTGGGCAGCAGGATGACCGGAGCGATCAGAAGGCCAATCGGATATCCTGCTTCCGCCATATCGTTAATGGCTCGAATCCGTGTGTCCAACGGCGAAGTGCCATATTCCACCCGCTGGATGATCTCACTTGGGTTCACACTCATGCGGAAGATGATCTTGCCTCTGTGGTCGAGATTCAGCAAGGGCTGCACCATATCAAACTTAGTGGGAAAGGTCAGATGACCGCGTCCTTCCTGGCTAAAACACTCAATCGTCCACGGCAGATTGCCCGTCACCACGTTTTCCAGAATTAGATCACTGTTGCTGCCAATCTCAAATGTCTGCGGCGCAGGCGCGGCAGCGTCCGCTTTCAGAAGCCGATTCATCATCTGCTCTCGGTTGACGAACAGGCGCAGGTACGAGCATTTGTTGTAGTTGCACACCAGATAACAGTACAGGCACATGGCACGGCAGCCGGAGGAAGTGTATGGCACCAGCCAGTCAGAGACCTTGTGGTTTTCTACATATTTATGCGTCTTGCGAATCCCGAGGATCAGGTGCTGCTTGAGCTTTGGAAAGTCTCTATTTCCGGCGGCACTCAACTCAGGAATGCGGTTATGGGATTCAACCTCAATCCATGGCAGAGCTTGATACGTTTCATGCAGTTGTTTTCCGAGCAAATAGTCCAGGACCTGCGGTTCATAGTACACCGCGTCAAAGTGAAGTTCCATAGTCAGTCCCCCTGTCATTATTTTGTTTAAAACGGTCAATAATATTTGAAATGGAAGCACAAATATAAATTTTGATGGAAGAAAGATGTCACTCTGACTCTATACAGTAACAAGGTGGCTTATGAGTATGTGCCCGGGAAACCATAATGACACTGTGCAGAAGGAACCGCTTCCTGTGAAGCCGGAGTAAGCGAAACGGCGTGATATGCCGAAGCACATCACGCCATTTTTTTTTCAGGTTTATAAGGTTCTATTTAGGGGCTCAGTTCAAAAAATCCTTCAATTTTTTGGATCTGCTGGGGTGGCGGAGCTTGCGCAGCGCTTTTGCTTCAATCTGGCGGATGCGCTCCCGGGTGACATTGAATTCCTTTCCGACCTCTTCCAGAGTCCGTGTGCGCCCGTCTTCAATACCAAAGCGGAGCTTAAGCACCTTCTCCTCACGGGGGGTCAGAGTTCCCAGCACCTCCACCAGCTGTTCCTTCAGCAGGGTGAAGGATGCCGCTTCCGAGGGCTCGGAGGCGTCCTCGTCGGGAATAAAATCGCCCAGATGGGAGTCTTCCTCTTCCCCGATGGGAGTCTCCAGAGAGACGGGTTCCTGAGCAATTTTCAAAATTTCCCGTACTTTGTCCACGGGCATATTCATTTCCTCTGAAATTTCTTCGGGGGAAGGGTCGTGTCCCAGCTCCTGCAACAGCTGACGAGACACCCGGATGACTTTATTGATGGTTTCCACCATATGGACAGGGATACGGATGGTGCGGGCCTGATCGGCAATGGCACGGGTGATGGCTTGGCGAATCCACCACGTCGCATAGGTCGAAAATTTATAGCCCTTTGTGTAGTCAAATTTCTCCACAGCCTTGATGAGGCCAAGATTTCCCTCCTGAATCAAATCCAGAAACAGCATGCCTCGGCCTACATAACGCTTGGCAATGGAAACCACCAGCCGCAGGTTCGCCTCTGCCAGGCGCTGCTTTGCGGCGTCACCCTTATCCGTCAGCTTCTCCAGCTCGGCACGGGTCGCATCATCCAGTTCCTCTTCAGGATGATCCAGCTGCTCCAGGGCCACGGTGCCCGCACCCATGGCCATAGCCAGATTCACTTCCTCATCGGAGGAGAGCAGGTTCACTTTTCCGATCTCCTTGAGGTACATGCGGACAGGATCATCCATGCCGAAGGAGTCCACAAGCGTGTTGGGATCGACGATCTCCTCCTCCTGCAGTTCCTCAAGCTCTTCAATGGGGGGATCGACATCGTCCGGCAGATCGGGAAGATAATCCTCACTGGCGGTCTCAATGCCCAGATTTTCCATGGTATCATAAATTTTATCCATCTGCTCGCTTTCCAACTCGAGCTCCTCCAAAACCTCTAACAGCTCTCCGGAGGAAAGTTTACCCTTCTTTTTGCCGGTTTCCAGTAGTTCCGCCAGCTTTTCCGCACCCGCAATCCCTTCGACCACTTTCATGATCTCATTTTTACCCGCTTCCAGCTTTTCCTCCTTGCTGAGGTTTGCCTTCTTCTCCAGGGTAAGATTCGGTACAGACTTTTCCAAAGTAAGGTTTCCTGTTTTTTTTACGCTCATCGTTTTTCCTCCATAGCCTTTTTCTCTTGAAACATCTCCCACGCCGCCAGCAGTGGATCGGCATCACCGCTTCCCGCCTGTTTCAGCGTTTCCGTGTCTATGATACCTATGTAGTCGGCAAGCGCCTGCCTGCCGTTAGCCAGTGACTCCGGCTTGCTTGCGATATGAACCAAATGACTCATCTCCTCGGAGGTCATCTCACCCTGAAGGTTCATTAAACCGGCGTCCAGACTCCGCTCCCACCTGTCTTTCAGCAGGTCAAAGGCTTTGCCCAGCAGCGGAGCGGAAAACCGTTGCCCTGTCAGGTCCGGTATCCCGCGAAACAGGGTTGGATCCAGCAGCATCAGCCGCAGGATACCCTCCTCCGCCATAGCGGAGCGGATGTTGTTATACCGCAGTTCCCGCTGCTTGGGCTGAAGATTGACAGTGGGAGCCAGATACTTTCGCTCCTCCTGACGCCGGTCCCGCCGGAACTGGGTCTTACGTTGGCGCTCCACCTCATGAGCCACCGCGTTGCCGGTTACGCCCGCGATGGCCGCCGCCTTGCCTCCGTAAATCTCGCGCTCAATGGAACTGTCCAATCCCGCAATCAGTCCGACGGCCGCTTTCAAAAATTCCAGCCGCCCCTGGTCGCCGGTGAGATCATAATTCTGAGCCAGGGTTCCCAGGCGGTAATCGTTTTTCTCCTCGCTTTCGGAGAGATGCCGCTCAAAGGCGGCCGCTCCGTGGTTTTTGATGAAGTCATCCGCGTCCTGCTTCACCAGTTCTCCCGTCTCATTGCGCCGCATGGGCAGCTGCAATACCCGCACATTAAACTCCGCGTGTTTCAAAATTGCCAGAGCACGCTGGGTGGCGTCCTTACCGGCGGGATCGTTATCGTAGCAAATGACCAGTTCTTTGGAATATTTAGCGAGCATGCGGGCGTGCTCCTCGGTGAGTGCCGTACCCATGGTGGCCACGGCATTGTCAAAGCCGGCCTGATGCAGGGTAATCACATCGATATTACCCTCCACTAAAATGAGGTTTGGCCGTTTGGTGGTTTTGGCATAGTTCAATCCGTATAGTATGCTTCGTTTTCGAAATAATTCCGTTTCCGGTGTATTCAGATATTTGGGTGTGGAATTGTCCATGACCCTGCTGGTAAAGCCGATGACGTCCCCCCGGAGATCAATCACAGGGAGCATCAGGCGGTTCCGGAATTTATCGTAGAGGCCGCCTGTTTTGTTGGTCACAGCAAGTCCCGCGTCCAGCAAGTCCCGTTTTTCATAGCCGCGTTCGGTCATGGCCCGTATCAGCTCGTCCCAAGCGTCGGGCGCGGCACCAAGACCAAAGCGGGTGGCGGTTTTTGGGGCGATCCGCCGCTGGCGGATATAATCCTCCACCCGTGCGCCCGACCGGTTTTTCAGTTGATCGTAATAGAACCGCGCCGCGTCGCGGTTCAGCGCCAGCAAATGAGCACGGTGCTTTCGCTGATCGCCGTTGTCCTCATCCTCCGGAACTGGAAGACCGAGCTTTCCGGCAAGCACACGAATCGCGTCAGGGTAACTTAGACGCTCCATCTCCATCACAAAGTTAATGACGCCGCCGCCCTTGCCACAGCCGAAGCAGTGGTACATCTGTTTTTCACGGACGACATGAAAGGAAGGTGATTTTTCCGCATGGAAGGGACACAGACCCCACCAGCTTCCTCCTTTTGGATTCAAGGGTACATAATCACCCACAATTTCAACAATATCGGCCCTTGCTGTCAATTCGTCGATGAAATGTTGCGGGATAGCCATATACTCCCCCCTCATCCTGCGACTTATACTTATTTCTTGCTCAAAAAAGCTACTTTACCGCCCAAGCATGGGGAATGAAGAGAGTTTCGAAGAGTTCCACCGCATATTTATCGGTCATTCCGGCGATGTAATCGCAGGAAGCACGCTCCGCGCCCTCTTTGACGCGGATTTCCTGAAAATCCTTGGGCAGCAGATCGGGTTTCTTTGCGAAATGCTCAAACAGCGTTTTCACCAAGGCTTCCGCCTTCCCCTCTTCCCCTTTTGCCACAGGATTACGGTAAACTGCTTTGAACATGAATTTGCGTAGCTCCTCCATGGCCTCCTGGTGTTCCGGAGACTGCGTGATCTGGTTCTGCCCGCAGCTGGATTCAATGACGTCTGCCACCAGATTGTCAATACGGCTTCCGTGGGAAAACCCCAGCCGGCTGCACAGCTCCACCGGGATATCCATCGGAAAGATGATGCCGCCCCGGAGCGCGTCGTCAATGTCATGGTTGATATAGGCGATGCGGTCAGCCAGGCGAATGATCTGTCCCTCCAGGGTTTTGGCCTGGCGCCCTTTGGTATGGCAGAGGATACCCTCCCGCACCTCGTGGCAGAGATTTAAACCCTCTCCCCCGTCCTCCAGCACATCCACAACCCGCAGTGACTGCTCATTGTGGCGGAAGCCGCCGCTCATGATTTCGTTCAGAGCGCGCTCACCCGCGTGGCCGAAGGGCGTATGTCCCAGATCATGCCCCAAGGCGCAGGCCTCGGTCAGATCCTCGTTGAGAAGCAGTCCTCTGGCCATGGTGCGGGCAATTCGGGCTACCTCTAATGTATGCGTCATGCGGGTGCGATAGTGATCTCCTTCCGGACGAAGAAACACTTGTGTTTTATGGGTCAGGCGTCGGAACGCCTTGGAGTGGACGATTCGATCCGCGTCCCGCTGAAAGCAGGTTCGCAGGTGGCATGGCTCCAGCGGGTGCATCCGCCCTTTGGAGTCAGCCGCCCGGCAGGCAAAGGGGGACAGAGATTCCAGTTCCCGCTGCTCCGTCTGCTCACGAATGGTCATCTGCTCACTTCTTTCCGGATAGAGTTGCGCCCGCCGCAAATGCGCCTGTCATTCCTATATAGCTCTTATACTCCCTAATGATCAAAAAACCCTTTTTATTTTTGATTTTTTTACTGGAATTTTATCGGAAATCGGTTTTGCTTCTTGGCGCGCCCCGGAAAGCTTCGCCTATGGCCGCCACGGAGCAGCTCCCGGCGGAGAGCTCCGTGATCCGACGGGAAAAGTCATCCACCTGCCCCTCAGACAGAAGGGCGCGTATGGTCACGTCGGAGGAAAAGACGGGCTCCTCCAGAAGTCCGGAGAACGATTCCACCTCCAGCTTGATCCGCTCAAAGAGGGAATAGGGACAGGTAACTGACACCTCCACCCACCGGCGCACCACGGAAATTCCGGCGGCGTCCAGCGCGTCCTTGGCGGAACGGGTATAGGCGCGGAGCAAGCCCCCCGCGCCTAACAGAATTCCGCCGAAGTAGCGGGTTACCACACAGCACACGTTGGTCACGCCCTCCCGCTGAAACACCTCCAGCATTGGCTGCCCCGCGGTTCCCTGAGGCTCGCCGTCGTCGGAATAGCGGACGGCGCCGTTTCGGATCAGATAGCACCAGCAGTTGTGCCGGGCGTCATGATACCGTTTTTTCATTGTCTCAATATGCGCGCGGGCCTCAGATTCACTGTCCACAGGAAGGACATGTCCGAGAAAGCGGGAGCGTTTCTCCTCAAATTCAGCCTCGCCCGGGCCGGTGGGGATTAAATATTCCGTCATGGGGCGATTCTCTCCTCTTAGGTTACATATTCCGCTACCTTACCCAGCGTTTTTCCGGTACAGACTGCGGTGACCACAATCACGTCGGCATAGTCCACCTGCTCCACCTTCGCTTCGCGGTACAGCATATCCAAAACGGCTCCCTTGTCGTAGGGAAGCCGGAGCGTCACGCGGCTTACACCCTGATCCAGCCGATTGCCGATGGTGCCCAGCAGTTCCTCCAGACCGCGCCCTGATTTTGCCGAGACGGTGACGATCGTTTCACCGTGGGGAAGAATATCACCGATGTAGAGGTCGGCCTTGTTGAACACCTCAATACAAGCAGTCTGTTCCGCGCCCAATTCCTCAACCAAGGCTTCCACCACACGGACATGCTCCCGCCATTCGGGGTTGGAGATGTCGATGACGTGAAGGAGCAGGTCGGCAAACCGCAATTCCTCTAGGGTTGCCTTGAAGGCATCCACCAGATGGTGGGGCAGTTTTCGGATGAAGCCGACGGTATCGGAAATTAGTACGGTGCAGGTGTCGGAGATCTCCAGCGTCCGGGTGGTGGTGTCCAGCGTATCGAACAGCCGATTGTTGGCGGGGATATCAGCGCCGGTCAGGGCGTTGAGGAGCGTTGATTTACCTGCGTTGGTATAGCCGACAATGGCTACCACGGGAACCTCATTTTTCTCCCGGCGTCCCCGCTGGACGCCCCGTACCCGTCGAACTTCCTCCAGATCCTCCCGGAGCTTGGCAATTTTCCGGCGGATGTGGCGGCGGTCGGTTTCCAGCTGAGTTTCGCCGGGGCCGCGGGTGCCGATGGGGGATTTTCCGCCGCTGGCGGTCTGGCGCACCAGATGACCCCACATACCGGTAAGCCTCGGCAGCAGGTACTGGTACTGCGCCAGCTCCACCTGGAGACGTCCCTCTCTGGTGCGGGCGCGCTGGGCGAAAATATCCAAAATGAGAGCGCTGCGGTCCATGACCTGAACCCCGAGCTCCTCGGTCAGCACACGCTGCTGAGAAGGGGAGAGATCGTTGTCAAAAATGACCATGTCGGCGCCCAATGCCCGCACCAACTCCCTGACCTCCTCCATCTTGCCCTCGCCGATAAAGGTGCGTGCGTCGGGTGTATCCTTTTTTTGCAGTACCATGCCGAGAGATGTTCCGCCCGCCGTCTCCAGCAGGGCGGAGAGTTCTTCCATGGTGCTCTCGGTGGCGTTATCTGTTTCGGGCAGGCTGTGGGCGTTTAAGCCCACTAAAACCGCCCGGTTGACGGACTGTTCCGTGCTTGTTTGTTCCATAAAACCTCCCGGCCGGGAGCTGTTCAGCTTCCCAGTGCCTGAATGATCTCACCGATGTACATCCGGTGATAGTCGTTGTTGCTATAATGTTCCACAAGAGAAGGATCGCAGAAATTTGCCGGATTAATATCCTGATAGTAGAGCTTTTTGCAGACGAGAACCAGCTTTGCCTCAGCAAAATAGGGTGCGCCATCGTCCGAAATCTCCACGGTAAAGCCGCACTGCCCGATCTTGTCCAGCTCACGCCCGCTTCTGCTGCCGCAGAGAGCCAGCTCCTTGCGATAGTCTTCCCCAAAAAAGCTGAGGGTAAAGGTGCCGTTTGCCTCTAAAAATTCATAGGTGTAGCGCTGAGGCCGGATGTAGAGAGTTGCCACATTTTTTGCCCACAGCACGCCCAGGCCGCCCCAACTGGCCGTCATGGTATTGCACTTCTCGTGGGTTCCGGCGGTAATCAGCATCCACTGGTCGCCGATTTGGGAAAAGACGTTGGGTTCAATGGTTTTTACATCGATTGCATGAAGCATGATAAACTCCCCCGTCATGATGAATTAAGCGCATGGAATCATGGCTAGTATATGAGCATTGACACGCAAAAAAGCCCATGCCGTACCAGCGACATGAGCTTTTTTCATTAAAGTGGAGGCTAATTAGCCAAGACCAAACTTCTTATTGAAGCGGCTGACACGTCCGCCGGTGTCCACCATTTTCTGCTTGCCAGTAAAAAAGGGGTGACACTTGGAGCAGACTTCCACCTTAATATCCGCCCGGGTTGAGCCGGTTTCGATCACGTTGCCACAAGCGCACTTGATTGTGGTTTGATTATAATTGGGATGAATGCCTTCCTTCATGGGTTTTCACCTCTTTCTCCAACTGGTTCATAATTGCGCACAAAAAATGATACCACATATTAAATTTGTTTGCAACCTTTTTTTCGATTTTTTCGCTATCATCAGAGTTCCGCTGCCGTTCCACTCATCAGGTAGTAGAGAATTCTGCGGCAGACCGGTTTTCCTGTGATTTCCGTCAGTGCCCGGGCATAAGCTTCTACCTGCGGGCGGTAGAGCTCCGGCTGAACGGTGCGGTCGGTTTTAAAATCCACCACCACAAGTCCGGCCCCGGTTTCAAACCAGCAGTCGATCACACCCTGAAGCAGTACTGTTTCATCTCCCGCCTCGGGGTAAAAAGCATTGGCGGGGGTGAGCAGAGAAAATTTAAATTCTCGGTGGAGCGTTTCGGCGGCACACAGCTCCAGGCCGAGGGGCGACTGAAACAGACTCAGAAGAACATCGGGCCGTACCGCCGCCCCCTGCTGAGGGGTGAGTTGCCATTGGCCGGTCAGACGCTTGAGCTCGGTGCTGATTTCTTCCAGAGAGCCGGTTTTCTGAAAGTCCATGTACTGCAGCGCCAGATGATGGGCAACACCCTGCTCCGCGGCGGTCAGTCCCATGGCCTCCACGGCAAAATCGGGACGCCGCAGGCGAGGCTGTGTTCGATCCCGTGTCAGAGGCAGTGCGTTTTCGGCGGCTTCCGAGTCGGGAACGCGGCCTTTTAATTGGGTAGCGGTCAGCTTGGAGGGAATGTCCACCACAGACTGGTGCGGATACCGCCAGTTCAAACGCTCCGGCAGCGCGGCGAAATCCGCATCCTCCGCGCGTATCTCGAAATCCGGTTCGAGAGACTCTGGTTTCACGCAGGTGCCAACCGCGAAGGCGCTGCCGTCAACCAGACGGATGTCCCACGCAGCGCCGCCGAACTCCCCGCAGGAGGGAGGAGGCAGTCCAGCGTCTTCCCGCAGTGATGCCGAATCGGGCCGCGTCAGAACATAATAGAGCAGCCACTTACCCACTGAGTCCGCCATGGCCAGCACCTGGGGTTCTACGGGGCGCACCGCGTCCTCGGCCAGCTTCTGGAGATCGGCGGCGCCTCCGGTCAGGGCGCAGGAGAGAATCAGCTTCTCCTTGGCGCGGGTCATGGCGACGTAGAGCACCCGAAGCTCCTCCGCCGTCATCTCACGCTCCAGCTGAAGGGCAACCGCCTGATGAGCCAACGTGGGATAGCGGAGCATCCGATCCAGATCCAGAAACATCGGACCCATGCCGCAGGTGGGATGAAACAGCACCGGACGGCGCATGTCGTCCCGGTTGAGCCTTCTGGTCAGGCCGCAGAGCAGGACGACGGGGAATTCCAGCCCCTTCGACTTGTGGATGCTCATGATTTTAACGCCGCCGCCACCCAGGGCGGAGGAGGTCAGGGGAAGGCTACCCTGTTCGCGCATCCGCCCCAGCCAAGTCAGAAATTGAAACAACCCCCGGTGCTCCGCGTGTTCAAAAAAGCGGGCGTATTCATAAAGCTGCAACAGATTGTCCTGCCGGGTCGCGCCGCCGGGCATAGCGCCGAAGATACCCAGCAGATTCATCTGGCTGTACAGCCTCCAGATCAGCTTGTGGCTGCTGAATTCTCCCGCTTCCAGCCGAAACTGATTGAGCACGGAAAGAAATTCCGCGCAGTCGGGTTCTCCGCGCTCCGCGCCTGCCAGAATGCCGCCGTAGCAGTCGGTATCCGATGACTGGGCCCGCAGCTGGCTGAGCCGGTCGGCGGAAAAAGCAAATACCGGGGAGCGGAGCACCGAGATGAGGGGGATATCCTGCCTCGGATTATCAATGATTTGCAGAAAGGACAGCGCCACGCTGCCCTCCGTAGTAGCGAAGATATCGCTCTCGGTTTCGGCCTCCCAGGGGAGATTTTGCTCCTCCAGCGCCTGGATGTAGTGGCGCAGAACCGATTTGGGAGAGCGCAGGAGGATCGCCACATCCTGCGGGGAGATGGGACGGACGCTGCCGTCTCCGCTTGAAACGGGAAAGCTATCGTTGATCATGTCGCGGATGCGGCGGGCGGCAAACCGGGCCTCCATCAGGTTCCTGTCGGCGCTGTCCTCCTCGCCGGTATCCCTGCCTCGGCAGTCCAGCACGTCGCACTCCACCCGGTAGCGGTCGTCAGGGGCAAAGGCCGCGCCGGGATGCAGCGCCTCGTGCTCCGTGTACTCCATCTCGCCGAATTCCAGTGACATGATGTTTTGAAATACATCGTTGGTGCCCCAAAGCACCTCCGGGCGGGAGCGAAAATTCTGAGAGAGGAGAATGCGCCTCGGTTCTCCCTCCTGTGCCAGCTTTGCGTCGGCAAAACGGTTGTATTTACCTAAAAAAATGGTTGGATCGGCCAATCGAAACCGGTAAATGGACTGTTTCACGTCACCCACCATAAACAGTTTATTTCCTCTATCGGAAACCGCCATAAAAATGACGTTTTGGACCGCGTTGGTGTCCTGGTATTCGTCCACCATAATCTCTTCATAGCGCCGCCCCAGCTGCTCCGCCAGCGCGGTGGGCTGGTCGTGTTCATCCGCCAGCAACGCTACGGCGCGATGCTCCAGATCAGAAAAATCCAGCAGGCTCCGGCGATTTTTTTCTCCCTCATATGCGGCGGTGAAGTCCCGTATCAGCGCAAACAGAGCGCGGACAGCGGGGGTCATCCGGCGCAAATCCTCCAGCAGGGCGGCGCTGGTGTCTGAGAACCGTTCGCCCAGCCTGCCAATCCGTTTTTTGCACCGTTCCCGGATGATTTTCACCGTCTCCGTGCAGCCCTCCGTGCCCCGGATGGCGCCCAGCCTGGGGAAGGGAACCGTGAGGCCGCAGGCCGCATCCCATCCTGTATGGAGCGCTTCGCGCAGTCGTTCCAAGCCTTCACAGGTTTCGGTGAGACTGGGGGCATATTTCTCCGCCATCTTCTCGTCCTCCAGCGCAAGCTGTAAGGCGGTTTCCATCTGGCGGCTCCAGTAGAGCGTCTGCTTTCGGGCGTCCTCCAGCAGCAGTTTTCCCCAAATAGTCTCCGACACGTCGGAAACCGTATCAAGCTGGAACAGGCTCTCCTGCTCGTCCAACCATCGGAGAGGGCGGGGGTGGCTTTGAATCCGGCTGAAGGCGTCCAGTACGATTTCCGACAGTCGGGAGTCGTCCCGTCCGGCGGAGAACGTGTCCGTCAGCAAGGAAAACCCCTCATTCTCGTCGATGTCCTCATAGCGGCGGTCCAGCAGGTCGTTGAGCACCCGCGCCTGAAGCACCCGCGCCTCACCCTCGTCGCAAAGGCGGAAGTCCGGGTCGATATCCGCCAGATGCCCGCACTCCCGCAGTATGTTTCCGCAGAAGGAGTGGATGGTAGAAATCTGAGCCTGATAAATCCGGAGGGTCTGACGTCGTAAATGCGCGTCCTCCGGCGTTTCCGCCAGACGGCTGTTCAGTTCGTCCACAATGCGGGCGCGGAGCTCGGCGGCGGCGGCCTTGGTGTAAGTGATGACCAGAAAGCGGTCGATATCCAGCCCCTCTCCGGTCACCCGGCTGAGCAGACGCTCCACCAGCACCCGGGTTTTGCCGGAGCCTGCGGCGGCGGATACCAGCAGGCTGCCGCCCCGGTTTTCCACCGCCGCCCGCTGTGATTCGGTTAAAGGAAAGCCCATACAATCACACCCCTTCCCCGGTTGAGGGCGGGGTCTGCTCCAGCAATCCCCAGAATTCCTTGGCCTTTACCGCGCTTTGCCAACGGCGGCAGTCTCCCCCGCGCCCTTCCTCGAAATGGCATGCGGCAAAAAAGTCGCACCATTGGCAGGCGTTATGCTCCGGACCCCGCCAGAAGGGGTCGGCGCTGATGTTGCCCGCGGCCAGCTCCCGGACCGTCTCCTCCAGAATGGCGTCCACGCGGCGGCCCAGCTTGCCCAGCCGCTCCGCGGATACCAGATAGTCCCCAGTCAGTTTTCCGCCGCTCACCTGCACCGGAAGAAAGCGTGGCTCGCCCATGGCGGCGAGTACCTCCTCCTCAGACAGGAGAATTCCTTTGCGTTTTAATTCCGCGTCCATGAGCTTTTTTCGGGCGGACTCGTCCATGCCCCGGGAGCCGCTTAAAATCGCATCCCGGGCGGGCAGATAGAGCACCCCCGCCGGAACGATCTCCTGCCCGAAATACCGGGATCCTTCCCGCTCCAGCGTGAAGAGGTAAAGCAGCATCTGAAGTCCCATGCCGTTCCAGAGGTCAGTGAAATCAAAGGATTTCCGCCCGGTTTTGTAATCCACCACCCGCAGATACAGGCGGCCGTCATGAACCCAGCCGTCCACACGGTCCACAAAACCGGAGATACTGACAGTGAGGCCATCCGCGCTCACCTCCACCGGAGGCAGGTCGCCGGAGCGCCCGAAGCCAAGCTCGAACTGAATGGGCTGAAATTCCGACTGCTCCAGCTCCTCCAGCACGTTTTCCACAATGGTGTTGACCGATCGGATCAGCCGGTCGAAGAGGTAACGGAATCGGGGCGTCTGATCGCTCAATCCGCCCAGTTCTTCCTCAATATAGCGGTTTACCGTCTCCCGCACGGCGGCACTGGGATCGGGGAGTCCCTCATCTCTGCGTTGGCGCAGGACGTGCTCCAGCACGTAGTGGACAAAGGTTCCGTATTCCGGTGCCTGAAATCCGGCTGGCCTCCGGGGCTTTGCTCTCAGGCCGTAACGCAGGAAATAGGCGAAATGGCAGCTCTGGAACTGATCCAGCCGGGAGGCCGACATCGGTACCGAAGCGCCGTATAACGTGCCCACCGCCGCCGGGCTGAGGGCTTGCCTGGTCATTTGGGTGGCGCCCCGCATCAGGGAGAGGGGCTGTTCCAGCTCCGGGAGTCTCGACAGGTACGGCCACAGGCGCTGATCCCGGCCTGCCCGCTCCAGCGCGGGGAGAGGGGCCTCCGGCAGCTCCCGTCCCGTGACCTGTGTGATGGGAAGCGAAGGAAACAGCCGTCTCAGCCTGCTGACCAGAAAGGAGGGACGCGCTCCGTCACCCCCCGACCAGCTCACGGACAGACGGCAATCTGGGATATTGCAGGTCACGTAGACCACGGTCATTTCCCGGATGAGCCTGTCGCCCAGACGGGGTGCGAGCTCGATACCGAATTCCGCCAGCGTGTCCCGGTCGTCGTCGGAAAACAGTCCGGGAGCCACGGCGGCCTGAGGGATGGAGCTGTCGTCCGCGCCCAAGAGAAACAGGGCGCGCACCTTCTTTGCGGACAGGCGCGGAGCCTCCCCGGCAGTAACGCGATCCAGGGACACCGGGATGGAAGACACATCATACTGGGACAGCACCAAACGGAACAGCTGAGAAAATTCGTCCAGCGCCATGGGTTCCTCTCCCAGCAGGCGGGCACATTGCTCCAGCCCGCCCAGCAGGATGTCCCAGAGCTGGGTATACTCCTCTGCCAGAGTCAGCTCCCCTCGCTCCCGCAGGGCGGCGGTGCGCTCCTCCAGCCGCTGGGGAAGCCCGATATCCTCCAGAAAGCGGTAGAGCGCCATGGCCTGCCCTCTCGCGGTTTGATCGGGATGCTTCCGGAGCTGCTCCAGCGGTTTGGTCACCTGACGGCGCAGGGTATTCAGCCGTTCAAGCAGCGCGCGGTCGTGGTCTGTGAACGACATGCCGTAACCGCCGGGATGCATGGTCCAGCCGGATTGTGCCGTCCAACGACTGCCCCGCAGGTTCCAGGTTAGCACATAATTTTCCAGAACATCCACGTCGTCCGGTGAAAGTCCGGTGAGGCCTGTCTTTAAATATTGAAATACGTTGTCGTATTCATATCCGTTGGAAACGGTCTCCAATGCGGAGGTAATCAAGGTCAGAATCGGTTTTTGCAGAATATCGCTGACAGCGGACAAAAAAACCGGAATGCCATAGCGGGGGAAAATCTCCTCGACCAGATCGGAATAGGCGGAGAATGACCGGGCGGCTACCGCAATCTCCCGGAAGCGATACCCCTCGTCCCGTGTCAGACGCAGAATGTCCGCCGCCGCCCGTTCCACCTCCGCCCGGGGCGTGGGGGCGGTGAACAGCGTAAGCTCCGGTACGGGCGCTCCATACTCCTCCGGGTGTGTGGTAAACAGCGCCTGCTCCAAATAAAGCAAAGCTGGGGAGGCAGAGCCCGTCCGTGCGGTAAAGTCCTCCACCTGTGTTTTGGAGCGGGTTTCCTCCGCCATGCGGAGAAGCAGCGCCGCGGTTTTCCGGGCGGGGGAGAATACCCCTTCTCCGTGCTGCTCCTTTTCAAGCCCATCGCAGGTCAACGCCATGGTTACCCGGCAGCCTTTCAGAAGAAGCTCCTTGAGTACCATCGATTCCTGGGGGGTAAAATCCGTAAAGCCATCCACCCAGATGTCGGTGTCGTCCATGGGAACCTGGCGGAGCGCCTCTGTCAGACGAGTCAGCCTGTCCCGGGGATCAGCGGCGACACGGGCCGCCAAAGCGTCGTAAGACCCATAAATGAGGCCCAGCTCCCTCCATTTATCCCCCTGCTGGTCACCCAGCGCATCGCCAGCCTCTATCAGAGCCTGCGGCGTGACGCGGTAGCTTTTGCACTCGTCCACAGTGTCAAGAAGCCCGGCCAGAAAGGCGGGCTTCCGTGAGGAGCGGGCGTATAGGGACAGGCTGCCCGACAGTGATTTGAGAGCGGCGTACATGAGCAGCAGCCGTCCCCCCGCATCCAGCGTCGGGGCGGCGCTCCCGCCGGTTTGAGCGAAGATCCGGCTGGCCAGACGGGTGAAGGACAGCACCTCCGCATGCAGCGCGATTTGGTTGCCTCCGTACAGGCAGAGCGCGCGCTCAGTCTCGTGGGAGCTCTGCTCCGGAACGATCAAAAGCTGCTTGCGTTGCGTTGACGCGGCGATGCGCTTGAGTATGGCTGTCGTTTTACCCGTTCTTGCGCGTCCGATCATCAGGTGCAGCATGGCGATTCCTCCATCGGTAAGTGTTCCACGCGATCCCGCGGGGGAGAGAAACTGGAAAAACAGACGCAGGCGGAAACCGTCAGTCCAGCAGGGAATAGATGGATTGCGCATCCAGTGGATCGGATACCGGCCCGCTGCCGCAGCGGAGCATGGATTCCCGCAGCAGCTGCGTCCGGAGTACCGCTGTCCGAACATCATAAATCTCATGATTCTCGTCGGCATCGTCTTCCTGAGCGGCCTGGGCCATGGAACCCGCGAGAGCGGTGACGCCGCCCAGGTACATGCCGATAGGCTTGAGAGACAGAACGGACGCGGTCAGGGTGAGAGAACCCAGCAGTGTGCGCCGCGCGGCACGCCGCAGCTTCAGTTCTTTCTGGGGCTGGACAGAGGCGGAGCCAGACAGCTCCATGGCAATGATGTCCGGTTCCCAGCCGGGGGGTGGCGGTGTCCTCAGCATCACACGCCTGGTGCGCTCATCCATCAGAGAGGAAAGAAACAGGGAGAGCGTGATGGTATCCGGCAGGCCGTCGAGGCTGGTAAAGAGAAGGGGTGCGGGGGTGCCGCTGTTCATGAACTGGGCAATCTGCGCCGGAGTAAGCCCTGCGGCGTAGGCCCGCTCGCCTGTTAAGATGGTAAAAACAGCGTCCTCTCCCGTTCCGGTATAAAAAAGCTCCAGAGTGCCGTTTCCCGGAATCATCAAGGGAGAATCGGCACTGATATCCGCCAAGGTCAGGGCAGCAAAAATCGGTCCGCTGCTCTCTTCAAAAATGGGGAAAGGGCTTCCGGTACCCACTTCGATACTGTCGGCGGAGTGCAGAAGAACACGGGTCAACACGGCGCTGGAGGCCGCCTGGCTTTGATCCGGCTGGGTGCCGACAGCGGTTTTCATGCCGGAGATTGTCTGATTCTGACTCGATTGGGCGCTGGTAAGCGTTGCGTACAAGGCAGTTTCTTTGAGAAGAGCCGCATGTTGTATGGCCTGCGAGCCGGAAAAATGAGTTGCTTGTACCGCAGCGGAGGCACCCGGGGTAGGATCCAGAGGAGTGATGTAAACGGTGATGCCGTTGGTAAGGCGTACAGACGCCGAAGCTGAACTGAGCGGGACGGCGTCAGTGCCGGGGAAGGTGGCCAGCTGGGTATAAACAGCGGACTTTTGCGTCCCGTCTCCTGAAGAGAAGTCTGTTTGAGGCATTTGGGTCAGCTCCGTGGCAATTTTAAAGTTCTCCAGAACATATTGCTCCAAATCGTTTCCCAGCAACGCGAGAGATGAAGAAAGATTCTCCGCGATCCGATGAGAGGTCCATTCCACCTCGGTTGAAAGGGAGAAGGCTGCGGCTCCTGCTGTCTGCCCGGGGACAGACGTGGACGAGCCTTGAGAGGAGGAAGTACCTGCTCCGACCGGGGAGGAAGAAGCAATGGGAGCGACAGTGAGATCGGAAGAAAGGGACACGGGTGGCACCTCTTTTCTGTCTTAATTGGGTGCGGGATAGGTGTGACGGCAGATGTTCCGAATCATGGTTTGCAGTGTTTTGAGGTCACCGAAGGTTTCCGGGCGGCGGCGGGGGTCACGGAGCAAGGCGGCGGGATGATAGAGCGCCATCATCTGAACACCGTTTTTCTCAAACCACATCCCGTGCTCCTGGGTAATTTTAAAATCCGGCTTAATGATCTTCATGGCGGAAATCCGGCCCAGACAGACGATGATTTTGGGCTTCATCAGGGCGGTCTGGTTGCGCAGATAGCCGATGCAGGCCTCCTGCTCCACGTTCAGCGGGTCGCGGTTCTGAGGCGGTCGGCATTTGACCATGTTGGCGATATAGACGTTGGCGCGGTTGAGATCAATCAGGCTGAGCATATCGTCCAGCAGCTTTCCCGCGCGGCCCACAAAAGGCTTTCCCTGTAAATCCTCGTTTTCCCCCGGCCCTTCGCCGATCAACAGCACCTCCGCGTTTCGGTTGCCGTCACCGAACACCACGTTGGTTCTGGTTTCGCACAGCGCGCATTTCCGGCATTCGCGGCATTCCGCCTCCAAAGCATCCCAATCGAGCACACAAATTCCCCTCTCTGTTTTTTTCAGTGTACCATATCTCCCCGCAAAAAGCAAAAAATATGTTGACAATAACAGGTACACTGCATATAATAATTGCGATATCAAATCAGCAATGAAAAAGACCGCACCCCGTGAGGGCCGACAGAGAGACCGGGTCGCCGACTGAAAGCCCGGTCAGGACGGATGGGACTGCGCAACACTTTTGAGCCGGCGGTTCGATGCTTGCAGAAGCGGCGGAGCCGTCCGTTTCCCGCGTTAAGGGGAGTTGAGTGAGCCTTTGGGGTTAACTCGGGTGGTACCACGGAATTTTTTCGTCCCGAGCTGCGTTTGCAGCCCGGGACGTTTCATTTTTGTGCCGCACGAAGGCTTGAGATCATAAGAAAAAGAGGGAACATCATGGAATTTACAACCGGCAGCATTCAACAGAAGGGCCTTGAGCTGGCAGACATCACCGCAGGCGCGTATGTGAATCAGACCGTCACGGTACACGGCGCGGTGCATATCGTCCGGGATATGGGCGGCGTGACCTTCCTGACCCTGCGCAAGCGGGACGGGGTGCTGCAGTGTGTCTGCGCCCCGGAGACGCAGCTGCCTCCCGAAGAGTCCACCGTGGTAATCACCGGAGTTCTGCGGGAGGAGGGGCGCGCCCCCGGCGGGTATGAGCTGGCGGCGGAGCGCGTTGAGGTACTGTCGTCTCCCGCCGAGGCGATGCCCGTTCCGGTGTCCAAATGGAAGCTGAAATTGAATCTGGACACAGAGCTGGCGCTGCGCCCGGTGGTGCTCCGCAACCTGCAGAAGCGCAGCGTCTTCAAAATTCAGGAGGGGCTGGTACGCGCCTTCCGCGACACCCTAGAGCAGGCGGGGTTTACCGAAATTCACACGCCGAAAATCGTCCACGCCGGGGCGGAGGGCGGCTCCAATATTTTCAGGTTGGACTACTTCGGGAAAAAGGCGTTTTTAGGCCAGTCTCCCCAGACCTATAAGCAGACCATGGTGGGGGTGTTCGAGCGGGTGTATGAGGTTGCCCCCGTATTCCGCGCGGAAAAGCACTCCACCACACGGCATTTGAACGAATATACCTCTCTGGACTTTGAGATGGGCTACATCGGCTCCTTCTATGACGTGATGGAGATGGAGACGAGTTTCCTGCAAAATGCCTTTGCCTTGCTGGAGCGGGAGTATGCCGCCGATTTGAAACGGCTTTCCGTGACTTTGCCCAAGCTGGAGCGCATTCCCTGCGTACGCTTTGACGAGATCAAGCGCCTTGCCTCCGAGCGCTACAACCGCCCCATCCGCGACCCCTATGACTTAGAGCCGGAGGAAGAGAGCAACATCGGGCGGTACGCCAAGGAGGAGTGGGACAGCGACTTTGTGTTTGTGACCCACTACCCCTCCAAAAAACGCCCGTTTTATGCCATGGACGATCCTGAGGATTCTAAGTATACCCTGTCCTTTGACCTGCTGTACAAGGGCATGGAGGTGACCACCGGCGGACAGCGGATTCACGACTACCATCAGCAGGTGGCGAAAATGCTGTCCAGGGAGATGCATCCGGAGGAATTCGAATCGTATCTGATGATCCACAAGCACGGTATGCCGCCTCATGGAGGCTTGGGGTTAGGCTTGGAGCGCCTGACTATGAAGCTCTGCGGACTTGACAATGTGCGCTACGCCTGTCTGTTTCCCCGTGATTTAAGCCGTCTGGAACCGTAAAGGAGCGAGTGAAGA
The DNA here is from genome assembly GCA_017861365.1 of Oscillospiraceae bacterium. Lineage (GTDB taxonomy): Bacteria > Bacillota > Clostridia > Oscillospirales > Oscillospiraceae > JAGFXR01. The sequence goes on along the minus strand of JAGFXR010000015.1, from coordinate 8,274 downwards.
TGAAGATTACCGAAGAGATCGTGGACTATGTGTCCGTCCTCTCCCGGCTGAAGCTGCCCCGGGAGGAAAAAGGGAAGATGGTTGGCGAGCTGGAATCCATTCTGGAATATATGGATATCCTCAATCAGCTGGATACCTCCGGTGTGGAGCCCATGAGCCATGTGTTCCCCGTGAAGAATGTGACCCGGACCGACGAGGTTGTGCCCTCCTTTGACCGGGCCGCGCTGCTCCAGAACGCGCCGGTGCCCGATGAAGAGGCGTTTTTAGTGCCCAAGACAGTGGAATAAGGGGGACGAACATGGAATTGAATCAATTAACCGCCCTTCAATTGGGGGCGGCCATCAAAGCGGGCGAAGTGAGCGTTGCCGAGGCCACCGCCTTTTCGTTGGAGCGGATTCAAGCAAAGAATCCCGAAAACAACGCCTATATTACGGTTCTGGAAGAACAGGCTATGGCCAGGGCCAAGGCACTTCAGGCAGGAGTGTCCGACGCGGTCTCCCCTCTTTATGGTGTGCCTATGGCGTTAAAGGATAATATCTGCACCAAGGGGATTAAAACCTCCTGTGCCTCTAAAATTCTGGGCGACTTCAAGCCGCCCTACGATGCAACACTGGTGGAAAAGCTGGATGCCGCCGGGAGCGTGACCTTGGGTAAACTGAACATGGACGAATTTGCCATGGGCAGCACCTCCGAGACCTCCTTCTATGGAGCCACAAAGAATCCATGGGATTTGACCCGGGTGCCCGGCGGCTCCTCCGGCGGCGGTGCTGCTGCGGTTGCCGCGGGCATGGGATGGTACGCTGTGGGCTCCGACACCGGCGGTTCCATCCGCCAGCCGTCCTCCTACTGCGGCGTGACAGGTATGAAGCCCACCTATGGTACGGTTTCCCGCTACGGCCTGATTGCCTACGCGTCCTCCCTGGATCAAATGGGGCCTATCGCCCGGGATGCCGCCGACTGCGCCGCCATTCTCGATCTGGTGCAGGGAAAAGACCCCCGCGACGGGACATCTCTGAACGGTGAGTACGGAGCACTGTCTGCCGGACTGACCGGCGACGTGAAGGGCATGAGAATCGGCATCCCGACAGACTGCTTTGGCGAGGGACTCAGTCCCGCCGTGTCCAAGGCGGTGCTGGCGGTGGCAGAGACCTTGAAGAGCCGGGGCGCGGTTGTGGAGGAGTGCTCCCTGCCCATTATGCAGTATGTGGTGCCGACCTATTATATTATCGCTGCCGCCGAGGCAAGCTCTAATCTCTCCCGCTTTGACGGCGTCAAATACGGCTGGCGTGCGGAGGGCTTTGAGGATTTGACCGATCTTTACAATAAAACCCGAACTGAAGGATTCGGTTCCGAGGTAAAGCGCCGCATTCTGCTGGGTACCTTCGTCCTTTCCACTGGCTACTATGATGCGTATTACAAAAAAGCGCTGCAGGTCAAGGCGTTGATTGCCAGAGCCTTTGACACGGCGTTTTCCAAGTTCGACCTGCTGCTGACCCCCGTCGCGCCTACCACCGCTCCCAAGCTGGGCGAGAGCCTCTCCGATCCCTTGCAGATGTACCTGTCCGATATTTATACCGTCTCCGTGAACCTGGCCGGTCTGCCGGGCATTTCCGTTCCCTGCGGCTTTGACGAACATGGCATGCCCATCGGAGCGCAGCTCATCGGCGCGGCTCTGCAGGACTCAAAGGTGCTTCACGCGGCTCACGCGTTCCAGCTGGACACCGATTTTCACAAGAAGGAGGCGCGGTAAATTGAGCTGGGAAATTGTGATCGGGTTGGAAACCCACGTAGAACTTGCCACCAGGAGCAAAATCTTCTGCTCCTGTACCACGGAGTTCGGAGGCGACCCCAACACCCACTGCTGCCCCGTCTGCACCGGAATGCCCGGAACTCTGCCCGTGCTGAATCAGGCGGTGCTGGAGTACGCTGTCAGGGCCGGACTTGCCTTGAATTGTTCCATTACAAAATATAATAAGTTTGACCGAAAGAATTATTTTTATCCCGACCTGCCAAAGGCGTACCAAATTTCACAGCTCTATCTGCCGGTTTGCCGGGACGGCGCTGTGCCAATCAAAACCGGGGCCGGAGAGAAAACCATCCACATCCATGAGATCCATATGGAGGAGGATGCGGGTAAGCTGGTACATGACCCCTGGATTGATCAGACACGCGCCGACTATAACCGCTGCGGCGTTCCTCTGATTGAGATTGTGACCGAGCCTGATTTCCGTTCCGCCGACGAGGTGATCGCCTATCTGGAAAAACTGAAATCCACCCTGCAATATTTGGGGGTTTCCGACTGTAAGATGCAGGAGGGTTCTCTGCGCTGCGACGTGAACCTGTCGGTGCGCCCGGTTGGCTCGGCCGAATTCGGCACCCGTACCGAGATGAAAAATTTGAATTCCTTCAAGGCCATTGGCCGTGCCATTGAGTACGAGGCGAAGCGGCAGATTGAGGCCATTGAGGAGGGTAAGCGCATCATTCAGGAGACCCGGCGCTGGGACGACAACAAGGACGCCTCCTATGCCATGCGTTCCAAGGAAAACGCTCAGGATTACCGCTATTTCCCGGAACCGGACATTCCGCCGGTGGAGCTTACTGAGGACTATCTGACTGAGACGAGGCAGGGGCTGCCCGAGATGGCAGAGGCGAAAGTGGAGCGATATCAGGCTCAGTTCGGCCTGCCTGCCTATGATTCCGAGATGATTACCGGACAGAAGGCGCTGGCGGATTTCTTCGAGGCCGCCGTGGTGCTGGGTACGCCCGCCAAGCTGGTCTCCAACTGGATTATGGGCGAGGTCATGAAAAAGCTGAAGGACTGCGCCATGGAGGCGGCCGATATGAAGCTGACTCCTCCGACGCTTGCCAGGCTCATCGCGCTGGTGGAAGGCGGGACGCTGAACCGTAACACGGCAGTGAAGGTGTTCGACGCGATTTTTGCCGAGGACGGCGACGTGGATGCCTATGTTAGGGAGCACGGGCTGGAACAGGTCAGCGATACCGGCTTGGTACAGTCGGTGGTGGAGGCCGTGTTTGCCGCCAATCCCAAGTCGATCGAGGACTACAAGGCAGGCAAGGAAAAGGCCTTTGGTTTCCTGGTGGGTCAGACCATGCGCGAGCTTAAGGGAAAAGCGGATCCGAAAGTGGTCAACGACACAATTCGCACACTGTTGCAAGAACAATAAATCAAAAGCCCTCCGGTATAAGGCGAGTGTTCATAAGGATACTTTGTGAACCATCTAAAATGCGGGGTAAAAGGCGGACAGTTTCGGCTGTCCGCCTTTTGCTATGCCTTAAATTGTAGCTGGCAACTCATCATCCACCACAGCCCAGGGTTAACTTTTAGCTTTGCCTCCGACTTCAAAATCGGAGAGCGTTCCTGCCATCCGTCATAAAACAAGATTTTTGTTGCCGCTTTCTTAATCAGCTTGTCTGTTGTACTCTCGATACCACTCCACAAATACTTTGAGGCCATACAGCAGAGTGGTATCCGGCCTGAACTCAAAGTCATTTATGAGCTCCGTCACATCCGCATAGGTTTGATAGACATCTCCCGCCTGCATAGGCAGATACTCCTTTTTTGCGGTTTTTCCGAGGCATTTCTCCAACGTTTCAACGAGAAGTTCGAGCCTTTCCGGTCTGTTGTTGCCGATATTGTACACTTTATGCCGGGTTCCGGTCTCATCCGCCTTTGGCGGACTGGGCAGAATATGTTCCAGCGCACATATAATATCGTCAATATAAGTAAAATCCCGGTACAGATCGCCGTGATTATAAATGCTAATTGGCTGGCCAGCCATAATCTTCTCAGTAAAACTGAAGTAAGCCATGTCCGGCCGTCCAAATGGCCCATATACCGTAAAAAAACGCAGCCCGGTGGCTGGAATGCCATAGAGATGGCTATAGGTATATGCCATCAGCTCGTTGCTCTTTTTGCTGGCCGCGTAAAGACTGATCGGTTGATCGACCTTGTCTGTCACAGAAAAAGGGGTCTTTTGCTGGTTGCCGTAGACAGAACTGGAGGACGCATAGACCAGATGCTCCACCGGATTGTGGCGGCATGCCTCCAGAATATTAAAAAAGCCAACGATATTGCTCTGGATATACACATCAGGATGTTCGATGGAATACCGCACACCCGCTTGGGCCGCCAGATTAACTACGACATTTGGCTGATATTCTTCAAAGGCCCTGGAAACCATTTCTTGATCCGAAATGTCTCCTTTAATAAAGGTAAACAGTTCATATAATTTGAGCTGTTCTAGTCGGGCATATTTTAAACGGACATCATAGTAAGCATTCATATTGTCAATACCAATCACTGGACAGCCTTGCTCCAATAATTGTTTGGACAAGAAAAACCCGATGAAACCTGCCGCTCCCGTAATCAGGTAGGTTTTGCTTTTATCTAACTTGTTGAAGCTCACGCCTGCTCACTCCCTTAGTAAAGATACATGCGGCGGAAGCGCTTTGGCGTGGGTCATCTACGGCCTTTCTTCCGATGGAGTAATACTCCACGCCTGCTTCTTTCATCTCATTCAGATCATAAATATTGCGGCCGTCATAGACTAAGGCTGTTCGCATCAGCTTTGCATAAGTGTCCGGAGTAATAGTCTTGATCTCATTCCATTCGGTAAAAATAAAACAAACATTGGCACTCTCCAGTGCCTCCTCAGGTTCTCCCACATAGGTAATTTGATGAGGGAATTTTGTTTTAAAATGGTCTGTTCCAACAGGATCATAGGCATAAATATCAGCCCCCTTTTCCAGCAGAAGCGGAATATTGTCAAGGGAAGGCGCCTCTCGAAAATCATCCGTTCCCGGCTTGAAAGTTAAGCCTAGAACCGCAACTTTTAAACCATGAAACGTAATGAGCCGTTTTTTCGCCTTTTCGAACAATTTCACTTTCTGCGACATGTTGACATCCACTGCCGCTTTGACAGTTTTCAAATCATACCCGACCTGCTCTGCCAGATAGTTCAGCGCCTTCGTATCTTTCGGAAAACAACTGCCGCCGTATCCAATGCCTGCGTTTAGAAATTTTGCGCCGATCCGTGGGTCGTAAGACATACCCCTGGCGACATCTTGAATATCGGCGCCCACCAATTCACACAAGTTTGCAATATCATTCATATAAGAGAGTTTTAACGCAAGAAAGTCGTTAGAGGCATATTTAATCATCTCGGCGCTTTTTCTGCTTACGGATACAATCGGCAAATGAAACGGTTCATAAATCTCCCGCAGTATCCGTTCAGCGTTTTTACTTTCTGTACCAATGATGATTCTGGCTGCTTGCAGCGTGTCCCGAACAGCGGTGCCCTGTGCCAAAAACTCAGGATTACTGGCCACCTCGACGGTTACGTCATTGACCAGAAAGTCTTGAATAAACTGCTCCACCTTATCATTTGTCCCAACAGGAACGGTGGATTTCACGACTACCAGACAGTCATGAACAACGGACTCCGCAATCTGCCGCGCCACAGTAGCGATGTACCCAAGGTCAGCGGAACCATCCTGCTGCTCCGGCGTTCCTACACCAATGAAGATTGCTTCTGCGGCTTGATAAGCAGATTCATAATCAGTTGTGTAATGCAAACGTCCTTCAGCATAGTTCTTTTGCATCAATGATTCCAAATCTTGTTCATAAATAGGTGATAAACCAGACTCCATCCGCTTTACTTTATTTTCATCAATGTCGACGCAGATTACGTTATGTCCTTTTTCTGCAAAACATACTCCGGCGACCAGTCCAACATAACCCGTTCCGGCCACGGCAATCTTCATGCTATCATCTTCCTTTACAATCATTTCTGAACAGTAAGCGATTCCATGCCACATTGACTAACATTTTCTCAATTTTATCCCCCTTAGCACACGCAATACCTCGCTGACATCTTTCCTGTATATCACGAAATAAATTGCGGCACACTCCACACAGCATATCGCGGATACCATCGCCGCCTTAATGATCCACTGCAAAAAACTGCCGCAGGACAAATGGATCATTCCGCAGGTCAGCAGCATAACACCCGCTGCGGTCAGGTCTGTCAAACACTTCATAAAATAGCGGCTGATCGGATAACAAATAATATGCTTTGACAAATAAAAGGCATAATAAGTAAGCCGATACACGACTGCGGCCATCATTCCCAGACATACGCCGACAATGCCAAACCGGAAAACCAGTACAACCGAGACGATGACATTCACACCCGCCTCAATAAAGGAGCCATTCTGCGTCTGTTTATAATGACCTGCGGCAAAAATCATCATCTGATAAGGAAGCCTAATGCAGTACACCCCGTAAGAAAGGGTGATGCAAACAGCAACAGGCACTTGAACATACTGTGCATCGGTAATCTCTGCTGTGTATACCTGAATAAAAGGGACTATCATCAGCCCGGTAATCGTAAAAATCAGTGTCACACTGCCATGAATCATGGTTTCAATCACATCAAATTTTCGGCAAAGTCCCGCTTCGTTTCTCACATACATATTGCCTAACAGAGCCTGCACGCCATTGGTGAGAGATATAAAAAGCTGTCTCACCCCGTTCGCCACAAGATAATATACCGAATAGATCGAAACGTTTTCCAGCGTTGAAAACAACGTAAGCACTACGGTCGGCGTATTGACTAACGCCACCTGTGCAAAATGCTGAGCGATTCCGTTCCACTTCTGCGCAATGGGCTCCCCGTCCAATGGCACTTTTTTATCAATCACAAACTGCCGCCTGACGTAAACAATCAGAATCACAGGACGCACCAAAAAAATGAGTGAGGCTGCTAATTTGACGAAGTGAATACTGCAGTTGGAGTAAATCAGCCAGCAGGAGATCACGGTGTTGATGATCAGGACAACAGTTTGCGCCAGAACTGAAATATATGCTTTTTGATCCGCATTCAGAAGAATCTGATATGTTATTCCAATAAAATACTGCGCAAACGTACTGATGGAAATAATCAGAATTAACACGCACACATATACGGCATCAAAACGGCTGTGTGAAATAGAAGGAAATATGACCAGCAGAACACCAACATAGGCCATCAAAATATACCCGATTTTTCTAAAGAACCGTTCTGATGAGATAAAAATTCGGCTGATTTGTGACGCATCCTGTTCGGCCAGTGGTTTGTAAAGCGCGGACTGAACCACAGCGCCCATCCCCAGTTCGCACAGGGAAATAAACCCCAGGAACTGCGTGATTGAATTGACAAGACCATTTGTCGCGGAACCAAAATGTCCTATTATGACCCGCGGAAGAATCATATTGCATACGATGGTTACAATCTGATAAACCGCGGAGGTCATCATGCCAAATGCTAATTTCTTCATTCGGGTCATACTGCGGCACCAATACCATCTGTTAATTTCGGTGTGGACCACTTCACCCAGTGTTCACTCAGCTTTCTCGGCAGTAACATGATTTCTCCTTAAATCTTCCATATGACATATACGACTTCCCTGGCTGACGTACCATTCTTCCAGCTTCTTCGCTTCCGCATCAATATCATATCCAGCCTGTTCCAATTGCCGCCGCCGGCTGGTTCTGCTGCCTGATTTTGAAATGGAATCCATCATATTTTTGACCCACTCGTCATCCGGCGCGGATAAATCAACAAACGAAATTAATCCGCAGACATCCACTTCATCTGTCACTGAACCGGAAACAACGCATGGCAGTCCGGTGCATTGAGCTTCAATAAGCACAATGGGCAAGCCCTCAAAAATTGACGGCAGAACAAACAGATCCATCGCCTGCAGAAAAGAGGAAACCTCATTGCTTGCGCCTGCCAATATAACATCATCGCCCATTCCCATCCGCTTTACCTGATCTTGAATTTGTTCCCGGCATTCTCCTTCCCCGATCAGGAGGAGCACACTTTCAGGGCAGCCCTCATGAAACTGCTGAAACACCTGAATCAGTTTTTGATGATTTTTTTGCTTAGTAAACCTACCTACCATTCCAACCACAATTTTCCCCTCTAGATCATACCGATTCCGGAAGGCCTTACGCACGTTCGCGTCATAGTCAAACTCCGCAAGATCAATGGCGTTATTTAAAATATGAATGCTGCCTTTTTCCATCGCTCTCTTCCCGAACAGACAGATACCGGCATCTCGTCCGCACGCCCACCAATCCGTTGCATACCATTTTGCGATCCCGGCGCAAATCCATTGGATCAAACGCGATGCTTTCGATTTTACCCGAATATTCTGATGACAATGGACAATCCGCACCGGAATCCGATAATGTTTTGCCAAAACAAG
>JAGFXR010000006.1 GCA_017861365.1 Oscillospiraceae bacterium | reverse complement strand
TGGTGCGCGACGCTCAGCCGGCGGGGGCGGCCGTGGTTCAACCCGGTAACCAGGAAATGGTGATTGTCTTCGCCGCAGGAATTCTCTTCGTTGGGCAGAATTTTCGATACCCGTGCCCATTCCACCCGGCGGTCGGTAAATTCCTCCACCTCAATGTGCAGGCCGCAGGCATCCACGGAAAATTTGCTGCCGTCCTCGGGAATCACGCTGAGCTGAGCGAACACCAGACCGCCCAGGGTATCATATTCCTCGCTGCCGGAAAGATTCACGTCCAGTACCGACGCGATGCTGTCCAGCTCGGCGGAGCCGGCAATCCGCCAGCAGTTCTCACCCAGCTTGAAGAGCTCCAGTTCGTCCTGAGGATCAAACTCATCGTAAATGTTGCCCACAATCTCTTCCAACAGGTCTTCCATGGTCACAAGGCCGGAGGTACCGCCATATTCATCCACCACAATGGCCATATGTACCTTTTTGCTCTGCATATCACGGAACAGCACATCGGTACGTACGGATTCAGGCACAAAATACGCCGGACGGAGCAGCTCCTTGAGCACCTTGGGCCGCTCCCTGTGGATATTGAAGAGATAATCACGGGCGTTGAGCACACCGACAATATCGTCGGCGTCGTCCTCATAGACCGGGAACCGGGACAACCCGGAGTCCTCGATCACGCGGAGCACTTCCTCCGGCTGTTCCTCCAGCCAGAGCATCACCACGTCGGTGCGGTGGATCATCACGTCCTCCGCCGTCGTGTTGTTGAACTCAAAGATGTTTTCAATCATCTCTTTTTCGTTGCGTTCAATGGTGCCCCGCTCTTCTCCCAGATCCACCATCATACGGATTTCATTCTCGGAGACTTCTTCGTCATCCGACTCGCTCAGATCAATCCGCAGCAGCTTGAGTACCCCGTTGGTGGACTTGGACAACAGCCAGATCACGGGCCGGAAGAACACGGAGCATCCGCTGACCACATCCACCGTGGCCCGCGCAACTCCCTCCGTCCGCTTCATTGCAAGCCGCTTGGGCACCAGCTCGCCCAGCACCAGCGAGACATAGGACAGCAGCAGGGTAATCACAATCACCATGAGGGTTTTCAGCACACCTTCGGGAATCATGGTGATCTGGCAGGTATTGATCAGCCAGTAGACAGAGCGGTCGGCAAAGCTGTCGGCCGCGAACGCGGAGGCCAGAAAGCCCGCCAGCGTAATGCAGATCTGGATGGTTGATAAAAAGCTGTCCGGAGCCTGGATCAGCTTCAGAATCTTGGATGCCTTCTTATCCCCACTCTCAGCCTGTCTCCTCAGCTTGGTTTCGGACTGGGAGATGAGGGCGATTTCCGCCGCGGCAAAAAACGAATTAATGAAAATCAGAATGATAAGAATGATGATTTGGGGTAATAATGGGCCTTCCGACAAAATGATTCCTCCTCAATGGCTTTGGGCAGGTTGAAAGAATGGGTCTAATGATTATTTTTTGAAGAAATTATATCATAAATTTTAGAAAAAGCAAAAAGAAAATGTAAAAATTTTTCCTTTCAAAGTGGTCTGATATTGAATTTTTTCCACATCACGGCACAAGCTGATAGTGGTAACCGTGCGGTGGGGCGGGTTTCCTCAAACGTGCGTTTATTATTATATCCGTTCTGCGTAGTGAAAAAACACATATCTTATCCCTTTGATTCATCAGCAATCAATGATTTAGTCAACTGGCGGCCGTTCTGCGGCGGGCGCCTCGTCAGTTCTTAACCTGACCGATCAAGGGTTTCACAGGCAAGGAGGCTTCCGTTTGAATGTTTTTGACATTATCGGCCCTGTTATGGTAGGCCCCTCCAGCTCCCACACGGCGGGGGCGGTCAGAATCGGGCTTATCACCCGCCACCTTCTGGGCAGTCAGCCTGCCGTCGCATCTCTGCTGCTCCATGGCTCCTTTGCAGCCACGGGGAGCGGTCACGGAACGGATAAAGCTCTGGTGGCGGGACTTCTGGGCATGAAGCCTGACGATCCGCGCATCCCCGATGCCCTTGCCCTCGCGGAGCAATCCGGCATGGCGGTTACCTTTGGCACCGTTCTGCTTCAGGATGCTCATCCCAACACCGTGGTTCTGACCGTAACCGGAGAGGAAGGGCTGCGTCTGGAGGTCAACGCCTCCTCTCTGGGCGGCGGGCGGGTGCGGGTGAACGCCATTGACGGTATGGAGGCGCGGTTTAATGGAGAAGCACCCACACTGATCATCCGAAACGAGGACAGACCCGGCGAGGTGGCGGAGGTTACCGGGGAGCTTTCCCATTACGAGGTGAACATCGCTGTGATGCAGCTTTACCGGGACAGGCGGGGTGGTCTTGCGGTGATGGTCATTGAAAGCGACCAGCCCATTCCTGAGGAGGCGGTCAGCCGCTTGCGCGAAAAGGAAGGTATTGTCCGGGTAGTTTATTTGAATATGGAGGAATAACCGATGTTTCATTCTATGGAGGACATGCTGCATGCGGCCGCAACCCGTCCGGTTTGGGAGGCGGTGCTGGAGGACGACTGCAATGAACGGGGGACGGACCGCACCGAATCCTGGAGCCGGATGGAGCAGCTCTGGCAGGCCATGCGCGACTCCGCGGCGGACTACGATCCGGCGCGGCAGTCGTCCAGCGGTCTTGTGGGCGGCGACGGCGGAAAAATGGAGGCGGTATCCACGACAATCTGCGGCGGGTTGGTACAGGCAGTCATCGCCACGGCGCTGAAGGTAGGGGAGAGCAACGCTTGTATGGGGCGCGTTGTCGCCGCGCCTACCGCCGGTTCCAGCGGAGTTCTGCCCGCCGTGCTCATTCCGCTGCAGGGCGGAGATCGGCTGACCGACGACGACATGGTGCGCGCCCTCTATACGGCAGCCGGCTTTGGGCAGGTCATCGCCGCCCGCGCTTCCATCGCCGGAGCGGAGGGGGGCTGTCAGGCGGAGATTGGTTCCGCCTCAGGCATGGCGGCGGCGGCTCTCGTGCAGCTGCGGGGGGGAAACTCCCAACAGATGGCGGATGCCTGTGCCATGGCGCTGCAAAATCTGATGGGGCTGATTTGCGACCCTGTGGCGGGCCTGGTGGAGGTGCCCTGTGTCAAGCGTAACGTAATCGGCGCGATGAACGCCCTCTCCGCCGCTGAGATGGCGCTGGCGGGCATCGGCAGCCCGATTCCCTGTGACGAGGTGATCGACGCACTCCGGGCCGTGAGCGATTCTATGCCCGCAGCCCTTCGGGAAACAGGCGCAGGAGGACTCGCCGCCACACCCACCGGACGGAACATCGCCGCCCGGCTCAGAAATCACTGATATGAACGGCGGCTTGTAATTCTCTGTACTGATTGTTATAATATCAATGATCCTGACGCATGTAATCCCGGAGTCATCGGCATGGTATGAAATAAAAAGTAGAGAGGATGCTTCCCATGCTTCAATTCAATCACGTAAATTTCAATGTTCTCCATCTGGAACGAAGCCTGACTTTTTACAAGGAGGCGCTGGGACTTACTCCCGTCCGCGAGTTGGCTCCCCCCGGCGCGCCCTTCCGGCTGGTCTACCTGGGCGATGGTGTGACCGGTTTTACGCTTGAGCTGACCCATCTGTTTGAACGCACCGAACCATATAATTTGGGTGAAGCGGAATTTCATCTGGCCCTGGTCACTGACGAATATGAGGCGCTCCACGAAAAGCATCAGGCCATGGGCTGTATCTGCTTTGAAAATCCCGAGGTCGGCATCTATTTTATTCAAGACCCGGACGGCTACTGGATTGAAATTGTTCCTGCAGGTCATTGACGATGGAAACAGTTCAAACAGAGCACAGTCCCGAAACCGGGCCGCAGGACAAGGTGCGGCTTGCCTGGGCCGACCTTCTGCGGGTCGCCGCTATGTTGGCGGTAATCACGATTCATCTCTGTGGCGGATGGCTGGGCTGTACCCCTTACGCAACAGGCTTGTGGTGGCTGTTTAATCTGCTGGACAGCCTGGCTCGCTGGGCTGTACCGGTTTTTGTTCTGATCTCCGGCATGTTTTTTCTCGACCCCGCCAAGCCGCTGACCGTGAAGGATCTATTTTGCAAATATCTCCTGCGCATCTGTACCGCGCTGGCGGTATGGACGGTTTTCTATGTCTGTCTGAACAATTGGCCGGGCAAGAGTCATTTGTCACTTGGATGGTTTGTATCCTGCCTCAGGCTGGTGATTCATGGGAGTACATATTACCATCTGTGGTATCTGTTTATGACCATAGGACTCTATCTGGTGACGCCCGTTCTCAGGGTATTTGTCCGCAATGCTCAGAAACGGGAGCTTCACTATATTCTGGCGCTCAGCATTCTGTTTGCATCTCTGCTGCCTTCAATGTTGCTGCTGTTCCCCAGCCAGACTGTTCAAACCTGCCTGAGCCGGATTAATGTCACCTTGGTAATGGGCTATGTGGGCCTGTATGTGACCGGCTATTATCTGCATGCCTATCCTCCCTCAGACCGTACCCGCAAATGGATTTATGGGCTGGGGCTTGTGTGCGCTGCCTTCACGGTTCTGGGAACCTGGCTGTTTTCCGGCCGGGACGGCGTGGCCAATTTCAATTTATATAGTTATAACTCACCGAACATAGTATTGATGGCGCTGGCACTGTTTCTTCTGGTTCAACGCCACGGAGAGGGCTTGGGGAGCCGGAGGTGGATCGCCCGCGTCAGCCGTCTGTCGCTGGGGGTTTATCTGGTGCATCCGTTTTTTCTCGACATGCTGTTCCGGTTCGGCTATGGGCCGGGTTCCGTTATGCTCCCGCCTCCGCTGCTGATTCCGTTGCAGTTTGCGATTTTGCTGGCAGGCAGTCTGGCTGCCTCCTGGTGTATCTCCAAGATTCCAATTTTAAATCGTTATCTGGCATAACCATCAGGAGCCGGGGCAATCGTTAGATTGCCCCGGCTCCTGATGAAAAGCGGAGTTATGTGTTGGACGGTGATTGAACCGAAAGGGCTTCAATGGCGCCGCAGGCGATGCGCGAGCCGCTGTCCCCGGCGGGTTGGCTGCGGAAATCATCTGGCATGCCATGAATGATGACGGAGCGCCCGATGACCTCAGTGGGCGTAAAGCGACTGGTATAAACAACCGCAAAAGCGCGCCCGGCATTGGAAAGGAGTACCGGCAAGTCACCCGCGTGATTTGGGTGGGGGACGCCGCCCTCCGGGTCATAGTGACCCCCGGCGCAGTTGAATGGAACGTCTCCTCCGATACAGCAGTCGCCATAAGTGTGAATATGGAATCCCAGAAAACCGTCCCCGGGAAGGCCCGCGGCCCGGACGAGCAGCAGACTGCCATCCTGAAAGGGATAGAAGAGGACCTCACCGCCCAGTGCGGGATAGGCCTCGCTGCCTCTCAGAAGAGCTCGCGCTGTCGGCGGACGGTCCAACAAGACGCGGGGGAGCGGAACGGGATAGTCTTGGTACACGGCAATGCCTCCTCAGGCTGGACTATCCCATTGTATGCATCAGGCGTAAAAATCGTGAGCGCCGATGGTGGTTATGTAGGTGCGGCTCTCGGGAACCCATAGGTTTTCGGCCTTGTCCGGGTCAATGAAGTACAGCGCGTCGCCCACCACATTTGCACCCTCCAGGCAGAGCTTCGCGGCGATGATGCTGGTTTCGGCCGGTTCCCAGTAAATGCTGCCGATAGACACTGGAGCGAACTGCACACCCCATTCGCGATCAAAAATTACATCATAAACCGTGTCAGGAAATTCGTCGCTCTTAATTCGGTTTAAAATCACATTTCCAACGGCAATTTGACCGGACATCGGTTCACTCTGGCTTTCCGCTGAAATAATATGCGATAGCCAGTAAAGGCTGTTGGTGTCATAAAAATAGCTGCCGGACAGAATGGCGCCCGAACCGGATGTGATGTAAATGGAATTGGAAGAGGCGTCCCACCGCACGGATGCGTCAAAGGCCTGAGCCAGCACCCGTACAGGAATCATAATACGCTGTCCGGAAAGCAGCACTCCGCCGGCAACGTAAAGGCAGCGCCCGTTGGCTTCTATGTAACAGTTTCCCGGTCGGGCGGTCAGAGTGAGATTCGAGGTGCGAACCACTGCCTGACCATTTTCCCAGGTGACAGAGGCCTGAGAGGAGAGGGCGGTTGCCACAGCTCTCAGGGAGACGTAGGTAGTGCCTGAGGTGTATTCCGTGGCCCATACCTGGCTCAGCGGGGTGCCGTTGATATAAACGGGGCGTTCGGTTGTGTCTACATATGCGGTTCCTGATGTGTTCAGCAGAAAGATCAGTGCCAGCAATATAGCCAGTCGCATTCGTTTCATGTCGGACACTCCTTGTAATTTTATACAACCATTGTAACCCATGGGGGGCAATACCGACAAGAGGTAAGTATTTCCGCTGCCCGTTTCTTTTTAAATTTAGGTATTGACTTTATATAATATTGTGTTATAATTTCTACTGTTGTCCCAACTATAAAGCAACGTAATTCGAGCATCGCCATGGAGAGATGGCTGAGCTGGTCGAAGGCGCACGATTGGAAATCGTGTAATGGATGAAACCGTTCGAGGGTTCGAATCCCTCTCTCTCCGCCAACACATCCTCGTTTGAGGAGAAATCAAAAGAAGAAGCAAGCAGGGATTTCCTGCTTGCTTCTTCTTTTTCCAGCAGGTCTTTTAGCTGTTCATTTTGGAGATTCAGCATGATGACCATCTTATCCTCAAATACTATCACTTTCTCTACATAATCTTGAACGATTGCTTTCATGTTTTCAAGCGTTCCGTTTTCAAAGGCTCTTTTTGCCTGTCGGAACGACTGAGTTAGCGCGTCAACGTCAATTGTAATGCTACAAACATCTTTTCTTGCTTTGGCTAAGCTGCTGCTGATAACGGTTTTTTCCCGCTCCAGGCTAGCAAGCATTGTTTGAAGAGTATCCGATAGCCCGCAAGATGCAATAGCATTTGCAGTGTTTGACAGCTTCTTATTCACTTCATCCAGAAGTTTTTCTTGACGCTTAACATTGTCAATAAGCTCTTGGTTTTGTTCCGCGCAATAATTTTCATATGCGTGAACCAATTCGGGAATTTTGTTGTTATTAAAAACAAGGTTGCTAAGAATCTTTAAGACCTGTTCTTCAACCAGATCACGCTTGATTTCCTTATTCGAGCATTTAAGCGTCTTGTTTTTGCGAGTGCAACGATAGCTGATATATTCACCTTGCTTTCCGTAACTCTTACGATAATTTCCAGCGTAAACACTGCCGCAATCGCCACAGATAATTTTCCCCGACAGTAAGTAGGTCTGCTTTGCCTTGGCTTGACCAGAGCGTACCCTGCCAGCCAGTATTTTCTGTACAGCTTCAAAAGTTTCTTTTGAAATAATAGCTGGCAGACCATTTTCAATAATAATCCATTCGGAGCGATCTTTGGTTTTATGACCATTTCGGGTTTTTCGGCTCACTCCATCCGTGCGAATCTTTTTTGCCGCAGCGGATTTATTGTAAATATAGGTTCCAGTGTATTTTTCGTTGTGTAAGATAGAATAAAGTGAATTTGCGGTGAACTTTTTCCCGTCGCGGGTTCGAAATCCTTTTGCAGTCAATTCCTGTTGAATTTCCTGATAAGAATAGCGTTCAACAGTACGAATGAAGATAAGTTTCACAGCTTCTGCTTCGTGGGGATTAATTATATACTTTTTGTCTGTAGGGTCAACAGACAGTCCATAAGGGACTGTACCGCCGTTATATTGAGCTTTATAGGCATTTTCGCAGAGTCCCTTCATAGTTTCAACCCGCAAATTATCACTATAATACTGATTGAATGCCCCATATATGTTCGTGCTTAATCTTCCTGCGGGAGTATCCTCGATAGTCTCACAAACAGATTTTGTGACTACGCCCGCATCCTTAAGTCTATTCAGAAAAATAATTTGGTCTTCTAAGTCTCTTACAAAGCGGTCTAGCTTATGAAACACCAGTATGTCAAATTCTCCGTTAAGCGCATCTTTCAGCATAGTCTGGAATTCGTCGCGCTGGGAGATTGAGGCACTTTGGGCTTTGTCGATATACCATTTAGATATTGCAAGATCGCTTGATTCACAATATCTGGTAATTGCGCGTTGCTGAGCTTCAATAGATTCGTCGCGTTGCATCTCAGTAGAATATCGACAGTAGCCGACTACACGTTTTAAACTCACTGATTTTCAGTCCTTTCATAATATTGATCAACACTTTTACAAATAAACCGAAGAATATCGGCAGACTTAATTTTATTTTTTTCTGCTGCCTCAGCAGCTTTCAGCTCAACCTTTCTAATATTTTTTGCCATAGTCGGAATAACCGAACCTCTCTTTCTATATTTTTATCCCATTAATAAGAAACCGTATTTTGTAAAACAACCAAAAGAATCAATGCTGATATCCGAACCGTAGGCCTCATAATCAAAGTACGGCGCGCAAAATGTTGGAATTTCCGTTCCAAGTTCTTCGG
Organism: Oscillospiraceae bacterium; assembly: GCA_017861365.1. Lineage (GTDB taxonomy): Bacteria > Bacillota > Clostridia > Oscillospirales > Oscillospiraceae > JAGFXR01. The sequence continues at coordinate 195,792 of JAGFXR010000006.1, read as the reverse complement.
CGTAGTAGTGTCCTAGTTCCTCGTCGGTGAATGCTGGAATAAGTTGATATTCGTCCAACTCCTCTAGCCGTTCCAGCAATTCAGGGAGATAAAATCGTTCTACGCATAAGAGAGCCTTCAAGGTATCTAATTGATATGGTTCCAGTTGTTCAATGGCGGTTGCAAGCTCATTGAGCGTATGGAGACATGGGTATTCTCCAATACAGCTTGCCAATCCCTCTATATCACTTTCACAGTCGGGGCAAAAATACTCTTGCCCCTCCGAAACGCCAATTTGAGGGAGGATTTCATATGGGTCGCTGGCAGGAAGTTTCAGCCAATGACCGTCCATATGACCTGAATTGTACTGAGACAAGTTTGCTACGTAAACTGACAGCATATTGTTCATCCTTTCACTGAGCGTAATATTTTGTACTTTTGAGCGAGAATTAATATATTTGATTATATTAATGTCGAAAAAAGAATATTACGCTCAGTGGTGGGAGAACGGCTTAGTTGTTTACATATTTTTTTCGTATTCTGCAATGTAGTTTGATAAATTATTCCATAACACAAGTCTCAGAGCATCTTCCATGGAAACATTATTTTCAGCTGGATTGCAAATACGATATAAATACAAGCGAATGTTATTTTTTCTTTTACTTAAATAACAAGATATGTCAGTTTCAAAAGCTAACGTTTCTTCGTTGTAAAAACATTCCATATGAATGGTATACTCTGTATCGGGAATATGGAAGCTAAATACTCGGTTGTGTTCAAGAGATATAATCATTTTAAATAAACTCCTTTAATATTTTTTTATTAAACTGTGTTACTATCGTACGATTTTTTGTCATTCAACGTTGACGGATATAAAGTACTACAAAAAATTTTAATTATCAAGAGAAACGAAAAATTTTTTATTTTATTTTTTAAGTCCTCTCATTCTGGCATATTTGCAGGGCGGGGCGGTGGTTGGAAGTACAGTCCAATGCACTGCGGGCACGTCTATTTTGGTGCTGAGCCTGTCTAAAACCTGTTTCAGGTTTTTGTTTACGGCCTGTTGATCATCAGCGAGCGTATAGATGGTAACTTCGGATTCCCGCCCAAGCGCGAGGGCAAGAGATACCATCAAATCTATGCGGCCTGATAATGTTCTGGCTGTTAGCCCATCGCTTTTATTGTTGATCAGGCCAAAGTGTACGGTTTCTTCGCCCAAATCTTCTAAAAAGATGCCATTTGCTTGAAGCAGGGACAATGTAATAGCTTTTTGACCGCCGTTTAATAAAAAGATACCCGCCTGTGGAGACAAGAGGTTAAGCTTGTTGTTTATCACAGCTAATTCCTTTACAAGGGCTGGGTCAGACTTATTTGCGTTCTGTCGTGCCGCGATTGTCATTTTCTTTTGAAGCAGCCAGTCATAGGCGTGGAGCCGTGCCAAGGCTGGATATTGTGCGTCCAGATTTTCATATAGGGCTGGATTATGACAGTCTGTATACGGGATAGTGCCTGACAGGATGGCATTTTCCAGCGCGGAAATAACCTTGCTATTTTGCACGATAGAGCGCGGGAGCACGTCTATTGTGGCAACGGTCTTTTCTACCAGTGCCGCATCAAAGGCGGCTTTGTCTAATCCATTCATGTTTAAATATTCCTCATGGGAATGTACAGGGAGGGAATGCCATTCTTCCAGAAAGACCGCTGTGGCAACGGATACCAGCCGCTCCGCGATAATCAAGCTCTGGAGCCGAAAACTGAGAAGGTTGCTTGGCTTGATTGCGTCCCTGCGGCAATGGCTGTTTTTCTGTTCATAGTCAAGATACTGGTGTGTTTTGGCGGTCAGCGCATAAAATTTGCCGCTGTTTGTGTCCTCGCAGTAGAGATATCCAGCACGGACAAGCTCTTTGCACGTTTTGGGAGCCACGTCATCACAGACCAGTGGTTTTAGCATCAGCTTGAGCGCATGCTCATGTAGCGGTGGCATAAAGCTCATGGCAGAGAGGAGAAAACGGCCTGTCTCGGTGACATCGGACGGAAATAAGTTATAGTAATTGAATACTCGGCTTTTTGATTGATACATATGTAAGACCTCCTGTTATTGTGCTGGGATATAAATGATATCCCGACCTTTTAAGTAACTGTATGATTGCTTTTGCTCAATGTCCAAAAAGCTGTAATTTGCGGTTACAATCTCCACGCACAGGGAAATCCCTGCGCTAACGGGGCGTTTTTCGAGTTCATCCAGCGTTTGCAGCGTCTCTGTGAAAAGCCGCTGCTGGCGTTCCGTTAAGCCTTGGCTGTTTTGATACAGCGTATAAATTTCAGAATAAAATTCCACGAATTGATCGTTATTGTTAAAAGTCAGCATCAAGTCGGCGGGAGAACAGCGCCGTGCGGGGTGATTGATTTGGTCAAGCATCTTTTGTGCGTCTATTAAATTAAATAAGCATTCGTCCTCCTTTTCACCCCCAATATTTTCGGTCAGCCTGTGATCGCAAGCATCCACATGGCGCAATGCCTGTTCAAAGAGATCGCCCAATCTCTGCTCATACAGGGCGGTATTCCGAAATTGGGAAAGCTCGCGTTTTAGTTCCTGCCCCGTGGTGATGTTGGTGTCAGTGGGAACCAGATGAAGAATCTCATTTAAGGCTGTGCTGTGGGGAACAGAACCGCTGCCCGAAAAGTGGTGGTTCGGCTCCACCTGCTCACGGTACAGTGCCTGAAACTTCTTTGTTACCTGATAAACGCCCTTGGGTGCGTTGGGCATTGGTGCTATCAGATTTGCGGCTTGATATTTTGAGAGCATCGTTTTATTGGCAGTGGTGAGAAATTGGTCTTTCGTGATAATGCCCTCACCGTAAGCCAGAATTTTTAACAGCCTGACTTCTGTCGGGTTCTTTAAATTGAAACGCTTTTTCATGGGAAAACCTCCTTATTTGTAGTTATGGTGTATGCTACAAAACAAGGAAGCCGATTATTACGAAAAAATGTGGAACCCCGCAGGAGCCAGATGCCGAGGATGGAAGAACGGTCGCACAGCGAATTGTTGCGAGTTGCGAGCGACAATAGTTCGGCTTTTTCGGTTCGAAAAAAGTCCAGCCGAAGCCCTGACGAAATGAAATGAGGAAGGGTTCATGCCAGTTCTGCAATGAGCAAAGCGACATTGTGGAACGCCCTTGGCATGAAGCATCTGGCGTCCAAACCGTCCCTGCAGTAAAACCGCAAATTTGTATGACAGCTTACATATGTGGTACAGCCCCCATCCGGGCTAACCTATATGATGGATGGGGGCAAAGTGTGTTACCTCGGAAGGGGACGTTGCTGTTTCAGTAGACTGCGGTTTTGATGGGACTGTTGTCATGCATCATTTGCCGCTTGATTTCTGTGTCCTGATGGTTGAGGTGATTCGTTGTTCTGGATACGCATACCTATAAATCGGGTGTATGGACTTTCTCTTTATCCTTTAGAATGAGAACAACTACGACTTTATTAATAAAAGAAACCTCTCTATATAAATAAGGAAAGAGGAATCTCTTCTTTTTCTTTTTACAGCAGTCCAATATAGCGTGGCCTTATTGCTCCCCCCTCGGTATAAGCGGACGCTAAACTGGAAAATAGAAAGCCCCTGAAAGTAAGCGGTGGCTTTGCTTTCAGGGGTCATGCGGCCTTGTTTTTTGCGTCAGATAGGATAACATAGACCTGACTTTTATTTAATTTGTATGTCTTGCAGAGGACAGCAACGGATTTTCCCTGGGCGGCGGCCTTGATAATCTTTTGGTTGCGCTTTTCGCGGGTAGTTGCAGTTGTCAGCTTGCCGCTTGCGTCTCTGCGCTTTTCTCTGTGCCGTTTAGCACTCGCCGCCTTGGATTCCTTGGGTCGGTGTCCGATAATTTGTAATTGGGCGATCTCCTGCGGGGTGATGTCCAAAAAGCGTGTAATGGTATGGTCATGCCATTTGTAGTGCCGATATGTATTTGCTTGCAAATTTGCAAGCTCCGCTTTTGGCAACGGCTGGGAGAGTGAGCGGTTTAGCCGCTCCAGTCTCTTTTTGACCTCTTGGGGTGTCATACATACGGCGGCTTGGGTGCGGTACAAAAACAGAAATTTGTTGCGGCACTCTGTCATTTCATAATTTCTGATTCTTAATAGGGCTTCCAGATCGGTGCAACGGGCGGCGGCAATGGCGGCAAATGATTGAGTGTCTACAGGTACGGGGGGCAGAGGTTTTATTGCTGCCTTTTTTCGCGGGTTCATTTTTTCCGTCTTAGGAGGAGAGGAATGGTTTTTCCACTGCCTCAAAATCATAGTGCACGGGTTCCGTGTTGCGCAATTCCTCCCAAAAGAGGAGCTTTGCCGTGGCATCGGTTTTTGTGTTTGTGGTTCCCGCAACGCGAAACACATGTCCAATGTCGCAACAGGCGTTGTCGGCACCCAAGGGTGCAAAGTGCTTGCAGATAGCTTTCAGTACCCGTTCCCAGCGGTTAATGTTACGGTAATCACCGTTAACCACAAAAGGCTTGTCCAGCAGCCAAATCAGGTGCAGCCCCAATCCAGCGGAGCTTTCCATACAAAAGCTTGGGCAGGGGATTTTCTCAAAGAATCCTCGGCTCCATGCGTATTCCATCAGTTGTTCCGCCTCCATGCCTTTAAAGTCGGTATTTTTATAGTCTAAGTCAATAATGAGTGTGTTTATCTGCTGGACGGCGGTCTTTGTGCGTTTTTTGGTTTGGGGGTCAAACTCGGCTGGCGCAAGGTAAATATTGCAGTCGGGCAATACTCCCTCCTGAAAAAGGCTCATTAACTCCGCTTTGGTTGTCCCCTTTTGGCGATAGGCCGCTTTGCCAGTTTGGGCATGATTTTCTTTCATTCCTACATATAATGTATATGGGGCTGTAATTGGGTGTGTTTTTTCAATATAGTATAGCGTTTGTCCGATATAATCCGTTGTCATACGACACCCGAACGCCGTAGGGGTATCGTCTTATGATGCCCCACGGCGCGGGGGGGTTCACCTCCATTTGATTTAGTTCAAATGGATGATAGAAATTTCGACATGTGACTATTACGGAAAGCTGCTCTACCACCATAAATAGGCACAAAAAAAGAAAGACGCTCTTAAAAAAAGCGGCTTTCTGCATTTTAGCTATTGCATCTTAGTAGGATATACGGTAAAATTAGGCTATCGGGAATAATAAGTGCGGCAGGCAGAAGGTGGTGGAACACCTCCTGCCCTGCATAGGATGGGACTAGCATCCTACACAACAGTGAAAACTGTACCACAGCTATATTATAGTGTCTCTGTGTCATTTTGGCAATAGGGCATTGTAGTGTTGTGTTTTCGCATATTTTTGTGCGGTGTAGGGATTTAACATCCTACACCGCATTTGTTATTTCTCGATGGGGCCCAATGGGCAGGGCACCGGTGCCCTGCCCATTGGGAGCACTCCGTTGAGAAGTATAGAGCAATCTGATGTTGATTGTGCGTCATGCTTGCCGAAACTGAGGGAGGACTTGCTTTCCGTGACACAATCATAAATTCACTAATGAAATGAGATGAGACCTACATGGAAGTTACAGGTTTGATCGTACTAGTCCTTTCCGTAGCATTTGCAATCGCATATCTCGTCTACCGCAATTTCCTGATTCGCACCAAAGGGTATGACTGCGACAAAAACAAGCTGCTAGCTATGGCAATCGGGGTGGGCATCATCGTATTACTATGTAAAAATGCACTGATACCATCCGCACTGCTTCTGCTTGCTGGCTCCGTCGTTCTGGCTGTGCTCCGTGCCAAGCCATTAGGAATCACGCATGCAAGCGCGGTTGCAGTGGTACAGATATGTTCCTGTGTGGTCATGCTATTCTGGATGCTTTTCAAATATCTGTGGAGATTGGTAGCAGCTATTCAGAGCGGAGATAGTAAAACGTACAGTTTCATCGCCCGTACGGGGCGTGACGAGGAGAAAAAGAAAGAACTGATGCGGGAATATGAGAGTTCACAGCAAAGCTCTGCGGATATGGGTACTTATCAGCAGGGAATGCAGCAGGTGAGCACCGACTATCTCAATGATTCAACGGCACACAACTATGATGCGGATTTGGCGCGGAAACACTGAGTTCCATAGTAAAAAAGAAAATGGAGGGAATTAAATGAAAAAGAAATTTACTGCGGTGATATTGACTTTGGTGCTGGGGGTCAGCATGTTTGGCTCGGCATTTGCGAGTAGTGATTTTACTGCTTCTGCAACACAAAGCGATGATGCAATAAAGATAGATGGGGACATGCTAAGTTATGATGAAACTTCCTACGGAGTTGCTATGCTGGCAGATAATCGTTCTTATGTACCTATCCGTATCATTTCAGAAAAACTTGGTCTTAGTGTCAGTTGGGATAACGACAGCCAGACAGCAACAATTACTGGTGGTTCCAATGGAACAATTACGATGAAGTCTGGTGACTACTACATCACGGTTGACGGCGAAATAAAAGAATCTGATGTTCCAGCAGTATTTGTATACAATAATCGTACCTATTGTGCCCTCCGTGTCTTTTGCGAGGAAGGTTTAGGCTACACGGTGAAGTGGACAAATTATAATGGAATTGAAATTACCACAGGGCAAGACCTCATCGTTGGACAATATGGAGAACAGAGCGCAAAATATACCGTGAATCTTGTGGCTTTGTTGTGTGCTTCAATTGTTTCTACATGGACCTCAGGGGTGGCAGATTCAGGAAGTAGTGCTGAAGATGGTATCATTAGATTATATCTTGAATCTACAGGAGTTGCCGCATCGGATCTTAAAATTACTTTTTTTGCACGTAAGAGTACTTTAGTTTCTGGTGCCATTGTTTTAGATAAAAGTATTTCTGTTGATGGATTTTCTGCAAATGCAACTCTTGCAACTCCGCTTAAGAAGGTGCTTGACTCTCTTTTCTCTAACTATTTTGGCAGCTCCAGCACTGAATATAATCAACTCATGACAATCTTTAACGCATATTTTTCGAATGCCAGCAATTCAGCGTGGGTGTCTGAGTATATCTGCACACCATCATCGGCTGATTTGGGTGAAGGTGATGGACAATCCTACTATATCAGCGATACTTGGGCTATTCGATTTAATGATACTGATGATTTTTATATTGGATCTCATGATGCTGTCGGTAGCGCTTCTTACTTTAGTGGCTAAAACAATAGGCAAATAAAAAATATCCTTTATTCGGTGGTTTTTTGGAATATTATTTTGGCAACTGTTTATTATATATTAGATGGCTTTAGGGTCATCCTTGTACTGAGCAAGTATTACACAACGACGAAGTTAGGTTGGAATATGATCAGATAGGAAGAAAACAGGCAGGACATAAAAATACCAATCCCCATCCCGGATGGGGATTGGTATTTTTATGTCTCAATAATGTCTATTAATCTCGTATGGTTATGATAATGTAAATGAAAATAATTGCAATATGTAAATTTATGTACTATAATTTTTGTATATAATTTGTTATTTATAGTATGGAGGGAAAATAATTATGGCTATTCCAAGAGTATTCTTGAGTTCCACATATTATGATATGATACATATAAGAAACGATGTTGGAGATTTTATTCGAGGTATTGGTTATGAACCAGTCATGCATGATAGAGGGCAAGTTGCAAGTTGCTTATTCTCAAAGTGTTTCGTTAGAAAGGTCTTGCTATGAGGAACTATCTACCTGTGACATAGTTATTTGTATAATTGGGAATAAATTTGGCACACAATCCTCTGAAAGTAACTATTCAATTACAATGGAAGAACTGAAATCCGCAGTAAAGAGTAAAAAGAAAGTATATATTTACATTGCGCGTGATGTATATATTGAAAACAGAACCTATTTAGCCAATATAGGAGATTCTTTCATTCCAGTTTATGCAGATGATATTCGCATTCATAAATTTATTGCAGATATAAAGGAATCAATAAAAAACCATCCCATTGAGGCATTTGATACAATCCCCAATATAATAGAATCACTAAAAAAACAATTTGCTGGATTATTTCAACATTTACTTGTACAAGAATCAACAATGACAGAGTCAAAAACATATTATGATATGGCTGAGTTAGTAGACCAAATTAAAACATCAGCTGATAGCTTTAAGGATGAAAAGGAAAGTTTTTTTGAGAGATTTGACAATACAGTGTTTTCATATAATCCGTTGCTAAATAGAATATTTTCAAAAATCGGACTAGATAAGACTGTTATATTTGTTAGGACGCGCGATGAATTAAATGAAATATTGCAGTTATTTGGATATGAAATTGATATTGAGTTGTCGATGGTTTCAGACAAAACCATTTTTACTAAGTTTAACGAAAATGAAGGTATGAAATTGACTTTACAAATTAGTGATAAAGCATTTGAAGAAGATGGCAAGATTAAAAAAATACGTTCAGCAAAACAAATAGATGAACTTATAGAATTCCATGAGGAAGAAGAGGCGCTTCCGTTTTAATTTACGATATTAACAGGTGAGTGCTAGTATGAACAATAGAAAAACACCAGTCGAATTTGCTAAAGATACTGTAATCAATAATTATCCGCAACTAAACTTTATTGCTCGTGAACTTCTAGCCATAGCGGATTGCGGAGCCTGTATAGCATATGATAAATTTTGGGCATTACATACGCAAATTATTTTTGGTGCCACCGAATGCCTTGCGGCATATGACCTAGAGCAAAAGGACGCTTTGGGCAGGCAATCAGATACTCCATGGTTTGAACGAACGATGCATCTGCAAAATGCTATACTATCGTATAATAGTTGTCTTGATTATATGTGGCAAGTGATATATTTTTACTATGATATTGGAAATGTGAAATATCTAGAGTTTAGTGATTTCTCAAATATAGAAGAAGAGTCTAGCAAAATCGGTAAAAAAGTATCATATAAAGAACTTAAAAAGGCAATGGCACTGCATAATCCATTATTACTATCTGCTATAGAGTCATATCAAAAAAAACGCGAGCACAACAATGAAATGGCAAATATGGCTAAACATCGGGCTAGTTTTTGGGCATTTGGAAATTCGCGGACAGGAACTGGAGCAACTATTGTTAATACTGCTGGGCAAGAAATTAATATTACTAGTATCACAACTCCACCGACAATCGATATAGATCACGAAGTTGAATTACTTACTAATTTCCATAAAGATACTGTGGAAATGGAAAAGACGGTGTATGAGTGCTGTGATTTTAAAAGCAAATTATATGTATTAGGTTCGCTTAAAGGTGGGAAGCTTACTTTATAGCTTCCCACCTTTAAGTTTTAATTAAGACGTTGCCTTTTTCTAAGATAGTCTACAATCGGAGTATCATTTGCTTTGCCACTGTGTTTTTTATCTAGGCTAAACGAAATTTGAAAAATCAGAAGTCTGCAAAGCCTTCTGTTAGCGTTCACAGGGGTATTTTGTGAACCCATAGCCTTTATGTAGTGGCGGGTAGCGTATGCTGCCCGCCCTAACTCGTTTATGCCGTCTTTTGCTCGCCATTGGACCGTTCAGACAGTTCATCGGTTTCCTGACTGCCCGTTTCCACCTGCTCCACGCTGTCCATGACGCCCACGTCGCGGTATATGATGCGAATTTCCTGTTCAGCGGTGCGGGAGCGTTTTTCACTGCGTTCCCCGACTTCGATCCGCTGGATAAACAGCCGCAGAATTTCCGGCGTCAGCTCGCGAATTTCTGTATACCGTTTAGCTTTCTCGATGAACACCTCCACGTTGGCGGCGGAATCCCTCAGCTTCTGGAGCCGGGCCTCCTTCTCAGGAATGGTAACGGCCAGCTCTTTCTGCTCGGCGTTGTAGTCGCCGGAGAGGATGCGGAACTGCTCATTGGTGACGCGTCCCAGCACGTTATCCTCATAAAGCCGTTTGAAAAGCGCCGTTAATTCCGTGTCTCTGCGCCGCATGGTATCCAGTTCCTTTTGGGCTGCGTTGATCTCCCGTCGAAGCTCCGCGCTGTTTTTCCGGTTAATATACTCGGCAAAAAGCTTTTCCTTCTGCCGCGCGAAATGCGTTACCCGGCACAGATCGTCCAGAACGATGGTGATCAGATCCTGCCCCCGAATGTGGTGGGGCGAGCATTCCATTTTCCCATGCTTGCCATAGGTATAGCACTTGAAATTGTTCTGCGTCGCTTTCATCGTGTGCGCCCGATGGAGCACCAGCGGCTTGCCGCAATCCGCGCAGTACACCAATCCAGAAAAAAGATTCGGCTCGTCCATGTGCTTCGGCGTCCGCTTTTTATGCTGGCGGACATCCTGCGCGATATCCCACAGCTCCTGCGAGATCAGCGGTTCATGGGTATTCTCCACCAAAATCTGATCCGATTCCGGGTGGCGGATGAGCTTCTTGTTCTTGTAGGACAGCGTTGTGGAGCGCAGCCCCGCCATGTGTCCGAGATAGGTCTTGTTGTCAAGGATACCGGTAATGGTGGCACCGCACCAACCATACGGTCTGGTGGTGTCAAGGCCCTTGTGCGAGCATCCGGTCTTCCGGTAATAGTAATTGCTGGGCGTCAGCACCTGTTCCTTCGTCAATATTCTTGCGATCTGGTTTGGCCCTTTACCCTCGGCACAGAGGCTGAAAATACGCCTGACCACTTCCGACGTTTCCTCGTTCGGCACGATCCCCTTGCGGACAGTTTCATCCTTTTTGTAGCCGTAGGGCGGCCTGCCGCCGAGTATTTCGCCGCGTTCTGCCTGGGCTTGTTTTACTACTCGCACTTTTTTGCTGGAATCCTTGGCGTAGAGCTCGTTGAACCAGTTCCGCATCGGGGTGAAATCGTTGGTTTCCGAGTAGCGGGAATCGACTCCGTCGTTGACCGCAATGAAACGGACGCCTTTTTGCGGAAAGTAAATTTCCGTATAATACCCCACCTGCAGATATTCCCGCCCCAAGCGGGACAGGTCCTTGACGATCAGGGTTTCGACCTCGCCGTTTTCAATCATTTCAAGAAGTTTCTGAAATGAGGGACGCTGAAAGCTGGTGCCAGAGTAACCGTCGTCCGCCATGAATTGGGTGTTGACGAATCCATTTTCCCGCGCATATTTTTCGAGGAGCATCCGTTGGTTCTGGATGCTGTTGGAGTCGCCCTTTAGCTCGTCCTCCTGACTGAGCCTGCCGTAAAGAATGCTGTATTTCTGATTTGCCATTTTAAATTTAACCTCCTTCTGTTGAGGCAAACCGGTACGACCGCTGCTGTTTCATAAGCGCCTAAAACGCCGGTTTCGAGATAATGCCGCGCGATCTTTTGTTCTCTGTCCATAAAATCATCATTCTTGTTCATAATCATCCTCCGGCCCCTCCAGATAGCCGATCTCCATCCTGTTGCGAAGTGCGTCCTTCAGCGGCACGTAGCCCCGGCTCTGGTTGACCAGCTTTACCGCCCTGCCACGGAGCTTTTGGGTATCGGCGTCTGGAACCTCCAGAATGGATGCCAGCAGCAGATTGATCTGCGCCAGCTCAACTGCCGTTTTATAGGACAGCTTCGACAGATGTTCCTCCAATTGCCGAAGCTCGGTGCGCTCCAGTCTGCCGTATATCTCGGCCAGCTCGCCGCTGAATTTCCGCAGCAGATCCCGGCTGACGTACTCCCGGATCGCGGCGTCAATAAATTCGGAGCGGTTGGGAAATCCGAAGGCCGCATACTGCTCATCGGCCAGCCGCAGTGTTTCCCTCGGCAGCGAAACGGTGATTTTCTCAGTTTCCCGGATCATGGTCATCCTCCTCCATCCATACCTCGTCGTTTTGAAACGCATAAATCTTGTCGTACCGGATGTTACCAATCGTCTGCTTCACATCCTTTACGCACCGTTTTCTGAGATCCTTTAGCGTCTCCTCGGTGACGCCCTTGATCTGGCACGCGGTGACATGGGCCACCATGGAAAGCTCGACACACATCCGGAACAGCTGGCGGCAGATTTTGGCGTCCAGCCTGGACACTTGGCTCTCCAGAAAGGTGAGCGTTGTTTTACTCATATACGCCGTATCCTCCTGACTGTGAAGAAAGCCGAGATAAAACTCCGCCGCCTGGCTCATAAAATCGCTTCGGCTGGCGCAGCCGTACAGGGGATACTCAGCGTCAATCCGTTTCACCAGATCGGGATTCATGTGGATGCCGATCTTTTCTTTTTTGCTCTGTGTCATCTGAATTTCACTCCTTTTTTTGTTGATCGCCATCCGGGAGCTCCCTACAAAGCTCCGAACGGCGGGATGTTTTTCACTTTGGACGTCTCAGGCGGGGTCGCTCCCTGTGCTCTTACCCGCATTACAGCACCCTCGAAAATCCGCTCCACGCCCCGTACTGCGGGGCGTTGTGGCCGTCAGGGGGCCGCGCGCGGTCACCTGACTTTATCCTGCTATCCTTTTCACACACGTGGTTCGCGGTCGATTTTAACTGTTCCGGGCGCTTGTCCGCTCTCCCGCGGAATCAGTGCACACCCGCGGCACAGCGCGTTTTGCGCTCGGGAGTGGTACGGGGTGCCACCCCGCCTGGAAAAGCGGACACAGGGGCGGACGTGGGGCAACGCGGGCGCTTTGCGGGAGGAGTGCTCTGGTTGGCCGTGGTGAGTGTCGGCGGACTTCCGGAGCGGCTGTTTCGTGGCCACACGCCGTTTGTGCCAACAAGGTATACTTTTTCTCGCTGCGCACCGCATTCCACCAAACCTGAGCCAACAGGGTATACTTTCTTTCTGAATTTCAGCCTTTGCACGGAGGGGGCTTATCTCCAGAAAGAGAAGAATGCAAGGCTGCAATGTCCTAAGACCTTTACATTCTTACATCCTTAACTCCGGTAGCCGCCAGAGCCAGCGCCCGCACTGCCGCTCGGACAGAACGCCGAGGTTTTTCTTCGCGGTCATCAGCGTACGCTGGGAAACGCCTATTTCATCCGCCCGCTTCTGAATGTCCTCCGCGGAAACGAGACTGTCCCGCAGCAATTCCTTCAATTCATCCTCCATCAGCGTGGTTTTGGTCTGTACGCAGCCGGCGCCGGAAAGCAGCTCATCCGCCGTGATGTCACAGCAGCCCTTCCACTGGAAGCCCGTTTCCGGGTTTAGTTCAAAGGCAATCGACGGTCCCTCAGGGGCCAGGCTACTCTTGTCGTGAGCAATAATACGGAGATCAGGGTTCTCCTTGGAGCGCCCCACCAGCAGAATGCTTCGCGCCGCCGCTCGGAAATCGATGGAGCCAAGCCCCCGGTATGAGGACTTGGCTCCCTGCATTTTGTTCATGTGCCCGATGAGTACCACCGCGCAGCCGGTCCGCTCCGCCATGGCGCACAGCTTTTTGAAGACGGGCCGCACCTCGTTCGCCCGGTGCATGTCCACCCCGTCGCCGAGGTATGCCTGCAGCGGGTCGAGCACAATTAATCCCGCGCCGGTTTCCAGAACAGCCTCCTCCAGACGCTCATCCCGCAGGGTCAGCTCCTTTCTGCTCTCGTCGATCACCAGCACCCGTGAGCAGTCCGCGCCCATCGCCGTCAGGCGCGGCTTGATCGTATCGGCCAGCCCGTCCTCCGCCGTCTGGTAGATGACGTTCATGGGCGGCACGGGTATATCGCTTTCCGGCAGCGGTTGGCCGTTCGTGAGCAGGGCCGTCAGCGCCAGTACGAGGGTCGTTTTGCCCTCGCCGGGATCGCCCTGCACAATTGAAATTTTTCCTCGCGGAAGATACGGATACCAAAGCCATCTCACCGCCTCCGCCTGGATATCGCTCATGGATATGAGCCGCAATTGCTGTTTCATAGTTCTGCCTCCTTTGTGTTGTTTCGGGAAAAGGAAGCCCCGGCCATCCGAAGACGGCCGGGGCTTCCTTTTCCCTCTACTGTACAACGACACGAGAGAGTCAGATTATTCCATGCTTATGAAAAAAATTATCCACATTTTTCAAACAGGTCCTTCATCCTTGCCAGACGCTTGCTGACCGCGCCTTGCGTCTGATAGCCCAGGATATCCGCGATTTCCTGCTGAGTTTTCCCTGCCATTTTAAGCCTGAGCAGCGTCCGGTCCTCTTCGGTAATGCTGTCCCAGAAATCTTTCGCCAGAATTCCGGCCAGTGCCTCACCCTCTACGTCCGCCGAAAAATCTGGCACAGGATAATCTCCCTCTCCATCGTCTCTCTCCTGTAAGGCGTTCAGAGACTCGATTTTTGCTTTGGCACGGGAGTGGTTCCATTTCCGGTCGAAATCCATGCCGCGATAGTTCTGGAACCGACTGTGATCAAAATCCTCATAGGCCGGCAGCTCGCGAACAATTTCCGCCGTCTCCGCATAGCTCATCGTCTGCATCGTCATCTCCACCGCGTTATGCAGAAAGGAGTCGGCGTTCTGCTCAATATTGGGATCGTCCGCAAAATGTACGAGAATATCCGCCGCCCGTTCCGGATGTTCCGTCAGCAGCTTCAGCACGCCGCCCGCCACGAGATTTGCCATGCTGTCCCGCATGGCAATGAGGGGATTGTCCTTGCCGTAATTCGTGGAATCCGCTTTCAGGCCCATTTGTCGAGAGAGCGGCTCCCACTGCTCGTCCATGAGGCCTTTGATGTGCTCCAGCGTCTCCACGGTACCGGCGTCCAGCTTGTCATAGTCCATATCCATATACGCGGCGGCGGAAAAATCATTTTCACAGAAAAACGCGCGGAGTTCCTCCAGCGTGGGCACCCGGCCAAGCTCCAGCAGCGTCTTTTTCTTCTTCATGCGCGCACCGCCTTTCCAACTTGTTTTGAAAATTATACCATAGCCGATGAAAAGCGTAAAGGTTCCAGCTTCACAGAATATATCTCTTGACAATTTCTCCCGGCAGAGCTTCAATACCACAAACGGGAGTTTTCTGAAAAGAAAAGCGCCATGGCAGGCCGGTGTGCTGTGAACACACCGAGCCCTGTGAAAAGGTGAAGCTACCACCCCTGCGCAACCATAAGCGGTGCCATGACAGATTTATTATATCTGTTTTTCCGCCGATGAGCAAGAAGAAACCATGGTGCATGCCTGGGGTCAGGGCAAGTCATTGCCCCACCTTTGTATGCGCCTTTTAATACGGAAAGCTCCTGACCAAAAAAGAAAGGTCGGGAGGACTCACAATGAACATATTTTACGATTACGAGGACATTTTCGGCAGGGCCGAAACGGCGCATCTGAATCGGTCATTCACAGAGCTTTTCGAATTCGCGGCAGGCATTCGGTGCAGGCTGGGCAAACAAGCCTATCTGATAGACGAGTACATTTCCCTGATGCTGGAGGGGGCCAACGCCACACTTGTTCACTCAGCGGCGGAGGATGGTTTCGCCACTTCCGCCGAGCTGCGGCGGCTGTGCCGGGAAACCATGAACGGCAAGCCAGACTGCGCCGGGCATCCGCTGTATGAAAAGGCTCGAGCATATATCTCCGAACACCCGCTTCCGTTTCAGGAGCGCGTCACAAGGCAGAACCTGTACTGCGTCGCTTTGGCGGGGGACTATCTGGAATACGCCGCCGGGAACTATCGGCAGGAACAGAAGGAACTGTTGCAGAACACGCTGGATATTGTCCATCTGCGGGATCTGTACCGAACAGTCAGCGGCATTCTCGGCAACGAGAGTGAGCTGGAGCGGTTGAACCTGCTGCTCCGCCAGCGGTTTCTGGTGGTTACGCCCATGTCCGTCTTTTTGCAGGGGCTGACCAACGATCTGCTCTACTCTCTCATCAGCCGGGATATGGAGACGGGAAAGCGGGCCGCGCAGCTGTGGCTGGAAGAGGAGACACGCAAATGATGGCCGCTGCCGTTCCGGTTTCCTAATATGGTCTTCACTGCTCATAAAAGAAGGGGATATTGTTCCAGTAAAAATTGGAACATATCCCCCCTTTTTGATGATACCTACCTTATTCCTGTTGCAGGAACAGGGTGAGCGCCTTCGCGGCCTGGGCCCGGGTAGCATCCGCCCGGGGCGCGAAGCTGCCGTCATTGTTACCGGAGAGGATGCCGTTGCCGACAGCCCACTGAATTGACGTCTGCGCCCAGACGGAGATGCTGTCGAAGTCAGAGAACTCCCGCCCGGACATGCCCTCGGTGTCTGATACGGTCCCTTTGTATTCGGCGTAGCGATAGAGCATGACGGCCATTTGCTCGCGAGTGATACCGGCATCCGGATCGAATCTGCCGTCCGAGCCAGTGGCAATGCCATTTTCCGCTGCCCACTGGACCGCCGTGAAGTACCAGTCGCCGGCAGATACGTCGGAGAACGCCGGGGACGTGTCGCCGCTCAGGTCATTGCCGGACATTCTGGCGAGGATCGTTACAAACTGCGCCCTGGTGATCGCCGCGTCTGGGTCAAATTGCCCGTCGGCGGTGCCGCTTACGATACCCCGCGCGGCGAGGTAAACGACATAGTCGGCATACCACCCTGAAACGTCGGAGAAGCTTACGCCGTTATAGCCTACCGCGTAAAGACTGAAATGAGTGGTCTGGAAGGTCACCGTGCCGGTTTCGGGGTCGTAGACCCCACTCTGCACGCAATTGAGATTGCCGTCGCCGTCAACGTACCATACGACGATGGCGTTTAAGTCTTCGTTATCCGACGGCGTATAGGGGATTGACACCGTGACCGGCGCGCCGGGATTGCTCCAGTCGGTCTGCTTCCCGTCGATATAAAGCGTAAGCGATACGACCGGACGGTCGCCTATCGTGGCTCTGGCCTCGTCCGAAAGCTCGGAGGAATCGACCAGGTCAAGTTCCATTTGCGCCGTGTCCCCGGAGGCCGCGTCGGTTCCCGTCAGCATATCGGAGGGAAGTGTGACGCTGCCCGCGTCTGTAGCCAGAGTCAGGGAGCCGCCGCTGTCCGAGGACAGGCTGGGCACCGGGATACCCAGCATATAGCCGGTCACGCCGTCGATTTCCGGCATGGTAACCACAAGGGATTTGCCGCCGGAGATCAGTTCCCCCTGCGCGTCGGAAAGCGCGGCCGCCGCGCTTCCGGTATCTTTCGTAACAGTCAGCTTGCCGGAGCTGTCGCCACTCATTGTTGCCGAGTAGCTTTCCTGAGAAGAACTGCTGGAAGAGGAGCCTCCAGAGGAAGAACCGCCGGAAGAACCGCTGGAGGAGGCTTTCTTTACAGTCACGCTGATGCTGACACTCAGTGAAACGCCATTGGTATTGACCACGCCGTCCGGCAGAGTAACCACGCCGCTCACCGTGAAGGTCTGCGCGCTGCTGGAGGAAGCGCTGTAGGAGTTGGAGGCCACGTCCCAGGTTACGTCCGCTTGTACGTTACCATTGTCGGTAACGAGGGTGACTGTGGAGGGTAGGCCCAGCGCGGAGGCAGCTTTCGCAGTCCCGTTGGCTACGCCGGTAACGGCCGTGGGCGCCGTGACGCTCAGGAGCGTCCTGTTTACTGCGGAAGCCTCGCCGATAGTGATGCTCAGCTCCTGCGTATCGCTGCCCGTGCTGTTTGTAGCCTCGACCGTGAAGCTAAAGGTTCCCGTTGCCGAGGGTGTGCCGGAAATAACGCCGGTGCTTGTGTCCAGACTCAGGTCGTCCGGCAGATCGCCGCTATCAAGGCTCCATGTGATGGGCGTGTCGCCCGTTGCCGTGAGAGTCTGGCTGTAGGTCGTGCCCACGGTTCCGCTCGGCAGAGAGGTTGTTGCGATAACCGGCGCAGCGCCCGGAGCGGTGTCCAGCGTTAAGACAACCGTATAGGTCAGTTCCGTCGTCCCGTCCTCGGCGGTCACCGAAATTGTGGCGCTGCCGGGCAGAGCGGCCGCCTGGACGACGCTTACAGACGCCTTCTCGTCGTTTGCCAGCACGTAAACCGTTGCCGCCGCGCTGCCGGCCTGTGTGCCGTAGGGCAGGGTTACGTTGCACGTACAGGTGTCGGTATAGGTGTAGTTGCTACCGTTCACCGTGATGTAATCCAGGGCCGCATCACTTGACGGCGTATAGTTATTCTCAACATTCACTGTCAGGGCCGCGGTGTCGCCGGTGTTGAAGGTGATGCCAAAGTCAACTGTGTCGCCCTCCGTGAGCGAAAGCGCGGAAAAGAATCTGCCGTATATCGTCAGGACATCATCGGAGACCAAATAATCTCCTGAGTCGAGCGTATACAGCGTTGTTTCCGAGCTTATGCTGTACGTCATGTTTGAGATTGAGCCCGCGCTGTTCCATGTAATGGCGGTCGATACATCGCCCGTGTTGCTCAGGTCGTAGGTGACCGTCGCGGGGCTGATGGCGGGCGGCGTGGTGTCGTCGATGGTGACGGTCAGCGTCGCGGCACTGCCCGCGTCAAAGTTGACGGTCAGGACGACGCTGCCCTCGGCCTGTGTTTCCAGATATGCCTGTTTAATAGTCAGGGTGTCGCCGCTCACTTCATAATAATCGGGGGAAGCGAGGGCCTCCCCGCCGTTATAGACCCCCGTTACCTTTGTAGCCGAGTTCCATGTGATCGTGGTTGTCACGTCGCCGGGAGCGTAGATATCGAAGCTTCCGGTGTCGGAGGAGAGCTCCGCGCTGACCGCGACCGCTGTATCTGCGGCAAAGATGGCTTCCACGGTCACATCCTCATCCGGCATGGTGAAGGTGTCATCGGTAATGACAAGGTCTATGGGGCTGATGACTTGCCACTCCTCAAAGGAATATCCGTCATTTGCTGTGGCGGTCAGGGTGATTTCAGCCCCCTCACAGGCTGTATCGGCGCTGGCGCTGGCCGTTCCGTTTCCGTCGGTCTGTACTGTGACGGCGTATTCGGTGGTCGGCAGCGATGCCCACACCGCCGTGGCCGTCACGTCGGACGTTCCCATCGTAAGGGTATCTCCGGGATGATAAATCTGCCCATTAACACACCAACCGGCAAACAGGGCGTTTGTACGGAGCAGATCACCGCTGTTTTCGGAAATTGTTACCGTTTCTCCCTGCGTATATGATGTGTCATCCGTCGGGACCGTGCCGCCGCTGCTTCCGCTGGCGCTGTAGGTGACGGTGTAAGCCACCTCCCACACAGCACTGAAGGTAACGTCATCCAGCCGGTTGCCGATGGAGTATTCGGCTCCGGGCTGGTAGACGGCGTTCCCGTCGCTCCACCCGGCAAATACATATCCGGTGCGGGTCAGCCCTCCCGTGTTGTCGGGCAGCGTAAGTTCGGTGCCCGGGGAGAGGTCACTGTACGCCGGTGCCGTGCCGTCCGTGCTGCCGTTGCCGCTGTAGGATATGTTGACGGTGCGCGGATACGTCAGGGGCACCCAGGCCGCTTTTACTGTGACCGAGTAATAGGGCATGGTGAAAGTGCCTCCCGGCTTGCAAAGCGTGCCATCCGCGTACCAGCCGTAGAGAATGTACTCACTTTTTAGGAAAGTGACAGCCGATGTGGAGCTCTGATACAGGTTCAGGGTCGGCAGGGTGATTGTGGCACCGTCATATGAGGTGACACTGTCCGGCAGCGTACCGAAATCATACCCGTCGCCGTTGTACGTGACGGTATAGCGGTCATTGTACTTCACCCAGGTGGCATAGAGGGTAATGTCCGAGGAATCCATGACAAAGGTGTCTCCGGACTGGTACGTCGTGCCGGAGCCGTCCGATTCGGTGTTCCAGCCGGAAAAATACATACCGTCCGGCCCCGTTAAGCTGCCTGGGTAAACCGCCGTCACGGTGTCCCCCGCATGGTAGCCGCAGCCCACGTTGTTACTCTGCCCGCTGACGCTGTTGCCGCTGTCATACGAGACAAAATACACCGGTTCGGTATCATAAATGGCGTAAAGCGTCACATCCTCGGTCAGCATGGTGAAATGGTCGCCGGGAACGTACGACGTGCCGGTATCATCGGATTCGGTATTCCAATGGGAGAAATAGTTACTGCCGACGACTGCATAATTCGGTTCAGATACCGTTACGTCAGCCGCCTCGTTATAATAGCAGGTGGCTGTGGTTTCTGAATTTTCCACCTGTATGACCGCATGACTGGCCGTCCCAGATTCCCAGACCGCATAAAGATACATATTGCCGGTAACCGTAATTGTGTCTCCGGACTGATACACGGTGCCGGAGCCGTCCGATGAGAGGCTCCAGCCCGCAAATACATAGCCGCTCAGGACAAGCCCTCCGGTGTTGCCGATCACGGTTGCCGTAGCGGAAACCGAATAGTTCGTTGTATCCGAGGGCACACTGCCCGCGTCCGCCCCATTGCTGTTGTAATAGACAGTGCAGTACCTGGTGGACGGCGTTACACTGGTTGTAGGCGTAAATTTTGGAAAGAGCACCAGCGTAGTCACACCCTCGGGAAAGATGAGCGTAGCTCCCTCGGAGTAAATTGTTCCGCTGCCGTCCCCCCGCTGCCATCCGGAAAACGCGCCGTTTCCCAAAAGACTGCCCAACCCCAGAACTGTGACGGTGTCTCCCGTAGTGTAAGAGTTGGAGTCCACCGGGGCCGTTCCGCTGGTGGCCCCGTAGCTGGAATAGATGACTGTATGAAACAGGGAGAGAGACACAGGCGGGCTGCTTGAATAAACGGCGTAGAGCGTGGTGTTCTCTGTTATGATAAAGCTGTCGCCGGGGGCATAAACCGAGCCCCCGCCGTTTGGTTCGGTGCTCCAGCCGGTCAGATACTTTTCCAGAACGACGCCGGAACCGATGAAGGCGGATTCTCCCAGAGTTCCCAAGACGGTGGCGCTCTCACCGGTCACATACGCATTGGAATCCGTCGGGACCGAAAGGCTTGAGTTGGGGGCGGCATACGTCACCGTGTAAGTGGGCAGCCACCGGGCGTAGAGGACAAGATCCTTCGAGACAGTGACCTGCGCTCCC
This sequence comes from Oscillospiraceae bacterium, assembly GCA_017861365.1. GTDB lineage: Bacteria > Bacillota > Clostridia > Oscillospirales > Oscillospiraceae > JAGFXR01. Next base: position 175,004 of record JAGFXR010000006.1, on the reverse strand, counting down.
TGTGAATAAAGCAGTCCGTCGCTGTCCGTCCAGCCCTCAAACTGGTAATCGGACCGTGTGAGCGTCCCCTGCGCCGCCACTGTCACCGTCGTGCCGGAGCTTACATAGCTGATGGCGGGCAGCGAGCCGCCGTCATTTCCGTTTCCATCGTAGGTAATGGCATACGCCCCGGAAATGTACTGCCACGTCGCGTAAAGCGTCAGGTTTGACGAAAGCGTGATCACGTCGCCGGGCATATAGGCAGTGCCCGAGTCGTTCGACACGGTGTTCCAGCCGATAAAGCCATAGGAAGCGCTTGGCGCATCAATCATCCCCGCGTAGCCAGGCAGGCAGATACCGGAAGCTTCGGCGCAGTCCTCCGTATTGTCGGCGCCGGACTGCAGGGTTCCGCCGTTTGCGTCATAGGTAACAGTATAAACCTGCTTCCACAGGGCATACAGCGTCTGTTCGCCTGAAACGGTCACCGTCTCTCCCTTCTGATAGGTGGTACCGGTGCCATCTGATGCTGTGTTCCAACCGGCGAACTGGCAATCTGTTTTGAGAAGGCTCCCGGTATTGCCGGATACCGTGAAAGTGGCTTGTGAATCACTGGAGGAATCGGGATCTCCCTCCGGAGCGGTGCCGCTGTCCGCACCGTTGGCATTGTAAGTAAGGGTATTCGTAATCAGTATGACGGTCGGCCCGGCATTGTATGTCGCGTAAAGTGTCACATTCTCCGTGCCTACGGTGAGGGTTTCCCCGGAGGAATAGCTCGTGCCGCTGCCATCGGCTTCGGTGTTCCAACAGTTGAACTCGTATGAGGAAGATAGTGAACTGCCGCTTTGCACGGTCACGGCAGCTCCTTCAGGATATTCGTTTGTGTCCGTCGGCAGAGAGCCGCCGGCAGAGACCGTTCCTCCGTTCACGTCATATGTGACTGTGTAGACCGAAATCCACACGGTGGACAGCACGGTGCTGCCTTCCATGGAAAACGTGTCGCCGGGCTGATAGAGCGTATCCTCCATCATCCAGCCGCCGAATAAATAGCCCGGCCTTGCCAAATTTCCCGTATTGTCCAGTACGGTCACGGTGCTTCCCTGCTCGTATACGCCTCCATCCACCGGGACGCTGCCGCTTTCCGCGCCTGCGCCGTCGTAGGTGACGGAGTACCCCCCCGCCGCGTTTGCCATGATCGTGCCGAAAGGCAGCATGGTGAATACCAGCGCCGCGCACAGCAGTAGACTCCCTGCCCGTTTTCCTATCGTTCTCATTTTCTCATAACCTCTCCTCGAAATAAATTGCCTCCATCGTTCTCTTTTCCGCCCGCCCTAAACGATCCCGCGCAGCGCGATGTCGATGAGCTCGTCCAGCGTCGTCGTAATCCTGTTTTCACCCCACACGACGGCATTGCCGTCGGTTTTCACGTCGCAAAAGAGCGTCTCGTTTTCCAGCGCACCGTATTTGGCGGTATGCAGTTCTTCGGTAAGGTTCACAGTCATAGTGCTGCCGCTCTCCAACTCCAGAAATAGCCGCATATCCTTCAAAGGCATAATTGCCCGAATCCACCGGCCGTCCAGACTTCCCATGCTGTACCTCCTCGTTTTTGGATGTAAAAACAAAAATCCTGTTCTACAACAATATTGTAGAACAGGATTTTTGTTTTCGCCCCGTCCGAATGGACAGTTTTTTGAAAAAAGTTTGGTAGCGTTACTTTAGTTTTTCCGCCAGCTTCGAGCGGCGGTCGACGCCGAGCTTCTGAAACGCCGCGCGAAGATGAAAGCGCACCGTGCTCTCCGAAACGCGGAGCTTTTCCGCGATCTCGCCGTTGCGGAGCCCCTTCGCGGCAAGCAGCGCGATCTCGCGCTCCCGTTCGGTCAGCGCCTCGGGGCCTTCCTCTTTTGACAGCGCGCGGGAAATGGTTTTCCGGCCCTCCGCAAGACGCTCCCTGGTTTTCAAATAGGCGTCGTACCGGTCCGGGTATTTTGCTTGAATCAACTCGTCCGCCAGCCCGCCGAGGTAGGCCGCCCAGGTCGCCAGATGCGTCACAAAGCCCTCCGACAGTTCCAGCTCCGCCGCCCGGCTCAAATGCGTCAGCGCCTGCTCACGATTGCCGGCGAGATACTGCCCCACGGCCTGAAGGAGGGACAGCAGCATCCAGGCAAAGGCGCTTTTGCCGCCAAGCCCCTCCGGCACGGCCAGCGCCTCTCCGGCAAGCCGCGTATACTTTCCCTCCAGCGCCAGACAAGACAGATGCACGTAGATGGCGTCGCCGACCATGGGCGTGAGCAGGGGTTTTCCGAAAAAATTACCGTCTCTGAGCCAAGGGGCGACATGCTCCGGCAAGGTCAGCTCCGCATACAGCAGACCCCGCGCGAGCTCAAGCGCCGCGCGCATCACCGGCGTATTCTGCGCGGCGGAGGCGATGGCGCGCTCCGTGAAGTTCATCGCGGCCAGCCACGCGTCCGCGTCGGCGCGGAACATGGCGACCTCGGCCAGCACCCGCGCGGCTCCCAGTTGGATGACTCCCTGACGGCTGCTTTCCGCGACGAACGCCGCCTTGTAGGCGAAGATTTCCGCGCCCGTCCAATCGCCCCGGCAGATGGCAAGCTCCGCGCGGAATAGCGCGTCCGCACCCCTGCCGTGTCCGCCCGTGAGTCTGGAATAGACGGTGATACAGTTTTCCAGCGCGTCGGCCTCTTTTTCGGCCTCGCCTTTTTTAAGATGAAATTCGTCAAGCTGAGAGATCGCGCCGAAGCACCACGGGGCTTCGGGGAGGATGACGCGGGAAACCGTGCCGTCCAGAAGCTCTGCGGCCTGTACAACCGCCTGCGTCATTTCCTCAAGACGCGGATAGCGGTCATAGGCGGAAAGCAGCATCCACTCGCCCCGCAGAAGATCGGCGTCATCTTCGTCGCACATGTCCAGCAACCCAACGAGCTTTTCCATCAGCGCGTGGAATTCGATGGTCTTTGAAAACAGCATGAGGGCCCAGGCGATATGGAGCATGGAAAGAAGGTGGCGTCGCTGGATGTCCTCAGGGCAGTTTTGCGCGATATCGAGCGCCATCTGTGAAAAAGACACGGCGTCGGCGCTTTCCAGAAGCGGGCGGGATAAATCCAGCGAGAGAATCCGGTCATAATCTTTTACGCGCCAGTAGAAGCTCAACGCCTGCGCGTGATCGCCCAGTGCCCGGTAAAGGTCGCCCGCCCGCGTAAAACAGGCGTTTTCGTAGCAGTCTCCGCGCTCACGGCATTTGAGTACGACAAAATCCAGCAGAATCCGGTGGGGCCAGTACTGGAGCTCCTCCGGCGCGTAATAGATAAACGGAATTTCCAATGCCTCCAGCGCCCAGCCGGGAAGGGCTTCCCAGTCCATGAGCGTACACATGCGGGGAACGGTAAGCGCTTCGAAAGGTGACAGGCACAGAAAAAAATCCTGCTGCTGATCGCTGAGCTTGTCCCAGACGAGGACTCCCATGAGCGTCATGACGTCGTGCGTGTCCGCAAAGGTGCCTTTCTCGCGGTAGGCTCGCAGCTGCAGGCAGACCGCAATGATCCAGCCGCCGGTGAAATCCGCCACCTTTTCGGCGGTCGCCTGTGCGACGTTCACGCCAGAATCCGCATAGTAGCGCCGGATGTCGGCGGAGTCAAGCCTGAGGTTCTCCGGGGTGATATGGGCAAAGCCGCGCCCCACAACGGCGGCGAGCAGGCTCTTCGTCATCATCTGCGTCAGGAGAATCACATGTAGCCGCTCTCCGCCGTGTTCGACGAGTGCGGTGAAGAGCGCGGGGTGCATCTCGGCGGCGAGGTACTGGAAATTGTCAATCACGAGAAACACTTCGTCTTGGCACCGGATAGAGCGCAGCGCGTCGCACGCCTCGCCCAACGTCGCCGCGTTCGGAAGGCCGACCTTTTGCAGGCGCTTCCCCGCATTTGGATCAATATTGGCAAGCTCCGCCGCAAAGCGCCAGAAACAGGCCTCGGCCAGCTCCCCGAAGGCGGTAAACCAATAGACGCCCGTATTCTGCGGAAGGGCGGCAAGATGATCCCGCACGGCGGTCGTCTTCCCATAGCCCGACGGCGCTTCCACAATAGCGGTGTGTGACACCGACAGTTGATTCAGTTTGTCTTTCAGCCGGTCGGAATAATAATGGAGCTCCGCCGCTCCGTTTTTTCGTTCTTCCATCTCATTGCTCCCATTCCACGCGCTGTTTTCACAATATGCCGACTCCTTCCCCGAAGGATTTCTTATTCTATCAATATTTTACTGCTTATTTCGAGCTTTGCCAAGACGAAACCAGTCTTTTACAGATAAAAAAGCAGGCATCCCTTTACCTCTGTGGTAAAAAGATGTCTGCTTTTGCATGCCGTACCGGTGTCACCCCTCGGTTCAATCACTGTCCCTATGGGTGGTAACCCTTGCAAATGCAGGATTTTTTTGTTGAGGATAGAGTCGGGTCTGCGCTCTCTCCGCCAAAGCGAGAACCCTTGCAGCAACTCAAAAATGAGCTGCTGCAAGGGTTTTTTTATGTTTTATAAATGTAAAACAGAGCATATACGACTATCAAAAACAGCACAATTACTAGACCTTGGCGTTTATCAGCGGGCGCTGCGTCTCGACGTAACAAAAAGCGGATCTTCATTTGACTTGATGTTCTTCCCGTGGTCATATGCGGCTGGGTGTTGTTTGATCGAATTGCGGCATGCTTTGGTTGAAAAAACAGTTGCAATCAGCACGGTTCTCCATTAAAATAAAATTGGAAGTAAGGCCTGTCGGCAAAAATCTTGTTACAAAGGAGTGTTAATATGCCGGATTTTGGACATCCGTTTTCAGGACTTGCAAAGGAGCGAAAGCTAACTGAGGCTGAGCTGGTCAGAGCCATACGCTTTATGATATCAGCCGAATACGAGGCGATACAACTCTATATGCAGTTGGCGGAATCAACGGATAACGTATTGGCAATTGAGGTTCTGAAAGATATTGCGGATGAGGAACGAGTTCATGCAGGTGAATTCCTTCGGCTCTTGAAGGAGCTTGCCCCTGATGAGGAGAAGTTTTATCAGGAAGGGGCGGAAGAAGTCGAGGAGGAGCTGAAGAAGCTGGGCGGTGAATAAAAATCACAGTTCGGTATGTGCATTACTGAATATCTTGACCCCATCCACAGGTTCAAATCCTGTGCCCGTAACCATACTGAGACATCATAAGGGGCATAGCTTCTTATGATGTCTCTTTTTGTCCAGACCAAAGTGCCTAAGCACTTTGGTCTATTTCTTTTATGCCGAAGCTTCTTGATGTACGGCTCTTTCTCGGCCTTGCTTATCTCCGGCAGACCAAGGGAGCTGTCAGCCTGACGCGGCGTGTATTGCGCAGGGAGAATATAGTCAGTGATCCATCGTAACCAGCACACTGCAACCAACGGCGGTAAATATCCAGTGGACCGGTACGCAAGAACCATAGGCAATCCTCCAACTTAAGCCAGCGGTCATAGCGGCATGCTTCCGAGATGCTGCCCAGTGTTTCCGCCAGTTCCAATACGCTCAGGCGCTGCCGTGCGACCTTTGTGGCTGCATCTTTTTTTACACGTTTTCCTGCCATTTTGCATTTTTTTCAGCATCAATATATCATTCTTTTAATGTGAGACAAGTTTGCTAGTCATATAAGTTTAAAATGAAGAAGCGCCGCTGATGCGGCGCTTCAAGCTGTTGATCAACCACTTATTATTTTCCAGGAATTAAATTACAGGAGTTTGATTTGATCATAAAATGATTAAAAAAATTTCCATAAAACACAGAATGCCGAGGTACTCAGAGCTGTTCGGCCTCCCATTTTTTCAAAGCTTCATCCAGCGTGTGCCAGGCAAGCACCGCGCATTTGGTGCGGGCGGGCATATTCGAGATGTTTTCGAAAACCTGAGCATCTTCGAGCGTTTCAAGCTGCCCTACGTCGGTGATCTCCTTCCTGACCATGGCCAGGAAGAGCCCGGCAAGGGTCTTTGCCTCTTCAAGGGTCTTGCCCTCCACCATATCCGCCATGATCGAGGCCGAGGCCTCGGAGATTGCGCATCCGCCTCCGGTCAGGCCGGCCTGGCGGATCCTGCCGTCCTCAATGTCAAGTTCAAGGTTCAGTTCATCGCCGCAGCTCGGATTTACGCCCCGCATATGCACGTCAGCCCCGGCAAGCGGGTGCCAGTGCGACTTATCGGCGGCGTATTCTGTGACAATATCGGAATAAAGCTCATTTAACTCCATGACCCAGCCACCTCCTGACGTTTTTGAGGCTTTCAGCCAGCCGTTCAATATCCTGTTCGGTATTATAAAGATAAACACTGGCACGGCAAGTCGCCTGAACGCCGAGATGATGCATAAAAGGCTGGGCGCAGTGGTGTCCCGAGCGGACAGCCACCCTGTCCGAGTTTAAGATTGTCGCGATATCGTGGGGATGCGCCCCCTCTATCGTGAAGGAGACGACACCGATCCGCTCCGCGTTCTCCGAAGGGCCGATGAGGCGCAGATAGGGTATGTCTTTGAGCGCGTTCAGCAGTCCGTCCGTCAGCGCACATTCCTGCCGAACCACGGTATCCATACCGGCTGAGATTAAATAATCGATCGCGGCGGCAAACCCCGCCGCCCCGCCTACATTCTGGGTACCGGCCTCAAACTTCTGGGGCAGGGGCGCGAAGGTCGCGCTCTGCTCCTCGACGTATTCGATCATGTCCCCGCCGTAGAGGTAGGGCGGCATGGCATCAAGCAGGGCCTTTTTGCCGTAGAGCGCTCCGATGCCCATTGGCCCCAGCATCTTGTGCGCCGAAAAAACATAAAAATCCGCGTCCAGCGCAGAAACATTCACCGCCATGTGAGGGACGCTCTGGGTTCCGTCCACCAGCACCACCGCACCCACGGCGTGCGCCGCCCGGATCACAGCCTCCACAGGATTCACAACGCCCGTCACGTTTGAAACATGGGCAACGGCGACAAGCTTCGTTCGCTCGGTGATCTTGGCGCCGATCTCACTTTGGAGCAGACGGCCGTCCGCGTCCGTGTACAAATAGTTTAAAACCGCGCCCGTTTCGCGGGCCGCCGCCTGCCAGGGCAGCAGATTGCTGTGGTGCTCGGAAATCGCGATGACGATCTCGTCGCCGGGCCGCAGGCCGATTTTACCCCAGCTCGAGGCGACGAGATTGATGGATTCTGTCGCGCCCCGGGTGAAGATAAGCTCACCGCGCGCATCCCCGCCGATGAAGGACTTTACCTTTTCACGGGCGGACTCGAGAACGTTTGTCGCGGCGACGCTCAGGTCGTAGGCGCCCCGATGAGGGTTGGCGTTTTCTCTTTGATAGTAATCCGCGATCGCCGTGATCACGGCTTCGGGCTTCTGCGTCGTGGCGGCGTTGTCAAGGTAGGCCCAGGTTCTGCCCTTTTCGTCTGTCTGCCGCAGAAGAGGGAAATCATTTCGATACGGGTTCATAAGCCAGCCTCCTGTCCGATGGAGGCGTCGACCGTCTCCAGAATTTCATCCCGGACGCGCGCGTCCGGTGCGTTTTCCAGCACGACGGAGAGGGCGGCCCGTGCCAGAAGCCTTTTCGCCTCTGTCTCACCGATGCCCCGGGTCATGAAATAAAACAGAAGCTTTTCATCCAGTCGGCCCGCGCTGGCCGCGTGCTCACCCTCCACGTCATCTTCCGCGCACAACAGCAGGGGAAGTGAGATATTGTGAGCCTCGGGGCTTAAAAGCAGGACGCCCTCCTCCTCCCGGCCCTTCGATCCGGCCGCGCCGGAGACAAAATCCAGAGTGTCACGCAAAATTTTTCTGCTTTTATCCTGAAGAATGCCCCGGGCTCGAATTCGCGCGTCCGTTTTAACGCCGCTTTGAACAATGCGGTAGCTCATGTCGAGCGCTCGCTCGCCGGTGCCAAGGTAGACGACATCTAGGTGGGCCGAGCTGCCCGCGCCCTCCAGCGCAAGGTTGCAGCTGGAGAAAGCCGAGCGGGCGCCGAGTTCCGCAAGCAGAATTTCTACCCGGCCGTTTCCCCGGACAAGCCCTTCGACGGCGTCCGTATGCATCGCGTCCTCCGCAAGGTTCTGTACCTTGACGAGACGCAGAACGGCACCCCGCTCCACCAGCAGGCGCAGCCTGCCGGTGTGCTCGGCCCCGCTGCCCGGCTCCGAGCGGTATTTGAGCACCACCGTCGCCTCCGAGCCCGCCCGTGCCTCGATCAGCACGTCGTCCATCAGGATGCTGTCAGCAGAGGAAAGACACAGTTCAAGCACAAAGGGTGTTTCTATCTTCGTCCCCTCTGGAATCTGTATATGGTGCCGCCGATTGGCGTTGGCATCGAAGAAGGCTGAGGTCTCCGGGCCGATGAAATAGCCCGCGCCGAGGGCGGCGATGTCCGCGTGTTCAAAGTCACCGAAGCACCGCAGCGCTTCGGGTATCTCAAGATTTGCCTTGCCGCCGAAGACGCCGCTCTCCGGGGCGTTCAGGACACGCTCGGCCGTGTTGACACCGGCACGATTCCAGGTGTAGACCGGCGTTCTGTCGTTTTTTGTCACAAGCTGTTTCATGTTGTCCCTCCTAACCGATGGTTCCTTCAAGCTCAAGGCTGATGAGCCGGTTCATTTCCACGGCGTACTCCAGAGGAAGTGCCTTGGCTATGGGCTCCACAAATCCCCGGACGATCATGGCCTTGGCCTCTTCCTCGGAAAGGCCACGGGTCATAAGGTAAAAGACTGCCGCGTCGCTGATGCGGCCGATCCGCGCCTCGTGGCCGATGTCAACCCGGTCGTTGCGGATATCCATGAGCGGGATCGTGTCGGTGCGCGACTGCCTGTCGATCATCAGCGATTCGCAGACGACGGAGGACTTTGAATTGACCGCCTGAGGCAGGATGCGAATATCGCTGCGGTAGACGGAAATGCCCCCGTCCTTCGCAATCGACTTTGAGCTGACCGTGGACTTCGTATTCGGCGCGGCGTGGATGACTTTGGTGCCCGTGTCAAGGTTCTGACCCTGCCCCGCGAAGGTGATGCCGGTGAAATTTGATTTGGCCCCCTCGCCCGCCAGGACGCTCGTGGGATAGAGCATGGTGACATGCGAGCCGAAGGTACCCGAAATCCACTCGATTGTTCCGTTTTGTTCCACGAGCGCGCGCTTGGTATTGAGGTTCATCATATTTTTCGACCAGTTTTCGATCGTGGAATATTTGAGCGACGCGCCCTCGCGGACATAGAGCTCCACACAGCCCGCGTGCAGATTCAGAACATTGTACTTGGGGGCCGAACAGCCCTCGATAAAATGAGCCTCCGCGCCGGGCTCCACAACGATCAGCGTGTGCTCAAACTGACCCGCGCCGGGCGCGTTCAGACGGAAATAGGACTGGAGCGGAATCTGGAGCTTGACGCCCGCGGGCACGTAGACAAAGGATCCGCCTGACCAGACCGCGCCGTGCAGGGCCGCGAACTTATGGTCGGTGGGCGGCACCAGCTTCATGAACAGGGGCTTGATGATGTCCTCATACTCGCGCAGCGCGCTGTCCATGTCGGTATAGACGACGCCCTGCTTCGTGAGCTCCTTTCGCACGTTGTGGTAGACAACCTCGGAATCGTACTGGGCGCCGACACCGGCTAAGGACTGGCGCTCGGCCTCTGGAATGCCAAGACGCTCAAAGGTGTTCTTGATATAACCCGGAACCTCGTTCCAGTCACTTTTCATCGCTGTGTTCGGCTTCACGTAGGTGACGATGTCGTCGAGATCCAGCTCGTCAAGAGAGGGACCCCAGTTGGGCAGCGTCAGCTGATTGTAAATGTCCAGCGAGGCAAGCCGATGCTCCAGCATCCAGGCCGGCTCCTTTTTGATTTCGGATATTTCCCGGACAATTTCGGGCGTCAGGCCCTTTCCCGTTTTGAAGCGGCTGTGATCCGCGTCCCGGAAATCGAAGCGCGCACGGTCAATGTCCGCAAGGACGGTTTTCTGCTTTGCCATTTTTGTGTCCTCCTCTCAGGTGAGAATGGAGGCGAAGCCGTCCCGTTCGATCAGTTCAATCACGGAGGCGTCCGCCGTCTTGACGATGTGCCCCTCCGACAGGATGTGAACGTAGTCCACGGGCAGATTCTCCAGAATTCTGGTAATATGTGTGATAATCAAAATCGCATTGTTCCTGTTTTTGTAGCGACCAACGATCTCCGAGATGGTCTTCACGGCGTCGATGTCAAGCCCCGAGTCGGTCTCATCCAAAATGACAAGGCGCGGCTTCAATACCTCCATCTGGAGAATTTCGTTTTTCTTTTTCTCTCCTCCGGAGAATCCGACATTGAGGTATCGGGAAGCGTACTCCACCGGCATTTGAAGCTCGGCCATTGTCTCGCGCAGCTCCTTCCGGAAGGGCAGCAGCTTCTGGTTGACGCCGGTCTGGGCGGATTTTGCCGCGCGCAGGAAGTTTTCAACCGTGACGCCAGGAATTTCCTCCGGCGTCTGGAAGGACAGGAAGATCCCGCGCCTTGCACGCGCGTCTGTTTTTTCTTCCGAAATATCCACATCGTCAAAATAGATACGGCCCCGCTCGACCTGATAGCGCGGATCGCCCATGATGACGTTTGCAAGCGTCGACTTGCCCGCGCCGTTCGGACCCATCAGGACGTGAACCTCTCCGGGCTTGATCTCCAGATTGATTCCCTTGAGGATGTGCCGGTTCTCGACAGACGCGTAAAGATTGTCTATCCTCAATAAATTTTTTGACATTTTTCACACCTCATTTTCTCGGCTTCCTGTTGGCAGTCGGACGGATTGAATCCATGTTTGACGGAGCAATGCGCTTCGATGGCCAGGCTATCGGAGATGACGTCGAAGAGTCCCGCAATTTGATCCACCGTTTCGCTGTCCAGCGAATCGATATAACTCTGAATGTTTGTGATGATTTTGGAGTAATGCGTGTCGAAGCCCTCACAGGCCGTCTCACCGCAGCAGGTCAGGCGATAGTATTTTTCCTTATTGTTGCCGGGAATGCGGTAAGGTTCGAGATAACCCTTTCGTTCCAGCTTTTTGGCCAGCTGGGTCACAGCCCCGTTGGTGACACCCAAAAAAGAAGAGATGTCACTCGCCTTCGCGTGCTTTTTCCTCTGAATACATTTCAGAAAATCTATGTCTGCGGCGGTCAGTCCGTCTGCGGTTCCATAATTTTTCGGTATTTTGGACTCGCAAACCATAAGATTCAGTGTTTGATAGAGCTTCTTGATTAAATCACTCTGTTTACTCATATTTATCACCACCTTTATTTTATAGCTGCTAAAGAAAATAGTCAATATGATTTAGTTACTAAAAAATGCAGCTCAAGTGGGGGTAAAGCTTCTCTTCTCAACAGAGGTCATTTGGAAGGCTGATTTCACAAATAATACACAAAAGGCTGGGCTTGGTTCAGATAATTATGAACTTAATTTTCTAAAATGGAATAAAACGAAATCATTTTTATATTTAACAAAATTATGAATTCATGATACGGTGTTAAAGCACATGTGGAATAGACGATGCATCTTATTATTTGGCGTATTTGCACAAAAAGGTAAAGGAGACTCGTACAATGAAACTGAAAAAAAGCTTGGCGCTCCTGCTGGCATGTGTCATGGCAATGGCCCTGGCGGCCTGCAGCTCCGATTCGTCCGGAAGCAATGCGGTCAGCGGTGACTCAGCAACCGGTGGAGAGGAATCGAAAACCCTGCGGATTGGGATGGACACGGAGCCTACTTCCATGAATCCCGTCCTTTCTACATCCGGCGGCGGCGCCGTGGTCAACAACGCAATTTATGGCTGTCTGTGGGACATTACCTGTGATGGAGCCTACAACTACAATTTGGCTGAGAGTTATGAATATACAACGGAAGATAATACCGAAATGGTGATCCATCTGCGCGACACCAGCTGGGACGACGGTACGCCCGTTACGGCGGATGATGTTCTGTTCAGCTTTCAATATTATATCAATGGGGCGAATGCGTACCATGTGATGAATATTGACTTTGACAAAAGCTACGCGAAGGACGACCAAACTGTGGTTCTGGAGCTGACCCAGGCGAGCTCCACCTTTACGGAAGATCTGGCTCTGCTTCAGATCATCAGCAAAGACCTTTACGATGAGGGCGGAGACGACGCGGTTGGCCTGACCCCCAAGTGCAGCGGTGCCTATACGCTGGCTCAATGGTCGACAGGCGAGACTATTGTACTGGAGAAGAATACCAATTGGTGGAATGCTGATCAGCTGACCTATGACCGCATTGAAATCTCCTGTGTGACGGAAGAGACCACCCGCATGCTTGAGTTTGAAAGCGGAGAATATGATATTGTTTACCTGACCGGCAAAGATAATATCGAAAAACTGAATAACGGCGAGGTCAGCGGCGCCCATGTTCAGTACGGCGACATTCAGTGCATTACATATGTCAGTTTAAATACGATTGATTTTGATACATTCCAAGATATTAATGTTCGCAAGGCCATTGCCTATGGCGTTGACTGGCAGACCATTGTGGAATCCATTTGCGGTGATGGTTATGCCATGGCAACCAGCCCGCTGTTTCCGGCGGCGAACTGGGCTTATAAGGATGAAGGCGTTTACGAGTACAATTTGGATCAGGCGAAACAGTATCTGGCTGATGCAGGTTATGGCGAGGGCGAGTTTTCCTTCACCATGCGTATTGCAGACGAAGATTTCAACGCTGAAATTGCCGAAGCTATGCAGGCGTGCCTTGCGGAAGTCGGCATCAACATGGAAGTCAGTGTGGGAGATTCCGCAACTGTTAAGGAAGAAAACCGAAGCAATACCATTCAGTGCGGCATCAGCAAGAATATGGGAGCCAATGACCCTGCGGGTGTCATCAACGCCCGCATGAGCAGCGCAAAGCCGAATCTGACCAAGTTTGGCGATGAAACCATCCAGAATTTACTGGATGAAGCCTGTACCAGCACCGCGGATCAGGCTACCAGAACCGAACTGTTTTATGAGCTGCAGGATAAGGCCTGGGACTATTGCAGTACCTTCCCGCTTTATGAATCTAAGGTGACGTTTGGGGCTGTTGACAGCCTTGCCGACTTCTCCAATGCCATTGATGCAAGCTCCGGCTATCTGCATCTGAACGATTTGGTTGAATAAATGGCGTTTTTGTGAAAACAGAAGCCCAGGAGCAGGATATCAGTTTAAATACAGTGAGCTCATTCCTATTTGCTCACTGTATTTGACTGTTAAGGCATGTTTCGATCCTGTTGATCATGTGGAGGATGAGTCTGATGTTAAGATATATTTTAAAACGGCTGCTGATGATGATACCGGTTTTGGTCGGCGTCGTAGTGGTTGTATTTACCATTAATTATTTTACTTCCATCAGCCCGGCGGCTGTGATTTGCGGTTCTATGGCGACAGACGAGCAAATTGCCGCGAAGGAGCAGGAGTTGGGCCTGGACAAGCCTTATCTGGTGCAGATTGGAACTTATTTTTTCAATATTATCACGAAAGGCACGCTGGGTGATTCTTATATCTATAAGACGCCGGTGCTGGACATGATCGCGTCCAGGCTGCCGAATACAATCCGCATCGGGCTGTGCGCATCGGTGCTTTCGGCAATGATCGGGATACCGCTGGGAATTCTGGCCGCGGTGAAGCAGAATTCTTCCCTGGACTATGCGTCCACGTTCCTGGCTATTTTAACCGGAGCCATTCCCTCGTTCTGTCTCTGCCTGCTGCTGCAGCTGCTATTTGCAATGAAGCTGCACTGGTTTCCGATTTCAGGCGTAAAAACGTGGCAGAGCTACATATTGCCCATTGTTTCGGTGGCGCTGATGCCCGTGGCAATGACCATGCGGATGACACGCTCCGCCATGCTGGAAGCCATCCGGCAGGACTATGTCCGTACGGCACGGGCAAAAGGACTGCCGGAAAAGACTGTTATTTGGAATCATACCTTAAAAAATGCGCTGATACCGATTATTACAGTCATTGGCATGAACATTGGTATCTCTCTGACCGGGTCGATTATAGTAGAAACCATTTTTAATATTCCGGGACTTGGTTTTTTAATGAACAGCAGTATTTCCCAAAAGGATTTCATTACCACACAGGGTTGCGTTTTGGTGGCGGCGTTTATCATGACATTTATGACGCTGCTGACGGATCTCGTGTATGCCGTGGTTGATCCGAGAATCAAGTCTCAGTACACCAAAGGCAAAAAGGCGGGAAAGAAGTCTAAGCTGATCAAGGGCGGTGATGCGGCATGACTCAAGTGAGTACCAGGAAAATCAGTGTTCAGAGTGAGTTTGTGCCGCAGAAAAAACGGCAGAGCCAGTTTCAGTTAAAAGCGCATCGCTTTGCCCGCAATAAGGCGGCGGTGATTGCGTTGTGTTTTATCGTCCTTCTGGTATTCTGCGCGATTTTTGCGGACTATATTTCCCCGTACGATTATGCCGCTCAGGATCTGGCCAACAAGCTGCAATTTCCAAGCTGGAGGCATCCCTTTGGAACGGATAATTTTGGACGTGATATCTTAAGCCGTATCATGCGCGGCGGACGAATTTCTCTTCTGGTGTCGGCGTGCGCCGTCAGCATCAGCGCGGTTGCGGCTGTCATCATTGGGTCGATTGCCGGATTTTACGGTGGTACGGTGGACAATGTTATCATGCGCGTGACCGATATTTTTATGTCGATTCCAGGTATGCTGTTTGCCATGACGGTATCCGCGGCGCTTGGTACGGGCATCATGAAAACCGCGATTGCGCTGGGAGTATGCTCCATAGCGCCGCTCGTGCGGCAGATTCGCTCTTCTATCCTGCTGCTGAAGGATCAGGAATTTATCGAAGCCTCCAAAGCGTTTGGGGTCAGTAATGCAAAGATCATTATGAAACACATCATTCCCAATACGTTAGCCCCGCTGATTGTACAAATTTCTCTTCGGCTGGGCGATACCATCATGGCGATTTCGGGACTTAGTTTTCTGGGGCTGGGAATTCAGCCGCCGACTCCGGAATGGGGCAATATGGTTTCGGCAGGGAAGGAATATCTCACGACCTTCTGGCCGATGGTGTTGTTTCCGGGACTGTCCATTATGTTGTCCATGCTCTCGTTCAATCTGCTGGGCGACGGTTTGAGAGATGCACTTGATCCCAGAATGAAGCGCTGACGGGAGGTTACGGGATGGAAATTTTAAACATAAAAGACTTGAAAATAAGCTTTAATACGGATACCGGCGTTGTCGAGGCAGTCAACGGGATTTCCCTGTCGGTTGGTGAAGGAGAATCGCTGGGGCTGGTAGGCGAGACAGGCGCCGGGAAAACAACAACCGCGCTGGGAATTCTGCGTCTGATTCAATGCCCTCCGGGGGAATTCGTTAAGGGCGAAATTTTTTACAAAGGACAAGATATTCTCAAGATGAAAGACCAGGAGCTGCGGGATATGCGGGGCGCTGAAATATCTATGATTTTTCAGGATCCAATGAGCGCGCTCAATCCGGTGATGACGATTGGAGAACAGATTTCCGAAGTGATTTTACACCACCAAAAGTGTACGAAGGAGGAAGCAGAGCGTCAAATGCTGGCGATGCTGGAACAGGTGCGGATTCCCGCGGAGCGTGCAGGGGAATATCCGTATCAATTTTCCGGCGGCATGAAACAGCGCGTCATTATTGCGATCGCGCTGGCCTGTCATCCGAAGCTGTTAATTGCGGATGAACCCACCACCGCATTGGATGTGACCATTCAGGCGCAGGTGTTGGAAATGATTAACGCGCTGAAGCGGACCAATCATACGTCCATGCTGCTGATTACCCACGATTTAGGGGTGGTCGCGGAATCCTGCGAGAAGGTTGCAATTATGTATGCGGGTGAAATTGTAGAGAGCGGCTCCGTTGCGGATATTTTTGACGCAACCGCGCATCCATACACAAAGGGCTTGTTCAACTCCATCCCGTCCATCAGTAAAAAGATGGATCGCTTGAAGCCCATTGAGGGAATGATGCCTGATCCCGGAAACCTGCCGACAGGCTGTAAATTTCATCCCCGGTGTCCGTTTGCCAGTGACTTGGAAACTTGTGCCGCAGAGGAGCCAATTGCTTATGAAGTCACTCCCGGGCATTTCGTCAGGTGCCACCGCTGCAGGAGTTGGGTGGAAGAGCTGAAGGTGGAGAGGGGAGTGGGAGTATAATGGCGCAGCTTGAAGTCAAACATCTGATGAAATATTTCAAAACGCCGGTTGGCCCTCTTCATGCGGTGGACGACGTCTCTTTTTCCATTGATTCAGGAAAAACCCTTGGGGTAGTCGGTGAATCCGGGTGCGGTAAATCTACCTTGGGTCGTGCGGTTTTGGGACTCAATGAGGCCACCGGAGGGCAGATTCTGTTTGAAGGAAAAGACATCACTCACGCAAAAGGGGTCCTGAGCAAAGAAATGAAGCGCCAGATTCAGATTATTTTTCAAGATCCATATTCCTCGTTGGATGCCCGTATGAGCGTACAGCAGCTGATTGCGGAGCCTCTGACTGCGACCGGTATCTGTAAGGGCAAGGCAGCGGTTCAAAAGCGTGTTGCCGAGCTGATGGACACGGTGGGACTGGCATCCCGATATATGCTGTCTTATCCCCATGAGCTGGACGGAGGCCGCCGGCAGAGAATCGGAATCGCGCGGGCGCTGGCGGTGGAGCCGAAATTTATTGTCTGTGATGAGCCGGTTTCTGCCCTTGATGTATCAATACAGGCGCAGATTCTGAATCTGATGAGCGATCTTCAGGAGGAGCGCGGCCTTACCTATATCTTTATTACGCATAACCTGTCTGTGGTAAAGCATATTTCCGATGATATTATGGTGATGTACTGCGGCTGTCTGACAGAAAAGTGTGAATGCGATGAATTGTTTCGGGCGCCTCTGCACCCCTATACAAAAGGATTGCTTTCAGCCATTCCAGAGCCTTCCATTCATGTTGAACGCAAGCGCAACCTTCTTGAGGGGGAAATATCGTCACCCATCAATCCAGCGCCGGGCTGTCGCTTTTCGTCGCGCTGCCCCTACGCGGGCGATATTTGCCGCGAACGATTTCCTGCGCCGCAGGAGGCGTGCCCCAACCATTTTGTGGCATGCCATTTTGTCAATGAGATCAACGGACTTTAATATTGTTCGGCGCAGTGAGCCGCCAGACTGTGGCGTGCGCGCGGATTGACCTTGAATTACGATACAATGTTTACATGAAGCAGCGATTCGGATACGGGTCGCTGCTTTTGGCAAATAGGCAGGATGAATTGACAGCAAACCCATAAAACTCGAAAACATGTTATGAGATGGTGATGATATGAAGCAGCACTGGTATCTTTTAAATTGGAACTACGAAACGGTAAAAAACGGACGGGGAAAACAGGTGAGGAAGCTTGTTTATCGAGGTGAATATTACCGAATTCGGATTCAGGAGCGGCATTTTCTCATCCTAAAAATCGCTTACGGAATGTTATTCGTGCTTCTGATGGTGGCATATGGCTTACTGTCCCTGTGTGAAACGCAAGGCAGTATGCTTTTCCTCACCGGTGCGCCGTGTATGCTGGCCGTCATTCCATTGATGTATCTGGGCATCGGCATCTGCTGTTTTCTCATTGCGCCGCGTAAAATGACATCACGGGATGTTCATACATCCGTATATTTTATGAAAATCGCTTCGAAATGGGCGATTGCACTGTTTGGCTTAAGCATGACAGGCGAACTTGTGTTTGTGATATTCCGTACATTGAGCGGTCTTGAGGTTAAAGTTTCAGCGGAATGGCTGCGGCTGGCATACGCAGCGCTTTGTTTGTCTGACTGCTGTGTGATCTTGTACCTGATCAGACAGTTTCCGGCGGAGGCGCTGCCGAATCAGTTGTAAAAAGAGAAAATTCGACTGGTTTCTGGTATAGGTTCCATTTAAAATCTAAAAATAGAACAGCTGTAATAAGTTCCGGAATCACAGGAGGAAACGCAATGACACTGAACCAAATTCAGTACTTTATTGAGGTTGCTAACTGTCAGAGCTTTTCGATTGCGGCCCAAAATTTATATATTTCCCAGCCGAATTTAAGCAAATATATTGCCAATCTGGAGAAGGAACTCCATTTGAAGCTGTTTAAACGCAGTACCCATCATGTACGCCTGACGGCGGAGGGAGAAGCACTCCTTCGGAAAACCGAAATGCTGTATTTTCGGCTTGCCCGTGCGATTGAAGAAGTACAGATCGAAAGCCACAATCAATTTCAACAGGTTTCCATCGGCATTTCGAGAGATGAGATGTTACCCCAAAAGCTGATGGATCTGCTCTATGAAAAAAACACCAATGGAAGCCTGATTCGATATAATCTGATGGAAGATACATACTTGAACCTGATTGCCAAGCTGAGCAAACAGCAGTATGACATGGCGGTCACCACAGACCGCAATATGCGAAAAACCAACGGAATCAATTTTATCAAGCTGTCGCCTTTTTCCTTGGTCCTAGCCGTCAACAAGCGGCATCCCAAAGCGGGATTGCCCCATTTGAAGCCGACTGATTTTTTGGATGAACCGGTTTTCCTGGCGCTGCCTGACGGAAAAGATTTTCCTCATGAGGTGATCCAATCCGTGTTTCAGAATGCTGGCGGGGTACTCAACCTCCGGCTGATGGATTCACCGAGGGATCTGATGCTTAATGTTCAGGCGGGAGCGGGAGTGGCGTTGGTTTCCAGTCTGATCAGCCGGAGCAATTATCCCGACGTCTGCTTTTGCAGCTATGATGAAAGGCCTGACGCAATGCAGTGTATTGCCTGGCGCTCAGATGAAACAAATTCTGCTGTTTTAGATATGGTTCAAAGCATCAAAAATATATGGTGATCAGTTAAAATTCTTTCCGATTGATGATTGATGCCAATATGGAATAATTTGTAATTGCATCCTTATCCCACGAATGAGATGATGTATAGCTGGTTTGGCATTTGCCTATCGATTTTGCAGAATAATAAGTAGAATAGCAGTAACGCTTGAGATAACCGTTAGCACTGTTATATTGCGAACAAATTTCATTATTTACGGAGAAGCTTGCTCAACAGTCTGATCTTCGGCATGTTTAAGATGATACCGCAGTTTTGTAAACTGATATACGATTGCTGCAAGGCACAAAACTCTGATGATGCGAGATGCTATTACCCATCCAGTCATGAATGATTGGCATCCTCTCAATATTATGATGAGCGTTCCAAAATCTCTCTCTGCAGCTTTTTCGTCAGCGCTCCAAACACCAGCCGATAGCTGTCGTCAATCATGAGCTTGAGCTGCGCCTCGGGCACGCCGCCGCCCAAATCCACAGAATTCCAGGTGCGCTTGTCCGAGTAAAAGCCGGGCATGACCTCGGGGTACTCTTTCCGCAGCAGCTCCGCCAGCATGGGGTCACACTTGAGGTTGATCAGATCCTTTTCCGCATAAGCGGGGTCATAGTTCGCTGATGGATGCATCAAGGCGGCGAACAACTTGCCGCCCACCATGTAACGCTGCCAGCCCCATTCGATTTTATAGTCATTGGTAGCACCGGTTTTTGACAGCAGATAGTCTTCCAGCCACGGGTAATTCGTCATCTTCAATTCTCCTTTAAAACAGCGTCATCTGTTCAGCGGTCTGTTGACTTTCAAACTTGCTGAGGTATGCGAACACAGAATCGGGGAAATGCAGTACGCCCCGCTGCCCGCATTCTTCATGAAATATCTTCATCAGAGCCACGTGATTGGGACTGTCACAGGAATAACGGTTGCCGAATGTCTGGATATACCGCTCTTTCATGCCGGGGAAATGCTCGTCCAGCTTGCGATAAAAATACTCCCGGTCGCCCTCACGCAGCGTTACGCCCATACCAAAGCAGATAATCCCTTTCACCTTCGCGTTCCAGCAGAGCTTCAGAATTTCCCGCAAATTTTCCTCGGTATCGTTGATGAAGGGCAGGATCGGCGAGAGCCAGACCACCGTTGGGATTCCCTCGTCCCGCAGGGTGTTCAAAACCTCCGCGCGCCTTGCTGTAGTACAGACATTGGGTTCAAGGATACGGCACAGGCGCTCGTCAAAGGTGGTCAGCGTCATCTGCACCACGCATTTACTTTCTTCGTTGATGTGTTTCAGCAGGTCCAAATCCCGCAGGATCAGATCGGACTTGGTGATGACTGAAAAACCGAATCCGTATCGGTCAATCAGTTCCAGGCATTGGCGGGTGAGACGCTCCTGTTTCTCCAGCGGAAGGTACGGATCACACATGGCGCCGGTGCCGATCATGCACCGGCTGCGCTTGCGGCGCAGCGCATCCTCCAGCAGCTGGGGCGCGTTGCGCTTGATTTCCACATCTTCGAAGTCGTGATCCATCTGATAGCAGACGCTGCGGGAATCGCAGTAAATGCAGCCGTGGGTGCAGCCTCGATAGAAGTTCATGCCGTTTTTGGCAGAGAGAATCCCTTTGACATCCTTGTAATGCGTGGCAAGCCCCCCTAGTCGTCCAATAAATAACGCAGCATCTTCTCTGGATGTTCCAGAAAGCGGCGGGTCAGCTGATAGTGCTCGGTTTCCCGGTAGTCCACAGAAGAAATCGCGTTCTCCGACAGCTGATATACCTCAGCGCCGGGATACGCCATTAAAATGGGCGAGTGCGTTGCAATAATGAACTGAGAGCTGTTCTGTGCCAGCGCGTGGATGTGCGCCAACAAGGTTAACAGCCGGCTGGGAGAAAGTGCCGCTTCTGGCTCGTCCAGCAGATATAAACCATTTCCGCTAAAGCGGTTCCCCACCAGAGCGAGGAAGCTCTCTCCGTGGGATTGCTCGTGAAGCGACCGGTCTCCGTAGCCGGTTTGAATATGATTGCGAAATTCCACTTCATAAATTTCGTCCAGGTAACTGGCGGCGTTGTAAAAGCTCTCGGCCCTCAAAAAGAAACCATCCTTGGGGTGAGCACTTCGCGAAAGTGTGAGATGGCGATACAAATCGGAGTGAGTTGTGCTGGTGGAAAAGCTGAAATTGCGCGTGCCGCCTTCTGCGTTAAAGCCATAGGCTACCGCGATTGCTTCCAACAATGTTGACTTGCCGGAACCGTTTTCTCCCACGAAAAAGGTTACTGACTTTGAAAAGCGCAGTTCGCCCTGTCGGGAAAGGTGACGCACCACAGGCAGGCTGCAAAGATAGGAGTGTTCATCCACCGGGGAACTAAGACGCACGCTGCTGATATAATTTCGTTCCATCGAACCCACTCCCATGACAGCTGTGAAAAACGTTACTTGTTCGCAATGTACTGTTCTTGGAATCGGCAGATTACGCGGCAACGAACCTATCGCTCCAAATTCAATCACGGCTGTGTTTTGATATGTTTAGTATATCACAAATACTCCCGTCTGTGTGAAAAAGGGAACAGGAATTCCACAGAGCATAGATCACAAACACAACGGGCTGCCGGGATTGCGTCAGCAACCGCCGAGGCAAGGCAAAATTAGAGAGGCATGCCGCCTGAAGCTCACAGACGGCATGCCTGGGGTGGTTTTATGAACCGATTGATCTAACGTTTGGAGGGTACTGCATCCGAAGAGAACGGTGACTTGTCAGTTTTTGAGCAGTTTGCTGCCCTTTTCGCAGATGTCATAGATCTCATCATACTTCTGTTCGATCTGCGGGGTAACTCTGTCGGTCTTTTTCCTTACTCTTGCCTTGTAGACAAAGTACGGGAGGAACCAGCCGACAAAAGCGGGGATAGCCAGCACGATGCACAGCAAGATGCGAGGCGGTTCGCTTGAAACCGCAAAGACCGAGCCGGCCATGAATGCCGTGCCGGTCAGACCGATGACCAGCGCCCATATGGTCGCGTCCGAGGTTTTGGATTGTTCCATGGCGTCAATCTCATTCATACAGGCTTCAAAATGCCGCTGCAGCCGGGTCAGCTCGGTCTTGTTCAGGATTTTGCGGTCGCGCTTGAGCTTTATCGTCACTTTTCCCATCATCACGGAGGGCTGGATCGTTTCATCGGTAATCCAGCCGAAATTCAGATAGCCATCGAGGTACATAGACGCACGATCTCTGTCCGCCGTGATTTCTTTATATTCATAGCCGACAAAATCTCTGCCACTCTTCGTAATTTCGTTCATCATATCGACTCCTTGTATTTGAATTGAGAGAAAGAGGGAATTTGTATGACGCAAGCTTACCAAAGCAATGTTCCGAAATTGCTTTGGAATTGTTTACAATGTATTAATTCGTATATGTTCCCCTGTATTCTGTGGGAATTCGAACGGTAAAGGTACTTCCTTCTCCCGGTACGCTGGCGGCTTTGACCGTTCCGCCCATGAGCTGCAGGATTCGCAGCACAAGGGCAAGACCCAGCCCGTTTCCTTCGGTGGAATGGGAGGTATCGCCCTGATAAAACCGATCGAAACTATGCCGGAGGGTTTCTTCGCTCATTCCGCAGCCGGTATCCGAAACAGAGACAATCACCTCATCCTGTGTGGAGCTTTGCTGTAACGTTACCGTTCCACCCGGCTCGGTAAACTTGATGGCGTTGGAGAGCAGGTTGTTCCACACCAGCTCCAGCAAGCTGGCATCCGCTTCAATGGTGGCTCTGTCTTCCATATCCGCTATAAATTCAATGTTCTTTTTGGTCCATAAATCTTCAAACCGCAGCGCGCATTCACATAACTGCCCGCATAGATCGTAGGGTTCCGGAATCGGCTGCAAATTTTGCTTTTCCAGCTTATTCAGCTTGAGCAGGTTGGTAATCAAATTGTTCAGGCGTATGGAAGATTCCAGAATGGTATCGACATAGCCCTCTTTTTGTGCCTCGGTTAACTGGTCGCGTTTCAGCGCCTGTGCATAATTTTGAATGATTGACAGCGGCGTTTTGATCTCGTGAGATACATTGGAAAAAAAGTCTGTCTTCAGCGTTTCGATGCTGCCCAGCTCCTCCACCATGACGTTGAAATCCGCAATGATGACATCCAGGTGATCCCGCCGATCAGGCAGGTGCCTTGGCGGGATATAAACAGAAAAATCGCCTCCGGCCACCTTTTGGGTGGCCTTGGCAAATTCCTCCATTGGTTTTTGGTAGCGTTCATTAAACTGATGCTGAGTCAATAGAGCAAAGGCTGCGGCAACAAATGTCCAGTAGATCAGAACCGCAATCACATAGCCAAACGGCAGGCTTTGATAGTCCACATAATTCTGCAAAATAAACATCTGCCCCGTAGTCAGTCCTGCCAGTGCCAGAAAGGACAGCACAAAACCGGGGACAGGAAACAGCTTTGACTTGATTCTTGGGTCAGAGTTGCTGTTTTTTTGGCTCATAGAAGCACCGCCTTATATCCAAGTCCCCTGACGGTGACAAGTTGAAATCCGTCGCATGTGGACAGTTTGTCACGGAGCTTGGTGACATAGACATCCACCGCCCGGAGACTGGTCTCGCTTTCCAGACCCCAAAACTCATCCATGAGCTGGGCGCGGGTAAAGGTCTTTTTGGGGTAGGAAAGAAGCTTGTAAAGGATATTAAATTCCCGAAGGGTCAACTGAATTTCCTCGCCGTCAATCGTTGCGGTCATGGCGTCTGCGTCCATGGAAAGGTTGCCTGCCGTGAGCTTCCGGTCCTCCATGATGTTGGCCCGGCGCAGCAAAGCACCCACCCGCATCATAAGCTCGTCCATATTGATGGGCTTGACCATGTAATCGTCAATCCCCAGCTTGAACCCCTTCTGCTTGGAAACAATGTCATCCTTCGCGGTCATAAACAGAATTGGAATGGTCTTGTTGAGCTGACGCACCGTGTCGGCAAATTCGAATCCATCAATTTCCGGCATCATAATATCGGAGATAATCAAGCTGTACAGGTTATTGTACATCAGGTCATACGCTTCCCGGGGATTCAGGCAGCCCTTGGCCTTGTAGCCGCTGTCGTTTAAATAGGTGCACACGATCTGATTGAGTCTGACATCGTCTTCCACCACTAAGATGTTGATCATGTTTCGTTCCTCCTGGTTCCATTCTCTGCATCAATAAGCTGGATTTGCAGCTTATTTTTTATCTTGTCCTGTAAAAATATCGGCTGCCCCTGTTACCTTCGGTGACGTTTTTTATTTCATCCATCATATTCTACTCATATTTGAGATTTGTTTGAGGATTGTTTCAAAATTGTTAATGCGTAAAAAGCGGATCAATCCGATACTGACCAGCGTTGAGGAGACTAGGGGCGCGTTGGAAAAGGTGTGGCTGTCACATAGAAACTGAACGCAGCAAGAAGTCCCGGGTGACCAATTTCTTCTGTCTATTATAGATAAAAAATAAGCTGATATTAGAAACTGTTTGTGAAAATTCTAATCATTCGTCAACACCTCATGAGATACGGACATTCCCATCTGAAATGAAACTATATATAATAACCTTCGGCGAAAGAGACAAAACAATGGCTGAGGAGATGTAATTTATATGGCAGATTTTTGGGATATTGATACCGATGAAAGAAATTTCGAAACAGGCTCATCTGAATTTGGCGGCAGTCAGGAAGTAGATGTAGTGGTGATCGGAGGGGGAGGAGCAGGGCTGGCAGCGGCGGTACGTGCCGCCGAAGCCGGAGCCAAACAAGTTGTATTGCTGGAAAAAAACAAGAAGCTGGGCGGGTGTACCAAAATTGCGATGGGCGTGTTTGCGGTGGAGAGCAGCGCGCAAAAACGTCAGGGCATTCATCACACCATTGATGAATGCTTTACAAGGCATATGTACATTTCCAACTGGTCCTGTGACAGCAGACTGGTGCGCCGGTGGATGAGAGAATCCGGCAAGGTTATGGACTGGCTGGAGGGCTACGGTGTTGAGTTTGACGAGGTGGGCACGTGCAGCGGCCCCATTCAAACCTATCATATGTCACATCACCGCACCGGACTGGAGATTGTAAATCGGCTGACGGATGCCTGCGTTACCTATGGAGTCAAAGTTTTGACGGGAACAAGAGCCAAAAAGCTGCTGACCGATCGGAATGGGGAGATCACGGGGGTGATGGCTCAGAAAGGCGAAGCGGAAATTAACATTCGGACAAAAAGTGTGATCCTTGCAACCGGCTCTCTTGCCGCCAATCAAGAGCTTGTAAAACGGTTCTTCCCCGGAAGAGGATATGAAAACGCAAAAATTATGGCCGCCATGCCATTTAGTACAGGAGACGGCTTTCTCATGGCTGAGGAAGCGGGCGCTATGGCCGGACGGGTATCGCCCAATTACATTGGCCCCCATAACCACCCCCGTAATGTGCTGATTGGATGTCTTCTGAGACGCCCCCACATGATGATTGTCAACAAGAACGGAGAACGTTATATCAATGAGGACCTGTATGGGCAGGGAGAGTTTGGCTGGATGTCGGGCAAGGCGTTGGAGGAGCAGCCGTTTCACATTTGTTATCCCATGATGGATGAAGCCTGTTTCCGGGATATGATTGCGAACAAGGAATGTGCCAACGAGGTAGAAGGCAATCAAAGCCGTCACAGCGCGGAAACCGGCTTGCTCATGGAGGAGGTTGACCCGTGTGCCTGGTTGGATTCTGTTGAGAAATACATGCCGAGGGAAGTAGAGGACGGGATGATGAAGATCTGTGGCTCCCTTGAAGAGGCGGCGCAATGGATCGGCTGCGATGTTGACACGCTGAGCGAAACGGTGGAGCGCTATAATGGGTTCTGCGACGATGGCCGTGATGACGATTTCCTCAAAAACCCCAAATATATGTATCCGCTTAAAACTCCGCCCTTTTATGTGTTCAAAGGC
Source organism: Oscillospiraceae bacterium (assembly GCA_017861365.1). Taxonomy (GTDB): domain Bacteria; phylum Bacillota; class Clostridia; order Oscillospirales; family Oscillospiraceae; genus JAGFXR01. The sequence goes on along the minus strand of JAGFXR010000006.1, from coordinate 149,264 downwards.
CTGCACGGAATTGATAATTTCATCGGAGGCATCAAGGTGAATGACAGATTGGAGGTGCTCAATTCAGAGTTTAAGCCGATTCCGGGTCTGTACGCGGCGGGAATCGCAACCAGCGGCTGGCTTGGCCAAGGCTATGGACATGCGGGTACTGAAATGGGGCTTACCACCTTTTCCGGATATTCGGCCGGCTATGCGGCCGGAGAATATGCTGTAAAAGCAGGACAAAATTAAGCTAAGAGATCCACTTGCGGCACAGCAGGCCTATCAAGGCAGTATTACTTGGCGACATGGGTTTCCCTTCCTGTTACGCATACTGGCGTTCTGCTCCGGTTAATTTTTGAGAGGGTGGATGAAAATGGCGAAAGTAGATTTGAGTCTGCGGGCGATCATGGTAAGAATATCTGTTTTATTTATCTTTCTGCTGAACACAGAGCAATCCCTTGTCAACAGCGCCCTGGCGGATATTGCAAAAGCGTTTCCCGAAGCCGATCCCACAACGATTTCTCTCATTTCCAATATCTCGGTACTGTTCTCCATTACAGTAGCATTTCTGGTTCTGCCGCAATTGGTGAAGCACTTCAACAAAAAGAGTATCATTTTAATCGCGCTTTGTATTTATGTCATTGGCGGCGTGGGAGCCGCGTTCTTTAACGCATCTGTGAATCAGATCCTGGTTTGCAGAGCCGTTCTTGGTATTGGAATGGGGTTAACCGCTCCGCTTTGCGGCGCCATTATCAATGAATTGTACTCCGGGGTAGAAAAGAACACGATGATCGGCTGGGCAAATTCTGTTGACAGCGGCATCGGTATTTTTCTTACGATGCTGGCCGGTTTACTGTGCACGATAAGCTGGAAATACACCTTCCTGGCATATGCGATATTCCTCGGGATTTTGGCAATGGAGTACTGTTTTCTGCCGTCCATGCCTGTGCCGATGGTCAAGGATGCTTCGGGTGTGGAACATAGGACAAAGGTTGTTTATACCTCCAAACAGTGGACGAAGCTTATTTTTGTGTTGATATTCTCCATGATATGGATTATGTGCTCCATGACTCTCTTAATCAAAGTATCGATTTTTGTTTCAGATCAAAAACTGGGTGATGCTTTGGTCAGCGCGGCCGCCATGTCGTTCTTTACAGGCGGGATTTTAACCTCAGCCTTTATTTTTGGATTCATTGAGAAGGTTTTTAAACGATATACGTTGTTTTTAGCGCCTGTCATTATTGCAGCCGGTACACTATTGGTTTTTCATTCAGCGTCACAAACCATGCTGATGGCCTCTATGTATGTGGTCGGATTTGGGAATGGTTTAAGCCAGCCATTGTTTACAACGAAGGTGCTGGCGATCGGGCCTCAGTTTAATGGTACATTTGCAAACTCCATGCTGGTTGGGGTCATGGGAGTGGGACAATTTATTTCTACCTATGTTGAAAAAGTAATTGCGCTGTTTGTGGAACCTACCGCTAAAAATATCATTGGAACAGTATCAGGGATGTTTGCCGCGATCGCTGTTGTTACGCTCGTATATATCCTCTGGAATCCGTTTAGAGGAGTAGACCATGTTCCCGAGCATCAATCAGTACTGCGAAATTAAATGAAGGTTCATGAGCTGACGGTGTCTTTGGGACATCGTCAGTTCATTCATGGAAAGAAGAGCTCCATTAAATTGTTCCTGTCCTGTGCCTGGAATTTTCAGGTTCATATTCTCTTAGACCCTGTTGGCTGAATATAATACAGGGGGGTGGAACCATGATGTATACAAAGATTTCAGAGCCGATCCTGTATGTTTACGATATTAACACAAATGAGCCGCTTGGAGAAGTTACATTTCACCTTTCCACAGAGGCGGAACGGGATCTGCTTAAATTAGTGAACGAAAATAAAGAGCCTGAATCATTTCTGGCAACGGATGTCATATTTACACCGACAAAAGGGTTTATGTCCGATATAGACGCAAAACCGGTGAGACGCAGAGGTGTATTACGCACACTGTATTATGATGATGTTTCTGGAACGTATGATCAAATTTTAGTACAAATGATATATGATGCAAGAGCCTATGGGTATGTAATGGGCCGCCCGTATATTTTTGAAAGCGTGAACCACAGCAATATAAAAGTCGAGTCTATCAGATATTAGTGATGTTTAGGGCAATTCCAAGGGAGCGGCTCTCTTTTTGCAGGGGTGTTTGATGAAACATGAAGTGAGCCGCGTTCAGGGCAGATCCTCCCGTTCAAGCGGCGCCGCAGTGAAGAAATAATACCGCATTTCTGTGCTGAATCAGAATATAATAGGAACCAAGGGGGGGGAACACGTTGTACACGAAGATTACAAGTCCAAGTGTCTACGCTTATGACATTGATACAAACACATACCTTGGTGAAGCCAAATTCGAACTGACGCCAGAATCGGAAAAAGCGTTGCTTAATTGGGTGAATTACAGAATACCGATTGAGTCCCTGGTGATGGTCTCGTCAGATTTTATGCCATCGGCTGATTATAGTCCGATTGTTCCTAATAGGACATATCACCAGCAGGGAATATTGAGAGGGTTATTCACAGAGGATAATCGCGGGGTGGAAGTTCCGATTGAAATGCGCATTACATATGATTGGAGATCGCGAAGTATAGAACCCGGAAACTATCTCAGCAGCGTTGAATTCAGTCATATTCAAATACAATCAACCAACGAGGTTATGTATTAGCATGCGGTAGTCGCTCTTCGGGGCGGCTGTTTTTTTATTTGCTGACAGAAGGCGATTGATAGACATCTTTATTGCGGTTTATTGATTTTTAAGATATAATAAAGCAATAAAAAAGAAGGGTTGGTGTATTTATGGGAGTATGCACTCGATGCGGACATGAGTTAGCAGGACAAAAATTCTGCCCGGAATGTGGGACAAAAGCCGAAGGAGAAGCGCTTGACAGTTTAACAGAGGAAAGTCATAGGTTTGTCCCTAAAAAGAGGAAAAAGGCGCCGATGATTATTGCCGGCGTTGTTGCGTTTATTATTATCGTTGGAGTCATCAGTTCGTTAACCAACACTGATCATACTAATGCTGCGGTGAATGGTGCAAGCTCGGACGATGCCGCTGACGTAACCTCCGCCACGGATGCTTCCGGCGCCTCCGACTCCAAGATCAAAAGTTTGGCGATCGGAGACGTGATTACGACCGACGACATGGAAATTACATTAAATAGTGTGAAATTATCCTATGACGTCCTTCCTGATGACACCAGCAGCTTCTACACCCATTATCAGGCTGACAGCGGGAACGTATATATCGATGTGGATGTGGATGTAAAAAATCTGCAGAAGCAGGACTTGCCCTGCGATGATGTCATGAAAGTGACGGCTGATTATAACAATGGGTACGAGTATTCGGCTTTCCCAATCGTAGAAGATTCGTCAATGGGCTTTACTTACTCGAATATAACGGATATTCAGCCGCTGGAGACACTTGGAATGCGGTATTTAATCAGCTGCCCCGAGGAAGTGGAAACCAGCTCCAATCCGCTGATCGTCTACTTTAAAATTGACAATGAGCAATTTTCGTATACAGTCAGATAATCAGTCTCATCCCGCTAACGCAATGGCGGAGCCAACTTAAGCATTCGGGCCCGTTGCCTTGTGAGAGCTGTCTCCTGCTCCGGCAGAGACAGTCAGCATATGATGAAAAAAGCAGGCTGATTATGATAATCAGCCTGCTTTGAAATGAATGATTTGTTCACGTAGATCAATGAATGTTACAGGTAAAGCGAGGAAACCATGAAACTAAAGAAAACACCCTTAATCATTTCTCTTATGCTGGCTATGTTTTTAGCGGCAGTTGAGGGAACCATCGTGACGATGGCAACACCTACCATCACAAAGGACATGCAGGGCTTCGAATTGATCAGCCTTGTTTTTTCTATTTATTTACTAACTTCCACCATATCCACACCGATTTACGGCAAGCTTTCTGATTTGTATGGACGGAAGAATACCCTTTCCATCGGAATCATCATCTTTTTAGTTGGAAGCCTTTTATGCGGATTGTCACAAAACATGGCTATGCTGATTGGGTTCCGGGCGCTTCAGGGTCTTGGAGCAGGTGCTATACTCACAGTTGCATATACCATCATCGGCGATGCCTTTCCCCTGGAAGAAAGGTCTAAAATTCAGGGCGCTCTTGGTACCATGTGGGGAATCGCAAGCCTTGCCGGCCCATTCGTGGGAGGGCTGATCATTGACACACTGTCCTGGCATTGGATTTTCTTTATTAACCTTCCGTTCGGACTGCTTTCAGTTATTTTGCTGCAAAGCTCTATGACGGAAGCCTTTGAGAAGAAAAAGCAGACCATTGATTATGCCGGAACACTGACCTTATCTCTGGCCGTTGTAATATGTTTAAGCATTTTCCTGTTTGACCAGAAAGGGATATCTATTGCCGTATCGGCGGTGGTGACGCTTCTTCTGCTTTTGGCGTTCTATAAAATTGAAAAAACGGCGAAAGAACCTATGATGCCTTTTGATATATTTACGAAATCAAGTATCATGGTAAACCTGATCTCCTTTTTGGTTTTTGGCGTACTGATGGGCATCGATGTTTATCTGGCAATCTATCTGCAAAATGTTCAGGGCTACCGTCCGACCATTGCGGGGCTGTCCATGCTGCCTATGAATATTTCCTGGCTGGCCGTTTCGTTTATGCTTGGAAAATTACTGGTCAGATACGGCGGTAAAACGGTCATGCTGGTATCCAATGCCGTGCTGATCGTCAGCACTGTCCTGCTATCTACACTGGGCGTCTCAACCTCTCTGCTCCTGGTGCTTACGTATGGTTTTATCATCGGGTTCGCCTTTGGCGGAGCGTCTACGGCCTCTACCATTTTGATTCAGGATTCTGTGGAGTTCGGTCAAAGAGGTGCTGCGGTCGCGGCCAATTCATTGCTCAGGACATTGGGTCAAACCATCGGAATCAGTGTGTTCGGAAATATCTTCAATTCCAATATTACAGAGTATTTTTCCCGCCAAGGAATAGAGGGTATTAATCCCAGCAATCTGTACCAGTCTTCGGAAACCACGGTTGCTGTGTCTTCGGAACAGATCGCGCTTTCCTTGAACAGCGCTATGCATGCCTTATTTATCTCGTTTATTATCATTTCCTGTCTTGCCTTTGTATGTTCTGTCATGATGCCCAAAGAAACAAAATGATAAGCGTATGAAAAATTCTGTGGAGGTCAATGCTGCAATGAAAGGCGCTCTGTTTATTGACAGAGCGCCTTTCATATCATTGAGAAACAAAAACGAGCACTCACAGACGCTGAGATGGATCATGGAGCTGATCTGGGTCAATCAACCGTGAGCATCATACCGATACCGGCTCTCGGGGAGCGTCCTTCGCGGATGCGGGCTGCTGCTGTCCGGCCAGTCCCTTTGCGTTTGCCAGCATCAGCTTGATGCGGTTCTCCTGATTGATTTTGGTGGCACCCGGATCGTAGTCAATGGCCACAATATTGGAGTGGGGATAGTCGTCCTTTAGCTTGCGGATCATGCCCTTGCCCACGATATGGTTGGGCAGGCAGCCGAAGGGCTGGGTGCAGACGATGTTGGGCACTCCCGCGTGGATGAGCTCCAGCATTTCGGCGGTCAAAAGCCAGCCCTCGCCCATCTTATTGCCGTCCCCCAGATAGCCACGGATGAGCTGATGCAAATCCTCGAAGGTGCCGGGGGCGTGGAAGCGGCCGGAAGCGGATACGGCGTCGATCATGGCGCGCTGGCATTTCTCCACGTAACGTTTAAACACCCGGACGACAAACTGCTTGAGCCACTTGCCGCCGTAAAGATCCACGTCCACATCTCGATTATAGATTTTGAAAATGATAAAGTCGGTCAGCCCCGGCACCACAGGCTCGGCACCCTCGGACAGAAGAAATTCCTCCAGATTGTTATTGCCCAGGGGAGAGTATTTGACATAAATTTCACCCACCACACCCACGCGAACCTTTTGCTCCCCGGTGACAGAAAGGGAGGCAAAATCCGAGACAATCCATTTGAAGTTATCTTTCATCTGGGAATAGGAGAGCCCTTTTCCATGGTTCATCAGCTCCAGCAGGCGGTTCATGCATGATTCCACCAGACGGTCGGTGTCGCCCTGAACGGACTCATAGGGGCGGCACTGGTTGGCCAGCATCATGATGATATCACCGTACATCATGGCGAATACAGCCTTACGGATCATGGGCACCGTGAAGCGGAAGCCGGGATTTTTCTCCAGTCCGGAGAGGTTCAGGGAGACCACGGGGATGTAATCCAAGCCGGCCTTTTGCAGGGCCTTACGCAGAAGATGGATGTAGTTGGAGGCGCGGCAGCCACCCCCGGTTTGGGTGATCAGCAGGGCTACCTGATGCGGGTCGTATTTCCCGCTTTTCACCGCGTCGATCAGCTGGCCGATGACCAGGAGGGCGGGATAGCAGGTGTCGTTGTGAACATATTTGAGTCCCTCGTCCACGATGCCCCTATGGTGGGTGTTGAGCATTTCAGTGCGGTAGCCGGCATCCTCCAGCACCCGGGCAATCATGGAGAAATGGACGGGCAGCATCTGAGGAATCAGCAGGGTGTACTCCCGCTTCATCTCCTCTGTAAAGAGAAGCCGGCCGGTTTCGTCATAAATCAGCTTTGCCATACGATTAAACCTTTCTGGCGTCCATGGCCGCCATCAGCGAGCGGATGCGGATTTTCACGGCGCCCAAATTATTAATGTCGTCAATTTTCAGCTGGGTATAGAGCTTGCCGCCCGCCTCCAGAATGTCGCGCATTTCGTCGGTGGTGATGGCGTCGGTGCCGCAGCCGAAGGAGACCAGCTGAACCAGCTGCATGTCGGGTTGGGCGCAGACATACCGCGCCGCATTGTACATGCGGGACTGGTAAGTCCACTGGTTTAACACCCTGCGGGCCTCGTAGTCCATGTGATGCGCCACGGCGTCCTCCGTAATCAGCACAAAATCAAAGGACGTAATCAGATCGTTGATGCCGTGATTGATCTCAGGATCCATATGGTAGGGGCGCCCCGCTACGACGATCATCTTTTTGCCATTTTTGCGGGCATATTCGATGAAGGTGCTGCCCTCGGCGCGAATCTCCGCCTTCCAATCCTCATAGGCGGCGTACGCTGCCTTCGCGGCGCGAACAGTTTCCTTTTTGGGAATATGAAATTCCTGTTCAAAATACGCGGCGGCACGCTTGAAAAAATCCTTGGGGCGGTGCAGGCCAAAGTAGGGGAACAGAAACCGCGTCCGCTTCAGAGCGGGGACATTCGCGGCCAGAAGCTCGGGATAGTAGGCCACCACCGGGCAGTTATAGTGGTTGTCGCCCCATTCTTCGTTGAAGTTATAGGGCATACAGGGGTAAAAGATCGCGTCCACGCCCTGCTCCACAAGCGCCTCCACATGACCGTGCAGGAGCTTGGCGGGGTAGCATACCGTGTCGGAGGGGATGGTGTGCTGTCCCTTGAGATAGAGCTTGCGGGAGGATTCCGGCGAGAGGGTCACCTCAAAATTGAGCTTTGTAAAAAAGGTAAACCAAAACGGTAGGTTTTCATAAAAATTCAATCCGAAGGGAATGCCGATTTTACCCCGGACACCGGTGCCCTGCCCTTTGCCCTCCATGGAGCGCAGACGCTTGTATTTGTAGGCCATGAGATCGGGCAGTTCGGCCTTGGCTTTGCCCAGAGGGCGGGAGCAGCGGTTGCCGGAGATGTACTTCCGCCCGCCGTCGAAGGTGTTCACGGTGAGGGAGCAGTGGTTGGTGCACAGGCCGCAGGTGGTGGGTTTGGCCGTGTGAATGAAGGAAGCCAGCGCTTCTTCGGTGATCAGGGAGGAGGACTCCAGGTTTAAATCCCGTGCCGCCAGCGCAGCGCCGAAGGCGCCCATCAGACCTGAAATAGTGGGGCGGGTGACGGTTCTGCCCAATTCCGTCTCAAAGGAGCGGAGCACCGCGTCGTTTAAAAAGGTTCCGCCCTGTACGACGATGTGCTGGCCCAGATCGTCGGCGGAGGCGGCGCGGATGACCTTGTAAATGGCGTTCTTTACAACGGAGATAGACAGGCCTGCGGAGATGTCCGCCACCGACGCGCCGTCCTTCTGAGCCTGCTTTACGGACGAATTCATAAAAACCGTGCAGCGGGAACCCAGGTTTACGGGGTACTGTGAGAACAGACCCAGCTTGGAGAACTCCGCAATCTCATAGCCCAGCGCCTTGGCAAAGGTCTCGATAAAGGAGCCGCAGCCGGAGGAACAAGCCTCGTTGAGCATAATGGAATCCACCGCGCCGTTCCGGATTTTAAAGCATTTCATATCCTGGCCGCCGATGTCGATGATAAAATCCACCTGAGGGTTAAAATGGGAGGCCGCCCGGTAATGGGCGATGGTCTCCACCAGACCCAAGTCGCAGTGAAACGCGCTCTTGATCAAATCCTCGCCGTATCCGGTCACCGCCGCTCCGGCGATGACAACGCGGTCGCCGCACAGCCGGTAAAGCTCTTTTAATTGCACCAGAACAATGGACACGGGGTTGCCCTGGTTGGAATGGTAATAGGTGTAGAGCAGCCCTCCGTCAGGGGCAATCAGAGCCATTTTCGTGGTGGTAGAGCCTGCGTCGATGCCCAGGTAGGCTTTGCCGCGGTAGACTGCCAGATCAAGCTCCGGGGGGCGGGCGGCATTATGCCGGGCGGTAAAGGCGTCGTAGTCCTCCTGTGACTCGAAGAGGGGGGGCATGGTATTGACCAGAGTGGTGCTCTCGACAGATTCTTCCAGCCGCCTGAGCGCCTCCGCAAAGGGGATGGCGGGATGATCGCCGGTGCACAGCGCCGCCCCCATGGCGGCGAAGCAGTCGCCGTCCTCTGGAAATACCGCGTGAGCCTCATCTAAGCGCAGCGTTTCCACAAAGCGCTGGCGCAGACCCTTTAAAAAATGGAGAGGGCCTCCCAGAAACACAATTTTTCCTTTCAGCTCGCGGCCCTGGGTCAAACCCGCTACGGTCTGATCCACCACCGCCTGAAAAATGGAAGCCGCTATGTCTTCCTTGCGCCCGCCCTGATTGAGAATGGGCTGAATATCACTTTTGGCAAACACGCCGCAGCGGGAGGCGATGGGGTAAATTTTTTCATGCCGCAGGGAGAGCGCGTCCAGTTCGTCGGGGGTCACATTCATCAGGGTGGCCATCTGATCGATGAATGCGCCGGTACCGCCGGCGCAGGAGCCGTTCATCCGCTCCTCCAGTGCGCCGCCGAAGAAAATAATTTTCGCGTCCTCGCCGCCCAGCTCAATGACGGCGTCAGTATCGGGAATGTATGTATTCACAGCGGCGGCGGTGGCGTAGACCTCCTGGACAAACTCCATAGAGGCTGCTTTTGCCACCCCAAGGCCCGCGGAGCCGGTGATGACCAGCTGAATCTCCTGGCCGTCCAGCATTTCGGAGAGAGTTCTCAGGGTTTCACAGGCACGCTCCCTTGCCTTGGAATAATGACGCTCATAGGAACGAAACAGTAATTGGTTATTGTGATCCAGCAGCACAACCTTTACGGTGGTGGAGCCGATGTCGATGCCGATTCTCAGGTTCATAGATGCACCTCTGTTGTTTGATATGGCCGCGGTTGCGTTTCATCGCCGTTGGGCGCAGGAAGCGGACGTTCCATGCAAATGACTTTAAAAATGGAAAACAAGGGACGTCCTCACGGCCATATATTCTTAACTTATTATTTATATGATAAATCAATCAGTGGGATTTTGCAAGTAAAAGACAGGGGTTAAACTTGAATTGGGCACATTTTGAAGGGAAAAGTTCATCCCAGATTAGGGAGTATGTGGAATCTATGATTTGAGATGGTAAAGAAGCAAGCGCGCATATCGCAAACGATCAGTCAAAAAAATGAACGGCAGTCACGTGGAAATAAGTGAATTTGATGCTTGACAGGAGTATCTTCCCCTGATATTATACATATGAACAGATGATCATATGAAGGAGTGTTTGCAAATGGAATTCGAGGCGGAGGTTTGTTCGGAATGTGAGACCCATGCGGAGGTGCTGCAAAAGGTTCAGGCCGAGCTGCCGCCGGAGGAGTCGCTTTACGATCTGGCCGATCTGTTCAAAGTATTCGGAGACACAACCCGCATTAAAATCCTGTACGTACTGTTTGAGTCGGAGATGTGTGTGTGCGACCTTGCCGCAGCCTTGGGTATGACCCAGTCGGCCATTTCGCATCAGCTCCGGGTGCTCAAACAGAGCAAGCTGGTGGGGAACCGCCGGGAGGGCAAAAGCATTATTTATTTTCTCGCCGATGACCATGTCAGAGTGATGATCGATCAGGGCATGGAGCATGTGGCGGAATAATTGAAAGGAGATTTTTTATGAAAAAGACATTTAAGCTTCAGGATCTGGACTGCGCCAACTGCGCTGCGAAAATGGAGGCCGGTGTGAAAAAAATTAACGGTGTGAGCGACGCCACCATCAGCTTTCTGACCCAGAAGCTGACCATTGAGGCGGACGACGCCCGTTTTGAGGAAATTATGGACGAAGCGGTCAAAGTATGCAGGAAGGTTGAACCGGACTGTGTAATTCTGCGATAAAGGCGGGAGGTTCATGACAAAGAGAGAGCGGAAAACCCTGACCCGCATCGCGGCTTCCTTCGTCCTGCTCATCGCTGCCGTTTTGCTGGATCTGGAGGGTTACTGGAGGCTGCTGTCCTTTTTGATTCCATATGCGGTCATTGGATGGGATGTGCTTTATGCAGCCGTGCGCAACATTCTGCGCGGTCAGGTGTTTGATGAGAATTTTTTGATGTCCATTGCCACCGTGGGTGCCATGGCCACGGGGGAATATCCCGAGGGCGTCGCCGTAATGCTGTTTTACCAGGTGGGAGAGCTGTTCCAGAGCTACGCCGTGGGAAAGAGCCGGAAATCCATTTCCGAGCTGATGGATATCCGGCCTGATTATGCCAACGTGATGCGTGCGGGCGAGGTTCAGACAGTGGATCCGGATGAGGTTGCGGTGGGTGAGGTGATTCTCATTCGTCCCGGCGAGCGTATTCCGCTGGACGGCAGGGTCATTGACGGTTCTACCACTGTGAATAACGCCGCCCTGACGGGAGAGTCGCTTCCGGCGGACATCAACAGCGGGGACACAGTCATCAGCGGTGCGATTAATCTCAGCGGCGTGATTCAGGTGGAGGTGCAATGCACCTTCGGAGAATCCACGGTTTCTAAAATTCTGGAGCTGGTGGAGCGGGCTGCCAGCCGCAAGGCGAAGGCGGAGGCCTTTATCACCCGCTTCGCAAGGTACTATACCCCTGTTGTTGTGATCTGCGCCGTTCTGCTGGCGCTGGTTCCGCCTCTTCTGCTGGGGCTGGAATGGCACACCTGGTTTTACCGCGCGCTGGTCTTTTTAGTGGTATCATGCCCCTGCGCGCTGGTGATTTCGGTTCCGCTGTCCTTCTTCGGCGGCATCGGAGGCGCTTCAAGACATGGCATTCTGGTGAAGGGAGCCAACTATCTGGAGGCCCTTGCCGCCACGAAAACCGTTGTGTTTGATAAGACTGGCACCCTGACGGAGGGGAAATTCCATGTCGCTGCCCTCAATCCCGCGGAAGGAACCCGGGAGCAGCTGCTGGAGTATGCAGCGTATGCGGAGTGCTATTCCAATCACCCCATCTCCCTGTCTGTGAAAGCGGAATATGGCAAGGAACTGGATACCGGCCGGGTTTCCGAGACAGAAGAGCTGGCCGGGCGGGGCATCCGGGCGGTGGTGGATGGTAAGGTGATCCACGCGGGCAACACCAAGCTGATGGACAGCATCGGCGTGGTGTGGAGTCAGGCGGACACGGCGGGAACGATGATCCATGTGGCGGTGGACGGTGTCTACCAGGGGAGCATCGTGATTGCCGACCGGATCAAATCAGACGCCGCCGAAGCAATCGGGCGGCTGCGCAAGGCCGGTGTGGAACGTATTGTGATGCTGACAGGTGACCGCGCGGCGGTAGGCAAGGAGGTGGGCGCCGAGTTGGGTCTGGACGAAGTCTGCGCCGAGCTGCTTCCCGCCGACAAGGTGACTGCTGTGGAGCGGCTGTTGGGCGCAAAATCCCCCAAGAGCACACTGACCTTTGTGGGTGATGGGATCAATGACGCGCCGGTACTGACCCGGGCCGATGTGGGCGTTGCCATGGGAGCCATGGGTTCCGACGCGGCCATTGAGGCGGCGGATATTGTGCTCATGGATGATAAACTCTCCAATCTGGCGGATGCGATGGCGATTTCGAAAAAAACCTTGGGCATTGTGCGGCAGAATATTGTATTCGCGCTGGGAATCAAGGCAGCGGTTTTGATTCTTGCCGCCGCGGGGTGGGCCAACATGTGGCTGGCTGTGTTTGCGGATGTGGGTGTTTCCGTCATCGCCATCCTCAATGCCATGCGGGCGCTGAATGTGCCGAAGCACAACAGCTGAGGTCACAGCCTACCGAAAAAATACGCAATCAGAACAGAAAAACGTACCGAACAAACAGTTAAAGCGCTGTTTTCGGTACGTTTTCTTCTCATTGAGTATACCTGCCGGTTATATTTGTCTAAGAGGCGCAGTCTGACCGGAGCGACAGGGAAGGAGACTTGTCAAAGACGGACCGCCGCGTCAAAGCCGGTGCGGGTGGCGTTTCGGACATTGGTTGCTTTAACGCAGTCGCCGATGCGGACAAAGAAGGGTGCGATACCGCGGAAGGCCTCTGCCTGCTCCTGACGGGGACGCATACCTGCCGAGAGAACAACGGTATCACAGTCAAGGCTGTGTGTTTTGCCGTGTTCGTCCACATAGGTCAGGCCGGTTTCATCGATTCCGGTGCAGCGGGCGCCCGTGATCAGTGTGGTGTATTCCTCCAGGCGGTCCAACAGCGCGTCACGGGTGAGGTACATTTCATCTCTGGCCACCTCCGGCAGCATCTCAATAATGGTAACCTTCTTTCCTGCCTCCATGGCAAGGTACAGGCCGGTTTCACAACCCACCAGTCCGCCGCCCAGCACGACGATCCGGTTTCCCAGCGCCTCGCCTGCGCTTGCCTTGTGATAGGCGCTCTCGGCGGTGATCACGTTGGCATTGTGGATGCCGGGGATGGGAGGTACGGCGGGGTCGGCTCCCACGGCGGAAATCACCGCGTCGGGCTTCAGCGACGCCAAAAGCTCCGGGGTTGCTGTGGTGTTAAGGCGCACATCCACGCCCAGCTTGTCCAGCATGTGAATCTGATAATCCATGAAGCGGCAAAGATCGTGCTTGAAGGGTACCTGACGGGAGAATACCAGTTTGCCGCCGAGGTGGTCGTCCTGTTCCAGAAGGATGACGGAATGACCCCGTTGCGCCGCGGTGATGGCCGCCGCCATGCCAGCCGGACCGCCGCCGACGATGACCGCCTTTTTGGGCGGGCCGACGGGAGGAATCAACAAGGGAAGGACGCTCTCCCGGCCCACGGTGGGGTTGACCGAGCAGGCAAAGGTGGGGGCGACATTATAGTTTAAACAGTGGAAGCAGCGGATGCAGGGGATGGCCTCGTCCTCTTTGCCGCGCTGAAACTTATTGACCCGCTGCGCGTCCGCGATCAGACCCCGGGCCATAGCCACCATGTCCGCCTTTCCGGAGGCCAGTGTCTCCTCAATCAGTTCTGGCTTCTGAAAAGCACCCAGAGTGAGGACGGGAATTTTAATATCGGGACAGGCCTTGACTGCGGCGGCATATTGGGCGTTGCAGCCGTGGGCGAGAAATTCGGTGGGGTGGGTGATGTTCTCGGTGCCGTTGTAGAAGGTGCCCGTGGAGACGTGGGCGATGTCGATGCGGTCCTGAATGTGCTTGAGCATCTCAATGCAGTCCTCCACATGATAGCCCTTGTCGCCAGACAGCTCGTCGCCGGAGATGCGGAACTCAATCAGCAGGCGTCTTCCCACCTTGGCGCGGATGGCATCCAGAATCAGATCGGCAAAGCGCATGCGGTTTTCCAGCGGCTTGTAAGAAAAGTCATCATCCCGCCTGTTCATCACAGGGGAGAAAAACTGGGAGAGGCACAGCCCATGTCCGGCGTGGATGAGGAGCATGTCAAAACCGCACTCCAGCGCGGCCTCGGCCACTGCGCCATAGGATTTGGCGATGGATTCCATGGCGGCGCGGGTGAGCTTGACCGTAGGGGAACCGTCAGGGCCGGGGTCGCCGTTGATGGAATATGGAACCAGAGTTTGATTATGATCGTAGCCATGATACTGGAAGGCGAGAAGCTCCAGACTGGCCTTGGCGTCGTGAAAGTGGATCATATCGGTGAACTGGCTGAAAAAGCGGTGAGACTCCGGATGCAGAATGTTTTCACAGGCGTGCACCGCGTCATAAGGTTGATGAAAATCCATGTTCTGCGCGGAATATGTAATCACAGCCGCGCCTCCGGCGGCTTTGGCGGAGTAATAGGCGAACGCGGCCTGACTGGGATATTCCTCGCGGCCATAGAGAAGGTGAGCTCCTGCCGGCGCGGACCAGATTCTGTTTTTAAACACGACATTGCCTATGGTGATGGGACTGAAGATATGGGGATAACGCTGCTGCATGACTGTTCCTCCTTAAAAAATGATCGCATTACGTGCCGGACGGGGCGGATCGGCTATAACAGCGGAGCGTCCGGTGCATCAGCTGGAAGCAACCAAAACACAGGGGCTTTGCCGAGCTGATTGTAGCATATGCAATGATTAAATACAATCAATTATTAGTATTTTGTAGGTTTTGTTCATAGAAAAAATTTTTACCCGAACCGGGACAATAATTTCAATTTGTAACGAAATTTTTCGCAACATGTATTATAATATGTCACAAACGAGCTGATCGTAAGGTCAACCGCGGCCGTCGTTTTCTCTGGTAGTTATCATAACGATACATTTGGCACGCATATCGTAAATAAGGAGATGGATCTATGTCCAAAATCAAACGGGAAACCTTTGTGGTACAAATTTTGAGTAATCAGAATGAAACATGGCAGGGGACGGTTACCTGGGCGAATCAACGGGAAACTATTGTCTTCCGCAGCGCGCTGGAGCTGATTCAATTAATGGACAGCGTCATCGGGACGGAGGAGAAGGAAGAGGACGCGCAATAGACTCCCATTCACAACCGTTATCAATACCAGCGTTGAGGCAATGAGAATAAGAGAGTTTGGCATCATTTCATGCAGGCACCGCCGGAAAATCATGGACAAGTTTGGATTCATCCGCTATACTAAACGAAATGAATTCCGTCCGAAGGATCAAACAGGAGGTCAAAGCATGATCAAGGTGGATATTCAGGCGGTGTCCCCGTTTCTGCCTCCCAATTTTTGTTCCGAACAGGAGGCGGCGCTGAACGCCGCCCATGCGCATCTGACCAGCGGTACGGGTGTCGGCGCTGAGTTCACGGGCTGGGTTCGGCTTCCCGCTCTGTATGACCGGGCGGAATTTGCCCGGCTGAAGGCCGCGGCACATAAAATTCAGTCGGATTCACAGGTTCTGGTGGTCATCGGCATCGGCGGCTCTTATCTCGGCGCGAGGGCGGTGATTGAGCTGCTGCGCTCGCCCAATTATAACCTCAAACAAAAGGACACACCGGATATTTTCTTTGCGGGAAATTCGTTGTCCACCGATGCCCTCCTGGAGCTTCTGGAGCTGATCGGAGATCGGGATTTTTCCATCAACGTGATTTCAAAGTCCGGAACGACAACCGAGCCTGCCGTGGCGTTTCGTGTGCTGAAGGGACGTTTGGAGCAAAAATACGGAACAGAGGGCGCGAAGGACCGCATCTATGCCACGACGGACAAGGAGAAAGGCGCGCTGAAGCATCTGGCGGACGGGGCCGGATATGAGACCTTTACGGTGCCCGATGAGATTGGCGGCCGGTATTCCGTGCTGACCGCAGTGGGGCTTCTTCCCATTGCCGCCGCCGGGATCGATATTGACGCGCTGATGGTCGGCGCGGAGGCGATGATGCGCCGGTGTCTGATTCCGGGAGAAGAAAACCCCGCGTGGCAATACGCCGCAGCCCGCCACACCCTTTATCAAAGCGGTAAGAGCATTGAACTTTTGGCGTGCTACGAGCCGTCCTTCCGGATGTTTGCCGAATGGTGGAAGCAGCTTTACGGCGAGAGTGAGGGGAAGCAGGGACGGGGGCTCTTCCCCGCCAGCGCGGAGTTTACCGCCGACCTCCATTCCATGGGACAGTACATTCAGGAAGGGCAAAGACTGTTGTTTGAAACCGTGGTTCATTTTGCCGCGCCGCTGGGCCGATATTCCATTCCCTACGATGAGAGCGATGGGGACGGACTGAACTTTCTGGCTGGGCGCGAGCTTGCCTTTGTCAACGAGCAGGCGCTGCGCGGCACGCTTCTGGCGCATCTGGACGGAGGCGTCCCCGGTATCGTCCTCACGGTACCCAACCGCACGGAGGCCTGCGCGGGGGAGCTGATCTACTTTTTTGAGTTTGCCTGCGGACTTTCGGGTTATCTTCTTGGGGTCAATCCGTTCGATCAGCCAGGAGTGGAGGCCTATAAGCGGAACATGTTTGCGCTGCTGGGGAAACCGGGCTTTGAGGAACAGAGGGCAAAACTGGAAGCCCGGTTTTTTTCATAGAGAACGAATCAAATGACGTCATTTTTTGTAATTCTTCATCAATTCTGTGCAAATGATTACAATGATCTTGAAAAGTTCATACAAAAATGATAACATAGAGGCAGAAACCGGACGTGCCTCTCCGGTGGTTAAAATAAGGAGTGATTCTTATGGTTAAAGTCATCATGGGACTGAAGGGTTCGGGTAAAACAAAGCAGATGATCGACCTGATCAATCAGGCGGTCAGCACCGAAAACGGTTATGTGGTTGCCATTGAGCGCGGCCCTAAACTCATTTATGATGTGCATCACAATATTCGTCTGGTCGACGCCAATGAATTTGATCTCTCCAGTTTTGACGTCCTCAAGGGTTTTATTGCCGGTCTCTATGCCAGTAATTTCGATATCACTCATGTTTTCATCGACAGCCTGAGTAAAATTGTTCCTGTGGAGCCAGGCCCGGAGGTAGAGGTGTTCCTCAAGTGGCTGGAAACATTCTCCGAGACAAACAATATCAAATTTACCGTGACCATCAGTGCGGATCAGAGCCAGGCTAGGGAAGGCGTGCGCAGATATTTTTGACGGCGGAGTCCACTGATGCGGATGCAGTGTGTAATTCGCTTGCCGCGCAGTGTGGGCTATGTGATGATAAAGACTTAAAAATGTAATGTGATACAAGCACGGCGGCTCAATCCTTTTCGAGGGATTGAGCCGCCGTGCTTGTATCATCTAGTGAGTTGAGCGGCCCTGCCCCAAGCGGGATTATTTCAGCTCCGCTTCCAGCGCGTCCAGCAGCGCGTCAAATCGGGCCAGCACCTGCTGGAAGGGCTTTTTCTGTGTCATGTCAACGCCGGCCTTTTGCAGGATTGACACGGGATAGTCGCTGCTTCCGCTCTTCAGGAAGCCTTGATACCGCTCTAAGGCACCCTCCTCACCCGTCATCAGCATTTCGGCAAAGGCACTGGCGGCGGCGTATCCGGTGACGTACTGATACACATAAAAATCAGTGTAAAAATGGGGAATCCTTGCCCACTCCACATCAATGAGAGGGTCAATGATGAGCTGATCTCCGTAATATTTTAAGTTCAGCTCATGCCATACCTGGCACAGCTCATCCGCCATAGGCATCATGCCCTTTTCCAGCTCTTCATGGAGATACAGCTCAAATTCGGCAAACAGGGTTTGCCGGAATACTGTGGTTCTGATCTGCTCCAGCGCCAGGGAGATGAGATGCAGACGCTTTTGGGGATCGGTTTCGCGGTCACACAGATAACGGCTGACCATGATCTCATTGGTGATGGATGCCACTTCAGCACAAAACAGAGCGTAATCCGAATAGACAAACGGCTGCTGCTCCACGGTATAGCGGGTGTGCAGGGAATGCCCCATCTCATGGGCCAGCGTCAGAACATCCTCCAGGGTGTAGTTATAGTTCAGCAGGATATATGGCATGGTGTCATAGCTGCCGGAGGAATACGCGCCGGAGACCTTGCCCATTCTGGGATAGCGGTCTACCCAGCGGCTGTCAATGCCCTCCTGGAACCGGTCAATATACGGTTTTCCCATGGGCTGAAGGGCGGTTTTAATAGTTGTGACAGCCTCGTCAAACTCAATATGCTCGTCTGGAATGTCTATAACGGGAGCATACAGGTCGTAAATATGCAGCTCCTCCACGCCCAGCATTCGCTTTTTCAGTCCCACATACCGGTGCAGAGACGCAATGCCCGCGCCCACGGCGTCAATGGTGTTATGATAGACCTCGGTGGGGATGTTGTCATGATCCAGGACACCGGACAAGGCGGAAGGGTAGTGCCGCATGTTCGCGTTGAACACGCAGGTTTTGACCGAGGAAACCAGCAGCCCCGCGAAGGTGTTGCGGAAGGTTTCGTAAGCTCCCAGCACGGACTCAAAGGCGTCTTTTCTGACCCGCCTGTCTTTGGACATGAGAAACGCAGGATAATTCCCTTCGTTTAATTCCACTTCCGAGCCGTTTGCGTCCTCAATCTTCGAGAACTTCAAATCCGCGTGCCGAAGCAGATTGGAGACGGTCTGGGGAGCGGACAGGCAGTCCGACGCGTAGGCCAAAAGCTCCTCTCCCTGCTTGTCAAGGGTATGGGGCTTTTCCCTTAAAATCGATTCCAGGGCGAAGCGATAGGGCTCCAGTCCGGGAACCTCACGCAGCATGGACAGTACCTGTTCCTCCGGCATCGCCAGAATTTCAGGGGTAAAAAAGGCTTGCTTCCCGCCCAGCTCAGAAAAAAAGCGCTCCGCCCTTCCTTTCATAGACATATATTGCATATTGGTCGCGTCCTCGTCGGAATGCAGACCGGCATACTGCCCGATTCTTTGGGCGAGCCGGCCGATGCGCTCATCCAGATTCAGGTATTCCAGCAGCTTGGAAGGCTCTCCCAGGCAGCCGCAGTAGGCGGGAAGCTCCTCCGACAGGGTGATCAGCTTCTGAAAAGCAGCTTCCCACGCCTGGTCATTTTCATATATGTGAGACAAATCCCATCTGTCGTCTATCCGGTGTTCCGTCATTCTGTTAATCTCCTTTTTTCAATCAAAATGTTCATCTCTGTGCGGAAAGAGAGCCTTTCGCTCATCGTTTGCGCCTTGCGCCTGTTTTATACCTGAGGACGGCTCAAGTTGTTGCCGGGCTGTCCGGACTATTTTCATGCTCTTGTATTATACATCAATCCAGACGCAGCGCAAGCTGAAACGGCGCAGGTATGCCGCGCGGCGGGATGGTACGGAAAGGAAAAAGAGAGTGCCGCAAGTATCAAAGTAATTTCAAATAAAAAAATGTTGGAAAATGGTGTTGCGGAAAGTCGCAACTTGGCGCGTCAACATATAATTGGATGAGGAGGGAAAAAAGATGTCAACCTTAGTAACAAAACTGAAAAACCTGTTAAGCCGTAAGTTCCTTGCAGCGGTCAGCGGAATTGTGACTGGAATTATCACCGTTCTCCAGGGGGAGACCGTGGTGGGCGGAAGCCTGATCGCGGTTTCTGTGATCGGTTATCTGGTGGCGGAGGGCTATCTCGACGCCAAAGCGGCGGCGGCGGCGGCCTCCACGGCGGCCACTGTTGCCACCACTGTTGCGCAAGCCACCGACGACAGTACGATCGATACCGCGGCGGCCATCGCCCAGAGTGTCAGTACAGAGCTGAATGCGGCGGCCGAAACCGATGAAAGTACCGGCAGCACGGAGACCACGGCCAGTGATACAACCACCAGCACATCCTCCGCGACCAGCGCGTAACGAAAACACGAGGCGGCGGGGTGATAAATATGGTTCAATGGATGCTTCAACCGGATGATGAGGATGATGAAAAGGGATTTGGAGAGGGGCCTGAGGGCATATGAGCTTGAGCGATCTCAGCATCAACACGGATTATCCGTGCAACAGCGGTAATTATACGGCCTGTTCCTCACGTACCATCAGCTATATCGTCATGCACTATACCGGCAGCACCGGCACCGGCAAAGCCAACGCAAAGTATTTTACGACCTCCGGGCGGGAGGCGTCGGCGCATTACTTTGTTGGGCATGCCAGTGAGGACGCACAGATTTATCAGAGTGTTGCCCCGGTGAACAAGGCATGGCACTGCGGCACCTCCGGGACGTACTATCATGACGAGTGCAGAAACAGCAATAGTATCGGCATTGAGCTAGCCTGTCACAACGATACGTCAGATACCTCAGCCAGCTCGTCCGGCTGGTATTTTGACGATGAAACCGTCGATCAGGCGGTGGAGCTGGTCAAGGCACTGATGGAGACCTACAGTATTGCGGCGGATCATGTGATACGGCACTACGACGTGACCCACAAGACCTGTCCCGCGCCTTATGTGAACGATGAAACCCAGTGGGAGGCCTTTCTGGCGCGGCTGGAGACCACGACAACTACGGAGGAGGATACTATGACTCAGGATCAATTTAACGAAATGATGGCAGTTTACCTGGAGCAGCTGGGTGAGCAGGAGCCGTCCGATTGGAGCGCCGACGAGCGGGAAACTGTGGAAGCGGCAGGGCTGATTAAGGGTGACGCAAACGGAGACAAGAAGTACAAGAGCTTTTTAACCCGCGAGGCAATGGCGGTTATGCTGTCTCGGCTGTTAAATTTGTTGGGAAAATAAAAAAAGCAGGCAGCCCATGACGATCATGTTTGATCGTCATGGGCTGCCCTTTATCCGACTTATTATATCGAAAGCAAGTTTTGGAGGCCTCATAGAAGGGCTGAGTTCCGCTTATACTTCGGCGATGAGCTCGACCTCGCAGAGGACGCTCTTGGGTAGTTGCTTGACCGCGACGCAGGAACGGGCGGGGTGGCTGGTAAAATAAGTTTCATATACGCTGTTGAATGCCGCAAAATCAGCCATGTCGGATAAAAAACATGTAACTTTTACGACGTTGGCAAACGAGGTGCCAGCGGCGTCTAAGAGGGCGCCAAGATTTTTCATGACCTGGGCCGCCTGTTCTGTAATGTCGGATCCCACTACTTCTCCGGTGACGGGAGAAAGAGGAATCTGACCGGATGTGAAGAGAAAATGATTCGATACATACGCTTGAGAATAGGGGCCGATGGCGGCAGGGGCAAGGGCTGTTTCAATTTTATTCATGATCGTGAACCTCCTGAAAAATGCAAATAAAGCAACGCATTGTAATTGGATTTGGCAGGAACTTCTTTTACCCTAACATGACGCAGGGGGAAAGTCAAGAGTCACCGCATCCATGAAAGTCCGGTCAGACAGAGGGTGGGGCGCACCGATTTGGCGCGCCCCACCCTCTGTCTGCGGATGATGGAAGGCCGGAATGGGGCAGCTAGCGTTTTGAGTACCGGGGAACAGATCATTTGATTGTGCAAAAAGTCAAAAATAGCACGTTTTAAGCATGAAAAGTTACTATTCTGATAAAAATATAACAATCTTGAGAATCAAAGCATTCGAATGATATGAGCAGATCATCCGATGTCATGCGCTATTTCTTGTGGATAAATTAACAATTGAAATAATGTATATTGTAATATAAAAATGGAAGAATCAAATTATAAGATTTGACGCATATAGCACCTGATTGTCAAAAAAATAACCAATTGAATTAAAACCAAACTTGAATTGTTAAAATACAAACTATTCTTGAACTTTTTGCTCATTTGGGATACCGTTATAACCATCAACACAACCGCGTTATCACACTATAAAAGGAGACCAATACTATGTCAACTTATTATTTTCTTCCTACCCGTAACGTTTTTGGCGAAGGATCTGTCAAAGAGTGCGGTGGCCTGATGAAAAGCCTCAACGCAAATAAGAGCATGATCGTAACCGACGCCTTCCTTGCCTCTACACCGATGGCAACAGAGGTTCAGGAGATTCTGAAGGCCGCGGGTGTGGATTCCCATGTATTCGGAGGAGCGGAGCCCAATCCCACCGACGTGAATGTGGCAAAGGGCGTAGAGGCCTATCAGCAGTGGGGCTGCGATTCCATCATTTCTCTGGGCGGCGGCTCGTCTCACGACTGCGCCAAAGGAATCGGCCTGGTAGTGAGCAATGGCGGCAAAATCGGAGATTATGAGGGCGTGGACCGCTCCACCAACGAAATGATTCCGCTGCTGGCCATCAACACCACCGCTGGCACCGCCTCTGAGATCACCCGTTTCTGTATCATTACAGATACATCCCGCAAGGTGAAGATGGCGATTATCGACTGGAGAGTCACCCCCCGTATTGCCATCAATGACCCTGAGCTGATGAAGGGCATGCCGCCTTCTCTCACCGCCGCCACCGGAATGGACGCGCTGACCCACGCCATTGAGGCGTATGTCTCCACCGCCGCAAACCCCCTGACGGACGCTGCGGCACTGATGGCCATCAAGATGATCTATCAGTACCTGCCCAAAGCGGTTGCCAACGGCGAGTATATGAAGGCCCGCGACAAGATGGCCTATGCTCAGTATCTGGCCGGTATCGCCTTTAACAACGCTTCGCTGGGCTATGTCCACGCGATGGCGCACCAGCTGGGCGGCTACTACAATCTGCCCCACGGTGTCTGCAACGCCATCCTGCTGCCCTTCGTGGAGGAATTTAACCTGATCGGCAACTTAAATCGGTTCCGTGATATTGCGGAGGCCTTCGGCGAGAACATCAGCGGACTGTCCACCGGTGACGCCGCGGATAAAGCCATCGCCGCCATTCGTACCATCAGCAAGCAGCTGGGTATCCCCGCCAACCTCAATGAGCTGGGTGTCAAGCCCGAGGACTTCGACATCATGGCTGAAAACGCAATGAAGGATGCCTGCAGCCTGACCAATCCCAGAAAAGCAACCAAGAAGGATATCATCGGCATCTTCCAGCGCGCTTATGAGGGATAATACCGGAGCGGCCATAAACGGCTGACCGGTATGGAATGATTCAAAAACGAGTCGTTCCGTATATAGTTCACATAATGAGAGACAGAGTCCAGCGGCACACGCCCTGGACTCTGTCTTTACTTTTTCCGCCGGGAGGAGGATCTCCCGCGTTGCCGGCAGATCCTCCTCCGTCAGCCGGTATGCCTGCCGGTTCCGGTTGTGTGCGGAGGGATGGATTACAATATCATCACTCTGGCGTAGGCTTCCGCCGTGCACACCTGAATATTGCCCGCGCCGTTGCAGTCTCCGATGGCGAAAAACTGGTTGCTCAGGTTGGCATATGCCAGCGCCTCATCGGTGCAGGGGGTCATGCCGCCGCAGATGACCACGCTGTCCGCCGTGATGGTGTGCTCCTCGCCCTGTCCGTCGCGATAGGTTACCTGATTGCCGTTGACCTGCGTGGTGGTTGCGTTGAGAATGCCGTGAAGGTTTTCATACTGCTCCCACGCGGGGCTTTCCATGGCGACACCGTCCTTTTTGCAGACCCAGGCGGCGGTGATGTAGTGCAGCTTTGAGGCGTCGTGGGCCAGTTCGTTCTGGCGGGTCAGCATGGTAACGTCATGCCCGTTGTCGCACAGATACATGGCAGTCTCCACGCCAACCTCGGAGCCGCCGCAGATCACGACATGCTTTCCCAGCTCACTCTCTTTGCCGAAGACATCGATACAGGTCAGAACGCCCTCTTTACGGGAACCGTCCGGGTTGGTCAGCCCCTTGATGGAGGCGGGAAGAGTCGCCTTTGCGCCGGTGGCGGCCAGAACCGCGTCATAGCGTTCGGCGGCAATTTCCTCAGGAGTAGGCTCTGTATTCATGTGAACTGTCACACCCGATTGGTACAGCTCCCGGATCAGCCAGTTTTTATAGCTTCCGATGGGCCATTTAAACGAAAAGGAATCCCCGTGTATGAGCTGACCGCCCAGATGGTCGGTTTTCTCATACAGCGTGACCTTGTGGCCCCGTCCGGCGGCTATAATAGCCGCCCGCATACCCGCGCATCCGCCGCCGATGACGGCAACCTTCTTGCTTGTCCCGTCCGAAACCCCTTCCAGCATCCGCTGAAGCTTATGCCCCAGACTTTGAACGGGGTTCACTGAGCACACGCTCAGCCAGGGCTCATGCTCGTTTAACAGCACTCCATGGCATTTATTGCATTTCAGGCAGGGCGTAATATCTTCACCCTTGCCGCTGTAAAGCTTTTTTCCATACTCCGGGTCGGCAATGATTCCGCGGGCGATGCCGAATAAATCACATTTGCCTTTTTTGACTGCGTCATCCATCTCGTCGGGCTCCTGAAAGCCACCGATGGGCTCGGTGAGAATCTGAATGTCGGCCGCCTTGATACGGGCGGCAAAGGCCATGGCGGGGTGGATGCCTTTGCAGAAATTATAACCGGTGGGATGTGAGGTGCAGCCATTGTTTTCCCGCAGCTGCAGAATATCTGCAATGCCCTCAATCAGGCGGACAAATTCCATGGCCTCCTCCGCGCTATAGCCGGAATCCGCCACAGTGCGCATTCCGTAGCCATCGGGCTGCTCCCACGCGATCACCGCTTCAATTAAAAAAGAACCCTTCAGTTCCTGTTTCACCGCCGCCAGCGCCTCACGCAGCAGACGGGTGCGATTTTCCACATTGCCGCCGTACTCGTCCGCACGGGGATGCTCGCTGGGGGTTAAATCGCCGTCACAGCGGATGGAAAGGCCGTCATACCCCAGCAGCTGATAAAAGCGGGCCTTTTTCACCATGGAGGCGATTACCTCCGGGATCATGTCCCGGCTCATGGGCTGCGTCTCTCCGCCCCCCGGCCCATGCACCATGCCGCCCTGGACGGAATACCCCTTGGGGTATGGCAGCGTCAAGGATACAAACAGCTTGGAACCGTAAAAATGGACCTCCTCCGCCATCTGGGAGAGATAGTTGTGTACCGCGGGATTGTTTAAGTCAAAGGCCTGCATGTGGGACATGTCCATGTCGGCGGGAAACTGACGCTGATTTTCATAGTTGTCCCATTCCGCCACCGTGACCACCGCCGCGCCGTTTTTCGCCAGATTGGCAATATAGGCCCGGTATCCCTCCGCCGGATAGGATTCCGGCCCCTGTAAAAAATGAGGCGACGCGTTGGGGTAGATGAGCCTGTTTTTTAGCACATGGTCTCCGACTTTTATGGGAGACAGCAGATAAGGATAGTTCATTATGAGTTCCTCCAATGTGATGTATCGGTTGCAAAATTGATGTGAAGGGACGGTCCGCCCTGTCAGCAGGGCAGACCGTTCCTTGATCAGAAAAGAATTAGCCTTCTTGTTTTCCGTGGCGTACCGCCAACTCCTCACGCACGGAGGTGATCTGGGATTTGGTAATAGGATAGAGGCAAACCGCCAGGAAGGACAGAAGTGCAAGGATGGCTGGCATTGCAAATCTCAGAACGGCAACTCCTTCCGACATTGTCTGAGTCACCTCAATCATCACCGGGCCCATACCAGCAAAACCAACCAATTGCAGGCCAAAACCGGCAATCGTGGAAGCCAAACCGGCCGCCAGCTTCATCAGGAAGGATACAACCGCGAAAACCGTGGCGTCCGCGCGTACTCCGTTTTTATACTCCAACATGTCGCAGACCTCAAAGCACAGGTTGATGACATTGATTTGGAGGATACCGGTGAACAGGTTTAAAATGACTAGAAAAACCAGATACAGCTCCGCAGAGACGGTGCCCGCAACGTAGCAGACTGCCAACAGCGCACAATAAATAGGCGCGCCAATCATCATAATAGTCTTGCAGCTTTTGAGACCGGAGAGAATATAGGGATACAGGAATTGGCCGATGCACGCGCCCACCGCCACCAGGGCGACGCCAACGCCGGTAATAATCGCGGGAGAGCCGAGATAATAGGTCAGGTAGTAGCTGTTGATCATGTCGCTGAGGATGGTATTAAAGGTGAAGAATAATTGCGCAAGCATCACGATCAAGAGTGCACGGTTGCCTTTCAGTACATTCCAAAAATCCTTCCAGCCGGAGGCCTTTTGTACAGAGGGCTCGGCGTTGACCAGGGCCTTCTCCTTGCAGCCGGCGAACGAAACAAATGCGGCGATCACCGCAATAATGCCAATGATGATTGCGGTATACTGCGCTCCGTTTTGACCGATGGACAACCCTGCTCCATCATACCTGGTGACCAGAGCGCCCAGCAGCAGCGGGAGAGCGAAGGCGGGGATGCGGGAGATGATACGGCTCCATGCAGTCACGGAGGCGCGCTCCTGGGGGTCAAAGGACATGGCTCCGGCAAGGCCGAAATAGGGAATTTCCACCACAGTGAACAGCATGCTGTACAGCCAGTAGAACACGCAGTAGTAAACCAGTTTGCCGGTGGAACCAAGGCTTGGATTGGAGAACAGCGCGATAAAGACAATCGCCATTGGAATGACAGAGAAGAGATAGGGACGGAACCGTCCGAAGCGGGTATTGGTATGGTCC
This sequence comes from Oscillospiraceae bacterium, assembly GCA_017861365.1. Lineage (GTDB taxonomy): Bacteria > Bacillota > Clostridia > Oscillospirales > Oscillospiraceae > JAGFXR01. The sequence goes on along the minus strand of JAGFXR010000006.1, from coordinate 122,761 downwards.
GCCAGAGAACCGAGGACAGGGTCAAAAAAGGCATCCCAAACGCGGCATACCAGCATCATCACGCCGATAAACGCTCCGTCTAAGCCGGCGACCATCATCAGAAACAGCATGGAGTAGCTGTTTGCAATGGTGGTGAATCCGTCCTTTCCGGCAAAACCAATGGAATAACAGATCTTACCGACGACACCGATTCGATTTTCAGGCGCTATAACATAAGTTTGTTTACTCACAATTTTCTCCTCCAAAACAGTTCTTTCATGGAAACGCGAGGTTTCTGCACCCGCAGAGATCTCGTCTTTCTGTGAGGTTTGACTGGCCTACTTCACAAAAAAAGCCGCGTGCTCGCCTGCCATTCTGCCGGTATTAATGGCAAAGCTGGAGGTGTTGCCGGAGAGCGCGAAGGGATAGGTGTCGCCGTAAATCGCGTTTGCGTCGTTGCCCGCCGCGTAAAGACCTGGGATAGGGTCGCCCTTTGTATCGATGACCTCCGTTCTGTAATTGATTTTCAGACCGCCCATGACGCCATAGGCGTGTCGGCGGAACCGGGCGCAATAGTAAGTAGGGCCTTCAATGGGCATCAGATATTTGTTATCCTTAAAGAAGACAGGATCATTTCCATGCTCTTTAATGTTGCGGTTATACTCCTCCACGGTGTCGATGAGCTTCTTATGAATGCCCATCATGCCGCAAAGCTCTTTTAAGCTGTCCGCCACGATAATGTCCTGATTGCCGCGGGCCGCGTTCATATCCAGATATTCGTCCGCTGTCAGTTCATCCATGAAATGGACGTTGCCCATGACAAAATCCATGCCCACCGACTCATAATAGTCCCGCATGTTCTGATCAAAAATCATGAAGGCGGTGGAGTCCTTCTGGGTGGCGATGGCATTGCCCATAAAGGCTCCGTTTCGCATCTCATACTCGCTGATAAAGCGCTCGCCGTGAAGGTTCACGCAAATGTTCTGGGGCTGCCGGAACCACGGAAGCTGGGCGGGAACACCGCCCGGGCCGAAGTTCGGATCGGGGATGGACGCGAAGGAGTCAATCATCAGCGGGGTATGGGCGGCGCCTGCCTCCCAGCAGAGCTCCACACCGAGCTTGGGGGATGTGGCGGGATTTTCATACAGCATGCCAGGGAATACGGTAATATCTTTGCCCAGCTCCACTCCGGTATGCTCCTTGACAAAGTCGGCGCGCTTGCCGGTTCCCCCGCTGGCGATAATCACCGCCTTCGCCAGAACCTCAAGCTCCCCCTCGGCGTCCTTTCCCCGGAAGCCGATACAGCGGCCGTCTTTCATCATAAGCTGATTGACTGCGGTATTGAGGTGGTATTGGGCGCCTGCCTCTTCGCTGACCAGGCGGAGCAGATCCGTGATAAACGGGGAACCGTCTCTGCGGAAGTGCCAGACGTATTTTGCGCCGGGGTAGTAGGCGATGAGATCGGAAAACTCCACGCCGAAGCTTTTCAGCCACTCATAGGTGCCTGCGGAACGGTTGATAAACTCGGAAACCAGACGCATATCCACGGTATTGTGGGTATATTCCGCCCAGTAGTCCAGAATTTCTTTCTTGGTGTAGGTATACTGCTTCTCCTTCTGCATCTGGGTTTCCACGGCAAACACGCCGTTTCCGCCGTTGCAGGAGCCGCCAATATGGTCGGCCTGCTCAAATACATCCACCTTGACGTACCGGCGGGCGGCCTCAATGGCGGCTGGAATGCCCGCCGCGCCCGCGCCGACAATTGCGATATCTGTTTCAATTGTTCTCATGGATTATACCCCCTCTGCGGCGCTTCTGCCTGCGATACGACCGGAATTCATGGCGTAGGATAACGCGCCTCCAAACAGGAAAGGACCGCAGTAATCATTTGACTGCCAGCCCGCAGTGGTGGAACCCGCGGCGTAAAGTCCTTTCACCGGCTCATAGTCGCTGCCCAGCACCCGCATATGTTCGTCAACGCGAATGGGACCCGCTGTGTCCACCGCCAGCGCCATATGCTCAATGGCATAGAATGGACCCGTGCGGCAGGGAACCAAATACCGGCGCGCTTTGTTAAAGTCCGCGTCATAGCCTTGTTCGCAATAACTGTTATAGCGGTTGAGCTCATCCTGCAAGGCCTCCGTCCCGCAGCCGATCCACTGGGCAAGCTCTTCCACAGTATCTGCAATTTTGACCGCAAAGGGAGCCTTTTTCTGCGCGGCCTCCAGCTGTTCCTTCAGGCTGGGGATGGGACAGCCGCGCATATGGTCTCCCTTGCACAGCTCAAAGCCGAGATCCATCATGCGGTGAAGGGCACCCTGGTCAAAAAGGGCATATGCCTTCATACCGGGCTGGGTCATCAGCGCGTTGGTGCACATCTGAAGCTGGGAACCAGCCGTTTCCTCCACAAAGCGCCGCCCCTTTTTGTTCACCCAGAGCAGATAGGGTTCCCGTGTAAATTCACACAGCAGACGGGGCGCTTTATCTGAAGCGGCGCAGGCCTCACGAATGATCATGACTTCCTTCTCCAGCGCTCCGCCGGCATGCTCGGCAAGGCCAACCCCTTCGCCCATGTTGGGCGCCTGGAATCCACCGAAGCAATCGGGATCATAATAGTGGCAGTACTGCTTCACCATCTCCGTGTTGGCGAGAAAGCCGCCCGACGCGATGATAACGCGAGGGGCATTGATAAGAAAGCTTTTACCATCCTTCTCCGCGCGGACACCGTATACCTTCTCTTCTGTTTTCAGGATTTCTGTTACCTGAGTTTCAAGAAAAATGGAAGCACCGTTTTCGATTACTTCATCAAATAGTTTTCCCATGGCAATGGCCATGGTGCCGTTCTTCACGCAGTGCCAGTTCGGGTCAATGTCGTAGGTCATACGCTGGGTGGTTCCCACCTCAAACTCCACACCCCGGCGGCGCAGCCATTCCACCGTGTCGCCCGACTGGTTGATCCAGGCCCGGAGAATCCGCCCGTTCACCCGGCTATAATGATGCCAGCGCATGGCGTTGGTGAAAATTTCATCCCGGTCCGATTTGATCATAGCCTGCCGCAGTACGCTGGTTTCACAAGCAAATATACCCCGCGCCATCACGGAGTTTCCACCGGCGCGGCCGCGCTTTTCAATGACGACCACTTTTTTTGCGCCGTTTTCATAAGCGGAAACAGCAGCGGGAATTCCAGAGCCTCCGCAGCCGATCACGACCACATCAGCCTCTAATGTGCCATTGTCGGGGGCGGTGGCCGACTCAATTTTTTGAATACCGCGATACATGTGTTCAATCGGCGGTGGACCGTCCACGGGAGGAACGGCCTGCTCAATTTCGTCCATCATGATACCTCCTTTTGTGATTAAGGCTAGTATATCTGGTTTTGATGCTTCTGTGTTTGTTCAATTAAAACGAAAAAAATGAGATGTGTTATAAAAAGTTACATAGATGCAAAAATAGCTGTTGCTTTTTTGTGTAATATGCTATGATAAAGAGGTTCGATGCAGGGAGGGATTTTGATGAACATCAGAGAATATGGAGAACAATTCCATTCTTTAATGCACAGCAGGAGTTTGCAGGCGATACTCGATGCCGGACGCGAGCTGTTTCCCTTTCCGATGATTCTCTGTGATTTCACGCACAGGCTGCTGGCGGCCACAAAGGAACCCGGCCTGCACCATGCCCCATGGGACGAGATCATCTCTTTGGGGAGGATTCCGTTGGATCGGGCCAATCAAAAATCCGCGAATTTTTGCTACCGCCGTTCGATTAAAACGGGAAACGCTCAGATTGAGGATGAGGTGGATGGATCCCCCGTCATGCTCCGGCGCGCGTTATGCTCCGACAGCAAGATTATCGGCTATTTGGACGCTCCCTGCTATCGGGAGGAACCGTTCACCGACGACGAGATCGTTCTGTTTGACATGATTGCGGACCTGTGCACGCTGCGGATGGAGAAAGACCACAATTATATGGAATCTCCTGACAATATGCTGGAGTTTTTTATCTCAGATTTGCTGGAAGGGCGCATGGTTAATGAGCAGCTGATTGAGGCGCGCTTCCGCCATTTTAACTGGGAGCTCAAGATCCCGTTTTATTTAATGACCATTCAATACAGGAGTGAGGAAGAATGGCCCTCCAACCTGATTTTACAGTCCGCCTGCACGCGGCTGGCGGCGGCTATTCCTCTGTCCACCGCTTTCGTTTACGGACGGTATATCAAGGTCATCGTGCCGCCCTCCGCGACATCCGTTTTAAGCATGCCCCGGCGCAAGGAATTTCAGGATATTCTGGAGCGTGAGCAGCTTTCCGCTGGCGTGAGCCGCCCTTGTCAAAATGTGAAAAATTTTGCCGAGTTCAATACGCAGTCCGAGCAGGCGCTTGAGCTTGGCACGCTGCTGAGAAAGGAAAACCGCGTCTTTTTTTACGATGATTACGCAACCTTCCATGCGCTGAAGATTTGCGGAGAAACCATGGATATTATGACATTATGCCACTCGGCGATCTATGCATTGGCGGAATATGACCATGAGCACGGAACCTATCTGCTGGCAACGCTGGAAGCATACCTGCTCTGCCATCTCAGCCTGCCCGAGGCGGCGGGCATGCTGCGCATTCACCGCAATACGTTGAGCTACCGGATCAATAAAATCAACGATCTGCTGGACATTGACTTAAACCGCAGCGAAACGTTGACTCAATTGTTGTTTTCCTATCAGATTTTGGAATATTACAGTGCGGCTGTGATGCGGGATCAGGATGAACAGCGGCAAAGAGTGCCATTCAAAAGGGGATAGAGCACGGAAAGTGCTCCGGCTGAGCTTTGCCTCACCGCTGCTTTGGAGCTAAGAAAAAACCTTAGAGTCTTTCGGAGACTCTAAGGTTTTCTGTTTGCTCACGGAGGCAACAGAAAGCGGACTACAAACTCATTGCGGCGGCATAGGCCGTTGCGGTGCAATGCTTTATGTCACCCCCGACGACCTCGGCTTTTGCGGGAAAATGAAACGTACACCAAAGCGCGTCATTATGGATGTTTGCGTCTCCGATCACATAAAATTCAGGGGTCAGTCCCGCGAATTTGGCGCTCTCCTGCGTCATGGGCTCAACACCTGAGGAAAAAACCAGACAATCCGCAGTCACAACGAATACTGTCCCGTCGGGACCTTGCAGTGTGGCGTCCGTACCGTTGGCGATTGACAACGTGGCGGTGCTGGTCATGACGGTGATGTTGGGATGATGCTCCATCATATGGTGCAGATATTCCCCGCCGTGTGAAACGTCATCGTGGCAAATACGCTCTCTGCGTGTGACGAGAGTGACTTTATGACCGCTGTCCGCGAGATAAAGCGCGGTTTCACTTCCCGTGGAGGCGCCTCCTATGACGGTAACATTCAAACCGAGCTCACCCTCCCGTCCAAAGCATTCAATGGGCTTCCAGATGCGCACGTCATCGCCGCCCGGAACGGGAGGAAGCTTGGGCCTTGAGCCGCAGGCGGCAATCACCGCGTCAAAATTGCCCTGGCGAATCAGTTCGGGAGTGGCCTTCGTATTGAGCAGGAGTACCGCGTCGGTTTTTTGAAGCTGTGCGATCAAATAATCTTTGTAGTTTTTCAAAGCCCACTTGCCGGGCATGTAATCCACGTGCATCAGCTGCCCGCCCAGGTACGGTCTGGATTCATACACCGTAACCTGATGCCCTCTCCAGGCGGCTTCCAGCGCCGCGCTCAGCCCAGCGGGGCCGCCGCCGATCACCGCGACCTTTTTTTCATGATATGGGCGAGCGGGGTATGATTGCTGGATCACATGTCCCAGCCCGACGGAGGGATTCACGGAGCAAACCGAACCATGACATTTGTCGCATCGGATACAGGGGACAACATCCTCGCCTCTGCCCTCATACAGCTTCTGACCATACTGGGAGTCGCAGATGAACGCCCGGGCCATGGCAACCATGTCGGTCTTTCCTTCAGCGATAAAACGCTCGATGTCATCTAAATTCTGAAATCCGCCGATGGGGGCGCAGAGTGCCTTGATTCCGCGCTGCTTAAAGGCTTGCGCGTAATGGAGCGTTCGCGGGAAATGCTCCGGACAGCTGAAGGAAGTGGGGTGTGACAGCGTTCCGCTCTTAGCCCGGATCTGGAAAATATCCACCAGTCCCTCGCACAGCTTTGCGTAGCTTAGAAAATCCTCCAGAGAGTACCCGTTTGGCATATCCTCCTCTCCGGAAATCTGGCATTCGATGAGAAAGTCCTGCCCGCAGGCGGCTTTCACGGCGCGGTAAAGCTCCAGCGTAAGGCGGGCGCGGTTTTCCAAGGAGCCGCCATACTCATCCACTCTTTGATTGAGAACCGGAGAAAGAGAATGGGCCAGAATGGAGCCGTTATAGGACATATAGACATTGACTCCGTCAAAACCCAGCGCCTTCAGGACGGCGCATTTTGCTGCAAAGGAGGAAATAAAGCAGGCAATTTGCTCTTTGGTGATTTCAGGTTTGGGAGGCTTCGGACTGCCGTCCGGGAAGAAATTACCGTCAGGTCCCATCAGCGGTTTTAAGACCCACTCGGGGTGCCGCCGTTCAGAAATGGCATATTTCTGAGGAATGGCACATGATAAATTCCCGATTGCAAGGGAATTATGATTGTGAATACGACGTGTCATCTGACCGAAATAATTCAAAACCCGCCGGTCTTCCATTTCAAATTTGCTGACAAAGGTGTTGTCAATCCGATCCTCGGGCCAGCTTCCGATGGGGCAGGTTACAATGGCGGCTCCATTTCTGGCGTACTGCTCAAGATAAGAAATCGTTGCTTCCGCGGGAAAGGGTTCTGGCCCTTGCAGCTCCTGGGAAACAGATTTGGATACCATGAGGCGGTTTTTTAAAAAGACGTTTCCAATCTGAACAGGACTTAGAATATGGGCATATTTATGATTCATTCAAAAAACTCCTTCAATATTGACGTCTCTTTTTCGTTGAAGATGATTTGAATGATAAAGCAATGCCATATTCCATGCAAGCGAATTGCAAGTTACTCATGCTACCTGCAAATTATGCAACGTCCAACCTCAGGGATCGGCAGGCCTGGGCACAGCGCGCCAATTTGTTACGGCTCTTGTTCCAGCAGATAATTTTTTACTTCATTTAAAAAGAGCTGGCAAGCCGTACTCAGGCTTTTATCCCGTTTATAAATCAGTACAACGCGGTGACGCAAATCCTGATCGCGGATGGGAACCCGGCTTAATCCAGGCAAACAGCTGTTTGCCGAGCCGGATGGCAGAATAATAATCCCAGCATTCATCAACACCAGATAGCGCAGTGATTCCAGGGTACTTTCCGGACAGGCCGGATACTTAAAGAAGTCACTGGATATTTTCCCCTTTAAAAAGAGAGGAAAATCGGCGCCGAATAAAATGGTTTCGTGAAGGCATTCTTCAAAGGTTACAGCTTCGTTCCGGGCCGAAAAGGGGTGGTCGGGGGAGCAGATCACGACAAATGGCTCTGTCTCCAGCGGTTGGATCACAAATTGGGGATCTTTTTGAAAATGTGTCTCATAGGTGATGCCAAAGTCGGCGGTATCATTGCTGAGGCTGGCAGACAGCTCCATCATTTTCAGATGATAAACAGACAGCTCGATGTTTGGATAGAGCCGGTACATCCGCTCATAAATACAATCCAGGCTGGGGAAATACCCCGGAACGGTATAAATATTGAGCTTGGAGGAGGCAAGGCTGGCGACGGCACGTACGCTGTTTACCACCTGTCCCTGAAGAGACAGCAGAGCGGCGCCCTCCTCCTGTAATTTTAAACCCGCGTCGGTGAGCCGCAGCATGCGCCCGGTTCGGTCGAACAGAGCTGCCCGGCATTCTTCTTCCAGTGCGGAGATCTGTCGGCTCAGCGTGGATTGATTCATAAACAGTTTTTCCGCGGCCACCGTAAAACTCATATACTTTGTCGTAATGAGGAAATGCTCCAAATACTCCAAGTTTAGCATTATGCACCTCTTGCTTTCCGTCCATCAGCACAGATTTATAGAATTTAAACAATATTGGGTAATAACTGCCATTATATAGCCCGATTGATAGGATTGCAAGCAATTCGGCAAAATGCATGCATCGTGTGCATGTGGCATGGAAGTTTTGCACTTTATTTTCAACGATGCGCAAGTTAAAATAGTGGCATATGGCGAGATGTACAACAAATTTATTTGTAATAGATTTAATTTGTGATTTCTGTCTAAGCATCAATGAAAAAATAACGGAAGGAAGGTGTTACACAGTTGATTCGGAAAGAATCAACTCCAGAGCCATTATGCGGAGAACATCAGTCAAGATCATGGGAAAAGAGGGTGAAATTTATGAAGAAAAGAGTCGCAGCTGTTCTGCTGTCCCTGTTCCTGCTTGTCGGAACGCTCACTCCGGGTGGTTTGGCCGCGGAAACCACTCTTAATGCGACTGAAACCGACGCCGCTGCGTCCACCACAGACGCAACTCCTCTGCTGCCCACCTCTTCGGCAGACTTTATCGATTGCGCGTCCATTCAAAATACAGCCTCAGTCGACCTGTTAGTGGAGCTGGGCATTGTGAGTGGTGTGCGCAGCGGCAGCGGTTACGCGTTTGAGCCTGACAGCAGCCTGACCCGTGCCGAAATGGCAAAGATGATTGCCAAAGCCGTTGCGGGCGGCGGAGAGTTCTCCGGAACCTCTGGCTTTACCGACACCGTGGGACACTGGGCCGATTCCTATATTGCTTACTGTGTTCAGATCAGCGCAATTGGTGGCAATGGTGACGGAACAGTTCAGCCGGACGGCGTTGTGACCGGCGTTCAGGCGGCAAAAATGCTGCTTGGCACCATGGGTGTTTCCGGGCTGGAGGAAGCAAGCTGGGCTGAGGATACCCTGAGTATCGGGGAAGAAAAAGGGCTTTTTGCCGGAATTTCCGCGGACCCCAACGGGGCGATCACTCGTGACGATGCGGCGCGCCTCATGGTAAATGCCCTGGAGGCCAGTGACGGCTCGGCAAAGCTGCCCAGGGTGGTGCCGATTGCGGAAACGACCTCTTATTCCTCGCTGACCATTGGCCCTAACACCATATTCTCTGCGCCCGCTGGATCAGAGCTGACCTTGACAGTGGACGGAGTGGATACCGCCATTGCCGAAGGAACCTACCGCGATGCGGTGCTTCAGGTGACCAACGCAAGCTATACCATTTCTGCGGCGGGTCCCGGAGGCAGCTTTACCTGGGTCATGAGGATGGCGCTTTATATCAAGGATGGAGTAGTCCAGAACGACTATTCTGCCACATCTGCCATCACCGGCGGCACCTATGACGGAAGCACCGCAAAGGATGTTGCCATCAGTTCCAGGAGTGACCAGTTCAACGGCATTGTGGTAGGCGGCAACAGCGCCTATACCATTGACGGCGCGGATATCTCTCTGGAGGGAAACGGCGGAAGCGACTTTCAGGGGATTGGCGCGGGCATTATGGCCACGGATACCGCCAATCTGACCATCCAACGCTCCACCATTGTATCAAAAGGGGCAATCCGTACCGCAATCTGGGCCGGCAGCGAATCTGTGGTAAATGTCTCCGACACGGTTGTGACAACCTATGACGCGGACCCAACCTCCGAAGCCTATCAAAACCTGAAGGTCAATATGATGAAACAGGTTCCCTGGGCCTTGGGGCTCCTTGGAAACTGCCGTGCCACGAATGTTCTGGGCAAGGCTCAGGTCAGCTATGCCGATTCCATTGTGGTGGCGGAAAACTGGGGCGCTCTCTCCACGGATTCCGGCGAAGCGCCCACCAGCCTGACCTGTAGCAATGTTCTCTCCGGTATCGGTTCTCTGGAAGTGGCTGAAACGGGCAAGCAGTATACCGCCACCAAGACCGTCAACGGCGTGACCTATGGGTTTACCATGGCAGATCGCGGCGAGGGTTCCGGTTACGTCACCTACGCGGACGGCGGAGTGAAGAACACCTATAATGACTGTGAATTTTACGCGCCGGATTATATCCTGATCAGCCCCGCAAACAGTTCCGGCGGCAATGTGTTTAACGGCGGTACCTTCCTGTCGCAGCGCTGTGGAGTGATGTGGCACCAAAGCGACGGCGGCGGCACCGTGATCAACGGCGGCACCTGGACGGCGGCGGACTGCATGTTCCTTGTTAAGAGTACCGCAGGAAATGATTGCTTCCCTGTGCTTTCGGTGGATGGCGCGACGCTGAACGTGAACGGTACGAAAAATTACAGCGGTGTGATCTATCAGCTGATGGACAGCGATGATGCCGGCGGCATTTTTGCCGATACTTACACGGTACCGGCCCAGGAGAACGACTGGAGCAGTGTGGCTGCCGTTACGGATCAGACTGCCGCCGCAGTTGCTGAATTTTCCAACATGACTCTCAATGGAAACATCTATAACTCGGTTTATACCCTGAATCAGGGTCTGGAGGTAACACTGGATCACGTGACCATCAACGGCGTGGTTTCCTCGTCCAACGCCAATCATGTGGATGAAAGCGGCACCCTCATCGAGGGCGGCACCGTCATCACCTCGGAAGATTATCTCTATGCGGGACGCATTGTCAATACGGCGTCCCAGGCTGTGAATAATCGTGTGGAGCTCACCCTTACAAATGGAACGGCCTGGAACGTAACTGGTACCAGTTACCTTTCCGCCTTGGCGCTGGGTGAAGACTGCACGATCAACGGCACAGTCACGATCAACGGAGAAGCCATGGAGGCCGAGCGTCTGGACACACGTATCTACACAGGGAATATTGTCGTTACTCCGATTGATTAATTGAGGTTGTGCCTGAACGGATAAAACCGGGCAGACGATGTGATCACATCGTCTGCCCGGTTTCCGTGTTACGCTTTGAAGCAGGTTGTTCACGACAAAGGGACGCTGTCCCCGCGCTCATGAAGCGGCCTTGCCCGGTAGGCGGTTCGCCTGAAAAAGGGGAGGCATTTTATTTTGCCAGTGTAAACTTTTCCAGTTCCTTATACAGTATGGAGGTTTGGGCTGACAGCTCCTCACTGAAGGCAGAGCTTTCTTCGGCGGTAGCGGCATTGCTTTGTACAATGGATGAGATTTGATTGATGTTGTCGAAGATCTGCTCGATGGCGTCGGCCTGTTCCCCTGATTTGACGCCGATTGCGCCGATGGTCTGATTGGCCTGCTGCATTTTACTGACAGAATCCTGAATCATGAGGGACATTTTGTCTGTAATCTTAGAACCTTCGGCAACGGCCTTTTGCGTGGAGACAATCAGTTCCTCCGTCTGCTTTGCCGCATCCGCGGACTTTTCCGCCAAAACCCGAACCTCTTCGGCGACCACAGCAAAGCCTTTGCCCTGTGTGCCGGCTCTGGCGGCCTCAATGGATGCGTTGAGGGCGAGAATATTCGTCTGAAACGCAATGTTTTCGATCAGGGTGGTAATATGACTGATTTTTTCGGTGGTTTCGCTGATTTCCGACATGGATTTCAGCATAAGCTCCATTTCCTGTTCCGACATCTGAATGCTGGACATGGTTTCTTCCACTTGTTTGGAGGCGTCCAACGCGCTTGTTGCATTCTCCTTGGAGGAGTTGGATACCTCGCCAATGGACTGCGACAGGGAATCAATGGAGCCGGACTGTTCCGCCGCTCCGGAAGCCAGATATTGAGACATGGAGGAAATTTCCGAAGCGCTGGAGGATACCTGCCCGGTGGATGTTTCTATTGTGAGCAGCGTCTCGTTAAGGGATTGCTTGATCTGTTCGATGGAGTCTAAAATCGGGACGTAATCCCCAATATATTCATGAGTAATGGGCGAGGTCATATCTCCCTGGGAAATATACCGGAGCTGCTCGGTGAGGTCTCCGATAATTCCTCTGATTTGAAGGATGACACGCTCCGCCGCCTTAGTAAGCTGACCGGTTTCATCCTTTGAGGACGAGAGCTTGGAAGGTTCGGTTCTGATATCGCCCTCCGACAGAAGAGTGAGCCGCCTTGTGACATCCCTGATAGGATCGGTCATTTTTTTGGCGAACCGATAGGCAAGCAGGATTCCTAAAACGGAGATAGCGGCGCAGGACAGTAAAATCGAGGCCTCCGCCAGCATTTTTTTCTGTTGTATGGTGCTGATGGATGCATCGATATCGTCATAATAGTTTCCTGTGCTGATGTACCATCCATAGGGCTCGAAGTACATGGTAAAGGCGCGTTTTTTTACGTCAGCGGATTCGCCGGGTTTTGCGTAATAGAACTCCGTAAAACCGCCGTCGGCATTGTTTCCGGCCTGAATGATATTTTGGATGTAATAATTGCCCTGGGAGTCCTGAAAATCATAACGGTTTACGCCAACGTTGTCGGCATTCATATGTACCACACAAGTGCCGTCTGCCGTATCGGCCCAGAAATATCCGTCGCCGTCGTCGTACCGTGCGTCACGGACAATGGCCTCGGCGGCTTCCATCGCTTCCTCCTCGGTGATATCGCCGTTTGAATATCGATCCTGATTCACTTCAAGGACTCCAATGATATTTTCTACGGCAGTTCTTATTTTTGTATCAAAACCCGCCTGAATTTCCTCAATGGCGGAATTATACGCGCTGTTCATTCGAATATATGCAATGGTTCCCAAAATGAGTGTTGAGCCAACCAGCAGAATCGCCACCAGAACGATAAGCTTTGCTTTGATACCAAAGGACTTGTTTCCTTTTTCCCGCATATGATCACATCCGTTACTATAAATTTTTCTTCACTATCATACCACATTATATTACAAAATAGTAGAATAAAAAAGTAAAATGATAATGATTTAGTGTCAAAAATATTTAAAATATATAACACTTTTGAAAAAATCAGAACAATATTAAATATTTGTATTATTTTGAAAAAGAAGGATTATGACATTTGACAGACATTGTGGAAAGTGAGGTCCAACGACAACAATTTTTTTAATGGGCGGGCGAAAAAATCATTGACATCACTATAGATCAGGGTTATAATGCTGAACATAAATAACATATAATATACATGAATTTAATATGCATTGAGTTGACCAGTCATCTGGAGACAAAGTATGTATGCCGCATGCTTTGCCTCCAGTTTTTATTTTGTCCATACAGGGGAGTTGAGCCAATGAAACGCGCAATCTATTACTTGAAAAAACTGATTCCGATTTTATCCGCTGCCTTTGCCCTGCTTCTGCAAGTGGTATTACATAATTCGGAGAAACAAAAGGAAGCGGAAAGGCCATATTTCACTTATTTTTTAATTCTGGCAGTGGTCATCTTTCTGATGCTGTTTGTGCTGTCCTTCCGGTTTAAGAAATTGGAACGCAAGCTGGTTGATGCCGGCCCGTTTTATGCCGGAGTCCTTTTGTTTTTTAATATCCTGAATGTGATCACCGCAAAGCTCACGCTGCTTCCCGCTTTATTTTTTCCCAATATTGATCGGGTGCTGGAGGTATATGTCACCGACGGCGCGCTGCTTGTAAAGTGTGTTCTCTTTTCCCTGAAATTGCTAATCATCGGCTTTGCGTGGGGAGGGAGCATCGGGCTTACCACCGGCTTGCTGCTGGGCTTCAATAAAAAGGTTGCATACTGGCTCAATCCGGTGACGAAGGTGCTGGGACCCATGCCGACCACGGCCTGGACGCCGCTGGCGCTGTCGGTTTTCCCGGCAACCTATGACGCCAGTGTGTTTTTGATTGCATTTGCGGTTTGGTTTCCCACCGCGCTGATGACCAGCAGCGGCATTTGGGCCACCAATAACTCTTATTACGAGGTTTCCCGCACGCTGGGGGCGAGCACACTGTATCAGGTATTTAAGGTGGGAATTCCCAATGCGATGCCCAGTATTTTTATGGGCGTTTTCTATGGAACCTGCTCATCGTTTATTACGCTCATGGTGGCTGAGCTGATGGGCAGCTCCTGCGGCATTGGGTGGTATGTCAATCATGCCAAGCAGATGATGGTCTATTCCGGTGTATACGCGGGGCTTATGATTATCGCTGTGATGTGCACAACCATTTTAACACTCCTGTTTAAGATGCGGGATAAGCTTCTGATTTGGCAAAAGGGGGTGATCAAATGGTAGGAGAAATCAAAATTTGCGATGTGGTGAGGACCTTTGTAAATCCCGATCCTCGGGAAGCGGATGTTGTGGCCCTAAACGGACTGTCTCTGGATATTAAACCCGGGAAATTTGTGTCGCTGATCGGGCCGTCGGGGTGCGGAAAGACGACGCTGCTTCGTTTGATCGCGGGGCTGGACGCCCCGACCAGAGGAGCGCTGCTTCTGGATGAGGTCGTCATCGACAGGCCGCATTATGAGCGGGGATTTGTGTTTCAGTCCGCCAATCTGTTCCCGTGGCTGAATATCAGAGAAAATATCGCCTTTGGCCTCAGGGCACGTCATGAATACAGAGAAAAGAAGGAAACAGTGGATGAATTGATTGAGCTGGTGGGACTAAAGGGTTTTGAAAAGTCGTTTCCCCATCAGCTGTCGGGCGGGATGTGCCAGCGTGTGTCCCTGGCAAGAGCGCTGGTCGGCCATCCCAAGGTATTGCTGATGGACGAACCGCTGGGTGCGTTGGATGCCTTCACCCGTATGAACATGCAGGATGAAATCCTTAGAATCTGGTCGGAGCACAATATGACCGTGGTGATGGTGACCCATGACGTGGACGAAGCCATCTACCTGTCGGATCAGGTGGTTGTCATGTCACCCAGGCCGGCTAAAATTGAAACCATTATTGACATTGAAATGACAAGGCCGAGAGCGCGTAACCAGGACGATTTTATCCGCTATCGCACCGAAATTCTGGAGATTTTGAACTTCGGAGGCGAAATTAAGACGCCGGATTATTATTTGTAGGTAAGCAGTATGGAAGAGAAGGGGTGCGTTATGAAACAGAATGTCTGGATTACGGGAATCTATTTGCTAGCGGCGGTTGTTTATACTCTGGGCCCGCACACAGTGTTTCAGGTCTGCGAGGCGACAGGCGACACGGTTATGAGATGTCACTGGAGCGTTCGTGCGGAATTCGGCGTTGCCATTTTGCTGGTCGGCATTGCAGTTCTTTACGCTGTGACCAAAACCCAGAGAGAGCGGGCGCTGCTGTCCGGCATCGCAGTTGTAAACAGCCTTGTGGCGATCCTGATTCCCAGTGTTCTCATTGGGGGATGTGACATGAAGGGAATGGAATGCCAAAGCGTCACATTTCCCTCATTTTACGTGACTGCCATCGTGGTCATGGTGGCCTCCGTGATCAACATACTGCGGGGACTCAAGCGTGGTAAAGGACTTGGGGTGATATGAAAAACAGAACCATCTGGTGGGTGGCGATTCAAAATCTCAGGCGGCAGAAATTTCAGTCCGTGATTTTAACGGCGCTTCTTACGGTTACGGCACTGACTGTTTTTTTCAGCGCGTCTCTTGCAGAGAGCATGAAAGAGGGACTGGAGAAAACAAAAGATCGGCTCGGGGCGGATATCATCGTGGTTCCGAATCGATTCGTATCAAGTATTGAGGATGCCCTTTTTTTAGGGAAACCGTGTACCGTGAATTTTGATAAAAGCTGGCTGGACAAAATTTCAGCGGAGGAAGGAGTGGAGCAGGTCAGTTATCAGCTCTATCTCTCCTCCCTGAACTCCGATTGCTGCGAAACGTCAATGCAGCTGATTGCCTTTGACATCAACAGTGACTTCGCGGTTGCGCCGTGGCTGTCGGAGGATGGAATCCATAGCGTTGCGGACGATGAAATCATCGTGGGCAGCAGCATGAATAAGAAGGTAGGTGATGTGGTCAAATATTTTGGGCGGAATTTTACGGTCATTGACGTGCTGGAGGAAACCGGAATGGGATATGACAGCTGTGCCTTTATCAGCTATGAGGCGGCATACCAGATTGCCAATGACCCGGATTATGACAATGTTCTGCCGTTTCAAAAGGATGAGGAGGTCATCTCCATGGTCTTGGTGAAGCTGAAGGAGGGAGACGACAGCGCCAAGGTGAAGGAAGAGCTGATGAGCCAATATGCGGATGAAGGAATTGCGGTTTATACCAACAGCGACCTGGTGGGGCGTTTTTCAGACGAGCTGAAAAATTATATTAGCTACGCTACCATTTTTCAGGGACTTTTCCTGCTGATGGCCGTGATTGCCCTGTATGGCATCTATTCTGTGATCATTCATTTGCGAAAAGCGGAATTCGGGACCTATTTTTCCTTCGGCACAGAGAAAAAACGCATTCTGCTCATGCTGCTGTCGGAGCTGCTCTTGGTGGCGGTGACCTCAACGGCCATTGGGATCGGTCTGGTCTGCCTGATTACGATTCCGTTTCATGAGGCCATCAGGCAGTCCTTATCCATTCCATACCTGAGGCTGGGGGGAACTGAGCTTGCCAAAAACGGCGCGTACGCGTTTTGCACGAATCTGCTGGTATGTGCCCTGGCATCGGTAAAGTCCTATTACAGTCTGGCGCGTCTTGACGGCATTGCGTTAATTAAATCAAGCGGCGAATAAACAGTCAAATCAATTCAATCGAAGAAACAGGGGGTAAAGACAATGATGACAAGAATGAAAAAAACAGTGGCGCTTTTCCTGACCGCGATACTCATGGTAACTCTGTTGCCGTCGTGCGGAAACTCCGCTTCGGAAAGCGCGGCGGCGGGAACCGCATCCACCGAAGCGTCCGCCACGGAAACCGTCTCCACGGGTGACGGCACCACCACGTCCACGCAGACCTCATCGGATCAGGCCGTGGTCAAAATCGGCTTTGCAAAGGGGAGCCTGTGCGTGGCGCCTGTTCATCTGGCTTATTTAAACGGATATTTTGAAAAGGAATTTGCGGCGGCGGGTATTACCTGGAGCTATGAAGAGGTGGATCTGACCCAGGCGGCTGAGCTGTTGGCGGCGGGAAAAATCAACGCCTGCTTCGGCCTGACGGCAAGCCTGATTCAGCCGATTGACAACGGCTTGGATATTGTGTTTACGACAGGGCTACATACCGGATGCACCAAATACTTTGTCAAGAGTGATTCTTCCATTAACTCCGTGTCGGATTTGAAGGGCAAGACCGTTGGCGTGCCGGGGCTGTCCGACTCCTCCACCATGAATCTGAAACGAAAATTACTTGAGGTTGGAATTGATCCCTCTGAAGTGACGTTTGCGGAATATTCCCTCACCGACCTGCCGCTGGCGTTGGAGAACGGAGCGGTGGACGCCGTGGCCCTGCATGACCCCGTGGGCTATCAGGCGCAGCAGGAGTATGGGTTTAAGTTGATTTTGGACACAGGGACGGATGAAAAATTTGCCGGTGAGTATTGCTGCCAGGCATACGTTTCGGCAGACCTGGTCAGCACCTCGCCCGAAGGCGCGGCGGCCTATACCAGAGCATTGCAGGAGGCGGCGGCCTTTATTCAGGCGGAGCCGGAGCAGGCGGCGGAGATTCAGCTGAATAACGGGTTCTGCTCAGGCGATCTGGACACCAACGCAAAGCTCTTGGAGTCCTACAACTATTCTCCGTCTGTCAGCGCGGGTCTGGAAACCTTTGAAAACTGCGTGAAAGAGTTGAAGGAAACTGGCGATTTGAGTGACAGCACCGATGTAGATGAATTTATCAGCCAGCATTATGTGAAGCTGGACGGTGTGCCGGACAGTATGACCTATGACCCGGATACGCAGGAATTTACAGAAAGCACATAACATGTAACCAACCGCTGACCGCTTAGGAGGAATTTGCCGATGGTATTGAAGTTGACTGGGGTTTCAAAAAGATTTGAACATCAAGGTCACAGCGTCACCGCTGTGGATCAGGTCTCGCTGAGCATCAGCTCCGGTGAGCTTGCCAGTATCGTCGGCCCCTCCGGAAGCGGTAAAAGCACGCTGTTTCATCTGATGACCGGAATGCTTCGGCCAAGCGAGGGAGAAATCTGGATTGACGGCTTCCCTGTGCACAGTGCGGGCGGGAGGGAACTGTCCGCGCTTCGAAATCAAACGATCGGATATATTTTGCAGGAAAAAAACCTGCTTTTGAATTTCAGCGTACTGGAAAATGTCTGCATGCCGCTTGTTCAGGGACGGAATATCAAACCGGAAGGCACCGCCGGCGAGGTGAGGAGCATTTTGGAGGAGCTGGGTATTTGGCATCTGAGGAATGCTTACCCCCATGAACTGTCCGGCGGAGAAGCCAGACGGGCAGCCATTGCCCGCGCGCTGGTGAGCCACGCCTCCCTGATCATAGCGGATGAGCCGACCAGTAATCTGGATCCGGAAAACAGCGTGATGATTTTAAAGCTGTTCCAGCGCATCCGCGACAAAGGCGTCGCGGTACTGGTCAGTACACATGATATAATGTTTCCCAACGATTCCGACCGGGTGTTTTCCATGAAGCACGGACGCTTGGAGGAGGTTGTACACGTCGTATCCTAAAGCAAACCACGGCAAAGGAGATCTGGGAGGACCGCCTTTGCGGCGCTCCAGCTTGCAAAACACCCGGAAAATCGAGGAAAGGTCATTGTGGCCTTGCTGCCGGATACGGGAGAACGGTATCTGTCCACCCCGCTCTATCAGTATCCGGATTAAACAGGAGGAATGGAAATGTCGGGTTTTATTGAGCGGCCCAGAACGACCTGCTCACTGGGCGGGGCGCTGGCAGCCATCAGCTCACTGCCGGGAGTGGTGCCGATTTCTCATACGGCCTCCGGCTGTGCGGGGAATCTGGGCGGAGCCACCGCCGCCAACTCAGGCTACTGCGGCTCCAGCTATTGCAGCGGGCAGAGTGTTCCCGTGAGCAATATCAGCGAGCAGCACGTGATTTTCGGCGGGGGGAACCGCTTGGAGGAGGAAATCCGAAGTGCCAGGGAGCTGCTGGAGGCGGATTTGTTTGTCGTCACCACGGGCTGCATGACGGAAATTATCGCGGATGATGTCAGCGGCGTGGTTTCGGAATTTCAGGACGACGGCGGCGCGCCCGTCATTTGCATCAACACGCCCAGCTTTGAAGCGGATGCTTACGGCGGCTATGAAATTCTCCTGCATGCTTTATTCAACGAATTTCTCCCCGTTCGTACTAAAAAAAGGACCAATCTGGTGAACCTGTTTGGGGTAGTGCCGCTGTTTGACCCGTTCTTCCGCGGCGATCTGGAGGAGCTGAAACGGCTGCTTCATCGCCTGGGCTTGCAGGTCAATACCTTTTTTACCGCCGATCAGGCCTTTGCTGATCTCAAAACCGCGCCGGAGGCCGCGCTGAATCTTGTGCTGTCCTCTGTGCGCGGCGTTGAGGTGGCGCAGGCGTTTCAGGAGCGGCACGGGACGCCCTATCTGGTGACTGAGCTTCCGGTAGGAGCTGAGGCCACAGAGGAGTTTCTGCTGCGGACGGCGCAGGCGCTCAAGCTGAATTAAAGGGTGGCGGAAGAGGTCATCCGGTCGGAAAACGAGATCTATTACCGGTATGTGGAGCGGGTGGCGGATGTAATTGCCGATTCCGAATTTAAATTTTTTGCTGAGGTGGTGTCCAACGCCAACACGGCGATTCCGTACGCGCGGTTTCTGGAACGGGAGCTTGGCTGGCTGATTCACGACGTTGTGATTACAGACGTGCTGACCCAGAGCCAGAAGCATACCCTTGCGGATCGGTTTGAGGCGCTTGGACTGCGCGGGAATCTGATTTTTGAAACGGACACATGGAAAATTGAGCAGGCAATTACAAGGAATCATCCTGATTATCACGGTGAGCTTTACTTCAATGCGGACGGGCCGCTGTTTGTTCTTGGCAGTTCCTTTGAGAAGGAGTTTGCGGCCAAGCGCGCGGCAAGCCTTTTGGGTGTGAGCTATCCGCTGTATCACCGGGCGGTGCTGGATCGCGGATATGCGGGATATCGGGGCGGTCTGCACCTTCTGGAAGATATTCTGAGTGTTTTGGTTGCGGGGAAATAGGAGGAAGCGATTATGGGCTATTATGAGCAAGGTGAGCCGCCTGTCAGAGACCAGCGCCTGACCATCGGCGACAGCTTCAGCGGCTGTGGCCGCGATTTGATCGACTGCGCCAAAAGCGGCTGCATCTTCCGTCAGGGACAGAGACATTTGGCAGGCGAATGCCTGCCAAATGTCTCTGTCCCTGATGATGGCGGCAACCATCAGCCGGTCCGTGATCATTCTGCACGGCCCCATCGGCTGCGGCGCGAATTTGACGGGCGTCTCCAGCGCGGTGGCGGCCGGAAGGGCAAAACGCGGGCCCGCAAAGGAACCGGTGATTTGGCTATCCTCCAACATGCGGCAAAATGACGTTATCGGGGGAGGGGAGAGCGGTCTGAGGGAAACCATACGCTACGCGGACCGGGAGTTTCGTCCGGAAATTATCTTTGTGATTTCCACCTGTGCTCCGAATATCATTGGAGACGATGTAGAGGACGTGGTGGAGAGCATGCACGACGAGGTCACGGCGGATTTGACCGCCATCCACTGCCCCGGGTTTAAATCCCGGGTAGTGGCCTCTGCCTATGATTCTTTTTATCACTCCCTGATCCGTCATATTTCATTTGAACCCGAGCCATACCGGGGCTTTACTCCCTATGACAGAAGCGATCGGAGATATGAGCCCGCGCAGGGGAAGCGTCGGTATGAAAAGAGCCGCACTGTCAACCTGTTTAACGCAACCTCCATCAACGCAGACGACGAGTGTGAGATTGTCCGGCTGCTGGGCGCGCTGGATTTAAAGGTGCGGATTTTTGCCGAGTACAGCTCCAGAGATGAACTGCGCTCTGTGTCGGAGGCGGCGCTGAATGTGAGCATGTGCAACGTGCATGACGATTACATTCTGAAGTATCTGGAGGAAACTTACCGGATTCCGTATCTCATTGAGGGGATGCCCCTGGGAACGAGGGCGACCCGGGCCTGGCTGACTGCCATCGCCCGGTTTTTCGGCAGGGAGGAGCAGGCGAATCTCCTGTGTGATCAGGAAGAGAATCGCCTGAACGGGGCAATACAGGAGTTTTTACCCAAGCTCAAAGGCAAGCGTGTTCTGGTGGGCGGCGGCGTCATCCGCGTGGCGGAGGAGGCGAGGCTGCTCAATGAGCGCGGGCTGGAGGTGCTCTCCGTGCGGGCATACCACTTCGACAGCGGCGCGCTGCCCGTCTATGAGGAGCTGGCGGAGGAACTGCCTGAAATCCCTATTTCGGTCAGCAACCAGGTGTTTGAGGAGATCAATCAGCTCAAACGCCACAGACCCGATATCGTGGTGGATCACGCGGGCAAGCACGGCTGGATTGCCAAGGCGGGAATTCCATCGGTCAACCTGTTTACGCCCGCACGGCCCTTTTTCGGGTATATCGGCGAATACGCCCTGCTCAAGAGCATCGTGTTTCACCTGGAAAATCCAAGCTTTTCCCAAAGGCTGTCCAGGTTTGTGAAGCTGCCCTATCAGGATTCGTGGTTTGAGCGGGACGCGTTCAGCTATATTCAACAGAGTGATCGCGTTTGACCGATTTGACCGGCTGCAAACGGCAAAACAGCTCTGCGGAGCTATGAGACGATGATCCGGCTATTTGATTGTATATAAACTGCCGTTACACGCGCGCTGCGCCTGGCGGTTCCATAAAGGAAACAAATACAAATTGTTTGTCCACTTTTGCATCAATCAGGCCAATCATTTTTCCCATTGTAAAAGCGCTCAGGAGCGTTCCCAGGCCGATTCCGATGATACAATGAAAGTATGTCAGGGAGATCATGAGTGTGACCGCCAGGCAGCTGACATCAAAAATGGTTTTAACCGATTGATAAGGTGTTTTAAGAATCGCTGATGTTTCTCTTGGAAATAAATCCGTCGGAATAATGGGAAGCTTACAATGGTTGGACAACGAGATTCCGATGACGATTGCGGCGTAACTGATCGCGAAGTAAACAATCCGAAGTACCATGGTCAGAGGCAGCTGTAAAATCCACAACTGGTGGAGATCCATCAGCTTTCCAAAAGCGATGCCCACCGCAAAGGAAAACAGATAACTCGGCGTAATTTGTTTTCTCATGATCATCAAAGCGACTACCAAAGCGGTTTGAAACAGGTACGTCCATGTTCCGAGTGTAAAACAGGTCAAAACCTCGGAAACGATGTAAGGGACGGAAGAAATGGCGGAGATGCCGGAGCCGCTGTAGAGCATTAAATCCACACCAAAGCTATTGAGCACGATTACAATACACAACGCAAGCTCTCCGCGGAACACGATTCTTTTTTTCATTTTAGCTGGGGCCTTCTTTCTGGTGGAAGCAAATACTGAGATCATTATAGCACATCATACAAAGAAACAAAATTGATGTTTCGTTTCAGCGGCGCGAGTGCCTCAAACTGATTGCAGGGGCTGCCTGGTCATTTGTCGGAAGCGCATGGAATCACCCATGGGCTCCGGCATATTTTTTGTCATGAAAGTCAGAAAAAAATGGTTGACAATAAATGAATGATCGTTTATTATAAAAGCATCAGAGGTGATAAGATGCGAAAACGCGATGATGAGAAGGAGAGAAATATTAAGGACGCCGTCATTAAGCTGATTCTGCAAGAGGGCTTTCAAGGTACTTCCATCGCTAAAATTGCGCGAATGGCGGGTGTTTCTCCAGCAACTGTCTATATCTACTTTGACAGTAAGGAAGATATGCTGCAGAATATCTACTATGAGTATTCAGATGAAATCTTTGAATATTTGCTTGATCAGATTGACCGGCAGATGGAGGGACGCCAGATCATTGAGATGCTCATACGCGGCTACTACGATTATATCCTGGGGCATAAGGAAATTTTCAGCTTTGTGGAGCAGTTTTCCAACTGTCCGTCGTTATCCAGCCGATGTACAGGGAAATCGCAGATCTGCCATATCTACCACCTGCTGGAAGAGATGAAGCGGGGTCAGGTGATCAGAAACTATAACGATGATAATGTGATGGCGTTAATGTTCTATCCGGTCAAAGCCATTGCAATGGATAATTACAAGAATGAGGCGGAGCGAGACCGGTCTCTTCAGGAGCTCATTCAAATTGTGCAGCAGGCGCTGTTGCTGTGATCCCTTTTCGCGAGATGATTTTGTACACCGTTAGTGCAAAATGTCTCGCAAAAAAATCACTTTTAAATAAATGAACATTCACTTTTGTATTACAAGGAAAGGATGATCAGTATGACAATCAACACAAACGGCAGAGGAATGGTCATTCCGGTATCCAATACCGTATTGCTTCCGGGGGTGACCTCGATGCTCCGGGTTTCCAAATTAACCACGGATCAGCTGGACACCCTGAAAAGTGATCAAATGCCTCACATCGCCCTGCCTCTGAAGCAAAATTTCGGGCAGAAGGGTCTCAGCGAGGAGGATTTTTACCGGACAGGGATGCTGTTCCAAGTAGAGGAGCTGGAGGAGAACGAAAAAGGCTATATGCTGACCATAAAGGTACTGGAACGGGTGGAAGCAAAATTCGTCCAGAAGGTTGGCAGAATGATTTACGCCGATTATGAGGTGGTTGCCGAGCAGGTGGATCTCAATGAGAAGAGCCGGGAAGAAATGCTTGACTATCTCAAGCGCGTGGTGCGCGAAATCAGCAGTCGGTTCCAGGGCGGCGAGCAGTATATTGAAATGCTGGAGGAGTTTAAGGAGCTCAATACGCTGATTGTCTTCCTAAATCAGTTTATGCCGCTGTCCAATGAAGATAAATATGAACTCATGAGAATTGTCTCTCTAAAGGAGCGCAGCCTCCGCTTTATCGACCATCTTTTGAAGCAAAAAGAGTCCATCCAGCTCCAGATGCAGCTGTCTGAGAAGTTTTCTGAAAAGGCCAACAAATCTTACCGTGAGTCAGTACTCAGGGAGCAGCTGAAAGCCATTCAGGAGGAGCTGAACGAGGGCAGCGGGAAAAAAGCAAAAAATGACAAGGATTATGCCGCTAAAATTGAAGATGCTCAAATGCCTACTGAAATCAGGGAGGCTGCCCTGGAAGAGCTGGAGAAGCTGAAATCCCAGGATCCAAACAGCGCGGAATACCATGTGATTCGCAATTACCTGGATCTGCTGGTGCAGATGCCATGGAGCAAGCCTGAGGCAAAGCCCATCAACCTGGGCGAGGCCAGACGGATTTTGGATGAACAGCATTACGGACTGGAAAAGGTAAAAGACAGAATCATTCAGCATTTGGCGGTGATGCAGCTCAACAAGAATAAAAAGGGTTCCATCCTGCTGCTGGTGGGACCGCCCGGCACCGGCAAAACCAGCCTGGGCAAGAGCATCGCCGAGGCGCTGGATCGGGAATATATCCGTTTAAGTCTGGGCGGAGTCAGAGACGAGGCGGAAATCAGAGGACACCGCAGAACCTATGTGGGCGCTATGCCGGGCAGAATTATTCAGAGCATCAAAAAAGCGGGCGCCAGCAATCCTGTCATGATTTTGGATGAGGTAGATAAGCTCATGACCGGCGGCTACAGTGGAGATCCCGCCAGCGCCCTGCTGGAAGTGCTGGATCCCGAGCAAAACAGTACCTTTACCGACCACTATCTGGATCTTCCCTACGACCTGTCGGATGTGTTCTTTATCGCGACGGCCAATTCCCTCGATACCATTCCAGGGCCGCTGCTGGACCGCATGGAGGTCATTTCAATCTCCAGTTATACCCTGGAGGAAAAATTCCACATCGGCAAGCATTATCTGATTCCATCAGTATTAGAGGAGCACGGGCTGACTGCCGGGCAGATGATGATCGAAGACGATGTGTTGCGTAAGATCATTGAAAACTACACGCTGGAAGCCGGTGTCCGCGGATTGAAAAAGCAGTTAGCCGCTCTGGCGCGGATCACCTCTGAGAAAATCGTCTCCAACAAGGTAGAGGCTCCATACCGCATACAGGCCGAGGAGCTGGAGGATATGCTGGGAAGACAGGTATCACGGCACGACAAGGCCCAGCAGGACAATCCGCCCGGCGTGGTGACGGGGCTGGCATGGACACCTGTGGGAGGGGAAATCCTGTTCATTGAGGCAACCGATATGCCCGGAAGCGGTGATGTAACCCTCACCGGAAAGCTGGGAGACGTCATGAAGGAATCCGCCCGGATTTCGCTCAGTCTGTTAAAGTCCAGGCTGCCCCTTACGATCATCAACTTTAAGGAGCGTGACCTGCATATCCACGTCCCATCGGGCGCGGTTCCAAAGGACGGCCCCTCCGCCGGTATCGCGCTGTTCACCGCGCTGGCCTCTCTGGTCACGGGCATCAAGGTGGATCCGAAAATCGCCATGACGGGTGAAATTACCCTGCGGGGAGCGGTCCTGCCTATCGGGGGATTAAAAGAGAAGCTGCTGGGTGCCCAGCGTGCCGGAATTACCAAGGTACTCATTCCCAAAGACAATACCGTGGATTTGAAGGATGTGCCCGAAGAGCTGAAGAACCAGCTCACTATCATCCCCGTGGAAACTGTAGAGGACGTGATGAGAGAAACGCTGCGAATCTCCCTGCCGAGAATTGAGCATACGGTTTCACAAAAAAGCGGAGTCATTGGAATACCGCTCGGAGCATAAGTAAGCCGTACAAAAAAACAGCTCCGCTTCCGTAAAACGGAAGCGGAGCTGTTCCTGTTGATTGAGAAGCAATTATACTCTGAACAGCATGTCGGAGTAAACCGGTACAGGCCAGACATCTGCGGGCATGACCTTTTCGACCTCATCGATGACAGTGCGCGCTGCCTCCATGGCACTGACAACACTCTCGCGGTAGTACAGCGCGGTGGCAAACGCATCCTCACCATCGCCGGACGCAACAGCGGACTTCAGCGCTGTGAGCTTGCTGTCCATGTCATCCGCCAGGGAAACGATAGACGTGAGACGATTCTTGGCAGACTGACTGCCGGCCTTTTCAGCGATCTCTGCAAGCGTCAGGGAATAGCCCAGAGTAGCCGGCAGCAGCTGACGATCCATCATGTCGATCAGGGTCAGAGCCTCGATATTAATGGTCTTCGTGTAGTTCTCAAGAAGGATCTCATAGCGGGACTCCAGTTCCTTCTCATTGAGCACACCGGTTCCAGTGAACACAGCCTTGCTCTTTTCGGACTTCAGTTCCTTGATGGCAAGCACAGTGTTGCCGATGTTGGGCAAGCCACGCTTGGCGGCTTCCTCAACCCAAGCGTCAGAATAACCGTTGCCGTTGAAGATGACTCTCTCGTGCGCCGTCAGGAAATCCTTGATCAAAGCTTTAGCTTCGGCTTCGGCATCCGTCGCCTTCTCCAAAGTATCGGCAACCTCGGACAGGATCTGGGCGACCACTGTGTTGAGAACAAAGCAAGGCTCGGCAATATTGTTGGCGGAGCCGCACATACGGAACTCAAACTTGTTGCCGGTGAAAGCGAAGGGAGAAGTTCTGTTGCGGTCGGTGGAATCCTCGGTGATGACAGGCAGGGAGGAAACACCCAGGTTGGTTTGGACACGGCCCGCATCGGAATAGGGGTTGCCGCTGATGATGGACTTGATAATCGCGTCCAGCTCCTCACCGACAAAGATGGAGATAATGGCGGGAGGTGCTTCGTTGGCACCCAGTCTGTGGTCGTTGCCGGCGCTGGCGACGGAGAGCCGGAGAAGCGCGGCATATTCGTCAACTGCCTTGATCACAGAGGCAAGGAAGATCAAGAACAGGGGGTTTTCAATGGGAGCGGTGCCGGGATCCAGCAGGTTGATGCCGTCGTCCGTAGCCACAGACCAGTTGATGTGCTTGCCGCTGCCGTTGACGCCGGCAAAGGGCTTCTCGTGGAGCAGGGCAGCCAGACCGTGCTTCTTGGCAACCGTCTTCATGGTCTCCATGACCAGAAGGTTGTGATCCGCCGCGACGTTGGCGGGATCAAAAATAATGGCCAGCTCATGCTGCGCGGGAGCAACCTCGTTATGCTTGGTTTTCGCGGTGATGCCCAGCTTCCAAAGCTCGGTGTCCAGATCGTGCATAAACTCACCGATCTTGATGCGAAGCCTGCCGAAATACTGATCCTCCAGCTCCTGGCCCTTGGGGGGCATGGCTCCGAACAGGGTGCGGCCGGTCAGCAGCAGGTCAAGGCGTTTCTCATACTGGGTGCGGTTCACCAGGAAGTACTCCTGCTCCGGGCCAACCGTGGCGATGACTTTTTTGGAAGTGGTGTTGCCCAGCGCCTTCAGGACGCGCAGAGCCTGGCTGCTCAGAACCTCAACACTGCGGAGCAGGGGCGCTTTTTTATCCAGGATTTCGCCAGTATAAGAGAAAAATGCGGTGGGTATGTACAGGGTGCCATCCTTAACAAAGGCGGGGGAGGTGCAGTCCCAGGCCGTATAACCGCGGGCGGCGGCGGTTTCTCTCAGGCCGCCGGAGGGGAAAGAGGAGGCGTCGGGCTCACCTTTGATCAGCTCTTTGCCGGAAAACTCCATCACAACCCGGCCATCGCCCACGGGGGAAATGAACGCGTCGTGCTTTTCGGCGGTGATGCCGGTCATCGGCTGGAACCAATGGGTAAAGTGGGTAGCGCCCTTTTCAATTGCCCATTCCTTCATAGCAGAGGCAACTTCATCGGCAACCGATGTGTCAAGAGACTTGCCGGCATCGACTGTTGCTTTCAGAACTTTAAATGCAGCCTTCGATAATCTGGCCTTCATAACTGTTTCGCTGAATACGTATTCGCCGAATATTGCATCAGGCGAGCTGGTTTTTCCGCATCCCATTGTGGATTCCTCCTATTAATTTACAAAATAAAAAAAGGCGTTCTGATACAATTCAGAAACGCCTTTGTTTCTCAACAGTTCGCACCATCTATTTTCTAAGTAAATATACCATTTTGAATTAGTATAGTCAATAGCTTTTGCTCTATAATTTGCAGTTTTTTGCAGGTCTGTATTCTCCAAATTGCATAAAGCACCATCATAAACCACAATGGACCCTGGAAAAAGCTTCTGATTGAAATTTTTCTGTCATTATTCGGTAGACTGCGGGAGGGACTGCCTGACCCTGTGCGCAGAGATGATCCAGGGGGATGGAAATGCCTCAGCCATGTTTTTGCTGTTGACTCTGGATACCTGGATATGAATCGCCTCGGTACGCTCCAGGCTGTGCTCCCGGAGCAGTTCGGACAGTGACGACAGAATCTCAAAGTCCAGTGTGTAGATCACAAAATTGATGGCGGGATTGATGGAAAGCAGACGGCTGATCTCGCTGCCGATGCGCGGGGAGGCCACGATGAAAGCGGTGTTGGGAGCGGGGCGGCGGCCGGTTGGCTCGTCCTCCAGAGACTTGACGACGGTTACATTGCTTAAGCCGAATTTTTTAATATTGACCTCCATGGTTTCCCGGTCTTTGTCGTCATATTCCACGGCAATGACACAGCCTTCGGCGGCGATCATGGCGGCTTCTACGGCGATGCTTTCACCCGAAATGATGCAGATATTATCCCGGTCTCCCAGGTGGAGCTTATTCATGATAACAGCCCGCACCTCACGGCAGACGTAGTGCACGGAACCGTAGGAAAAGCGGCTGTTTTCAATTCCGATCTGGTAATTCGTTTCGGCGTCCGGGTTATGAATCAGCATGGCAGCCGAGGCGCTGATTCCGCGATTGATCATGTTTGAGAGCTTGTCATGCTTTATGAACCCGGAAGGCTCGGAGCCCTCGTTATACCAGATGTCGCATTGACCCAGCCCGGCGTCCCACATGTCATAAAAAAGCTCCGGGTGTCCGGCATCTGTCAGGACCAGTACGGAGCGGTTGCACATGACCGTGGGAATCAGATTTTTATTACTCCCTGTAATATCCAGAATTTTCAGTGCTGTCAGATTCATGTCGGCGTGCTGCGAAAAATAGTGGAGCCAGGATAGGATGATCTCGTTTGTAAAGATAGTTTGTTCCACGTCAAAAGCCTCCTTTTCTCTATCATATCATATATTTTCAATTTGTGAAGAGCGGCGCATCGTTCCTCCCTGCCTGAAAATCAGATATCGTCGCAGCGAAGGCGGGATATCGTTTGAATGTGCTCCCAAAACAGGTCGGCAGGATGGGAGAGCTTGTGACCCTTTAGTTTGGCCAGGCAAACCGTGCTGCGCGCCGCCGGGACAATATCGATATAGCGCACGCCCGCGTGATTCAGGTATCGGGTGTGGCCCTTCATAAGCAGGCCAATTCCCAAACCCTGGGAAACAAGGCTGACAATGTTTTCAGGGTGCCGGCTGACATATTTGACAGTGGGGGAAAAGCCGGCATGAAAGCACATCTGGATGCAAAAGTTGTAAAGTCTTAAGTCCTTATTGAGCAGCAAAAAATGTTCATCCTTCAGCTGAGTCAGCCGCAGAGACGGTTCACAGGACAGGCAATGAGACGCGGGGAGCACCGCAACCAGATGATCCTCGAAAAAGGTGATGTAATCAAGAAATTCCTCCTGAAACCTGCGCATAAAGGCAATCTCGCATTTTCCCGATTTTAATAACCTGATAATTTCCTCCGCTTCGCACTCTGAAATGGTTAGATTGATTTCGGGTTGTAATTTCTGAAACTGCACAAACGCGTCTGTGATGCCATACTGCGCCATATAGGGAAATGAAACAATATTGAGAGAGGTATTTTTTTCCTTATTTTGCTCTGTCGCGATGCTGGTGATGCTTCGTTTCAGTTCTTCGGCCTGGTTGGCAAAGGTTAAAATCTCCTTTCCTGCGTTGCTCAGGGTTACCTTGCGGGTGGTTCGGTTAAACAGCTTTACGTTCAGTTCTTTTTCCAGGGATAAAATGTGTTTGGAAAGTGAGGATTGGGAGAGGGATAGTTCTTCAGCGGCTAGAGTAAAACTACCGATCTTAGCGACTACGGAGAATTCATATAAGTATTCTAAATCCATTTTTTTCATTCCACTCCTCACACCTCTAATTTATTCAGGTATGGAATATTTCGTATTTAAAATTAGAATTGTAAAAAAAGATTGCCTAAAATATAATGAAAATCATGATATATTTAGTATAATAGCAATCGGAGAAAAGTTTGTAAATAGATAGAAAAGAAAAAATTTTTTGTATTTTTTTACATATTTAGGCGATTACAATAAGTTTTGAAGAAGAAACACAAATGAGTGAGTAAATTGGAAAAACTCAAAAATCAAGTACAGATAATGGCAATGATGCTGTGTTTGGGGATACAGCGCAGTATTTGAGCGGGAATGTCGCGCCATTGTCGAAATATGACGATATGGCGCTTCAATCGCTCGCAATTTTTTTAGAATGTATATTTTAGGGATGTGTGCGAATGTGAAAAAGAACCAGAGCTCTGCCGGAGTGAAACGGCAAACCACAATCAAGCGTAAAATTCAGTTTATTTTTATATTGATCTTAACCGGGGCCATGCTGATATCGGGAGGAGTATCCTGCTGGCTGAATTATTCGGCCATGAAAAATAGGCTGCAGGTGGATTTGACGACTACCGCCACAGTGGCGGCCGGCCAGGTAAAATTCCGCCTGGATTCAGTTATGAATGTTCTTGAAACACTGGGAACGGTCAAGCTGCTCAGTGAGGCCACGCAGGACTCCTATACCGAGCAGCAGACTTTTTTGAACGAATACAAAGATTATTACGGCTGGACCTCGGTTGGATTGTTTGATCTCGCGGGATATAAGCTGGGTAATTCCAATGTCAATATTTTGGACAGAGAGTATTATCAAACCGCCCTGACAGGAGTCACCGCGTTGAGCGATCCCCTCATCAGTCAGGATACCGGCGAGCTGATCTATACCGTGGCGGCTCCGGTCTGGGCCAACGGCGAGAGGGATAGCGAATTGGTGGGGGTAGTGGTGGCGTGTCTCAGCGCCCAGGTTTTGAGTGATTTTGCCGCCTCAATTCGGGTGAGTGATCATTCCGTTACCTTTATTTTGAACAGCTCGGGAGACATTATTGCCCACACGGACTATGACCTGGCCAAAGAGGAAACGAATATGATCCAGCAGGCTCAAACGGATTCCTCGGCGCAGTCACTTGCCGCGCTGGAGGAGAGGATGCTTGCGGGAGAAACCGGGTTCGGAAGCTATTCCTATGACGGCGAGCGCAAATATCTTGCCTATGCGCCCATTGCCGGGGACAGCGGCTGGAGTATTGCCGTCAGCGCCCCTGTCGAAGATTTTATGTCAAGTACTTATAGCTGTATCGCGGCCATCGCCGCTATTGCGGTCATTGCCCTGCTCATTGGGATTTTCTTTGTTTCGAAATTGGCTCATCGGATCGGGCAGCCCATCAAAACATGCTCGGATCGGCTGGAATTGCTGGCCCAGGGCGATTTGCAGAGCGCCGTCCCCGAGGTTAACACCAACGACGAAACCAAGCTGCTGGCGGAATCAACGGAACGGATGGTGACCCATCTC
This sequence comes from Oscillospiraceae bacterium, assembly GCA_017861365.1. GTDB lineage: Bacteria > Bacillota > Clostridia > Oscillospirales > Oscillospiraceae > JAGFXR01. The sequence goes on along the minus strand of JAGFXR010000006.1, from coordinate 91,445 downwards.
AACTCCATCATTGGCGATATGAGCTTTATGCTTGGAGAAATGGCGGCGGGAAATATGACGGTGCAGAGCAAGACCGGCGAAGGGGCGTATGTCGGAGACCTGAGAGCCATTTTTACCGCTCTGAAGGACATGCACTCCAATATTTCCAACACGCTGATTCATATTAAAAACGCGTCCGAACAGGTGGCCTACGGTGCAGAGCAGCTGGCCGTCGGAGCGGAGGGTCTGTCCCAGGGTGCAACTGACCAGGCGGCATCCGTGGAAGAGCTTGCCGCCACAATCGGAGAGATATCCGCCAGTACCCAGGAAAATGCGGCCAATGCCATTTCCGCGGAACGGGAGATCAAGCAGCTGGGTAAAAATATTGAGCATAGCGACGCACAGATGGGGCAGCTGACCGGTGCGATGGAGGAGATCAACCACGCTGCTTTTGAAATTAGCAAAATTATTAAAGTAATTGAAGATATTGCATTCCAGACGAATATTCTGGCGCTGAACGCCGCTGTGGAGGCGGCGCGTGCCGGAACGGCGGGAAAAGGCTTTGCCGTTGTTGCCGATGAGGTGCGCAGCTTGGCCAGCAAATCCGCTGCGGCCGCCACCAGTACGACTACGTTGATTGAACGTGCTATTGGAGCGGTGCAGGACGGCTCTCGCGTGGTGGAGGAAACCGGCGGTTCCCTTAGTGATGTGGTTACTCAGGCAGATCGCGTGCTGGAAATTATGAAAAAAATTATAGTAGCCACTGAACAGCAGGCCGAGTCGGTTGGTCAGGTTTGCGGAAGGGTGGACCAGATTTCCGCCGTCATCCAAACCAATTCCTCGGCTGCCGAAGAGAGCGCCGCAACCTCTGAAGAGCTTTCCACACAAGCTGAACTGCTGAAAAATCTGGTGGAAACCTTTCGCTTTCATTCCGAAAAGCTGTAACAATATAAAACCCGCTTTGGGAAGGTCTGGAATCCTAGCTTAAGGCTTTTCGGCATAGAGAAGGGAGCGACGCGGCGATTCCGCGGCGCGCCCTTCTCTATGCCGAAAAGCCTTAAGCTGCTTAAAAAAATTTAAGTCTGTGTCAAGGAACGGGAAGTATCAGACGTCCCAGTCCTGATCAGGCGCTTCGGCTCAATTGGTTTATTTGGGATTGTTTTGCTGATCCCGCTTCTTGAGCCGCTTCTCCTCTTTTCGTGCCTGGTTAGCGGCTTGCAGACGCTCGCGCAGAAGGTTACCGGCGGCTTTTACGTCTTCCAGCCGGTAAGGGTGCCTGACAGATATCATATCCCGGTAGCGGTTGCGAAAACGGCTGCTCTGCCGTACCGCTGCCCGCAGCAGCTCGTTGTACTTCGCTCGAATTTGCTCCGCGGTCTCGACAACGCCATCGGGTGCCGCCGCCGCAAGCCGGTCGGCAAGATTATCCTTTGCCGAATCCAAAAACTCGCTTAACTCGGCTTTACCCAGCGCAACTTGAATTTGCAGCTCCCCACTGGCCTGCTCCAGCCGGTTCATCAGCCGGCTCATCAGCGCCAGCTTTCGAATGGTGGTTACGGCGTCGGTAATCAGAAGTACGCCCAGCACGCCGCTTGCGATCCAGCGGAACTGTTCCGGCAGAAAATTTGCCAGATGTTCCACATGCGGATGCACCACATACAGCATAAGATAGGAGAGGATGCCCCAGGTGAGGCAGACCCAAAGACAGATCCGACCCTTAATATTAAACGGAAAGTGGCTGTAGTCCCAGTATTTAATATGGGTAGTGGTTTCCAAAAACCACCCGACAAAGTATTCCCAGGCCGACATCACCACCACCGCGACCAGGTAAAACAGCACAGGGTAATCCATAAACGGTTTGAAAAATAAAACCATCAGCAGGACGCCCACGCCGTAAATCGGGCATATCGGACCATACAGAAAGCCTCTGACCACAAACCGGCGCTCCAGAATAGAGCAGTAAATGGTTTCCATCATCCAGCCGGCAAGAGAATAAAAGAGAAAGAACAAGAAAAGCACCGTAAGCGGATATCCAAACAGAAGAGGTTCCGTCATGGAATCACTCCTTTATGATCAATGAGTCACTCTTGCTCATAGGAAGCCAGAAGCGCGTTGAGAATTCCATTAAAAATATGCTCGGGATGCTCTTTAAAGCACTGCGCCAGATGGCTGCCTTGAGCTTCCGAGCCGGAGAAGAGCTCCAGGGTGAGCAAATTGCCGCCCTCGTCGTCCAGGCGCAGGCGTACCGTAAATCCGCCCTCATCCCGCTTTACTACCTCTGCCCGCACCTGAGCATCCCTGCGCAGCTGCGTATTCACGCGGGCCAGCCCCAGGTCGCATCGGCGGCGTACAGAATAGGGGAGGCTGTCCTCGCAAACCTCTCCGTTTTTTCTTCCCTTATCCGTAATCGCGTACCGCCCGTCCTCCAGGACAATGTGCTCTGTCTGCACCAGCTCGCTGACCGCCTGCGTCATACGAAAATAATCCATCCCCTCATCACAAAGGGCCAGGTCGGTAAGAAGTGACAGATCAATGGGCGCCGCCACCCGGGCCATCAGATAAAGGATCAGAACCTTGACATCCAGATCATCCTGGATGTACCCCCGTCTTGCCATTACCGCGCCTCCAATCGTCGAATGTCATCTTTATATTATAGGTGAAAATCCCCGTGACAGCAAGCAAAAAATCCTCTTTCTCTATTTTTCGACCGTTTCACTACCCGAAAAAAGTTGATTAGACAAAAGTTTTCAAATCCATCTGCACCATTTTTTCACGCTCCCATAGAATGGGATGGAAGCAATCAACCCTTTCAATTTGTTTTCTAGGAGGTATCGCAATGCCTGATAAGGTCGCGCCCGGCCCCGTTGGTGAAACCGCTGCTATCCGGGAGGCCGTGTGCATACACACGAAAAAGATCTACGATTCCTGCCGAGACAAGGACTGCATAGAAGACCTTCGCTTCTATCCGATCCGCGGCGCGCAGGCAGTAATCGATAGAGCAATCAGTATTAAGGCTGGCCAGGCCGAACTGCTCTATGTGTACATCGATGTTGAACCCGTCGGATTTAACCGAGGCTTTTTCACGGTTGATGTCAGATATTTTTATCGCGTCACCGCCGACGCCTTTGTCGGAGCAACCCGTCCGGTGGAAATTTCCGGGCTGTGCGTCTTTGACAAGCGGGTGATTCTCTTCGGCAGCGAAGGGAACGCCAAAATTTTCAGCTCAGAAACCGCGCTTTGCGATCTGGATGCCCAGAATATTCGCAAAAGCAATCTTCCCACCGCGGTGGTGGAAACCGTGGATCCGATTGTCCTGAGCATCAAGCTGGTCGACGTCTGTGACTATCATCCCAATGACTCCGGCGAGCTGACGGAGGTTCCGCCCTGTATCTTTGGCTGCTTTGGCGATGATCTCGTCTTTGGCGGGGATTCCAAACGGGTATATGTCACTCTGGGGCAATTCTCCATCATCCGTCTGGAGCGTGACTCCCAGCTCTTAATCCCGGCATATGATTACTGCATGCCTGAGAAAGAGTGCGGCTGCAGCAGCGACGACGATCCCTGTGAAATTTTCCGCCATGTCCGCTTCCCCGTGGATGAGTTCTTCCCGCCCAATACCATTGATACGTGTGATTCCTGGAGAGAAACAAGAAGTAACAGCTGCAACTGATCGTTACCGTTTTGTTTCCTACAGCAGGCGAGAGCAAAGGTCAAAATTACATCATTCCACTGTGACTCTATTGGTTTAACCATCCAATAGGGTCACTTTTTGTTGCTATTGTACAAAAATGAATGTATAAATCTGGATAAACATGGTGAAAATAGTGCTTGCATATTGGATACAAATAAGTTACAATATGGTTACAAAAATTAAATAATAAAAACATTGGCCTTTGGCCTGAATTGAAGGAGTGTTTAACCCCATGAAACGAAAGCTGGCTTGTCTGCTGCTTGCGCTGGCTCTATGCGTGAGTATCGGCAGCCAAACTCTTGCGATTGAGGACACAACCCAGACCAATTCCAGTCAAACAGATGTAGCCAGCGTAGCCTTTGACGGTACGGTCGCGGATTCTTATGTGTCTCTGCGCACCGTTGCGGAAGGGCTGCGGCCGGATGCGTGGATTGACTGGAATGGCAGCTTTGCAGCGGTATATGCCGATGATCTTACCATTACCGCAACACCCGGTGATTCGTATATTGTGGCGAACGGGCGTTATCTCTATGTACCGAATCTTGTTACGATACAGGATGGCAATGTTATGGCGCCTGCGTCAGTCATTGCCAAAGCGCTGGGCGCCACGACTTGGTACAGTGAGGAATGGGGACGTCTGTTCATCATCGCGGGAACCGGCACCATCGAAAGCGGAGATACCTATTATAGAAGCGATGATGTTTATTGGCTGTCCCATATTATTAATGCCGAAAGCGGAAACCAGCCGCTGGCGGGAAAAATCGCCGTCGGGAATGTGATCCTCAACCGGGTGAGTGACAGCCGGTTCCCCGACACCATCTACGAAGTCATTTTTCAAAAGAATCAGTTTACTCCCGCAAGCAGCGGCTCTGTTAACAGAGACCCCAATGCCGACAGTATTATTGCCGCAAAGCTTTGTTTAGATGGAGCGATGGTGCTCAGCAGCGCTTATTGGTTTAATTCCGTACAGCTCACCTCCAGTTGGGCGTCTACCCACAAAACATATGTTGCGACAATCGGAAATCACAATTTCTATGGATAATCGGTATTGACCGGGGAACACCTCCCTGCTATGTGCATGAAGATGCGCTTTGAACAGACTGAACGAGTCTGCTTCAAGGCGCATTTTTGTTTGTCATTCTGTACAGCAGGTGCTTGGTGAGGTATCGGCTGCAACAAAAGTTTCATGGCTCCATCCAAAGAATAGTAATAATAATGTCGATTTATTTCGAAATAGAATATATTTTGTTGACTTAATAAATAATTCAGGTTAAAATGAGGAAGAGGAAGCATTTTACAAAATAAACGGGAGATGGCTGGAGGAAAATTTATGAGAAAAAGGGCAAAAAATCAAAAAGGCATCCGTTCTATCAAAGGGAAAATACAAGTATTTTCAATTCTTTTGGTTGGTATTTCTCTGCTGATTCTGACAGTGGTCACTTCGTTGTTAACCTATTTTAGCTCTGTGAATCTGCTGAAAGAAACCATGACGCAGACGGCGGTGGTTGCCGCAGCCCGCGTGCAGTGGCAGCTGGACTCAGTTAAAAATGTTGCCTTTGAAACAGGTGCTCTTGCGCGCTTAGCAAGCGACAGCAGCTCACTGGCGGATAAGCAGGCGTTGATTGACCAGAAGGTCGAGACCTATGACTTTGAGCGGGGCGACGTTCTGAACGCCAAAGGAATCAGCATTTTTGACGGAACCGATTACAGCGGCGAAAGCTGGTTTGCGACCACCGGGGGCGGTTCTGCCGTCATTACCGCGCCGCAAGTGGATGATGCCACCGGCGCTTTGACCATCACCGTAGCCGCACCCCTGTGGGAAGGCGGAGTTGCTAATTCAAAGGTGGTGGGGGCGGTGTACTTTGTGACCTCCGAGACATTTTTAAACGATATAGTGTCGGAGATTGATATCAGCGCGAACAGCGCAACTTATCTGGCGGACGCGGATGGTACCAACATTGCAAATGTCAAGATGGCGCTTGTGCAAAGCAAAAGCAACTCCATCCAGCAGGCAAAAACGGATTCCTCCATGGCAAGTCTTGCACAAATTGTGACGAAGGAGATTGCAGGTGACGTTGGTTTTGGCCAGTATACCTACAATGGCGTCAGAAAATTTCTCGCTTACGCCCCCGTCGGGGATACGGACGGCTGGACCATAGGCATTAACGCACCCGTTTCGGATTTTATGGACGGCACTTACCAGGCCATCATCACGGGAATGGTGATCTTGGTGGTGTTTATTGGGATTTCCATCTTGATATCCCGCAGGCTGGCCGGACGGCTTGCGGATCCGATACGGCTCTGCGCCGAACGGATTGCCCTGATCGCAAAGGGGGATTTAAGTACGCCGATGCCCGTGGTTACATCCGATGATGAAACGGGTCTTCTGGCGCGTGCCACCGAGGAACACCTCACGGGATTGAATCTGATCATTACTGATATTAACTATCTCGTCGGCGAAATCTCAGAGGGAAATTTGAACGTGAGCAGTAAGGCGGTTGACCGGTACATCGGTGACTTTGAGGGAATTCTGTTAACGCTGAGAAAGGTTACCAGAGATTTGACCGGTACCATGAGCGGCATTGAGGCGTCATCGGAACAGGTGGCGGCGGGTGCGGAGCAGCTTGCCGCCTCGGCAACGGGTCTCTCCCAGGGTGCCACGGAGCAGGCATCCTCCATTGAGGAGCTGGCGGCTACCGTCAGCGAAATTTCCGTTCAGACCAGCCAGAATGCGGAGAATGCCAAAACTGCCGGCGGAGAGGCGGAGCAGCTGATGCTGGAACTGCGCGGCAGTAATGATCAGATGAAGCAGCTGATTACCGCCATGAATGAAATTGGGAGCGCCTCCGCGGAAATCAGTAAAATTATCAAAGCGATTGAAGATATCGCTTTCCAGACCAATATTTTGGCTCTGAACGCCGCGGTCGAGGCGGCCAGAGCAGGAACCGCCGGAAAAGGCTTTGCGGTGGTTGCCGATGAGGTGCGCAATCTGGCCGGAAAATCTGCCCAGGCGGCCAACAGTACAACTGTATTAATTGAGAGTGCCATCAATGCAGTCAACGAGGGGACAAAGCTGGTGGATGAAACCGGTGAGTCGCTGGAGAATGTGGTGCGTCGTGCCAACCATGTGGTTTCCACAGTCGGGGTCATTGCGGAAGCCTCCATGACACAGGCCGAGGCGGTCAGCCAGCTCACAGCGGGAATTGACCAAATTTCCGGTGTGGTGCAGATGAACTCCTCCGCAGCGGAGGAATCGGCGGCAACCAGCCAGGAGCTGTCCTCGCAATCCCAGCTGCTGAAACAAATGATCTCCCGGTTCGAGCTGCGCGTGGAGTAAGAGGTATACGGCGGTTTTTTGCCACGGAGAAGGATGAGGCTTGTCATACCCCGGCGTGCGGATTCGATTGCCCGCCGTCGCGCAATGAGACGGGCTGCGTCAATCCCTTGTGTTCTAACAGCAACCGGCGCGGCATCCAAACGGATGCCGCGCCGGTTTTTTGATGATTGCATTTAGAACAGTCCTGAAATCACGCCATTTTCGTCCACATCAATGCGTTCCGCCGCGGGAACCTTAGGCAGTCCCGGCATGGTCATGATGTCGCCTGTCATGACTACTACAAAACCAGCGCCGGCAGAGACCTTCACCTTCTGCACGGTGATGCGGAACCCGGAGGGCGCGCCCAGCTTCTTAGGATCATCGGAAAAAGAGTACTGGGTTTTGGCGATGCAGACAGGAAGTTCACCGAAGCCCAGCTCCTCAAGCCGGGCAAGCTCCCTGTCTGCCAAGGGGGAATAGTCCACACCGTCGGAATGATAAATTTTTTCCGCGACTGCCTCGATCTTCCGCTTCAGGCTCCAATCAAGCTCGTAGGCAAAGGAACAGCCGCTGCCGCTGCGCTCCAGCGCACTGAGTACCTCGGACGCCAGGGCCTCTCCGCCTGCTCCGCCCTTTGCCCAAACCTCGGAGAGGGCCACCTTGGCTCCATACACGCCGCAGGCGGTACGGATCAGGTCAAGCTCGGCCTCGGTGTCCGTTTCAAACCGGTTGATTGCCACTACGGCGGGCAGGCGGAACACCTGGGTGACGTTCTCCAGATGCCGCGCCAGATTGGCTACGCCACGGTTCAGTGCGTCCAGGTTTTCCTGCCCCAATTCCCCCTTGGGCGCTCCGCCGTGGTGCTTGAGGGCGCGGACGGTAGCGACGATGACCACCGCATCAGGGTGAAGCCCCGCTGTTCGGCACTTAATATCAATAAACTTTTCCGCGCCGAGATCGCCGCCGAAGCCAGCCTCGGTGACCACGTAATCCGCCAGCTTCAGGGCAGTCTCTGTGGCAATGACGCTGTTGCAGCCGTGGGCGATATTGGCAAATGGGCCGCCGTGGATGAGCGTAGGTGTATGCTCCAGAGTTTGCACCAGATTGGGGAAAAGCGCGTCCTTCAGCAGGGCAGCCATGGCTCCGGTGGCCTTCAGGTCGTCTGCGGTGACCGGTGCGCCCTCATACGTATAGCCTACCACAATACGGGCCAGGCGTTGTTTCAGATCGGCAAGATTGGAGGAAAGGCAGAGCACTGCCATAATTTCAGAGGCGACGGTAATATCAAAGCCGTCCTCTCTGGGGGTTCCATTGGCTTTGCCGCCCAGCCCGCAGATGACATTGCGCAGCTGACGGTCGTTCATATCCACACAGCGCCGCCAGGTAATACGGCGGGGATCAAGCCTGAGGCTGTTCCCCTGCTGAATATGGTTATCCAGCAGAGCAGCCAGCAAATTATTCGCTGCGCCGATGGCATGGAAGTCGCCGGTAAAGTGAAGGTTGATCTCCTCCATAGGCACCACCTGAGCGTAGCCGCCCCCCGCCGCGCCGCCCTTGACACCAAATACCGGGCCCAGCGAGGGTTCCCGAAGGCAGAGCATGGTGTTGTTCCCCAGCCGGGCTATGGCGTCTGCCAGACCGACGCTGGTGGTGGTTTTTCCCTCGCCGGCGGGCGTGGGATTGATGGCGGTCACGAGAATCAGTTTGCCGCGCCGGGGTTTGTCCCGCAGGGCGGTCACATCAATCTTTGCCTTGTTTCGCCCGTAGGGAATCACAAGCTCCGGGTCGATGCCCGCCTGGTCGGCAATCGCCGCGATGGGGAGCAGCGCGGCGGCCTGTGCAATTTCAATGTCGGTTTTCATGATTGGTTCTCCTCTCGATTCGGAGTGATTCACGTCCCTGCGCGCTACAAAAAATGGGCGCACTATCAGACAGTGCGCCCAGACGGTCGGCAAGCTTCCATCGATACTCCATGTGGTTTCATCCACTTCCGTCAGTCATATCGTAGCACAATCATAAACGATGCGAAAAGGGATTGTCAAGTATTATTTCCGCCTTGACAAGCCGCATGAAAACAGTATAATCAGACAATATCGTTACTGCCTGAGAGATGTTGAATTCCATAAATTTCAAAATTGAAACAATGGTTGCATTTTTCCTCAAAAAAAGTGTATAATAAATTGTTAAAGAACAAAATAGGAGTGAATCACATGCCAGACGAACGAAAGCCGACCATGCCACAAAACTTTATCCATGATTATATCGATGAGGATATCGCACCCGGCGGCCAGTTCCAAGGTATGACGGTGCATACCCGTTTCCCGCCCGAACCCAACGGATATCTCCACATCGGACATGCCAAGGCGATTTTTATCGACTTCGGCACCGCTGAAAAATATAACGGTATGTGTAATCTCCGCATGGATGATACCAACCCAACCAAAGAGGACGTGGAATATGTGCAGGCCATCCAGGAGGATATCCAGTGGCTTGGCTACGGCTGGGATGACCGATTCTACTTTGCCTCTGATTATTTTGAGCAAATGTATCAGTTTGCCGTGGAGCTGATTGAGAAGGGGCTGGCTTACGTCTGCCAGCTGACACAGGAGGAGTTTAAGGCCATGCGGGGCGATATTGGAACACCCGCGCAGTCGCCCTACCGGGATCGCCCCATCACGGAGAGTCTGGAGCTTTTTGCCCGTATGAGAGCCGGGGAGCTTCCCAATGGCGCGATGACCCTCCGCGCGAAAATTGACCTGGCCTCCGGCAACTTTAATATGCGGGATCCCGTCATCTACCGTATCAATCACATGGCTCATCACCGCACGGGCAGCGCGTGGTGCATTTACCCCATGTACGACTATGCCCACCCCATTGAGGACGCCCTGGAGGGCATTACCCACTCTCTGTGTTCTCTGGAATTTGAGGATCACCGTCCTCTTTACGACTGGGTGATCGCCAATATCTCCTGCCCCAGTAAGCCCCGGCAGATTGAATTTGCCCGTCTGGGCATCAATTATACCGTCATGAGCAAGCGCAAGCTCCGCCAGCTGGTGGAGGAGGGGAGAGTTTCAGGCTGGGACGACCCCCGTATGCCAACGCTCTGCGGTCTGCGGCGGCGGGGCTATACCCCGCAGTCGATCCGCAATTTTTCCGAACGCAACGGCGTCTCCAAGGCGGCCTCTACCGTGGAGTTCGGTTTTTTGGAGCACTGTCTCCGGGAGGATCTGAACGAGACGGCCCATAGAGTTATGGCTGTCCTGCGTCCCGTGAAGCTGACCATCACCAATTATCCCGAGGGCAAAGCCGAGAATTTCGAGGTGGAAAACAACCCCAACCGTCCCGAGGATGGAACACGCACGGTCTCCTTCTCCCGCAGTCTCTGGATGGAGGCGGACGATTTTATGGAGGAGCCGCCGAAAAAGTATTTCCGCATGTTTCCGGGCAATGAGGTGCGCTTAAAAGGCGCCTATGTGGTGAAATGCACCGGCTGTGTGAAGGATCAAACCGGCGCTGTGACAGAGGTTTTAGGCGAATACGATCCTGATTCCAGAGGGGGCGACCCCGCGGACGGGCGCAAGGTTAAGGGCACGATCCACTGGGTAGATGCCGCTACCGCCGCTACCGCTGAGATCCGGCTCTATGACAATTTGTTTTCCGATGCCGATCCTGACGGAGGCGACAGGAATTTTCTGGACTGCCTGAATCCCGGTTCCCTGGAGGTGCTTTCCGACTGCAAGGTGGAGGCCTGTCTGGCCGACGCTGCGGCGCCCGCTTTTTTCCAGTTCATGCGGCAGGGCTATTTCTGTGTGGACAGCAGGGATTCTCAGCCGGGCGCGCCAGTGTTCAACCGCTCTGTTTCTCTGAAGGACAGCTTCAAGCCGTAACGGAAAAGCCGCAAGAATCGCGCGTGGCTTTTGCTGCGGCAGATGTGCGTGTATAAAAACAGATCAGGCTGCCGTACGGCGGCCTGATCTGTTTTTATTGTCATTGCTTTACTGCCAGCAGGTTTTTGAGATAACGACCCGTATAAGACTCAGGACAGGACGCGACATCCTCCGGTGTTCCGGTACACACGACGGTTCCGCCGCCGTCTCCACCCTCCGGTCCCAGATCAATCAGATAATCCGCGGTTTTGATGACATCGAGATTGTGCTCGATCACTACCACCGTATTGCCGTTCTCGGCAAACTGCTGGAGTACCTCGATGAGCTTGTGGACATCGGCGGTGTGCAGCCCTGTGGTGGGCTCGTCCAGAATATAGATGGTGCTGCCTGTAGAGCGCTTGGAGAGCTCAGTGGCCAGCTTGACCCGCTGGGCCTCTCCGCCGGAGAGGGTAGTGGAGGGCTGTCCCAGCTTGACATAGGACAGGCCGACCTCCGAGAGAGTTTGCAGCTTCCGGTAGATGCGTGGAATATTCTCGAAAAAGCCCAGAGCCTCATCCACGGTCATTTCCAGCACCTCGTGGATGTTTTTGCCCTTATAGCGTACCTCCAGCGTCTCGCGGTTGTAGCGTTTGCCCTTGCAGACCTCGCATGGAACATAGATATCGGGCAAAAAGTGCATTTCAATTTTCAGAAGGCCGTCTCCGGCGCACGCCTCACAGCGGCCGCCCCGAACGTTGAAGGAAAAGCGTCCCGAATTGTAGCCCCGGGCCTTTGCGTCCTGGGTGGAGGCAAAAAGGTCGCGGATTTCATTGAAAAGCCCCGTATAGGTGGCGGGATTGGAGCGTGGGGTTCTGCCGATGGGGGACTGGTCGATATCAATCACCTTGTCCAACAGCTCAATACCTTCAAAGGAATCGAATTTTCCCGGACGTACCTTGACGCGGTTTAAGTCTGCCGCCAGCTTCTTATACAGAATTTCATTCACCAGACTGGATTTGCCCGATCCGGAAACACCGGTCACACAGGTGAAGGTGCCCAGGGGAATTTCCACATCAATGTGGCGAAGGTTATTTTCCGCCGCGCCCTTGAGTCTCAGGAATTTACCGTTGCCTTCCCGCCGTTGTGCGGGTATGGGTATCCGCCTGCGCCCTGAGAGGTAATCCCCTGTGACGGAGCCCTCCGTGGCCATGACCTCTTCGGCGGTGCCCGCCGCCACCACATAGCCGCCGTGGACTCCCGCCCCCGGCCCGATATCCACAAGATAATCCGCCGCCCGCATGGTATCCTCGTCGTGCTCCACCACCAAAAGGGTATTGCCCAGATCACGCAGATGCTTAAGGGTGTCCAGCAGCATGTCGTTATCCCGCTGGTGCAGTCCGATGGAGGGCTCATCCAGAATATAGAGCACGCCCATCAGAGAGGAGCCGATCTGGGTGGCGAGACGAATACGCTGGCTTTCGCCTCCGGAGAGGCTTCCGGCGTGCCGGCCAAGGGTTAGATACTGGAGGCCTACGCTTTTGAGAAAGCCGAGGCGGTCGCGGATTTCCTTCAGGATGCGGTCGGCAATCATTTGCTGGGTTGTCCCCAGCTCCAGCCGCTCCAGAAATGCCAGTGCCTCCACCACAGATTTCTGACAGAATTCGTGGATGGAGATCTCACCCACGGTAACCGCCAGAGATTCCTTCCTCAACCGCTTTCCCTGACAGTCGGGGCAGGGGTGTTCGCTCATGTATTCCTCCAGCTCCCGGCGGATGGCGTCGGACTGGGTTTCCTGATATCGGCGCTCAATGTTGTTGACGATGCCCTCGAAGGGCTGGGACAGCGTGCCCTTCCCGTGCTCCCTCTCATACTCAAGGGTGAGCTTTTCTCCCTTGGTGCCGTAAAGAATGATATCCACGATTTTGTCCGGCAGCTTGTTGACGGGGGTGGAGAGGTTAAACTTGTACCGCTTCGCCAGCGCGTCGAAGTACATGCGGGAAATGCCGTCGCCCTTGATATTATTCCAGCCGGAAACCGTAATGGCGCCGTCCAGCAGGGACAGGGAGGGGTTGGGCAGGATAAGAGTGGGATCCACCTTCAGCTGGGCGCCCAAACCGGTGCAGGTGGGACATGCGCCGAAGGGGTTGTTGAAGGAGAACATGCGGGGGGTCAGCTCCTCAATGGAGATGCCGCAGTCCTCGCAGGCATAGTTCTGAGAAAAGAGAATGTCCCGGTCCTCTCCGGTGAGATTCACGATCACCAAGCCTCCCGCCAGGGAGGCGGCGGTCTCCACGGAATCGGTCAGGCGGCGGCCGATGTCCTCCCGGATCACCAGACGATCTACCACAATCTCAATATCGTGCTTTTTGTTCTTCTCCAGCTTGATTTCTTCCGTCAGCTCATAGAGCGCGCCGTCCACCCGGCAGCGGACATATCCCGATTTCCGGGCGTCCTCGAACACCTTGGCGTATTCGCCCTTCCGCGCCCGCACCACCGGCGCCAGCACCTGAATGCGGGTGGATTCGGGCAGCTGCATCACCTGATCAATGATCTGGTCGATGGTCTGCTGGTGAATTTCCTTGCCGCACACCGGGCAATGGGGAGTGCCCACCCGGGCCCAGAGCAGACGCAGATAGTCGTAAATCTCGGTGACGGTGCCAACGGTAGAGCGGGGATTCTTTGAGGTGGTTTTTTGATCAATGGAAATCGCGGGGGAGAGACCCTCAATATAATCCACGTCCGGTTTTTCCATCTGTCCTAAAAACTGGCGGGCATAGGAGGAGAGGGACTCTACATATCTCCGCTGACCCTCCGCGTAGATGGTGTCAAAGGCGAGAGAGGATTTTCCGGAGCCGGACAGACCGGTCAGCACCACCAGCTTGTCGCGGGGAATGTTAATGTCGATATTTTTCAGGTTGTGGGCGCGGGCGCCCTTGACATGGATATGGTCGAGCATGACGGTTCTCCTTTATCGGTTCGGCGTATTCAGGCAAGCGGCTCACGGGCAGAAGACAGCACATTATCCGCTGCCCCGCAGCTGGATGATCTGATCACGCAGGGCGGCGGCGTACTCAAACTCCAGCATTTTGGCCGCTTCCTTCATTTCCCGCTCCAGCTTGGCAATGGCGGCCTCCCGCTCCGGCTTGGTCATCTGTTTGGCGTTTTTCAGATCATCGGAGCGCGCGTCAGAGGGCTTGGAGATCTCAATCAAATCACGGACGGACTTGACGATGGTTTTGGGAACAATGCCGTGTGCCTCGTTGAAAGCCATCTGTTTCTCCCTGCGGCGCTCGGTTTCCCCGATGGCGGCGCGCATGGAGGGGGTATACCGGTCGGCGTACATGATGACCAGTCCCTGGGCGTTTCGGGCGGCACGGCCGATGGTCTGAACCAGAGAAGTCTCCGAGCGGAGGAAGCCCTCCTTATCCGCGTCCAGAATGGCGACGAGGGAGACCTCGGGCAAATCCAGACCCTCTCTTAAAAGGTTGATGCCCACGAGCACGTCAAAGACGCCCAGACGCAAGTCGCGGATAATCTCCATGCGCTCAATGGTGTCAATGTCGTGGTGCATATAGCGCACCCGGATACCCGCGTTTTTCAGATAGGCGGTCAAGTCCTCTGCCATTTTTTTCGTCAGCGTGGTCACCAGAACCCGCTCTTGCCGGGCAGTGCGCTCGTTGATCTCTCCGATCAGGTCGTCGATCTGTCCCTCCACGGGCCGAACCTCAATGTTCGGGTCTACCAGACCCGTGGGACGGATCACCTGTTCCACAATCTGCCCGGAGCGGGTGCGCTCATACTCTCCCGGCGTTGCCGAAACAAAAACGGCCTGCCCGATGCGTTGAGTAAATTCCTCAAAATTCAGCGGGCGGTTGTCAAAGGCGCAGGGCAGCCGAAAGCCGTATTCAACCAAAGCCTGCTTCCGCGCCCGATCTCCGGCATACATCGCGCGTACCTGAGGCAGGGTCACATGGCTCTCGTCCACAAACAGCAGAAAATCCTTGGGGAAATAATCCAAAAGCGTCATCGGCGGGGAGCCCTCCGGGCGGCCAGAAATCACGCGGCTGTAATTTTCAATGCCGCTGCAGTACCCCAGCTCCTGCATCATCTCCACATCATACATAACCCGCTCTTTGATACGCTGCGCCTCAATGAGCTTGTCGCGCCCCTGAAAATAAGCGACCCGACCCTCCATCTCTTGGTAGATTTCGGAGATGGCGGCGTCCATCTTCTCCTTCGTGGTCACATAGTGGGAGGCGGGGTAAATGGCAATATGGGAGAGACGGCGGTTTGGCGCGCCCGTCACGGGGTTAATTTCAGAGATACGGTCGATTTCATCGCCGAAAAACTCCACCCGGATGGCGTAGTCTCTGGCGTAAACCGGGAAGATTTCCACCGTGTCCCCGCGCACCCGGAACATGTTGCGCTCAAAGGCGATATCGTTGCGCTCATAGCGGATTTCCACCAGCTTTTTCAGCAGCTCGTCTCGCTTCTTTTCCATCCCCTCACGGAGGGAAACCACCATGTTGGCGTAGTCAATGGGGTCGCCCAGTCCGTAAATACAGGAGACTGACGACACCACGATCACATCCCGCCGCTCGAAGAGGGCGGAGGTGGCGGAGTGGCGTAGACGCTCAATCTCCTCATTAATGGAGGAATCTTTTTCAATAAAGGTGTCGGTGTGGGCAATATAGGCCTCCGGCTGGTAATAGTCGTAGTAGGAGACGAAATACTCCACCGCGTTATTGGGGAAAAATTCGCGGAACTCAGCGCAGAGCTGGGCGGCAAGGGTCTTGTTGTGGGCCAGCACAAGCGCCGGGCGGTGTAGCCGCTCGATGACCTTTGCCATGGTAAAGGTTTTGCCAGAGCCGGTGACCCCTAGGAGGGTTTGCTCGTCTAATCCAAGCTCCACACCACGAGCCAGCGCGTCAATGGCCTCAGGCTGGTCGCCGGAGGGCACATAGTCGGATACTAACTCAAACCGCGGCATACCATCGCCTCCACAATTATGTTTCTCGCACATCTGTTCTTTATTATATCAAAACACATGTTCGATTGCAAGAACCAATATCACCTAGGTTAAATCCACCATCATGTGACTGTCTCGCATGGAAACCATGTCGTCGTCACAGAAGATCACATGATCAACCAGCCCGATGCCCACCCTCTTGAAGGCTTCGTGCACCTGCCGGGTGGTCAGAATATCCGCGGTAGAGGGCCAGGCGATGCCGCTGACATGATTGTGGGCAAGAATCATGTAAGACGCGTTGCAGGCCATAGCAATTTCCATCATCTTGCGGATGCTGACGTTGGCGCTGTCCACGGTGCCCTCGTCCAGAAGCCTGCAGGACAGGAGCTTGCGCTTTCCGTCCAGACAGGCCACGTAGGCCCTCTCGTAGCGGCTGCCGAAGAAATAGGGGGCGAACAGTTCCCGGATCCGGCTGCTGCTGTCGATCAGATCGCCGATGCGGCTTTTATCCTCCAGATACCGCGCCCCGATGGCTGTGACCAGCTTAATGAGCACGGCGGAGTGCTCCCCCAGCCCCGGAACCGCCATCAGCTGTTCGGGCGTCGCGTTCAGTACGCCGGAGAAGCTGCCGAAATGGTCAATCAGCGCGTGTGCCAGAGGATTCACATCGCCCTGAGGGCGGGCGTAAAAAAGCAGGAGTTCCAGCGCCTTGTGGTCAGGCATCCCCTCAAGCCCCCGCGCCAAAAATTCCTGTTTGACGCGCAGGCGGTGTCCTTGGTGAATGCTATCTGGCGCCATACTGCTGTAAATAAGCTTCGATGGCCGCAGCGCAGGACTCATCGATGCAGAGCTTCCCGTCCACGGGATTCTTTGTCAGGAAGGCCAGAATCTCGCGGATGGTCACGATGGGATAGACGGCTATGCCCAAATCCTCCCGTAGCTCGTCCAGTGTGGTGCACGCTCTCGTACCCCGCTCCATACGATCCACGGAGACAAACAGAGCCTCAATTCTGACATCGGCGACAGTTTTAAAAAACGCGATGGTTTCCCGGACGGCGGTTCCCGCGGTTACTACATCCTCAATGATGGCGATGCGGTCGCCCGCGCTTGGCTTAAAGCCCACCAGACTGCCCCCCTCACCATGATCCTTGGCTTCCTTCCGGTTGAAGGCGAAAGGCAGGTCGCGGCCATAGGTTCTCGCCAGAGAGGCCGCCGTGGCGGTTACCAAGGGGATTCCCTTGTAGGCAGGCCCGAAGAGACAGTCGATGCCTTCAGGTAAGTGTTCCTGCACGCAGGCGGCGTAATAGTCTCCCAGCTGGGCAATCTGGGCACCGGTTTTGTAGTTTCCCGTGTTGACAAAATAAGGCGTCCGGCGTCCGCTTTTGGTTACGAAATCCCCAAAGGTCAGCACTCCGGACTGCACCATAAACGAAATAAATTCTTCCTGATAGGTCATCTGTAAGCCTTCTCTCCTGTGTATTTGGCGGTTTTCGCGCAAATCACATATGTTGTTGCTATTTTATCACAACTTTTCTGACGGAACAAGCTGAAATCGCTTAAAATGCGCGCTTCTTCTTGCGTCTGCCCTCGGATGATGATACACTGAAGAGCGGGAACCGGCCGAAGCACGTCCGTTCACAGATTCCGGGCCGACGCATAGGATAATGCGGAGGTGGGTTCCTTGCAGACATTTTTAGAAGTTTTCGTCTCTTTATTCGCCGCCCTTGGGTTTTTATCTCTGATGTGGATTTTATTTGGAAAACTCGTCGCCCCCGACGCGCGAAACGCGCCTATGATTTCTGTCGTGCTGGGCTTTGACGGCGGGGCAAATTTAGAGCACACCATTAGAAGCTTAAAATGGATGCGGGAAGCCGGGGTGCCCGACTTTTCCATCGTGATTGCGGACGTCGCCCTGGACGAAGAAGGAAAGCAGATTGCCCTTCGTCTGACGGAACAGGAAAACGGGGTGAGCTATACCCCTATTACGGAGCTTACGGCATGGATGAGCAGCACCTTAACAACCAAATAGCGGGTACTGTTTCCGAATTGGTTTACCGGAATGAGGAAAACGGATATACCATTCTGCGGCTGACCACGCAAGAGCGGGGAGCCGTTACCATGGTGGGCTGTATGCCGGGTATTTCGCCCGGTGAGGGCGTTTCAGCGGAGGGAAGATGGATTCATCACGCCACCTATGGCCCGCAGTTCAAGGCGGAGGTCATCCGGCGGGAGATGCCATCCGGCGCCAAGGCGATGTTCGATTACCTTGCCTCGGGAGCGGTGAAAGGCGTGGGGCTTGCCACCGCCCGCCGGCTGGTGGATGAATTCGGGGCGGACACCTTCCGGATTCTGGAGGAAGAGCCGGAAAAGCTGGCTGGCTTCAAGGGTATCACCCGCAAGCGCGCCCTCTCCATCGGAGAGGCGTTCCGCCGCCAGATGGGAATGCGCAGGCTGCTGACTTTTCTTACCGAGCACGCCCTGCCCGCCCAGCTGGCAATGCCGCTTTACCGCCGGTTCGGTGATGTGGCGCTGGAAGCATTAAAGGATAATCCCTATATGCTGGTCGACAGCGAGCTGGGGGTCGCGTTTTCCGCCGCGGACGGCCTCGCCCTCTCTATCGGGCTTCAGGGCTCCGATCCCCAGCGGCTGGAGGCGGCGCTTTTATTTGAGCTCTCCCACAACACGGGAAACGGACACACCTTTCTCCCAAGGCGCAAGCTTCTGGACGCCACCGCCCAGCTCATCGATGTGGGGAGTGACTGTCTGGAGGTGTCTCTGGATGCGCTGGAGAGCCGGGGAGCAATCGTAACCGAGGACATCGCGGGGGAGACCGCCTGCTACCTTGCCGACCTCCATGAGGCAGAAACCTATGTTGCGTTCCGCCTGGCGGAGATGAGCGCCGCCGAGCTGCTTCCACCCAAGCAGTTGGATCGGCTGATGTCGCAAATCGAGCGGGAGCAGGGCATTTCCTACGCCGATTCCCAGCGCGACGCGGTCAGAATTGCCGCCTCCCGGCAGGTTATGCTGCTTTCCGGAGGCCCCGGTACCGGAAAAACCACATCCCTTCGGGGCGTTCTGCGCCTGTTTGAGACGCTGGGGCTGGAGACCGCTCTCGCGGCGCCCACCGGACGGGCCGCCAAGCGCCTGGGGGAGGCCTGCGGCTCCGAGGGCTACACCATCCACCGCCTGCTGGAGACCCGCTTTGACTCGGCCACCGGGCAGCTGGTGTTTTTCCACGACGCGGACAACCCCTTGCGCGCCGACGCGGTGATCGTTGACGAGACCTCCATGGTGGACATTATGCTGATGCGGGCGCTTCTGACGGCGCTGCGGGGAGACTGCCGCCTGATTCTGGTGGGGGATCCCGACCAGCTCCCCTCCGTGGGGCCGGGCAGCGTCCTCTCGGATTTGCTGCGCTGCGGGACTATTCCATCCGTTCGGCTCACCGAAATTTTTCGTCAGGCCCAGGAGAGCGCCATTGTCATGAACGCCCATGCGGTCAACCAGGGACAGCTCCCCAGACTGCGCAACGAAGGCGGAGATTTCTTCTTTTTGCGCCGCCGGGACGGCCTTTCCACGGTGGAAACCATCACGGAGCTGTGTAAAACCCGGCTCCCGCAGAACATGGGTATTCCCGCCGATCAAATTCAGGTGCTCTCGCCCACCCGCCGCCGGGGAACAGGAACCGCAGCCCTCAACAGCGCCCTTCAGGCCGCGCTGAACCCGCCCTCTGAGGAAAAGGAGGAGCGCCGCTTCGGCGATTATACCTTCAGAACCGGTGACCGGGTGATGCAGGTAAAAAACAATTATGATGTGCTGTGGCGGATGGACGGCGACCTGCAGAACGGAATGGGAATTTTTAACGGAGATATTGGAAAAATAACTGAGGTAGATTTGAAAAACGGGACGCTTACCGTAGATTTTGAAGGCAGGGTAGTGGACTACAGCCCCGAGATGCTCGGCGAGCTGGAACCTGCTTTTGCCGTTACCGTGCATAAGGCGCAGGGCAGCGAATACCGGGCGGTGATCCTGGCGGCCTTTGACGGCGCGCCGTCGCTGTTGACCCGCGGAGTGCTCTATACCGCTATTACCCGGGCAAGAGAGCTGTTTATCGTGGTGGGCGATGAGGCTGTCATTTCACAAATGATACGCAATAACCGCCAACAGAGGCGGTACAGCGGCCTGCGGGCCAGACTGTCGGAGCTTGAGTAAAGTCCGGACATTTCTCCAGTTATCACTTGAAATGATGAATCGGGAGCGTGCTGTTAATGCGGAATCATACAGGCGTGATCAGCGGTTTTTTGGACCTTTTGTTTCCTCCCAAATGTATCTTTTGCCGTGGGCTTCTGCTTCGCGGAGAGCGCCATATCTGTTCCGGCTGCAGGAATGCTCTGCCCTGGCTGCACGGCACTGCCGCGGAACAGGCCGGAGAGTCCTTTTCTCTGGCAGTCTCCCCTCTTCGCTATAACGATGCGGTACGAAGCTCCTTTCACCGCTATAAATTTAAGGACTGCCGAGGCTACAGCGAGGCGTACGGGGCTCTGGTGGCGGAGTGCGTCCGGGATCATCTGTCCGGGCGGTATGACCTCATCACATGGGTGCCCCTGTCAAAGCAGCGGCGCAAAGCGAGAGGCTATGATCAGGCGATGCTGCTGGCCATGGCCGCGGCCCTGCGTCTGGACGACGTGGCGGTGGAGACGCTGAAAAAGGTGCGCCACACCGACGCCCAATCCGGACTGGAGGGAGACGGGGAGCGCCACGCGAATATCCTCAACGCCTATGAGGCTGCCGATCCAGAACTGGTTGCCGGGCGGCGTGTGCTGCTGATTGACGATATTATGACCACAGGGGCAACACTATCAGAGTGCGCCCGGGTACTGCGGGCCGCTGGAGCCTCCGGCGTGGTGTGCGCCACCTTGGCAAGAGCGCGGACCTAATTTGCGGTATGTTCGTGCAATTTTCCATTGAAAAACAAAACCAGACATTATATAATAAAAAAATAGGGATAATTTCCGCTTTCTATGGATAGACTTTCTGACGTTAAACAAGAAAGAAACATCTGCCGGGCGGAGAAAAATACAATATGAGGTGTCACTATGTTCAGTAAAGATATCGGTATAGATTTGGGTACCGCTTCCATCCTGGTTTATGTGGACGGCAAAGGAATTGTTCTTCAGGAGCCTTCTGTCGTTGCCGTGGATAAAAATACCGGAAAGCTGCTCAAGGTTGGCACGGACGCCCAACGGATGCTGGGACGCACCCCCGGCAACATTGTGGCGATCCGTCCTCTCCGCGAGGGCGTGATCTCCGATTATGATATGACCGAACGGATGCTGAGGGAATTTATCCGCAAGTCCGTATCCTTCCGTATTTTTAAGCCCCGTGTGGTGATCTGCGTCCCATCCGGTATTACCGAGGTGGAGGAGCGCGCGGTCATCGACGCCGGCCTTCAGGCGGGGGCTCGCCGCGTCTACCTGATTGAGGAGCCCCTTGCCGCCGCGATCGGAGCCGGTATCGACATCAACAAGCCCGATGGACACATGATCGTGGACATCGGCGGCGGCACCACCGATGTGGCGGTGATCTCACTGTCCGGTATTGTCACCTCAGAATCCATCAAGGTTGCGGGCGACCAGTTTGATGAGGCCATTATCAAGTACATACGCCGCAAGCATAATGTACTGATTGGCGAGCGTACCGCGGAAGAGCTGAAGTGTTCCATCGGATGTGTTTTTCCCCGTCCGGAGGAAGTCACCGCTGAAATTAAGGGCCGCTGCCTCATGACCGGATTGCCCCGTGTCTTCAGCGTGACCTCGTCCGAGATGATTGAGGCCTTTGAGGAGACGACCACCCGCATTCTGGAGACCATCCACTCTGTTCTGGAGCGCACACCACCGGAGCTGGTGGCGGACATTTCCACCAACGGCATTGTCATGACCGGCGGCGGTTCTCTGATTTGGGGCTTTGACAAGCTGCTGGAGTCCCACACCGGTATTGAGACCCATGTGGCGGACGACGCGATTTCCTGCGTCGCCTACGGTACGGGCAAATCTCTGGAATGGCTCTCCACCATGCAGGACGGCACCATCAATATTTCCCGCCGCAAGCAGATGAACCATTAATTTGTGAAAGGCGTACAAAAATCCTCCGGGCGCACGGCGCACGGAGGATTTCTTCCATTTGCGGAATGTTACTGCCTTGTCGATTTGGAGCTCAGATGGATTTGACCAATTCCTCTCCGGTGCGGTAAATGTCACCCGCGCCCACAGTCAGAATCAAATCGCCGGGGGAGGCAAGCTCCCGCAGCCGCTGGGTGAGGGCAGGAAACGAGGGGAAATATTCTGCTCCGGGAATCTCCTTTGCCAGATCGGCCGACGAAATGCCAATGGTATTTTGCTCCCTGGCTGCATAAATTTCCGCCAGAAGAACTTTGTCGGCAAGCTTCAGCGCCTCGATAAAATCGGGGAAAAGCGCCTGGGTCCGGGTGTAGGTGTGGGGCTGGAAGGCGCAGATGACCCGCTGATAGGAAAGGCCTTTTGCAGCGCTGAGAAGGGCGGTCAGTTCGCCGGGATGGTGGGCATAGTCGTCATAAATCTCGGCCCCTTGATAAGTACCCTTGTGTTCGAAGCGCCTGCCCGCGCCCCGGAACGCGCTTAGTCCCTGCTCCACCGCCGCCGACGGCAGCCCTACGGCTGCGGCCGCCGCTGTGGCGGCAATGGCGTTTTTGACGTTATAAATGCCCGGTATGTTCAGGGACACATGGGCGAAGACCTCTCCCCGCACCACAATATCAAAGGTGGGGAGTCCGTTGCTCCAGGACAGGCGCTCGCCATGCACATCGCCCCGCTCCAGTCCGAAGGTCAGTATGGGACGCCCGATCTCCCGCAGCGCGTCCATGGTGTTGAGGTCTTCGCAGTTGGCAACGATCGTGCCGTCTTCAGGAGTCAGCTCCGCGAAGGCACGGAAGGAGTGCTTCACGTCCTCCAAATCCTTGAAAAAGTCAAGGTGATCTGCCTCAATATTCAGGATGACCGCCACAGTGGGGAAAAAGGAGAGAAACGAGTTGCAATATTCGCAGGATTCCATAATAATCATGCCGCCGTTTCCAACCCGGTACCCGGTTCCCAGCAGCGGCAGAGTGCCGCCGATCATCACGGTGGGGTCGCTGCCCGCGGCCATGGCGATGTGCGTGCACATCGAGGTGGTGGTGGTCTTTCCGTGGGTGCCTGAGATGCACAGCGCGTTTTGGTATCCCCTCATGATCGCGCCCCAGGCCTGAGCCCGCTCGAACACGGGAATATTCTGTGCGTGGGCGGCGGCGATTTCCGGATTTTCGTCATGAACCGCCGCCGTACGGATGACGCACTCCGCTCCGCCCAGGTTTTCCGCTCTGTGGCCGATGGCCACATCCATTCCAAGGGAACGCAGGTGCTTTACCTTCTCACTCTCACTGATGTCCGAGCCGGTGATGATCATGCCACGGTCCGCCAGAACCTCCGCCAGCGGGGACATGGAAACGCCGCCGATTCCCACCAGATGGGCCCGGCGGCCGGGCTTCATATAATCTTCAATATGAGCTTTGTTCAGCATTGATTGACACGCCTTTCATTCTAAGAAATGATTTATGTGACACCGGGCACGGCTCACAGGAGCACAGCCGGGGCGGTATTGCAGGTATCGTAAATGCAGGGTGAATGGGCTTTGAAGGGGTGCTGCCGGTTCCGCGTGAATGCGTGCGGCAGGAACCGTTGTGGTAAGCTTCACAGACGTCATATTATAATCCTTTTGCTTTCAAATGACAAGGGAACCGTATGAAAACATTATAGACGCTCCCACCGAAAAAAATACCGGAGGTGAAGAAATGAATCTGATTCCACGGCCTGTCTCGGTCTGCTGTGAGGCACTTCGGAGTAGTGGACACGAGGCATATCCCGTGGGAGGCTGCGTCCGCGACCTTCTGTTGGGACGCCCTCCCTCAGACTGGGACGTGACCACCTCCGCTTTGCCAGAAACGGTGACAGCGCTGTTTGACAAAACCGTTCCCACCGGCCTGCGCCACGGAACGGTATCCGTTTTCTTAGACGGTATGAAAATTGAGGTGACGACCTTCCGCAGGGAGAGCGCCTACTCTGACGGGCGGCATCCCGATCAGGTTTCCTTTGACGCCACGTTGACCGACGATCTGTCCCGCCGCGATTTCACCATAAACGCCATGGCGCTGGACGCGTCCGGCGGGGTCGTTGACCCTTTCGGCGGACGGCAGGATTTGGATGCCCGCGTCATCCGGTGTGTCGGGACGCCGGAACAGCGCTTCGGGGAGGACGCCCTTCGGATGTTTCGCGCCCTCCGGTTTGCCGCGCAGCTGGATTTTTCCATCAGCACGGATGTCACCGAGGCTGTGGCGCTTTACGCGCAACGGGCGCGGAGCGTTTCGGCGGAGCGCGTCAGGACAGAGCTGGAAAAAGCCATCTGTGCCCCGTTCCCTGGATGGGCGGACGGACTGTTCTCTCTCGGACTGATGGACCGCTTCCTTCTCAAACGGGCTTCGCCGGAGCTTGGGAGGCTGAGTGAGCGGGAGCCCCACGCGCCTGCCCGCTGGAGCGCCCTCTGCGGGCTTTTGGAGGAAGAAGGCGCTATCTCCGGCCGGAAGGAATTTTTAAGCTCTCTGCGTCTGGAACGCCGCGTCATTCGAGAAATATTGAATGACGGCGCTGCCCCCGGCATCCGCGACCTGGCCCTTTCCGGCGGAGCGATGTACCGGATGGGGCTGCGGGGCCCTGAGATCGGCGCCGCGCAGAGAAGGCTTCTGGCGCATGTGCGGCTCCACCCGCAGGACAATACCGCCGATGATCTTATTCGGATTCTGAACCGAGGGGATTAATATTTTCTTAACAAATTGCCGCACAGTTGAATTTTTATCTTAATTGTGGTAAAATATGATGATACTGAAGTATTTCTTAAATTTTGGAGGCCTTGTTCATGAAAACAGTGAAATCAGCAAAACGCATTTTATCGGTGCTGCTATCCTTCGCCCTGCTTCTGACCATCTCCATTTCCGCAATGGCGGCGGAGACTCAGGGTGTTTCCGTAGTCGTGGATGGTCAGACCATCGACTTTTCAGATGCTTCCCCCTGCGTGAAGGACGGACGCACCATGCTGCCCCTGACCGCGGTGGTGGAGGCGATGGGCGGAACAACGCAGTGGGATTCAGAAACATCCACCATTACCGCCACGTTAAACGGAACCACGATCACCATAACAGTGGGGTCTGTTGATGTCACCGTGACCAAGGACGGCAGTACAACCACACTTTCCATGGACACTGCCCCCTATGTTGACAGTACATCCAACCGTACATACGTCCCCGTCCGGTTTGCCGCTGAGGCCTTTGGCTGCAACATCGGCTGGGATCAGGACAGTCATACCGTTGTGATTGTCGATACCGACAAACTGGTTTCTCAGGTGCTCAGCAACTATCAGTTTACCATTCTTGAGAACTATATGGACTATTCCAAGACCTTGGATGCATCCAGCCTCTCGGTCAATGAAACCTTTGCTATGGAGCTTCTGATGCTGGGGCAGACCATGGCGTCTCTTGACGGCACGGTCAGCGGAGTCAGCGTAGACGGAACCGCCGCGCAGCTGACGGAATCCTTTACGTTGAATTTGGCGGGTCTGATGAGCCTGACGGGATTGACCGACGAAGATCTCGGGTCGGGCTTCTCCGACGGCTCCGCTGGACTCAGCGTGGAGGTACGCGCCGATCTCTCCAACGCAATGGTCTATTGTCTCTATAGTGACGCGATCAACGAGCAGCTGGGGATTCCGGCGGGTGCATGGATCTCCATTGATTTAAATGAACTCTTCGCTGAAAGCGGTTTGGGTATTTCCCTGGCTGATCTTCTGAGCCATGATTATGACCTTACCTCGCTTCTTTTGACCGCGGCCGGAAATGAAATTTCCCTGGACGGCAAGGCATCCACCGGATATCAGGAGGTATCCGAAACCCTGAACTCTGTGGCGGCCGCCCTTTCCGACAGCGCCTTTACCAAAACCGCGGCAGGATATGAAAATACCCTGTCTCTTGCTCCGTTCGGTGCAGACGGTTCTGTTGCCCTGACCCTGACCACCGATTCCTCTGGTGCGGTTACCGGCTACACTGTCAGCGGAACCGCCGCTGTTTCCACCGATTTCATCTCCGACAGTCTGAGCGGGGATGAGCTCACCACTCTCGCGCTCTTCGGCGGTCTGCCGGAGACCATTGATATCACGTTGGATGCGTCTCAAGGCGCGGACGGAATCTCCACTTGCCAGATGAGTGCCCTTTTAGGTAACATCGCGTCTCTGTCCATTGAGATCAACAGCACCTGCACGGCCGCGACCACGACTGCCGAGACCACACCTCCCGCGGGCGCAACCATCGTTCCCTTTGCTGACCTGACAGGCACCACTGTGGAAGGCGACTGAGCACAGAAAACCTAAGGAAGTCTGACTTCATCCGCGGCGATGGAATCACGGATGTTGAATGACGGGTGTGGAGCGGTTTTCGCTCCACACCCGTTTCATGTTTCTCTTTTCAAAGTGCCGCGGTTCAGGTATAATGGGGTTAGCAAAACCTTACCGGCCGAGATCCCTGCAAAGGAGTGGATGCCATGACTCAAAAAAATGATGCCGTCACCGGTATGCCCGGATTCATGAGTGCTCACAGCGCTCCACTGGTGTTCTTGCTGGTTCAAATGAGCCTGACTGTTCCCGCCATCGGGGTGGAGCGCCACGGTCAAGCCCCTCAGCCGGGCTGCGGTTAAAACGCATAATTTTTATTGAAAAAGGAGAACAAAATAATGGAAAAGCTTGTTTTGAATGTAGAAGGTATGTCCTGCGCGCACTGCGAGGCAAGAGTCAAAAAGGCGGTTTCCGCTCTGTCGGGGGTGGATGATGTTTCGGTCAGTTTGGCGGATAAGACCGTTTCAGTTAGCTTTGAGCCGTCAGTGTTGGAGGCGAAAGCCATTCGGGAGGCCATTGAAGAGCAGGGCTATGATGTAAAATCGTAAGTAAGAGCGACAAAAGCCCCCGGCTTAGCCGGGGGCTTTTGCTGTCTAGCCATATTGAGGCGTTTCGACAATTGCTTACGGGACAGGCATCATGTAAATTAGGCTGCGCTTGAGGTCTGGGAGGATGTTTGTTCGGCGTCGGTGCTCTCGCTCTTGCCGCCCATGTCCTGACCACCCATGTCCTGACCGCCCATGACGTTTTTGACAACGATTGAGGTTACCGTATTATCGTCTCCGAAGGTTACCTCCAGAATGCTGTCGGTGGAAATGTCATCCGCAGTGCCGTCCGTTGCTTCGCCCATACCCTCAACGGTAATGGCGGTATCATCGCTGATGGTAATGGTAATAGTCTCATCCCCGGCGGTGAAGCTCGCCGCCGCGCCTCCAGACTTCTGACCAGAGGGAGCTTCGCCAGTAGCAGCATCACCAGAGGGAGCTTCACCGGAGGGAGTTTCGCCGGTAGCAGCATCCCCGGAAGGAGCTTCACCGGAGGGAGTTTCACCGGTGGCAGCGTCGCCCGAAGGAGCCTCACCAGAGGGAGCTTCGCCGATGGAAGCGTCGCCGGAAGGAGTCTCACCAGTGGCGGCATCGGAGGAAGTTTTTTCATCGGAGGGTGCTTCGCCCTTGCTGTCATTCTCAGCGAGTTCACCCAAAATCAAGGTGATAGAGGTGCCGTTTACTTCTGTAACCTGACCGGTAACTGTGGTATTGCTCAGATCGGTTTCCTCCGCGTCGGTGGAGGTCGTGTCGGAGGAAGCCGTACTGGAGTCTGATGAGGAGCTGGTGCCGCAGCTATATAAGGCAAAGGCCATCATTGCGGCGAGTAATGTCAAGCTGATTGTTCTTTTCATGTTTGTTTCCTTTCATGTTGTGATCATGCCGTAAGCTGATTTAGTATAACAGCTAAACTTATAATTAGTTTGAAATTTTTTATGCGAACCGTTTTTCGGTACCTTGAACTGAAATAACTAAAAAAAGGAAAAGCCCTCCCACAGGAGGACTTTTTCGTGTATGTATATGGCAGAGGGTGGCGGCTTATGGTTTGTTTTTCATGTGGGAACCGTCACAGAATGGCTTGTTGCAGGAGCAGCCGCAGCTGCATAATACCATTTTCTGAGCTTCAAACGTCGTGTTCCCGCTTGTGTCAATAATCGCGGCGGGACCGTCGATGATCAGCGGGCCGTTTGGAATTGGTTTAATGGTAATAACGGCGGCGGAGGGCGGTTGCAGGTCAAGACGGCCCGGGCCACAGGCTTCCTCCGAGCGAATGCGAGAACCCTCTGGAAGTGAATATCTCAGCGCGCCGGAGGGACACAAATCAACGGCCTTGATGATTTCAATGGGTTCCGCGCCGTTGATATTCACCCAAGGCCGTCGGTGGACATCAAACACCTCCGGCAGGGTTCGCAGACATATTCCTGGATGGGAGCACAGCTCAGGATACCAGTGGACAATCAGATCTTCGTTTTCATATTCCTTCATAGCGCAACCGCTCCTTGCAAAGTTTCATTTTAACGCCCTTATTTTATCATATTATGCCATAAAGGTCTAGTACCGGAGGGTTGCAGATGCAATTAAGGATGTCTGACCAGTGAAAGAACTCTGCCCGTTGCGGGCAGAGTTCTTTCAGAGTTGTTGGATAATGAATTGGATTTAGCTGTTCTGATTCAGAATGATCACCTGAATGGCTCTGGCGTCGGCGCTGTCCACGGTGCCGTCGCCGTTGACATCGGCCTCCAGACGCTGGAGAATCGTGACGGTGGTGCTGATTGACTTTTGAGTGTAGAAATTGTAGACCATCTGCGCGTCATTGATGTTGACCACGTTGTTTTGCGTGACGTCGCCGTCGTAGGAAACCACGAGATCCGTCCCGGATACCGCCGTAATGAGCGCCTCGGCTTCGTCGGCGGTGGTATCCGCGTCCACTATTGTGACATAGGCCAGATACATGCTGGAATAATACATGGCCGTGCCGTTATAATAGTACGTTATGCCGTCCGCGGGACTGAATACCTTCACCAGCATTACCTTCTGATCAGTGGGAGCCGCGTTGTAGGTGTCGTAGTCGATGAAGGTGATGCCGTATCCGGTCTTGTTGATATAGAGGGTGACCGTACCGCCGGACTGTGCGGTCGAGGATTCGCTTGACGCAGTGCTGGTGTCGCTGACTGTCAGGTTGGAAAGAGTAAGGGTGGTGGTCTGCTCCGAAGCGGCGTCATCGGGCACGGTAAAGGTCAGAACGGCAACCACAAGGCCGTTTCCGAGAGCCTGATCTTCTCCGTAGCTGGAAATTCGCACGACTCCGCTGCTTGCATTATTCTTGTAGTCAAAGCCGTTGATGCCGGAGGCATCCGACAGCGTGAGCAGAGACGGATCGTAGCTGATGTCCGCCTGATAGGCTGCCACGGTGTCGTAGTCGTCGGAGGTGATGACCACGTTGACTGTCAGGGTATCGCCTGACTGCAGAACATCATCGGAGGGCACCAGCGTGACGGTATAGGTGCCGGTTTCAACGTTCTCGGAGCCTGACTTCTCCACCGTGATGACGCCGGTATAAAGGACTCCGGCCTGGGGAACGGTCTTGGTTCCGTTCACATACACAACGCCGTTGATTGTGCTGTCCGCATCGATTTCCAGCGCGGTCAGATAGCCGGTCTTATCCACAGTCCAAGTGGTGTTGACCAGATTGACCACTACTTCCGCGTAAGCGGGAGCGGAGACGGTGTCGGTCTTGCTGCTGATATAGTCGTAATCCTCAGGATTAATGCTCTTGGTATCCACATCTGAGTAGTTGTTGTGCCATGACTCGGAGGTGGAGATCACACCGGTGTAGGTGACGTTGGTCAGGTTCACGGTGAGGTCGGTGGTGGAGCTGCCTCCGCCGGCCAGATCACCCTCGCCGCTGGCCTCGGTTGCGCCCTCATAGCCGGAGGAGTTGAACATGTCGCCGCTGAGGGTCATGTCGGAGAAGTTGGCGGTGACGCCGCCGTCGGCGGTGCCGTCGGTAGAGTTGGTGTCGCCGCTGCCATGCGTCTCGGTGTAGGGGGCGGTGGTTGACATGACGCCGTTGCTGACCTCGATTCCCGCGTCGTCGTTGTCGATGACCTGCAGAATGACGCCCGTGCCGGAGCTCAGAACCGCGTCGTCCACGTCGATGTTGGTGCCGCAGCCCTTGATGAGGAAGGTGGTTTCGCCGGTATAGAGCTCGGTGCCGTCGTTGACGTAGGTGGTTCCGGAGCCTGCCCCGCTGTGGTACATGATGCCGAACCGTTCGGAGTATGCCTTGGTTACGGTGTCCACCACGCTGCTTGAAATGGTGTCGTAGCCGTAGGCGGAGCTGATATTGCCGGAATCACTGGAGGTCAGGGTGATGCCGGAGGCACCGTTGGCGCAGACACCGATGTAGGTGGGGGCTACAATGGTGCTGCCTGCGAAAATCACCTGAGTCGCGCCGATGGAATAGGTTGCGTAGCCGCTGGGGGAGTCGCTGGAGCCGAAGGGATATACGGCTTCGCCCAGATAGCCTCTGCCGATGCTGCTGTTGTAGAAATCATAGCTGCCGGAGGCGGCGAGACTCTCGATGGTATCGACATCCTTCATGCCGCCGGAGATATAAATATCGCTGTTGATGGAGTACAGGCTGACACCGGAGTTTTCGTCGGTGGACAGCACGCCCCATTTTTCCGCCGTGACGGTGGAATTGAAGTATGTGGCCTGAGC
The DNA here is from genome assembly GCA_017861365.1 of Oscillospiraceae bacterium. GTDB lineage: Bacteria > Bacillota > Clostridia > Oscillospirales > Oscillospiraceae > JAGFXR01. The sequence continues at coordinate 60,853 of JAGFXR010000006.1, read as the reverse complement.
CGCGCCCAGCAGGTTGGTGGCCCGGGCGTTGCCGTTTAAGCCCAGCATCCATGGCACGGACTTCATGGAGGAGGTGCTGACCGTACCCACATAGTCGTCATCCTGGGTGCCGTCCGCGCTGGACAGGGTGGAGTTCATCACCAGCAGCTTTGCGCTGCCCATGGCAACCACCGTGGTGCGTACCACGCCCTGGTTCTCAACCGTGGAGCCGTCAATGGTCACCTCGCTGGAGCCGGCCGCCAGGATAGCCGTGCCGTAGCCGACAAAGTCGTTGGCGCCGTTTCCGGTCATGGAGATGTTGACGTCGCTGATGTCATAAGCCGCGCCGTCCACGAAAATGCCGTTAAAGGCCTCGCCCTGAGAGACGATGCTGCTGCCGCTGACGGAGGAATTGCTGTACGTTCCGCCGACAAGACCGGAGAGAACCGATTGACTCTCCTCAACTCCGCTGCCGTCCACATAGAGGGCCGCGCGGTAATTGTAGCTGCTGCTGATGGGGTCGGTCTCGGTGATGACAGCGCCCACATAGGTTCCAGGAACGCCCGTCACTTCCACGCCGTCGGCATCGGTCACTGTGACCAGCTTGCCGTCGGCGGCGGTGTAGGCCTCGCTGTTGAGCGTAATGCTGCCATCGTCGGCGATGACTACCGTATCACCAGACGCGGCATTCTTGCTCACCGTGAGTACGATGGTTCCGGTGTAGGTCTGGCCGGCCTCAAGGGTGATGTTGGTTCCGTCCTTCGTGACGGTCAGTGTGTAGCCCTCCGGAGCCTGCACCGAAGCGCCGCTGCCGATGGTCAGGCTGGTAAGGATGGCGGCTTCATCATAAATTCCCGCGGGCTCCACCGTCCAAACCGCGTCATCGGTCAGGGAGACGGAAACTGTGTTGGAGCCGTTATAGTAGGGACGGTTCACTACATGGCCCAACAGGTAGTATTGCTCAATGTTGAAGTAGGTGTTTTGGGTCTGCCCGCCGTCGCTGGAGTGGATAAAGGTAGTGGCGGAGATGGCGCCGTCCAGCGTCGCGCCAGCACCGATGGTCACGTCCAGCTCCTTGGCGGTGCCCACATAGCCGGTGCCGTTATAGAGGTCGCCGCTGTAATCGCCGTTGGTCAGGGTAATGGCCTGCACCGTTGTGCCGCTTCCTCCGCCAGCCCCCGGAGCGGTGTTGGCGAGGGTGACGCTGTCTGCCGCCCCGACTGCTGTGACGCCGGAATCGGCAGGGGCGACGCCGACTGCCTCATCCAGACCAGGCCAGCCCGCCTTTTCAGTGAAGGAAGTGTTAAAGGTCTGTGTAGCGCCATCGGCCATGCCCACCACGGAGTCGTCGTTGTCCATCATCTGGACCAGGACGCCGTTGTTGGGGTTGAGGGCTGCGTCGTCCACCGTGATATCCACCGTGCCCGCCTTCAGGAGGAAGGTGGCATCCTCGGTGTTGACCTCAGTGCCGTCCAGAACGCTGATGTCGGCGGCGCCGTGGGTCATAAAGCCAAAGACCGTATTGATGACGGTATTGCTGCCGTTGCCGACCACCGTGCTGCCGTCGGTGACGCCGGAGGGAGTGGTTTCCGAGGCGTCCAGCAGGCTGATGGTCCCGTTGGAGGACTGGTAGACACCGGTGCCGCCGGTGTAAATACCGGCGTAGGTCAGTCCGTCAAAGGTCACGCCGTAAAAATACTCGTAGGGGCTGCCGATGAAGTAGGAACCATAGCCAGAGCCGTAGCTGCGGTCATAGCCAAAGATATCCTCTCCGTAATCCATGCCGCCCTCGTCATAGGTGACCGCCTTCAGAGTGGAATCCACCGCGTTGATCACAGGCGAGGTGCAGGCGTCTACGGAGAGCACCGCCCAGCCGCCGGTGGTCATGGTGGAATCAATGACATTCAGGGTGGGATAGTCGCCCAGCAGGTTGCCGGTGCGGGCGGAGCCGTAAATGCCCAGCACCCAGGGAGGCGTTACCATCTCACTCTGGTTGGCGCTGTTGGCAATGTCCGTATCGAAGGAGTCATCCGCGCCGTAGGTGGTAAAGTTGGAGTTTGTGATGGTAATTTCACTGCTGCCATCGGCGATAAAGCCGGAGCGCAGGAAGCCGTGGGTCACGACGGTGGTGTCGGAGATGTCCAGAGTGCCGCCGTTCACCGCGGTGAAGGTGGAGTTGATGGCGGTAAAGTCGCTGGCGTCGGTGCCGTCGCTGTCTGAACCGTCATTGTAAATAGCAGCGCCATCCACCGTCACAGAGCTGCTGTCGGCCACCACTGAGGTAAAGCCGGATACCTCATCGATGTTCAGCGCAAGGCCGGAGATGACAAAGCTTCCGTCCGATTCACTGAGGTCGGCCACGTCTGAGAGCACGGAGGTGTCGGTACTAAGCGCTCCGTTTACGAACTGAAGGCCGAAAATGTAGGTGTCGGTGCGGTTTTTGTAGCTCGTAAGGGAGCCGGTGTAGGTGTTCCGGGTGACGCTGCTTCCATTCACCTGGAGGGTAACCGTGCCCGTGTCGAGCTTCTCGTTGGAAACCGTAATGCTGCTGCCTGCCACTGGATCCAGCGTCACATCGGTGTATGAGTAAGAACCGTCGGCGTTGAGGGTTATGGTGCCGTAGCTGGTGATGATGGCATTCAGGGTGCTGTCGAGAGAAACTTTGAGGGAGGTGAGGGTGGAGGTTCCGGTGACCGTCCAGGTGGAGCCGTCCTCCAGGGTGACGTCCAGATTGTTTGTGCCGTCCCAGGAGGCATCTGGATTCCAGTTGGCGGCATCGTTGCCGTAATCCGCCCACTGAGCCGTCCAGCTGTCATACGTTCCTTTGATGATCGCGCCGGTGAGAGTGGCGTCATCCAGATTAACCTCCATGTCCCGCTGATAGTCCTCGTGGCGGATGTCGCCGGAGGCGCTCATGTCAGTCATGTTTACCGTGACGGGGTCAACGGCGTCGTTGTCGCCTGCGTCCAGAAAACGGCCCATGCTGTCGCTGTTGAGAACGGTCTGAACCAGGGTGTCATTGTAGGTTTCCAGCGTCGCGTTGGTGAGATTGATATTGGCGCTGGTGCTCTTGACCAGAATCGCGGAACCGCTGATATAATCCACGTAGGCGCCGATGGCATCGCCATAGGTATCCGCGTAGTCCAGCGCGCTGTCGGTGATCAGGGAGGCTTCCGCCGCCACAGTGGAGTTCTCCACAGTAAAGGTGGCGGTCTGCGCGTCGCTGGCGCCGGAGCCCATCATGTCCGGGGAATGGATCTGAACGCCGTTGCGTCCGCCCGCCAGAATGGTTCCGCCGTCGTTTGTGTTGCCCAGTACCTTGTCTGTCACCTTGTCTGGAGCGGAGGCGCCGTCGGCCACGGTGATCGTGCCGTTGTTGGAAATGATGGCGCCCAGTTCACCGCCGGTGATGTCGCTGCCGTAGAGCCAGACGCGGCAATTGGTGTCGGCGTAGGTGCCGTAGCCGCCGTTGGTTGACTCGGCGTAGGAGTTATAGGAATAGAGATCCAGTCCGCTGTTTGTGGCGGAGTCAGTGGACATGGCCGCCCAGCCCTCCGCGATGCAGCTGGAATTGATGTAGTAGGTCTGCGACTGTCCGATGGAGAAATTAGCGCGGGATGTGCCGCTGACCAGCAGCGCCGCGTTGGAGAACGGGTCACTGACGGAATCGGTATAATCCGTCTGACTCTTTCCCGTTGCTACGATGGTGGAATCGTTGATGACCAGGGTGCCGTCGTTGTAGTTGCTGACGGTATAGCGGCCCGCGCCATCCACCTGAATATAGGAATTGATGATGTTCATGGTGGCGCCGTCATCCACGGCGGTACCGGCACCGTCGCTGTCCAGGTTGCCATCAGTGGCGGCGAACTGGATGACGCTGTTATAGCGGTCGCCGTCCACGGTGTAATAACCGGTCTCGCCGCCCAGCGTAAAGTTTACACCGTCGCCCGTGGCGACAATGCCATTTGCGCTGTAGCTGTCGGAGGTCAGGCTGATTCCGTCGGCACCGGAAGCGGAAACGCCACTTGCGCCGTCCGCGACGGTGTAATCCGCGTCGGAATACGCGTCGTCACTCAGCCCGTCCTCGTCCACATAAATGGCGGCCGACGAGGGCGCGCCATCGCCCGTCTGTCCTCCGCCGCCGGAATCATCAGACGACCCGCCCGAGTCATCATCAGTCGTTTCGTCCGCATCCGTGCTGTCGGGGGCGGCGATGCTGATGGACGCGGAATACGATGCTTCTCCGATGGTCACCACACAGGTATAGGTTCCCACAGTATCCGCGCTTAAATCAAAGACATAGGCTGCGTCGGTTCCCAGAGCGGTGCTTTCGCTGTCCGAGGATGCATACGACCATGCATAGGCCGCGTTGGTCAGATCCAGATCCGAGCTTGCCGAAACGCTCAGAGTGACAGTATCTCCAATGGCAGGAGACGCGGGATCACTGATGATTGTAATCCCGGTGTCGGTGACCGCCAGCGATACTGTGCACAAACTGACTATCATGGCGAAACTGAGCAAAACGGCGAGCGCGCGGGAACAATTTTTCCTCATAGAATACACTCCTTCAGTTGTTTCTCATGTTTGCGGGATAAGCTGTTGTAGAATTCGCCTGCTGTGTTTGACCCGATACCTGCTTGTACCTTCTTCCTTTCTTCCAGTAAATTTAGCAACACTGCTCCGAAGCCCGCGTTCCAAAAGGCGGCAGACCGCCGAAGCCATTACTAGCAAACAGTTGAATCCCTTGTAAAATAGAGAAGTGTAGCTGAAAAAAAGCGCAAAAAAACTGCCGCAAGCCGGTCGCTTGTTGCATTTGCCTTTTTGCCCGCGTTCCGGGCGGATCGGTTTGGTCTCTCCGGGAGGAGCCATGCTCCCGGAGAGACCCGGCCTGACCGGGCCGAGACGAGCAATGTTATCCGACTTCCGCCGCTGTGATAAACCGCATGAAGATGGTGGCGACCTGAGCCCGGGTGGCAGTGCTTCCGGGATTGAGTTTGCCCTGATCATCTCCCTGGAAGAGTCCGTAGCTCACGGCCCATTTCATCATGTCCTGAGCGTAGGGGGACACTGATGCACCGTCTGAGAATCTGCTCAGACTGTCCGTTCCGGAGGTATCAATTCCGATGAGCTTGGCGTAGCGCATCATGATGGCGGCGATCTGTTCCCGCAAGGCGGCATCATCCGGCCCGAACAGTCCGTTTCCGTAGCCGTTCACAATCCCGTTCTGCTGTGCCCACGCCACGGCGGAATCGTACCAGGTGCCTTCCGCGACGTCCGAAAAGGTTTGCCCCGTAATCTGAGGCTCACCTGCCAGCCGCCACAGAACCGTAACCATCATGGCACGGGTCATGGGCATATCGGGGGAGAAGGTGTTGGCGGAGGTTCCTAGAAACAATCCTCTGGCCACGACAAAATCAATGGCGCTTTTGCCCCAGTAAGTATCAGGGACATCGATAAACGAAATGATTGTCCCGGTGCCGCCGCTGTCGGAACCATCGGAGCTTCCGGAGTCAGAACCTCCGCTGCTGGAACCTCCGCTGCTGGAACTACCACTGCTGGAATGGCCGCCACTGGAGCTGCCCCCGGAGCTGCTGCTTTTGACAACAGTGGGGGCGACGGTTACCTGATAACCGTCCATACCGTCCTGCGTGCTGACAACACAGTTATTCAAGCTGATGTCATCTGTGGTGGCATCGTTTGAAATCGACTTGAGAACCACGGTCCCCACGGAAATATTTTTGCTGGTGGAGACGCCGTTTTCGCTGGAGGAAACAAAGTAAAACAGCACCCTCCAAAGGTCGGTTCCGGCGCTGCGATCCGCGGATTCGTAAGTGGAATTGTATGTTACGCTGTCCACATCAAACTTGGTGGTGTCAAACCAGAGTTCCGTCTGGAACTGATAGAGATCGTAGGCTGAACTGTAACCGGCGTCATTGGACATGACAATACTCAATGTCAGCTTAGACCCTTTGGCTACAGTGTCGGAAATGTTCGTTCCGCTGGCGGTCATGGTAAAGGTAAAGCTTCTGGAGGTATCCGTCGTCCACGCGCCCGCTGTGGGAATCGCCATCGCAAGGAGAAGCGCAAACGTGACAAATAGCGTTGCAAACCGTTTCATAAGTATCTCCTTTTCTGTTTGATTGTCATGTGGTGTGAGTATGATACCAGAGGAGTGACCGCGCACGCCGGTTTTCATTGTAGTTTCCTTCCGATTCGAACATGTATCATTTCTTAAACCGATGGCTTGACCAGTCTATGTCAGTTGGGAGGTCTCAGAAAGACAACCTTACGCTTTTGCCTGGGAAAAAGTCCTAGAATAACTCTTACCGGAAATGGTTTGGGATCATCTCTCGCGGCAAGTCTCCCTGCCAGGCGTTTCAGATTCCGAAACCTATGAAGCCGTCCCATTTTCATGACGTTCTCTCCTTTTTGATTTTATTACAAGAAGATTCTATCAAACGCATTTGTATTTGTAAACATTTAACAGTTATAAAAATTTAATTTTTAAAAAATATTCAATATAAGTAAAATTATTACTTATGTGGTTGCGATTAAGAAGAGCAGCTGCTCCCCCGGTCTGGTTATCAGCGGGCAAAAAGCCGCCTGCTCATATCAGAGCAGGCGGCATGGATGAACGGTAAATCGTGTTGGAACATAGCAGATGGTCCAACCCAGGAGGATGAGGGGGACAGAATGCTCACAGACGCTTCATGAGAGGCTCATAAAAGGTCCTGGCGCTTGTGACAAATTGATTCAAAGCCAAGGAAATCGTGGTTTTGACAGGATGGGCAACCGTAAGCGCCCAGTATTCGTCTTCCGCCGAAACGCGGCAGCAAAGGATGGGGGATTTTTCCTCCGTCTGTCCCTGCGCATAGAAGAAATAGGCGCGGGCAATGGGCTCCGGCAGGAACACTGCCGCCTCTGCCCGCTGGCACAGCTGGATGGTCAGATCCATATCGCCGGTTTCCATATGTCCCTTTGGGCGAAAACCCGCCCGGCTGAAAAGTCGGTTTTCGTTGTCCCGAACGATGGTTCCCTCCCGCTTGAGGACAAACGGACAGTCCCGAAACCGCGCCAGCTCTTGTGCCTCTCCCGCCAGAGCCAGTTTGCGTACCTCCTGCGCCTGATTGCCTAAGATCCAGTCCAACAAATCACGGTGAACGGCAACCACAAAATTCCGATCTTCAATCAGCGGAATATGCTTGAGCCGATTGCCGGAGGGAAACGCGCCCATGACCGCATCCACATGGGGCGGAATTTCCCGCAGCGCGCCGGTTTGACAGGATAATTCCACGATGCTCAGGGCAAGCTCAGGGTGATCACTTCGAAAAAAAGAGAGAAATTCCGGTAACAGCATAGGGCTGTATCCACTGGGTACTCCAATGTTGAGGGTATGCTGAAGATATTTTTTCTCATCCTCAATTTTTTTCTCCATGTCGTGCCGCGCCGACAGACAGAGCTGCGCCGTGTCGAGAAAATGCTCCCCTGCCCGGGTAAGGGTCATGGGATTGGTGCGGTTGAGCAGCTCCATTCCAATTTCCCGCTCCAATTTATTCAAATGCTCACTGAGGGCCTGCTGGGAGATATATAAATTTTCCGCCGCTTTCCGTACGGTACCCGATTCGTAAATCGCAACAAAATATTCAAATGAAAGAAAATTCATGATTGTACCTCCCACTGAATGTCGGCAAAATTCGCACTCATTGTTGCAACTTTCACAATTATAAAGCATTTGCTTGTACAGTACAAGTAAATGCTTGTAAAATTATCAAGAGTTTCCGTGCTGGTCACTCCCGCGCTGCCGCATTTATAATATTCAAAGGATAATTGGAGTTCAGCGGTGCACTGCACTTTGTGTGCCGGAAGCTTGTTCAACACGAAGGAGGAAACTGATGGTAAGGCATATTTCATTATTCTGCTTTCAGGAGCATCCCGAAAACGGAAAAACCTTGGAAGAAAATATAGCGGACATGAAAGCGTTCCTGCTGAAAATTCCGGAGATGGAACCCACGATTCTCCACGGCGAGGTTGGACATGCCTTTGACAGCGCGCGGTTCACTCCCGACGACGCGCCCGTGATGTTTGGGCAGTTGGTTCAGATCATTGATTTTGCAACCTGGGAGGACGCGGCAGCCTACGTCCCTTCCAAGGCACACACGGAATTGGCCCAATTTTCAGCTCCGTTTCTCAAAAAGGTAATTGCGATTGATTATGAGATTTAAACGAAAGGACTTGTGTACATGGTAATCGATTTTAATGGAAAGCTTGCGGTAGTCACCGGCGCCGCCGGAGGGATCGGCATTGTCTGCGCAAAAACGCTTCTGGAGTCTGGCGCAAAGGTAGCCGTCGTCGATGCGAATGAGGAGGCCACCAAGCAGGCGGTGGAGTCTCTGAAGGCAGTCGGCGAGGTCAAAGGCTATGTGGTTGACCTGTCCAATCCGGATTCCATCGCGCCTCTGGTGACGAAAATCCGCGAGGAAATGGGAGAAATCAGCGTGCTGGTACAGGCCGCCGGGCTGCTGCGCGGCAAACCCGGCCTGGAGGTCACCCCTGATGACTGGAACCTGATGCTTAACGTGAACGCCCGCGGCTTGTTCTTTATGATGCAGCAGGTGGTTGCTCAGTCGATGCAAAACATCGGCGGCGGTTCCATTGTTAACTTTGCGTCCATGGCCGGTATCCGGGGGATGCATCCGCCCATGTGTTCCGCTCACTACAGCGCGTCCAAGGGCGCGGTTGTGGCTACCACCATGCAGGGCGCAGTGGAATGGGCTTCTTTGGGTGTCCGCGTCAACGCGGTGGCGCCCGGAGGCGTGCTGACACCTGCCATGCAGAAAATGGGCTTTCCGCCCGAGGTAGTGGAGCCTGTCCCCTTAAAGAAGCTCAGTGATCCTCAGGACATCGCAAATGCCGTTACCTTCCTGTCCAGTGACGCGGCCGCTATGATTACCGGACAAACCCTGATTGTCGACGGTGGCTCCTCCGTTGTCGGATATTAATCTCAGTTTTTTAAACGTATCATCAAAACCTCCTGCCATCCCTGGATGGCAGGAGGTTTTTTTAAATTGCGGTGACAGGGCATCGTCTGCCGAGGAATGTTCTCCATGAGAACCGGACATACTGCTTACCTATGCTTCTAAAATGGCATTGATATTACTGACGGAAAATCCGACGATTCCATATTCTGTAATCAGCTCCAGCATGACATCATCGCCGATGTTTTCACCCGGGGTGTATGCGTTGACCGTCCCGTACCATTGTAAATTATTACTGTCGGTTAATATGACGTTCCGTTTTAAAAACCTTTTATAAGTCATTGATCTTCAACACCTCCTTGTACTGAAGCGATTACAATTCTCTTGGTATATTATATGTAAAAGAACAGAGGTTTACTCAATTAAAATTGTTAATATTAACCATGGCGTACTATATGATAACGCATGTTCGTTTATTTTTTTGTAGAATTTAAGGAAATGAAAAAATATTTTGGATCCGTTTGATTAAAATGAGAAATTTAATCTCAATCTGAGTCTAAGAAGGATATTGATGTTTATTTACACGGTATGAATCAAGAGAATTTTTGCTTGCTTAATCAAAAATTTCGTCTTTAGGTCGAATAAAAACGAATTATTTATTTTATAAACTTTTTAAACTTAATTATCTTAAAATTCTTAAAAAATATGACGTTAATTGAACAATATTACATATTCTTACGACACAATATGTTAACAAATTTTTAAAGATTTATACAAGATATTTTTCATCAACAGCCTTATGCTATTCACGGTTCATAAAACCGCTTTTACACTGAAATATTTTAAAGGAGTGTTCACAATGAAAAAACGTATCCCTGCATTACTGATGGCAATCGTCATGATTGCTGCTCTTGCAACCGGCTGTTCCAGCAGTAAAAGCTCCAGCAGCACAAGCTCCGGCACCTCAACCACCTCCAGCGCGTCCAAGAGCAGTTCCAGCAGCACCAAGTCCTCCACCAGTACTGCCTCCACCAAGTCCTCCACTGCTTCCGATGCCACTGGGAGTGACAGTGATTCTTCCGACAGCTCTTCCGCTTCAGAGAGCAAGACCAGCACCGCTTCTACCAAAACGGGAACCTCCACCGATGCGACTGGAACCAGTTCGAGCACTAAGGCGACTACGTCTACATCTTCGACGACTTCTACCACTAAGAGCTGATAGCAGTAAGCAGGGGTTTCGATTTGTACCCTTAAGGAACGGCAAGTGTAATGCCGTTCTGCCGCGAATAAAGGCAAAAAGAGAACGGGAGCAGCTGTTGTGCAGATGCTCCCGTTCTCTTTTCTGTTGTCACGCGCGGTTTTCTCAGGAAAGGCGGCGTTTAAAATCCTCATAGCCGAACTGCCGGATGACACGGCAGTCACCGTTTTCATCCCGCAGGGCGATGGCGGGAAGAGCCATGCCGTTGAAGGTGTTGTTTTTTACCATGGAGTAGATGGCCATATCCTCAAACACCAGCCGGTCGCCGGTCATGAGAGGCGTGTCAAAGGAGTAGGACCCAATCACGTCTCCCGCCAGACAGGTAGGGCCGGTCAGCCGGAACAGACAGGGCTTTTCTCCCGGCTGTCCCGCATTTTGCAGGGGGGGACGATAGGGCATCTCCAGCACATCCGGCATGTGGCAGGCGGCAGAGGCGTCCAGAATGGCGATGGAGCCGCCATTCTCCATTGTGTCCAGCACCGTGGTCAGAAGAAAACCGGCGTTGAGAGCCACCGCCTCGCCGGGTTCCAGGTAAACCTGTACGCCGTAGCGGCTGGAAATACGCGAAATGGCGGCTTCCAAGGCGGCAAGATCGTAATCGGCCCGTGTGATGTGGTGTCCTCCGCCGAAGTTAAGCCATTTCAGGCCACTCAAATAAGGGCCGAAGTTCTTTTCCACCGCATCCAGCGTGGTGAGCAGTGCATCGGCGTTCTGTTGGCACAGGGTATGAAAATGCAGCCCGTCCAGCAAAGGGAGAAGCTCCTCCCGGAACTGGTCCCGTGTGGTGCCCAAACGGGAGCCTGGGGCGCAGGGGTCGTAGATGGCATGTCCCTCCTGAGTAGAGCATTCGGGATTGATCCGCAGGCCGATGCTGCGCCCGGCGGCCTTCGCGCTCGCGCCGAACCGCAGAACCTGAGCAGGGGAGTTAAACACAATGTGGTCGCACAGGCGGACAATCTCGTCAAATTCCTCCTCCCGGTAAGCGGGAGAGAAGATATGATTTTCCAGACCCAGCTCCTCCGCTCCCAGCCGGGCCTCATATAACCCGCTGGCGGTGGTTCCGCACAGGTATTCCCCAATGAGGGGATAGAGGGCAAACATGGAAAAAGCCTTCTGCGCCAGCAGAATACGGCAGCCGGTGTGATCCATCACACCCCTGAGTATTTCCAGATTCCTGCGGATCAGGGACTGGTCCACCAGATAGCAGGGAGTGGGAAGCTGTTCCGCCCGCATTTAGTCCACCAACTCCGGCGTGTCGGTGATTTCCCAGGGCAGGCCCCACTGATTCAGGGCATCCATAAAGGGATCGGGGTCAAATTCCTCAATATTATGGACGCCGGGCTTGTTCCACTTGCCGGTTAACACCATCATGGCGCCGATCATGGCAGGGACGCCGGTGGTGTAGGCAACGGCCTGGGAGCCCACCTCACGGTAGCACTCCTCATGGTCGCAGACATTATAAATATACAGCTTCTTCTCTTGCCCGTCCTTTTTGCCGATGAAAATGCAGCCGATGTTGGTTTTTCCCTTGGTGCGCGGGCCCAGGGAGGAGGGGTCGGGGAGCACCGCTTTTAAAAACTGAAGGGGGACGATTTCGCGGCCCTCGTACAGAATAGGCTCGATGGAGGTCATGCCCACATTCTCAAGGCACTTCAGGTGTGTCAGGTAGCTCTGTCCGAAGGTCATGAAGAAACGGATACGGCGGATGCCGGGGATATTCAGCGCCAGGGACTCCAGCTCCTCGTGGTGCAGAAGGTACATGTCCTTGGAGCCTACCTTGGGGAAATTGTAAACCCGCTTGATCTCCATAGGCTCTGTTTCCACCCAGCCGCCGTTTTCCCAGTAGGAGCCCTTGGCGGAAACCTCGCGGATGTTGATTTCAGGGTTAAAATTGGTGGCGAAGGGGTAGCCGTGGTCGCCCGCGTTGCAGTCGAGGATGTCGATATAGTTGATTTCGTCAAAGTAATGCTTCAGGGCGTAGGCCGAGAACACGCCGGTGACGCCCGGGTCGAAGCCGCTGCCCAGCAGGGCGGTGACGCCTGCCTGCTCAAACCGGTCCCGGTAGGCCCATTGCCACGAATATTCAAACTTGGCGGTATCCTCCGGCTCGTAGTTGGCGGTGTCGATATAATGGGTTTTGGTGGCGAGACAGGCGTCCATAATCGTCAGGTCCTGATAGGGGAGGGCCAGATTCAGGACGGCCTCCGGCTGATAACTGTTGATGAGGGCGATGAGAGCCTCGGTATTCCCCGCGTCCACCTGAGCGGTGGAGAGCTTGGTTTTGGTGGTACCCTCCAGCTTTTCCTTGATGGCGTCGCATTTGGCTTTGGTACGGCTGGCGATGCAGATGTCGTCAAAAACCTCGCTGTTCTGGCAGCACTTGTGAATGGCGACGGAGGCGACGCCGCCGCAGCCGATGATCAATAATTTTCCCATCCTTGATTCTCCATTCATGTGTGGTTGTATTTATGCTTCAACGTCCCGCAGCAGCTCTTCCACATAAGCGGGGAGGGCGAACGCGCCCACGTGAAGCCGGGGGGTGTAGTATCCTGTTTTGAGACCCAGAAGATCCCACCGCACCGCGTCCAGGTCATGGACGGGGTGATAGCGCTTGGAGGCAAAGCCAAAGAGCCAGTGTCCGGAGGGGTAGGTGGGAATATGGGCCTGATAGACCCGGCTGATGGGGAAGCTCTCCACAATGCGCTTGTGGGCCCGCTGGCAGGCCTGAGAATCCTCATCGTAGAAGGGGCTCTCATGCTGGTTGACCATGATGCCGTCTTCCTTGAGAGATTTGTAGCAGTTGCCGTAAAATTCCCGGGTAAACAGACCCTCTCCGGGGCCGAAGGGGTCGGTGGAGTCCACGATGATGAGGTCGTATTCGTTTTCCCGGGAGCGGATGAACCGAAGGCCGTCCTCGTAGTGGATATTGACTCTTGGATCATCCAGACGGCAGGCCGTCTTGGGCAAATATTCCCGGCACACCTGCACCACAAGAGGGTCGATCTCCACCATGTCGATGGAATCCACGCTGGAGTAGCGGGTCAGCTCCCGGATGACGCCGCCGTCCCCCGCGCCGATGACCAGAATACGTTTTGCCGCGGGATGAACCGCCATGGGGACGTGAACAATCATCTCGTGATAAATAAACTCGTCTTTCTCGGTCAGCATCATATAGCCGTCCAGCGTCAGAAACCGGCCGAATTCCTTGGAATCAAACACATCGATGCGCTGAAACTCGCTCTGGACGGAAAACATCTGGCGGTCAACCCGGATCGACAGCTTCACATGGGGGGTGTGCCGCTCAGAAAACCATAATTCCATCGTTACGCCTCCTCCAATACATTTAAATATTCCACCTGAGGATCCTCAGTTCCAGTAATGGAGCAGCCCTTCTCCTTGGCATAGGCGATGTAGCTCAGAATGGCGTCCGTAATCACCTCGCCGGGGGCAAGAATGGGGATTCCCGGTGGATAGCACATGACAAACTCGCTGCACACCCGTCCCCGGGCGCGGTTTAAGGGAACCGCCTGCTTGGGTGCGTAAAAGGCCTGCTGGGGGGTAACCCGAACCTCGGGCGGAATGTACTCATGGGACATAAGCCCGGCCTTGTCCCGCTGATGCCGCCTGCGAATTTCCGCCAGGGCGCTGACGAGCCGCTCAATATCCTGCCGCCGGTCGCCGATGGAAATATAGGCCAGGATGTTTCCGAGATCGCCGAATTCGATCTGAATGTCGTACTCATCCCGCAGAAGATCGTACACCTCGATACCCGCAAGGCCGATATCGAGGGTGTGGACGGAGAGCTTGGTCACATCGAAGTCGTATATACTGCCGCCGTTTACCAGCTCCCGGGAGTATGCATAATAGCCTCCGATTTTATTGATTTCCGACCGGGCATACTCCGCCATGGACACCACCTTGGCAAATTCCTCCCGCCCCCGCAGGGCAAGGTTGCGCCGGGCGATGTCAAGGCTGCCCATCAGCAGGTAAGACGCGCTGGTGGTCTGTGTCAGGTTGATGATCTGGCGGGCGTAGCCGCTGCTGACTCCGGGGCCGGTGAGGAGGAAGGAGCTTTGAGTGAGGCTGCCGCCTGATTTATGCATACTCACCGCCGCCATGTCCGCTCCCGCCGACATGGCACTGACAGGCAGGTGCTCACCGAAATAGAAATGGGTGCCGTGGGCCTCGTCCGCCAGCGCCAGCATGCCATGGTCATGGGCAAGCTGAACGATTTTTTTCAGATCCGAGCAGATGCCGTAATAAGTGGGGTTGTTGACCAGCACCGCCACGGCGTCCGGGTTTTCCCGGATGACCTGTTCCACCTGCTCGGTCTTCATGCCCAGCGCGATGCCCAGCCGGTGATCCATGTCGGGATTGACATAGACCGGTGTGGCGCCGCAGAGCACCAAGGCGTTGATGACGCTGCGGTGAACGTTGCGGGGAAGGATAATTTTATCTCCCGGCTTGCAGACGGTGAGCACCATGCTCTGGACGGAGGACGTGGTGCCGCCCACCATCAGGAAGGCCTGGGCGGCGCCGAACGCCTCGGCGGCCAGATCCTCTGCGTCCCGAATGACCGAGATAGGGTGGCAGAGGTTGTCCAGCGGCTTCATGGAGTTGACGTCGATGCCGACGCACTGCTCGCCGAACAGCTTAACCAGCTCGGGATTTCCGCGCCCCCGCTTGTGCCCCGGCACGTCGAAGGGAACCACGCGCATCCGGCGGAAACGCTCCAGAGCCTCATAAATGGGAGCGCTGTTTTGGGTCAGTCCTCTCATGGCGGCGCTCCTCAGTAGACGTTGCGCCCGCTGAAAATCTCGATCATTTCGCGGCGCAGGCTGTTGGAAACCGTCAGACGGGTCTGGGGCGGAAGCTCATATTCATCCACATTGAACAAGTAATTTTGCAGCGGACGGTCTTTGATCAGCATTTTGGTATGGAACAAATTTGCCTCATAGACGTTAATATCCACGGCGTCGTATTTCCTGAGGGTTGTCTGGTCGATATAATCCTGGATGGAGGTAATACCGTGGTCGATAAACAGCTTTTTCCCTTTCAGGTCGCGGGTAAAGCCCCGGACGCGGTAGTCCATAGTGATAATATCGGAGTCAAAGGAGCCAATCAGGTAATCCAGCGTGGAGAGGGGGGTGATCTCTCCGCAGGTAGCCACGTCGATATCGACCCGGAAGGTGGCAAGGAAGGTGTCGGGATGGTATTCGGGATAGGTGTGGACGGTCACATGGCTCTTATCCAGATGAGCCACAATGGTGTCCCCCATGGGAATCATGGTACCCTCCGCGATGAGCAGCGTCACCGAAGCACCCTGAGGATCATAGTCCTGCCGGGAAATGCTGAGGGTTCTGGCCCCGATCATATCCACCACATGGGTCAGAATACCGGTCAGGCGTTCAGAGTTGTACTGCTCGTCGATATAGGCAATATAGTCCTTCTGTTCCCGCTGGCTCTTTGCGTAGCAGACGTCGTAGATATTGAAGCTCAGCGACTTGGTCAGATTGTTAAAGCCGTAGAGCGTCAGTTTTTGTTCCATTGTGTTATCGCACCCCATTCGCAATCAAAAACGCAAGTAATTGAGCATAAGCCCATTACTTGCGTTCGTTTCTGATATATTTGGACAGGAAAACAGAAATACCCGCAGTTCGAGTGTTTCTTGCAGTCCAGTGATGATATACAAAAACAAATCCAGGCGTTTTAGAGTCTATATAGCAAACATTTTACTTTTACTACTCTTATTGACCGTTTCACAAGTATGTGCGCAGGGCGCACCGGTTATGAAGTAACCAACTTATAAAATTTGAGCGTTACACCCACATCAATAATGGCAGCGGAAAGGCTGCCGTCGGCAGTGGACCCGGCTGTCCGTATGGCCTTGACCGTCATCGTTGACGGTGATCCAAAAACGTTTGCACGGAGACTCTACGCGGAGGGTCGTTTCCATACAATTGTTATCATAACATATCGTGTGATTTTGTCAATTGGTTTGGCAAATAAAAATAGCACACAGAATCAAGAAAATACAAAATGGAACCCAATGCATGGAAAACATACACAGGTGGGCGGTCAGCGGGTTTTTGATTACATGGAACCTACTCTGGGCTTTCATGGGCAGATAGCACTGACACGTGCCGGTTTGCGAGGGGTATGTTCCGGTTTCTTGAAGCACTCTGAAAGGAATTATGGGAATGGTGTAGAATTGTGCAAAATTTTATTGAATTTAAAATTTACATTCAGAAAAATACAGGTTATAATACAAATATGACGAAACGAATGGGTTGACTGAAAACGCCTTGGCAGTATCCCCGGCTAACTGCCGTCAAGGCTGCTTATTTGGCAGCCCCATACATTTGGATCTGCCAGGAGGATACACATGATCAAAAAAATCATCGGCATGTTCGCTACGGCATTTATTTTGTGCTTCCTGCTGCCATCCGCGCTGGCGGCATCCTCCGGAACTTATTCAGATGTTGCCTCCGACGACTGGTTTTATACATATGTCAGTGAGCTGAGTGCGGGCGGGGTCGTCAGCGGATATCCAGACGGCACCTTTCTGCCGGACAACTCCGTGACCTGCGGGGAAGCGCTGAAGCTCATTCTTCTGGCTGCGGGATATTCCGAGCAGACCGCGACGGATACGGGCTGGGCCAGCGGATATTTGACCTTTGCCGTTTCCCAGGGCTTTCTGGAGACGGGAGAGGTGGCCGATTTGGATACCGCTATCAGCCGTCTGCTCATTGCCCAGGTGGCGGCGAAGGCGCTTGGACTGGCTGAATCCCAGAACGACAGCCCCTTTTCCGATACTTCCGACAGTTACGTGATCGCCCTCTATGAGCAGGGCATTCTGGAGGGCAGCGAAGAGGACGGCAAGCGTGTCTACAAGCCGGAGGACAGCATCAGTCGCGCGGAGATCAGCGCCATTGTCTGGAGAATCGATCAGATGAAAGGCGGGGATACCCCCACCATTCAGTTCCGCAGCTATACGCTGGATGTGATGACCGACGTTACGGCCAATACTTATGACGCGGACAGCTTTTACACTGAAAACGGATTCCTGTGCTATGAGTCTGACACGGTTCAGGCCAGCGTAGGCATTGATGTGTCCTCTTATCAGGGCGTGATCGACTGGGAGAAGGTGAAGGCCGCCGGCGTGGATTTTGCCATCATACGGGTGGGAGGCCGATACTATGGCTCCGGGGGCATCTATGCAGATAAAAATTTTACCACCAATATTCAAGGTGCTCTGAACGCCGGAATTGATGTGGGAGTTTACTTCTTTTCCCAGGCAATTAACGCGACGGAGGCTGCGGAGGAAGCAAGCTATGTGCTGACGCAAATTGAGGGCTATGACATCACCTATCCCGTGGTGTTTGACTGGGAAACGAGCAGCGATTACCGTACTTATCAGCTGGACACCGATACCCTGACCCAATGCGCGGTGACCTTTTGCAACGCCATTGCCGACGCGGGCTATACGCCGGTGGTTTATTTCTATCCCTACATCGGGTATCTTTACTACGATCTCAGTGAAATTGACGACTATGATTTCTGGCTTGCGGAATACAGCACAACGCCCACATTTTATTATGATTTTGAGATGTGGCAGTATACCTCCAGCGGAACCGTGGACGGCATCAGCGGCAACGTAGATTTGAATATCTGCTTCAAAAAGTATTAGGACAAAAAAGCGGAACCTGGATTTCAATCCAGGTTCCGCTTTTTTTGAGAGGACGATCAGAGTTGTGTTGGGAGAAAGGAGGATATGTGGTTAGCTCTTGCTAACTGATGTAATGATAACATGACCCACTACCTTTGTCAAGCATAAATATAAATTATTATCAAAATTTTCAATTTATTTTTTTACTCAAATGCAACAGCCGGTATTAAGGGCGGAAGGGTGTCGTTTTTTGCGCTGAACCGCAGGGAAAATAACATGAGGGACACCGAAAAACGGTATCCCTCATGGGTTTCAGTCTGTGGAAACGCTTCCAATGGAATTCTCACCGTTGTGGTGTTCCAAGGCGATCATCTGCGCCAAAAGCAACATAGAACTCAAGTCCTCACTGCCGCCTTCTGTTACTTCCGAAAGAATGTTTTGGAGATAGGAATCATCTCCTGAGCTGCTCACAGAGGAACCGCTGGAGGAGACGGACGCGGCGGAGCCCGCGGAGAGATCGGTGCCGCAATAGCTCATGACCTTTGCGACGTAGTTCTCCGTTTCCTGAAAAGGCGGAATTCCGCCGTATTCGTTGACATTGCCTGGACCCGCGTTGTAGGCGGCGACGGCAAGCTCGGTGTCCCCGTCATAGGAGCTGAGCAGCTGGCTTAAATACTTCGCTCCGCCCATGATATTCTGCTCGGGATCATAGGGATCACTGACTCCGAGAGACTTTGCGGTGCCGGGCATCAGCTGCATGATGCCCATGGCCCCGCAGGAGGAGGTTGCATCAGCCTGGAAATTTGACTCCGCCTTGGCGACCGCCTTCAGCAAATTGACGGGCACCTGATACTGCTCCGAAGCGGCTTCAAAGATGCTGTCAAGGTCAACTTCGGATGAGTCTGCGGAGCTTCCGGTATTGCTCAGCACGCTGGCAAAAACACCGCTGTCGCTGACCTGTGAAGCTTGATTAGTGGGTATGGTTCCATACGAACTGATGCTGCTGACCGACATGGCGTTAACATCCTTTCCAATGGCGCTACTTTCGGCAGGTTTCGGCAAAAAACCTGGAAAAATCATAAAATTTTCTTAATTAAAATCATATCATATCAGCTATGGAAAAGCAACTGCTTCCTGCCATTTTTCAGAGGTTTGATTCGGTGGGCGCCGCGCTTTCATCCAAAGATGATTCCTGTCCGGGCTGAGGCCTGCTCTTTTTACGGCGTTTGACGCAATCAGTCAGCAAAAATTCAATTTGGCCGTTAAGAGAGCGGAACTCATCCTCCGACCACGCGACGAGCTCCTCCCAGAGAGACGGCGAAAGCCGCAGAAGTACCTGCTTCTTATCTTTTTCCTTTCCTTTGCCGTCCATTCAAAGGCCTCCTCTCACAGTGGCGCATCAATATAATGAGCCGCTGTTGACAATCGGCTGCGGTTCCCGATTAGCGCAGAGGACCACCAGCAGATTGCTCACCATGGCCGCCTTACGCTCCTCGTCCAGGTGTACGATGTCGTTGGCATTGAGTTGGGTCAGCGCCATTTCCACCATGCCAACCGCGCCTTCCACAATCATCTGGCGGGCATCGATGACAGCCGAGGCCTGCTGGCGCTGGAGCATGGCGGCGGCAATCTCCGGGGCGTAAGACAAGTGAGTGATTCTGGCCTCCACAATCTCCAGTCCGGCGATGTCCACCTTGGCCTGAAGCTCATCCCTGATTTTGTCCGCAATTTCCTGGCTGCTGCCGCGGAGAGTCTTTTCATTGTCGTCTCCCGCCACGTCATAGGGATAAAGCCGCACAATGTTCCGCAGAGCGGAATCACACTGCATGGAGAGGTACTGCTCATAATTATCCACGTTAAAGGCGGCTTTGGCGGTATTGACCACCCGCCAGATGACAACGATCCCGATGATAATGGGATTTCCCATCTGGTCATTGATCTTTTGCTTCTCGTTGTTCAAAGTCATGGCCTTCAGAGAAATTTTTCTGCCGCCGGGCATAGGCACGGTCACTTTTCCATCCATCAGAGCAGCGGGTTTGGTGCTTGCGGGATTGACTGAAGTGACAAACGGATTGACAAAGAAAAATCCCTCACCTCTCAAAGTGCCGTAATATCTGCCGAACAGCGTCAGGACATACGCCTCGTTGGGCCTGAGCACCTTAAGTCCCGCGAACAAAATGGGTCCGATCACGCAGACATAGAGCAGAGAAATGATCAGCACGATGACGGCAGACACAACGGACAGCTCCTCTGCCAGTGCGATGATGCTGATGACAGTCGCGGTAATGCCGATGAGCATGAGAGTAATATTGACCAGCATCACAGCCATTCCGCTTGTTACCTTTGGCGTCAGTTCCTCAAGCTGCGATTTTGCCTGTTCGCCCACATCCGGTTTATGCATCAGAAACACTCCCTCTGAATATATAATTATGATATCATTTTGATATCATAATTATAGTATCATGCGGACTGGAAACTGTCAAGGGGTTTGGAGGTCAATGCCAACAATAAACAGCCCTGACAACAGGTAAGCGCCGGGCGGCTAAGGTTACTTTGCCATATGAAGCCTGAGTTTACATTCAGTTTATTTTTGTGCTGTATCATAAAAACAGGAAAGAAAAGAGGTGCAGCATCACTGTAATGTACCAAGATATGAAATAAGAGGGGAGCGAAAATGACGCATAATGAAACATTAATATTTCGTTAAAATCTTCTAAACTATGTTCTTGTCCAGCTTTTTTTGATATGATAAAGATTATTACAGCGCTGCAAGCAAGAGTTTTCATGTGCGGAGGTATTATTTTGAAAAAGAAATTGTTTTTTCAGAAGTCAGAAGCCCAGTTGAGTGCAGCCACAGCCACGGCCGTTAAAAAACGGCGCGGGAAGTGGATCATACCCGTTGTGATCCTGGTACTGATATTGGCGGCGTTTTTTTTCCTGCGGGGGCAATTATCCGGCGCGGGCACCGGCAGTGAGACGGATTATGTGACTGCAACGGCGGAGCGCAGAGATATGACGGTAACCCTGACCGGCAGCGGCACGCTGGAGCCGGCGGACTCCTACACGGTTACCACGCTGGCGGAAGGGCAGATTCTTTCCGCCGATTTCGAAGAGGGGGATTTGGTAACCAAGGGCTCCGTGCTCTACCAGATTGACAGTTCCTCCGTCTCCAACAGCATTCAGCAGGCGGAGCTCACCGTTTCCCAGAACCAGCGTGCTTATAACAACAGTGTGGATTCCTTGTCAGATTTGACCGTTTCCGCACCTATCAGCGGGCACGTGACCGGTCTGTCGGTGGTCAAAGGAGATTCCGTCACCACGTCCACCGCGATTGCAACCATTGTGGACGACAGTACCCTGAAGCTCAAGCAGTATTACAGCTATGACAGCGCGGATCAGGTTTATGTAGGGATGCCGGCCGTGATCTCCGTTCCCGATCAGATGCTGAAGCTGGACGGCAAGGTGGAATCCATTGACTGGGTGACCCGATCCTCCGAGACGGGAGTCAGCTGTTTTGCGGTGACGGTCAGCGTGAGCAATCCAGGCTCGCTGTCGGCGGGGATTACGGCCAGCTGCTGGCTGACAGACTCCGACGGTTCCTACATATATCCCGCCACCAGTGACTCCGCTGCCTTTGAAAACGCGGACAGCGCCACGGTTTATGCCGATGTTGCGGGTACGGTGGACAGCGTGGTGGTCATTGACTATGAGGCGGTGACCAAGGGGCAGGCCCTGCTTACCCTGTCCAACGACACGCTGGGAGACAGTGTGGCGGATGCCTCCGACGCACTCCAGAACTCGGAGATATCCCTGAACAGTGAGTATGACTCGCTCAGCGACTATACTGTAACCGCCCCCATTGAAGGCACGGTTGTGGATAAATATTATAAGGAAGGCGAGACGGTAGAAGCGGGAAAAACCCTTTGCACCATCTATGATCTCTCTTATCTCACCATCACCCTGGATGTGGATGAGCTGGATATTTCGCAGGTCGAGGTGGGGCAGCAGGTCACCGTCACCGTGGATGCGGTGGATGGCGAGGAATATTCCGGCGTCGTCACCAAGGTGGGCATCAGCGGAACCACCACGGACGGTGTGACCACCTACCCCGTGACCATCCAAATCGACGAAACTGACGGTCTGCGCCCCGGCATGAATGTGGATGTGTCCATTACGGTGGAGGAGTATCAGGATGTTTTGACCATTCCTGTGAATGCGGTGGAACGGGGTGACCAGGTTCTGGTGCAGACCGGCGCGGCGGCAAACGATCAGGAGGGGACGCCGGAGGGCTTTTCCTACCAGGAGGTGACACTGGGCGCCAGCGACGACGATTATATTGTGGTGACGGACGGCCTGTCCGAGGGCGATGTGGTGGCCTATGCGCAGGAGGATGCGCCGGAATCTACGAACGTCATGTTCACAGGAGGGGGCGGTGACACTACGAACGGCCCTCCGGATGACAGCGGAAGCGGAGGGGGGGCATCGTCCAATGGATAATGTTCTCATTGAATTTCGTCATGTTTCCAAGCTGTATCAGATGGGAGACACACTGGTGAAAGCCGCCGACGACATTTCACTGGAAATATACAAGGGTGAATTTGTGGCCATTTTGGGTAAATCCGGCTCAGGCAAATCCACCTGCATGAACATCATCGGCTGCCTTGATGTTCCCACCAGTGGGGAATTCCTGCTGGACGGCAGAAATGTGGGCCACATGAACAAAAACGAGCTGGCGGAGTTCCGCAACGAGAAGCTGGGGTTTATTTTTCAGCAGTACAATCTGCTGCCCAAGATGAGTATTCTCGAAAATGTCGAGGTGCCGCTGATGTACGCTGGAATAACGGGACGGGATCGGCGGCAGCGGGCGGCTGAGATGCTGGAGAGCGTGGGGCTGGGTAATAAGCTGAAAAATCTGCCCAGCCAGCTCTCCGGAGGACAGCAGCAGCGGGTGTCCATCGCGCGGGCGCTGGTGTGCAGCCCTGCGATCATCCTGGCAGACGAACCCACCGGCGCTTTGGACGGCAAGACCGGTACGGAGGTTCTGGAGCTGCTGCGCAAGCTCAACGAGGACGGCAATACCGTGGTGCTGATTACCCATGACAACTCCATTGCCGCCGCCGCCAAGCGCATCATCCGCCTGTCGGATGGGAAAAAGATTTTTGACGGTCCCGTGGACGACCCAAGGGCCTTTGCGACGCCGGCCATGCCGGTTTCTGCCGGAGGTGAGGCGTATTGAAGCTCAAGGAAAGCATCAAGCAGGCGCTGAAAACGATCTGGGGCAGTAAGTTGCGCGCCCTGCTCACCATGCTGGGGGTGATCATCGGCATCGCCGCGGTCATGGTCATCGTCGGCGTTGGGAGCGGTTTACAGAGCTATATGCTGGAGCAGTTTCAGCAGTTCGGTACCAATACCCTGACGGTGACAGTGGTAGGGCGCAATTCCTCCCGCTCGGTTTCGGTGGACGATATGTATCAGATTGTGGAGGACAACGGGCAGTATCTGGACAAGATTTCGCCCACGGTTCAGATGCAGGGCAGTATCAAAATCGGCACCGAAACCATTTCCACTACGTCCGCCACAGGAGTCAGCGAGGAGTACTTCTCGATTAAAGGATATACGGTGGAGCAGGGCAGGGGACTGCGCTATGTGGATATCAGCCAGAGAAAAAAGGTCTGCGTCATCGGCAAATACGTGGCCGAGACATGGTTTGGTGACAACGCCGTGGGGCAGACGCTGAAAATCGGCGGAAATACCTATACCATTGTGGGCGTATTGAGCCAGGAGGACGACGAGATGGACGAGGGCGGTACCGACGACGCGGTCTATCTGCCCTACAGCACCGCCTCCCGGTTAAGCGGAACCGCCATCAGCAGCTATACCATCACCGTGGTGTCAGAGGATACCGCCTCGGAGAGTAAAACGGCGGTGGAAAACGCGTTGTATGCCATCTTTGACGATGAGGATGCCTATTCCGTCATCAGTATGACCGAAATGCTGAGCATGATGACCGATATGATTAACGTCATGATTACGGTGCTTACCGTGATTGCGGGGATCTCCCTTGTGGTGGGCGGCATCGGCATTATGAATATTATGCTGGTTTCCGTCAGCGAGCGCACCCGGGAGATCGGTATCCGCAAGGCGCTGGGGGCCAAGGAGCGCTATATCATGAGCCAGTTCGTCATAGAATCTCTCGTCATGAGCGCCATAGGTGGTCTTATCGGAATCGCGGCGGGGTATGGCATTTCCGCTGTTGCCTCTGTGCTGATTACCGCGCTGACGGATACCGCCATCGCGGTGACGCCCACGGCGCAGTCCATCGGAATTGCCTTCGGCGTGTCTGCCGCCATCGGCATTTTGTTCGGATACCTTCCAGCCAAAAAGGCCGCACGACTAAATCCTATCGACGCGCTGAGGTTTGAGTAGGCAGTTGCGTTGTTGTCCAGGTCAATCAAAAAAATGAAAAATGTGTCCCTTATACAAGGGGCACATTTTTTTGTAAAAATTGGGGATGGAGGACGTACCACATCGCAGCGCCAGAAAATAGAAGGCATATAAAAAAACGAAACTGCAACAATAAGGGGAGAAAATAAAGACCGCTGTCAATGATTCCAGCACACGGCGGCCGATCCGTAAGAAAAGGATAGGAAGTGATTGCTGTGCCGTCCGGGATGAAAAGGGTGTGGATCAGTCTTTGCTGCATTGCCTGTTTTCCTTTGGCGTCGGGCAGTTGCGCGCTGGCCGCCTCCTGTGAGCAGTCCGATGAGCAGAACATCATCAACTGGGTCGATTTTAACGTCCCCTGTGAGGCGATGAAAAAAGCCATTGCTCTGGATGTTGACTCTCAGGAGAAGGATATTAAATTGAATTTCATTGAACTGCTGGCCTATCTTGCCGCGCAAAACGGAAATGACTTCAGCGGTTATCGTGATAAGCAGTTAGACGCGCTGGCCGAACAGCTGAATTCCGGAACAAGCATGGCGGAGCTGACCAAAAAGCTGACGTATTACAATTATTACTATGAAGCTTACACCGCCATTTTTTCCGGTTTTGTGGGTGATTATGAGATCGAGGTAGCAGATGAGGACGGCGAGGGCACTCACTGGGAGCAGCGCTACGGACTAAAGGTATTTTCGCCGATTGCGAAAGGCTTTGCCTACAGCCATTACGACGATTTCGGGAACACACGCTCCTATGGATTTTCCAGAATTCACCTCGGGAATGACCTTCTGGGATTGGTGGGAACTCCCATCGTGGCTGTGGAGGGCGGCGTCATTGAGGCGATGGGCTGGAACCAATACGGGGGCTGGCGCATCGGAATCCGATCGCTGGACTCAAAACGCTACTATTATTATGCCCACTTGCGTAAAAATTTCCCCTTCCGAAAGGATTTGACGGTGGGCTCCGTCGTCAGCGCGGGTGACGTCATCGGTTATATGGGCAGAACAGGATACAGCATTAAGGAGAATGTCAACAACATTGAAACCACCCATCTCCATTTCGGGATGCAATTGATTTTTGACGAGTCCCAAAAGGAATGCAACAATGAGATTTGGATCAATGTCTATGAGATTATCCAGCTTCTGGACCAAACCAGGAGCGAGGTGGTGAAAAATCAGGAGACCAAGGATTACAGCCGGGTTTACGGCTTTCATGACCTGTCCGAAACCACCGGAGAATAGGAGAAAGGCCGCCGGCTTTTAGCCGGCGGCCACGCTTGCTTACAGCCGCAGGATATCCTGACGGTTGATATACTTGGTGTGGAGCAGATGCTCAGATTTTTCAGAGAGAGGCGCCCCCAGGTAGTCCTGATACAGCACGCGAACCTCTTTGTTTTCGTGACTTTTACGAACCGGCAGCTTCCGATCCACATCATAAACCGACGCAGTGCGACGGAGAACCTTTTTCCAGGAGCGGATGGGGTTGCCCGCGCCGCCGATACAGCCTCCGGGACAGGCCATAACTTCGATGAAGTGATAATCGGCGGTTCCGGCCGCAACACGCTCCATGATAGCCCGCGCCTGACTGAGCGTATGTACCACCGCAACCTTCACGATGGTTCCGGCCAGGTTTACTTCGGCCTCTTTCAACCCCTCCACGCCGCGCACCGCGTGAAAGTCAAGGGATTCCAGCGTTTGCCCGGTGACGACCTCATACACGGTGCGTAAGGCGGCCTCCATCACGCCGCCGGTGGCGGCGAAAATTTCGCCCGCGCCGGAGCCGAGGCCAAAGGGGGAATCAAAGGGGGTCTCCGGCAGTGTTTTGAAATCGATTCCCGCTGTTCGGATCATCCAGGCCAGCTCCTGCACCGTCAGAGCCACATCCACATCCTGATAACCGCTGTCGTTCATCTCATACCGCTTACACTCATATTTTTTTGCGGTGCACGGCATAACGGAGACACTGAACAGCGATTGAGGGTCAATCTGGTTCCGCTCCGCAAAGAAGGTCTTGATCACCGCGCCGAACATCTGCTGGGGTGATTTGGCGGAGGATAAATGCTTGACATACTGGGGATAAAAGGTTTCACAGAATTTGACCCAAGCGGGGCAGCAGGAGGTAATCATAGGTAGTACTCCGCCGGTATTCAGGCGGTGCAGCAGCTCGTTTCCCTCTTCCATGATGGTGAGGTCCGCTGAAAAGTCGGTGTCGAACACATAGTGGAAGCCAAGGCGTTTCAGGGCGGTTACCAGACGGCCTGTGCTCACGGTGCCGGGCTCCTCACCCAGTGCCTCCGCGATGGTGGTGCGCACGGAGGGGGCGACCTGTACCGCCAGTGTTTTACCAGCCTCCTGAGCCATATAGATGTCCGTGGTGTCGTCATGGATGGTCAGCGCGCCCACCGGGCAGACCTGCATGCACTGTCCGCAGTTCACGCAGGCGGTGTCCGCAAAGACTTTTCCGTAGGGGGGGTTCACCACCACGTCGAAGGAGCGCCCCTCCTTGGCCAGCACCCCGACGGTCTGAACCTCATTGCAGACCTCAAGGCAGCGTCCGCAGACGATGCATTTGTTGGGATCATGAACAATGGACGGGGACGAGCTGTCGATGGGCAGGTTGCGGGATGCAACCTCATAGCGCACCGGTTTGCTCATGTTCAGCTCCTTGGCAATATTCTGAAGCTCACAGGAGTTGTTTTTCTGACAGGTGAGGCAGTCCAGTGGGTGGTGGGCCAAAATCAGCTCCAGCGTGTTGCGGCGGGCGCGGATCACCCTGGGAGAATTGGTCACAACCGTCATTCCGTCCGCAACCGGGAAGCTGCAGGCGGTTTGCAGCAGCTTTTGTCCGTTCACCTCAACCACGCAGATGCGGCAGTTGGCTTTCACCTTCTGGTCCTCATGATAGCAGAGGGTCGGAATATTGATATTCAAGCTTTTGGCGGCTTGCAGAATCGTGGTGCCTTCCGGCACCTCGACTGCAATACTGTCAATGGTCAGCTTTACGTTAGCCATGCTTCATTACTCTCCTTTGCATGTGGCATTTCTCGCAGTAATCGCCGTCCAAATGGGACTCAAAAACCTCGGGGAAGTTATCCATCGCGCTGATTACCGGAACCACGGACGAGTGGCCGAGGCCGCAGAGCGCGGAGGAGCGAACGGTCTCCGCAAGATCGCGGATGGTAAGCATATCCTTAACGGTACCATTTCCAGCGCATATTTTTTGAATTAAATCATACATGCGCCGGGTTCCCTCACGGCAGGGCACACATTTGCCGCAGGACTCGTGGCTGAAGAACTCAATGTTGTTTCGAACGATGTCCAAAACGCAGTTTGAGTCGTCAATGACGAAGATGGTTCCGCAGCCCAGACGTCCGCCTGACGCGGAAATGTGGTCGATGTCCAAGGGAATGTCAATCTGGAAGGGATTGATAATCGCGCCGGACGCGCCGCCGGTCTGCACGGCCAGAAGACCCTTTCCATCCGCCACGCCGCCGCAGACATCAAAGATCAGCTCTTTGAGATTGATGCCCATGGGAAACTCGTAAACGCCGCGCTGAGCCACGTTGCCGATGACGGTGAAGAGCTTGGTGCCGTGACTGGTGGGGGTTCCGATGTTCTGATACCATTCCACACCGTTGCGCAGAATATGGCTCATGTTTGCCAGCGTTTCCACGTTATTCAGGACGGTGGGTTTTCCAAACAGGCCTTGAATGCCGGGATATGGCGGGCGGAACCGGGGCTCGCCCCGCCGGCCTTCGATCGACTCAAAGAGCGCCGTCTCTTCGCCGCAGACATACGCGCCCGCGCCGCTGCGGATGGAAATCTGAAACTCAAAGCCGCTGCCGAAGATATTCTCCCCCAGAGCGCCCGCCTGCTTTGCGGTCTCGATGGCGTGGGTAATGATGGGGACGATCTGAGGATATTCCGCCCTGAGATAAATGTAACCCTTGCGGGCCCCGACTGCCTTGCCCGCGATAGCCATGCCCTCCAGAATGCTGTGAGGGTCGCAGCTGAGCAGGACGCGGTCCTTATTGGTGCCCGGCTCGCCCTCGTCCGCGTTGCAGACGATATATTTATCCTCGCTTTGGGTGTCGTAGGCAAATTTCAGCTTCAGCCAGGAGGGGAAGCCCGCACCGCCGCGTCCCCGCAGCCCGGCGTCCTTCAGGGTCTGGATCACATCCCAGCCCTCCATCTCCAGTGCCTTCTTCAGCCCCTCGTAGCCGCCGTTTTCTATGTAGACCGCGGCATCCGACATATTCTCCTTGCCTTGGTTCTGCAGCAATACCCGCATCTCTTTCACGGTTACACATCCTCCCGAATATAGCGTTTGATCAGCGCCTGGGTACTATCATAGGTCAGATTCCCGTAGGTTTTATCGTTGATCATAATGGCCGGTGAAACGTCGCAGATTCCCAGGCAGGGGCAGAGCTCTACTGTAAAGCGGCGGTCCTGTGTGGTTTCACCGACTCCGATTTTTAGAGTATCGGAAATCGCGTCCATCACCGCCCGGGCTCCCCGCACATGGCATGGCGCGTTGTTGCACATGCGGATAATATATTTTCCCTTTTCCTTCACGGACAGCAGGCCGTAAAAGGTAATGAAGCTATAAACCTCATTTTGCATCAGCCCCATCTCCCGGGCAATGACAGCGGCCACGTCCTCCGCCATGGAAGGAACCACTTTCTGAACGGCAAGTATAACGTCCATCAGTTTGTCAGGGCGGTTTCTGTAACGCGCGGAAATTTCCGCGACGCGGACCAGGGCCGATTGTGATGTTGTATGACTGTAGATTTCCTGTTTCATAGGTCTACATGCCTCCAAGTCGTTTATTAGGATGCCCTGAGTGTATCAAAGGTGTAGTAAAGTGTCAATCATAGTTAATTTCCTGTCAGTTGTTATAATGCACTATTTGATATCAAAAATCTAAAATTATTTATGAATAGTAAATAAAATGGAACCATAATTTTCATTAATTTAACATAATAATGAAAATTAGCTTTGGCTAACTTGTTAACTTCTCTATTTTCTACTATCTTTTTTTGTATATTTCTCGAATTGTTAAAAAGATGAATAACTTGACGAGAAAAATCACCCTGCGTGTCGTGAGACACGCAGGGTGATTGATTGCTGTTACATACAGAACCTTTTGTCAGAACAGGTTACAGGTTCATCGCGGCGTAGAATGCCTCCTTGGTCGCCCACTCCACGGTGCGCGCCCTCACGCAGTCCCCAATTTCAAAAAATTCGGGGGTAATGCCCATAAGGCTGTCCGCTTGCTGCGTTTTGGCACGCATACCCGCCGCCAAAACAACGCTGTCCGCCGCCAAAGAGCCGCGCACGCCGTCCTTTTCGTAAATAATCTCTCCGTCCGTTACCGCGCAGCAACGGGCCCCGCACAGTATGGTCAGATTTTTTTCATGTTCAATTTCAACCATCAGCTCGTCACGATGGGTTTTGGAGGCGTCCGGCGCGAGCGCGCACTGCATTTCCAAAATGGTGACTTGCTTGCCCAGTCGGGCCAGATGCATGGCGGTTTCACAGCCCACCTGGCCGCCGCCGATGACCACGACGGTGTTGCCCAGGGTGTCCTCTTTGCCGTAAGCGTCGGTGGCGACCTGCGCCGTTTCAATGCCGGGAATAGGGGGGATAATGGGTTCCGCGCCTACCGCGGCGATCACCGCGTCATACTCTGAGTTCTTTAGCTCCGCGTCCGTCACGGTGTGATTGAACTGCACCGTGACCGGCGATTTTTCGATTTGCCGGATCAGAAAATCTTTATAATCCTTCAGCGGGTACTTAAAGGAGACATAATCCGCGAACTTCAGCGCGCCGCCAAGAAATTTGCCTGACTCAAAGAGGGTGACCTCGTGTCCCCGTTCGGCAGCGGTCAGCGCGGCCTTCATCCCGGCGGGGCCGCCGCCCACCACAGCCACCTTCTTTTTCCGGGAGGGAGCAGGCATGGCGTCAATGGCATCCTCCAGACCCACGCGGGGATTGACCGTACACTGCATGTGCTGTGCGTAGTTGTCGGAGTCGTGACAGCGCATACATTTGACGCAGGGAATGACATCCTCCTGACGGTCCTCAAGACCTTTATGAATGATGTCCAGGTCGGCGATGAAGGAGCGAGACATCAGCACAAAATCCGCCTTACCCTCGGCGATGATGTGATCCGCGTCCTGAAGGGAGCCGATGCCGCCGATGGTGGATACCAGCT
Source organism: Oscillospiraceae bacterium (assembly GCA_017861365.1). Taxonomy (GTDB): domain Bacteria; phylum Bacillota; class Clostridia; order Oscillospirales; family Oscillospiraceae; genus JAGFXR01. Next base: position 30,315 of record JAGFXR010000006.1, on the reverse strand, counting down.
TTGTAATTTTTCCCGATTTCTTGAATCCCTCGGCCAGAAATACGTTGGGCATGGGGGGCAGAAAGCCGCAGGGGTGTGTCCAGGTCATCCAATCGGTATTGTGCATCCCGGCGGAGGCCTGAATGATATCGCAGTACTCCTGAAGCTGCTCGGCAATCCGCAGACCTTCGGCCTGGTCGATGCCGCCCTCCTGGTATTCCGTGGCGGACATGCGCACCTCAATGATCATCTCCCGTCCAACCGCCTCGCGGACAGCCTTCAGTACCTCGCGGGGGTAACGGCAGCGGTTTTCCGTGGAGCCGCCGTATTCGTCGGTTCTCTTGTTGGTATAAGGCGATAAAAACTGAGCCATGGGAATGGAGTGGCCGAAGTGCAGCAAAATTCCGTCGAAGCCGCAGTTTTTAATGGCTATGGCGGCATCCACATAGCCCTGCTTGAACTTCATCATCTCCTCCACGGGAATCTGGCGTCCGATGGGAGGGCTGCCCATGATGGAGCAGCCATCGCAGACGGTGTAGCCGTCGGGGAACACGCCAATGAGCTCCATGGTGCATTTCGCGCCATAGAGATGGATGCGCTCCGCCAGATCACAGAGACGATTAGTGTGGTTGGGCACATAGATGTCCCAGCTTGCATGTACACCGTCATTGTTCGCGCCGCCGATGGATACCCCCGCGCAGGTGACAAGTCCGGCGCCCGCTTTGGCCCGGTCCTCAAAGAAACGGATGCCAAGCTCGGTAGGGTACGGCTCGCCGTTGGACGCGGTGTGGATGGTGGAAGGCGCGGAGATAATGCGGTTTTTCAACAGGTGGCCCGCCACACGGATGGGGGCCATCACATGGGGAAAAAGAGCTGCCATTTACATATCCTCCCTATAGTTGCGGTATGAGCTTGTTTCCAAATCTCTTGCCCGCGCCGGTATCCACCCAAACGGGAGCGTTTTCAGTGGATACCGGCGCGATCAGAAAGCATGGACTTGTTAAAGGCTTGGGTCAATGAGAATTTTCAGCATCCCTGTGCGATCTTTCCGATCCAGACCCCGTTCCACGCAGTCGGTCAGAGAGATGATATCGGTCACCATACCGGGGAAGGAAATTTTTCCTGCCGCCAGCATCTCCAGATACATCCGAACCTCGTCTGCGGTGTATACAAAGGCGGATTTCAAATCCGGCTCAAAAATCTGAAAGTTGCCGGGGGAGAGGGTAACGGGCGACTGAATGGTGCCGATGATCATGACCTGTCCGCCGGGTCTGACGCACTGATGGATGCAGTTAAGCAGGCTGTCAGGTTGTCCGGCACACTCAAATACTATATCCGCACCCACGGGACTTCCCAGAATGCTCCGGATTTCCCCTCCGATGTCGGCACACTCTTTTGTGTTAATGCAGTAATCTGCGCCGTATTCCTTCAATGTGGGGAATTTGGCCGAATTGGTGCCAAGAACGATAATTTTATTGGCTCCGCCAGCCTTGAGGAACTGGATGGCGGACAGGCCGATGGGACCGGTTCCGGAGACCACAACGTTATCGCCAAGCTTAAAGTCGGATTTCCGGATGCCGTGCAGTGCCACGCAGATCACGTCAAACAGAACCGCATCCTTGAACTCCACATTGTCGGGAACCTTGATGAGCATGGTGTGGGCCACGTCGCGCACCAGATAATAGTCGGCATATCCGCCGTCGGGGCCGCCGATGCCGGCGGTACGGGGGAAGCCGTTGATGCAGATATTGGTTTCCCCTCTGCGGCAGGAAGGGCAGTCCTCGACACAGTGAGCGGGAGGGCCGCACAGAACCCGATCTCCTACCTGAAATTCGGTTACGCCCTCTCCAACCTCCGACACTGTGCCAGAGTTTTCATGGCCGAGCACCATCGGCTCATGATAAAAAGGATGACCGTGTCTGAAGAATTCCACGTCTGTCCCGCAAATACCGACATAGTTGATTTTGACCACCATCTGGTTGGGGCCTGCCTTCGGAATAGGGCGCTCCTCCAGGCGGACATCCTCTTTTCCATACAAAACCGCTGCTTTCATCACGTGTCTCCTTCAGTTTGTTGAATTTTTGACATTCTCTAATTGATAGCATAGCGTATTTTGTGAAAAAAGTAAAATAGCTTTTTCTTTAATATCCATATGAGAACGGTTATGATTCGTTTTTCTTGTGAAATACATACAATTCCCTTGCGGCTGATCAGGCCATATGGTAAACTGTATGGAAAAGAGGGCAAGGAGCAGGTGTCTCGTATGACATTAACCAGAATTCAATATTTTGTTGAGGCCGCACGGTGGGAAAATTTTACCGAAGCGGCCAAAAACCTATATGTATCTCAGCCAAATCTGAGCAAGCAGATCTCCCTCATGGAGCAGGAGGTGGGGGTGAAGCTGTTTTTCCGTGTCGGAAGAACGGTTCGGCTGACCTCCGCCGGACGGGTGCTCTACGAGCTGCTGAAGGATATTCCGGACAGGACAGCGAAAGCATTTGAGCAGGCCAGGTCAATCGGACGGGGCGATGGCGGCAGTATGTCCATCGGACTGTTAGAGGGGCAGGAGGTCAACGACAGCATTTTGCTGAAATTAAACCGGTTTTTTCAGGATTATCCGGGCCTTGAGTTTCACCTGGAGCGGAATGGATTTGCCAATCTGAGGAATTTACTGATGAACGGGCACTACGATTTGATTATCACACTCTCCTTTGAAGCGGAGGCCATGGAGGGGGTGCGCTATGAAACTATCATGCCCCAAGAGGGCGCCATTGCCATTAACCGCAGCAACCCCCTGTCAGAGCTGTCGGAGCTGCGGCTGGAGCAGCTCCGGGAGGAGAGCTTTGTGGTCATTTCGCCCGCCGAATCTCCCTCTGGATACGCGACTTTTCTGGAACAATGTGAATCTCATGGCTTTACCCCGAATGTGGTCAAGCAGCTTTCCTCTCTGGAGAGCTTATTGCTTTGTGTGGAGATGGGCATGGGCGTGGCTCTTCTGGATCAGAATACCCGGCTGGAGCACAACAGCAATGTGCGAACTGTCCCCATTTACAGCAGTTCCCATCCAGATGTGACCGTCGTCTGGCTGGAGGATAATCAGAGCCCGCTGCTGCAAAAGCTGGTATGCACAATCAGGGAATAAGCGGAGCTTATGATAGGTTATCTGCTCATGTGGAGCTGTCCGCTGTTTGATTACTATGGAAAACACCGTTTCACAAGGTCATCAGCCGGTTTCTTCCGTGCTTTGTCAGCTTGACGGAAGATTGAGTGCCATAAGGCTTTTATAAAAATCAAGCGTATGAAAGCCCCGTTCCAGCTGGGTGATTAAAAACGCTTCGCAGGCATCGGACATCTGCTGCAAGCCATTCCGGTCAAGGGCAAAGGAAAACAGCCGCCGGGGGTCGCCGTAAGCGACATAACGCATGGCTGCCAGCGCGTTTTGAGACAGGGGAAGGGCGATTCCCAGCCCGGCCTCACGGCAGGTGGCGCAGAGCAGGTGACCGGCGGATAAATCCAGCAGTGCCCCGTCCGGATCCACCTTGCCGCATCGGGCACAGCCGCTTAAAAACGGCTCATATCCCGCAAGGCAGGCGCATTTCAGCTCGAAGGCCGCTTTGACCAGTGCGGGCGGTTTGTCCAGAGTGGCCAGCGCGTAGATGGTATTTAAAACGAGGGAAAGCAGAGCATTTTCCGACTCCCCATTTTTGGCGACCCGCTCCGCCACCTCGGCAAAGTAGGAGCACAGGGCCAGTTTTTCCACATCTGCCTTGATGCCCCAGAACTGCTCCACCGACTCCGCCTCGTTGAGGGTATAGTAATCCTTGTACTCAAACAGCGTCATGTCCGAATAGACCAGAAGCTGCGCCGAAGCGGCAATTCGGCTACCCCTGCGGCGGCATTGCCGGGCTTTGACGGTGAGCTTTCCGTAATCCTGCGTCAGCACGGTGAGAATCTTGTCGCTGTCCTTATAATTTACCTCGCGCAGAACCAGACCCCGGGTTTTGATATGTGGCATGAGCTATTGATCCCGGTAACCGAAATTTCGGATCTGGTTGACATTATCCCGCCAGTGCTCCTTGACCTTTACCCAGGTCTGAAGATAAACCTTGGTACCCATAAACCGCTCAATCTCCTCCCTGGCCAGGGAAGAGATCTTTTTTAAGGTTGCGCCCTGTTTTCCGATGATGATGCCCTTATGGCTGTCTTTTTCGCAATAGATGGTGGCATCCAGCTCCAGCAGTCCGTCCTCCCGCTCATGGAAGCGGGTCACTTCCACCGCTGTCCCGTGGGGAATTTCCTTGTCCAGGCAGCGCAGCAGTTTTTCACGGATCAGCTCCGCCACAATCTGCCGCTCCGGCTGATCCGTAATCATATCATCGGGAAACATTTCCCCGCCCTCAGGAAGCCACGCCTGCAATACGTCCAGAAGCTCCTCCAGACCTTCCCGCCGCTGGGCGGAAATCGGGACAATGGCATTCCACTCATATGCTTCGGAATAGGTCTGAATGACCGCAAGAAGCTCGTCCTTCTTTACAGTATCAATTTTATTGATGACCAGCGCGGCGGGCACGTTTTGCTTTTTGATCCGTTCAATCAGCTCCTGCTCAGGCACGCCGATGTGGGGGATGGGTTCCACCAGAAGCATGATGCCGTCCACATCCGCGATGCTGTCGGAAATGACCTTGACCATATAATCTCCCAGGCGAGATTTGGGTTTGTGCAGCCCCGGTGTATCCATAAATACAAATTGTGTTTCATTTCGGTTCAAAATGGCACAAATGCGGTTGCGGGTGGTCTGAGGTTTGTTGGTGACAATCGCCACCTTTTCTCCCACCAGCGCGTTGAGAAGGGTGGATTTTCCCACATTGGGGCGGCCGCAAATGGTAATGATCCCACTATTTTTAATCTCCATTTGTACTATTCCTCTCGTAAAATACCAAGTGTATTTAAAATAAATTCCTCACGAACCCGCATCCTTGCTTTTTCAGCGCCCTCATCCATATGGTCGTAGCCTAACAGATGAAGGATGGAGTGCACCGTGAGATAGGCAAGCTCCCGCTCCAAGGGATGCCCGAACTCTGCCGCCTGGGCGGCGGCCCGCTCCACGGAGATCACCATGTCTCCCAGCGGAATCAGCCCTGTGGCGGGGTCGGCATCCGGTTTTTCGGGATGTTCCCCCGGCGTAAGCTCGAACATAGGGAAGGACAGCACATCGGTGGGGGCGTCAATTCCGCGCTGCTCCAGATTGATTTCCCGGATACCCTCGTCGCCGGTGAGGAGCACGTTGATTTCGCAGGGCAGAAGCATGTCCTCTGCATTCAGAGCCTCGGTAATGACCCTCTCCAGCAGCGCCTCTTCGGGGCGTTGCGTGCCGTCATCTGCTTCGATGATGATTTGATGCTTCATGCTTTGGCTTCCTCCGGTTTTCATCCTCTTCATATGCCTTGATGATGCGCTGTACAATCACATGGCGCACCACGTCGCTGCCGTCCAGACGGCAGATCGCGATATCCTCCACACCGGTGAGCACCCGCGTGGCTTCCTTTAAACCGCTCACCTTGTCGTTGGGCAGATCGATCTGGGTGACGTCGCCGGTGATGACGATTTTAGAGTTAAACCCAATGCGGGTTAAAAACATCTTCATCTGCTCCCGGCTGGTGTTCTGGGCCTCGTCCAGGATGATAAAAGCGTCGTCCAGCGTCCGTCCGCGCATATAGGCCAGGGGAGCGACCTCAATATTGCCCCGCTCCAGGTATTTCATATAGGTTTCGGCGCCCAGCATATCAAACAGCGCGTCGTAGAGGGGGCGCAGATAAGGGTCCACCTTGCTTTGGAGGTCTCCGGGGAGAAAGCCCAGCCGCTCACCCGCCTCCACGGCGGGTCGGGTCAGAATGATCCGGTTGACTTTCTTTTCCCGGAAGGCGGCCACCGCCGCGGCCACCGCGAGGTAGGTTTTGCCGGTACCGGCGGGGCCGACGCCAAGGGTAATGGTGTGGATTCCGATGGCCTCCACGTACCGCTTCTGCCCGATGGTTTTCGCCTTGATGGGCTTTCCCTTGGCGGTGATGCAGATCACGTCCTTGGCAAGCTCGCCAATGCGGGCTTCGCTCCCGGCCTTTACCAGCTCGATGATATAGCGGACATTCTGCTCATTGATGACCTCGCCCCGCCCGGAGAGGGTCAGCAAACCCTCCAGCGCCTTGACGGCATAGATGACATCTTCTCCCTCTCCGCTGACCTTCAGGTTAGAGTCACGGTTCACCACCTGTACGCCAAACTCCTTTTCAATCAGGCGCACATTTTCATCAAAAAAACCAAATACATTAATGGCGGTTTCCATCCGCTCAATACTGATCGTTTGTTCTGCCATAGCTTTCTGTTCCTCGTTTCCAAACTGCCTGTTATGAATCTTCCGTATCGGTCGCGCCGTTGGGCGCAACATATCCGGTATTACCCTCAAGCTCCACCACTTTTCCGATCTGCTCGGTGCATTCGGCGCTCATGGTGACAGTGAGAAGGCCGTCCCGCTCCACAGCGGTGAACTCCGAGGAGATCAGGGTTCCGTCCCGGGTCTCTAGTTCCTCCGCCAGCCGGGTGTTTAAACGCTCCTCCAGCATATCCTGAGCCGCGTTCAGATCCAGATTGTAGAGCACGGTGTCATATTCCCGCACCCGCTCAAGCGTCAGCGACAGGGGCATCTCCTGTCCGCCGGGCAGAGTCAAAGTGTGAGTCTTACTTATTTTATCATATTGTTCGTAGGAAATAAAAGCATTTTGGAAAAAATTCAGTCGTTTGCCCATAAAAGAGAGATACAGTCTGGTTTTTGATGCTCCCGTGTACTCCTTTACCTCCGCCTGCATGGGAATCACGGCGGAGAGCGTTCGCCAGGTGCGGGCGAACACAGTGCCGTTTGCGTGTACCAGCATTTGACCCAAATCATTCTGGCTGTATTTCGGTTCCCGGAGATCCACATATCCGCTGATTAAAACATCTCCCTCCGCCACCGTGTCTCCCTCCTGAAAGCATGCCTGACCTCTCAAAACCTCCATTTGGCTGATAATTCCCGATGCCACCGCCACCACGTTGCTGGGGATGCTCTCATCCTCGATTTCGGGCTTCTTCTCCGCCTCTCTGACCACCACTTCGGCTCGGGTTCCGTGGAGATTAATGGTCATCCATGAGAGGTCCTCCAGCTCCAGCAGCAGCTCGTTGGAGAGCTGTCCCTCGTCAATGGAGGGACCGTAAGTACCAATGGTAACACCGTGCCGCCGGAGGGCAGAGAGGATCTCCGCCGTGGAAACCGTCTGGTTGCCCTCCACGCTGATGGTCAGGATAAACTGGGACAGGATACAGACGGTTATCACGGACAGGAGAAAACCCGCGATCAGTGCGTACCGCCTGTGGAAACGGAACAAAAAGACCGGAAGCCCCCGTTTCGTTTCAATTCGGCAGGAGCACATGGCCTTTTCTGCCAGGCTATTCAGCTTTTTGACATCCTTGAGCGGGACAACAAGGGAGAGTGTTGTTGCGTCGCGCCATTTTAGTCCCCAGAAGCTCACGTTTGCTTTGGCGCAGTGATTTAAAAAAACCGCGGGAGAAGCCCCCGTGATTTCCACACGTACGGTTCCGCGAATCAAATTGACTACTTTTTTCAAGCAAATCCCACACTTTCTGTTCCTGAGGACGCGCAGAACCAAGTGTCCGGCGGCGTTTGTCCGGCATCCGGCAACCTTCTGAGCCGCCATACGATACGGTCACTGATGATTGAAATGACTGCTTCCTATGTAGTTAGTGTAAAATTTCTGAAATGGTCTAGCCACGATTCAAACGTCCCTCAACAAAACGCAACTTCTATAATGTGTCCGGTAATCAAAAGCTCCGCTGTGCTCATAGATTTCAGCTCCAGCGCGCTTCCGCGTATACGGACGATCATTTTCCCGCCGGAAATCTGAATTTCCTCCGTACCATAGGAGAGAATTCCCTTGTGCCGCTCCATCCGAAGCTCACGGTCGCCCAAAAGCTCCAGCCGGGGAAGCCCCGTCAGTACATCGGCCGGCAAATCAAAAACCTGAGATGTTTTATCTAAAATGCTGTCCCTGCGTGGCTTTCCTTCCATCCACAGCCACCCCCTGTCTGTTACTATATGAAAAAAAGCGGGACAGTTTGCCTGTCCCGCACGGATGTTGATTATTCCTTCAGCAGTATCTCATAGTCCGCCTGTGTCATGGTGCGCTTCTCATGAGGAAGCGTCGCCTCCGCAAGCATCTGATCCCGCAGTTTACAGGCAAATTTGGACCAGCTTTTAAACTGCGTGGATGTAATTTTCTTCTTCATGTAACGGGCATAGTGGGTTTTGTAGGCTCTCTGATGCGCCAGCCAGACGGGATCGTTTTTCACTTTGCGCTCATGTTTTTTCTTTGCGCCAACTTCTCTGCAAGCCTTTTCTGTTTCACCTGGGGCGAGATTTTCACAAAAATCGGGGTAATAGCCGTTGGAAAGGAGAAAATACCGGCCGCAGCAGCCGCATCGTTTGGGAAGCTGCCCTGTTTGAATGCCGAGGAACAGCTCGACCGTCAAAAAGGCGCCCAGATCACTGTAACGGTTGACTTCGCAGAGCATAGTCTGCTGCTCTCCGTGCTCCGGCTGGATTGTCAGCGTTCCAAAGGTCGACGATAGTTGAAAATAAGGCACAAAGGTTTGATAACGCGTCTGGCTGGAGGAGGGGGGATGCGCCTCGGAAAACCGCTGATAGGCGTCCGCCGCTTGGGTACTGGTTGGAAATGTGCTGTGAACGTGAAAATAGTGATCCAGAAAATCCGAAAAAACATATTTCACCCGCAGCACATCTTCGCAAAAGCCAATGTACACCCGCAAAAGCTCACGGATTTCCCGGGACATGGCAGCCACCTGCTCCGCTACCTGATCAGGCCGGGACGCAGGTTCAAAACGGGTCAGCAGCGGCATCTCCTCCGGAACCGTTCCAAACTGCACGAAGCGGTCATCAAAAAACAGCTCGTCATATTTGTTGAGCAATACAAACAGCCGCCGGGTTCTCAGATGTTCATTTCCCTGGAACGGCTTTAAACCAAACAAAATATCGTCCAGATAATTCAAGATTTTCTGGATGGTCTGGGCGTCTTGATTAAACTGCTGTGAGCCTGAATCGTCGGTATATCGGAGACGTTCGGAGCTGTTTTTCAGGAGGTTGTAGTAAATCTCCAGCTTAGGCGCGTCCAGATTTAAATAGTCGCATAAAATCTCGCCGCTGCGGTAGCGCGATGTTCCGTTAATCCAAAGCGAGTCGCTCCAGCGGTATACTGAAAATGTGATCATTGTTCATCGTCTCCCGGTGGTCATAGCAAGCCCAAACATTCCTTTTACACGTTCAATGCAGCAAGGCTCTATTGACAAATTAGAGAATATCAAAATAATATTTCAATTATATATTCTCGAATAAGAAAAACAAAAGTGAGGTATTTCTTTCAGATAGATGCCATACAAGAAAAGTAAAACAGTTTAAATAGTCATATAAAATTCCATAAAATCATTATTTTTTCAGTACATAAGTTCGGTGATATCGCAAAAATATTTTATCATACAGAGTTATTAAATTCGATACTCTATGACGGCTTTAATGGCTGTTTTGGTAGAATATAGTTTGGGCAATATATTCTCCATGGAATCTACTGCCGGGTTTTCAATGTGATTTGCGGAAACATTTCATTTGAATGGAACTGTACTATAATGATAGCAAAAGAACTGCCGCCGGTCAATGGTTAACGGTGTTTTTCAAGCAATTTATAAGTTGCGTGCGTGGGAAGAAATGAGTATACTAAACATAAATTATAGCTGAAGTCAGCAGGGAGGTCAAATCAATGGAAGAAACTTTGAAGCGGTTGCAGCAGTGGATTTCAGAGTCGGACAATATTGTATTTTTCGGCGGCGCGGGTGTTTCCACGGAAAGCGGGATTTCGGATTTTCGCAGTGTGGACGGCCTGTATCATCAGAGCTATCGGTATCCGCCTGAGAAGATTCTGGGCCATTCCTTCTTTGAAGGAAATCCCGAGGAATTTTACCGCTTTTATCATGAAAAGCTGGTGTGTCCCGGCGTTCAGCCCAACGCGGCCCACCGTAAGCTGGCGGAGCTGGAGCAGGCGGGCAAGCTGCGGGCGGTGGTCACTCAGAATATCGACGGTCTGCATCAGGCGGCCGGAAGCCGGGAGGTGCTGGAGCTGCACGGTTCGACCCATCGCTGCTACTGCGCGGCCTGCCGGAAACCGTATCCCGAGGCCTCCATCAACGACTGTGACGGCGTGCCAAGGTGCTCCTGCGGAGGTGTCATCCGGCCCGATGTGGTGCTTTATGAGGAGAGTCTGGATGGAGATGTGATGAACCGCGCGATCGATTACATCAGCCGCGCCGACGTTTTGATCATCGGAGGGACCTCTCTGGTGGTGTACCCCGCCGCTGGGTTGGTCCGCTATTATAACGGCGGCAAGCTGGTTTTAATCAACCGGGACCCAACCCCTTGTGACCGTTCGGCAAATCTGGTGATCAATGATTCTATCGGGGCGGTCTTGGGTGCCATTCAGGTATCGGGTGTGGGTGCCTGAACGGGCTGATCCGCGATTTTAATTTGTATGTGGGTCAAAAACTCGGCTGCCAGGTCTGTTTCATAATAATCAATGATGCAAAATTCAAAGAGATCGCCCTCCAATGTCAAATGATGCTCACTGGCAAATTCGAACAGCTTTTTGCTCCAGATTCCGGATTGAGAGCTTCCTCCGCTGTAAGCTACGGTGAGATAGTTTCCGGCGGGAAGCACAAAGCTCACCGGGACGCTAAAGGTTTTGTTGACAATGAATACCTCACGGGTTGCGCAGCCTCCATCCTCGGCGGGCGAAGACGGATCCAGCCGATAACCGTCGGAACGACCGATGGTGTCCGCCAGAGAGCAGCCGCCGTTTTTGATAAAATGAATCAGGTAATAGTCTATTTCGTCCTGACTGATGTCCCCTGACGCGATATGCAGACAATTTCGCTCTGACTCCTCCCGTATGAAAATCTCATGGTAGTTGATATCGGAAAGCGCCTTTTGAATGCCGTCAATGCGGTAGCGCGTGGTGTCCAAAGAATATTGCAGCTTGCTGATTTCCTGTTTCAGATGGGTCACCTCGCGGGATAAAATCTCCAGGGTAGTGGCAAGACTGCGTTTTCCCAGCATGTCCTGAATCTGCTTAAAGGAAAAATGCAGCTCCCGCAGTTCCCGGATGAGGTTGAGCTTCATCAGATCCCTATGGCTGTAATACCGGTAATGATTCTGTTCTCCGCGCTGTGGAATCAGCAGCCCGATCTCCTCATAATAGCGGAGAGAATCCAGCCCGATGCCGTATAATTTGGACACCTCGTTGATTTTAAGGTGTTTTTTCTTTGGGGGCATTTGTCCATTCCTCCTAAAATTGAAAAAAAGCTTGACCTTAGTATTATACCAGGGTTTATAATAAATGCAAGTTGGAAACAACGAACAATCAAATAACGACGAATGATCGCTGCCCTAGACGCCATCAAGTATGGGGCCGAAGAAGCAAATCAGAATCTTTTCTGGTGAAACTGACAGGCAAAAGGAAGGCAGCGGGACGGTTCTTTGGAGAGAGTGCTGACGCAAGGGGGCGGAAGGCATCGCCTATGAGGCTATAACCAACAGGCAAAAGGACAAAGAATGAAATTAAAATTTCATTTTGGAGGTTCTATTGTGATGCGTATGATGTTGGTTGGAGCAGGTGCAGTCGGAGAGAGTATTCTCAAGGTTCTGCGGGTAAGAGATCCGGGGCGGTCATGGCTAAGCGAGGTTCTGGTGTGCGATTACGACCTGAAGCGGGCGGAAGAGGTGGTGGAGAAGCTCAAGGGAGACGAACGGTTTGCGGCGGCGAGAGCGGACGCCACAAATCAAGCTGAACTGGTAAACCTAATGCAAAAGCACCAAATTGACTTTGTGATGGATGCAGCGCCGCCGTTTGCGTCAAAGACGATTTTCGACGCAGCCTTCGAGGCGGGGGCGAATTACGGAAACATGGGCACCTGGTCGGAGCCTATGGATGAACCGGCCTACGGTCCGGGAATTGAAAACAGCTACATAGAGCCTATGGCCAAGCATCATTTTGACCGCCACGAGGCATGGCGGGAAAAGGGAATGATGGCGGTTGTCTGCATGGGGATTGATCCCGGCGTGGTGAACGTGTTTGCCAAATATGCCGCCACCGAGCTGCTGGATGAGATCACCGAGGTGCATGTAAAGGACGGAGGTAATCTGACCGTTCCCGGGGCCGACCCGGATGATATCTCCTTCGGTTTCAACGTGTGGACGGTGTTGGATGAGGTGATGAATCCCAACGTTGAGTACGACGCGGATCAGGGCGGCTTTTTTGTGGAAAAGGCCTTTGCAGGGCAGGAAACCTTCTTGATGCCCGAGGGCGTGGGAGTCAATACGCTGGTCAAGGTGGAGCATGAGGAGGTTGTGACGCTGCCCCGCTATCTGGCCCGGTACGGTTTGAAAAAGGCGAGCTTCAAAATCAGCCTGGATGACAATCTGGTCACCGCCCTGAAGGTGCTGGATAAGCTGGGATTGAGAAGCATTCATCCCGCGCAGGTTGGCGGTGTGACTGTGGTTCCCCGGGATGTGGTGGCAGCCTGTGCCCCTCAGCCCAAGGATATCGGAGCGGAGATGCAGGGCATGATGCTGGTGGGCGCCCACTGTATCGGAACAAAAAACGGAAAGCACAAGGAATATTTCATTTACCAGCCCTTTGATAACCAGATGTCTATGGAGGTCTGGGGATCTCAGGCGGTGGTGGCGCAGACAGGCTTCGGCGCGGCGCTGGCCATTGAGCTGATCGGAACGGGTGTGTGGAAGGACAAGGGTGTATTTGCCCCGGAGTATTTTGACCCTAAGCCGTATCTCAGACTGATGGACGAAAGCGGATTTACCTGGAAGGTACAGGAACTTTAACAGTGGAATGCAGACAGAGACGTCGCAAGGATGTTTCTGTCTGCCTTTTGCATATCGGCAGGAGTATATCAGCCGTGGGGAAGAGAAAATAAATCAACAACATGTTTTGGAGTGTGATATCATTATGAAAAAGAACATTTCATTTTTGCTTGCCGGGGTTTTGCTGGTCACCACTCTGCTGAGCGGATGCGGCGGCAGCAGCAGCGGCGAGGGCGACAAGGTGTTGAATATCTACAACTGGACGGAGTATATTCCTCAGGAGGTTTATGACCAGTTTGAGGAGGAAACAGGCATTCGCGTGGTGGAGAGTACCTTCTCCTCCAATGAGGAAATGCTGGCAAAGCTTGAGGCCGGGGGTACCGATCAATATGACCTGGTGGTTGCCAGTAATTATGTGATCGATGTCATGAAAGAGAAGAACATGATTCAGACCATTGACAAGGATAAGATCGAAAATATCACGAACATTTCGCCTTCTTCCATGGGAATGGACTACGACCCTGACAATGAGTACAGCATCCCGTTTATGGCGACGCTGACCGTGATCGCCATTAACCAGGAAAAATGCGATGAGCTGGGTGTCACCATCAACAGCTTCAACGATCTGCTCAATCCCGCGCTGGAAAACAACATTGTGGTGGTGGATGATTCCAGAGAGCTTGCAGCCGTGGCGCTGAAGGCGACGGGGCAGGATCCCAACAGCACTGATGAGGCCACCATCGAGGGCGCGCTGGACTGGCTCAATCAGCTCAAGACCAATATCAAGGCCTATGACAGCGACAGCCCCAAAACTCTGCTGGCCTCCAACGAGGTGGCGGTTGGACTGGTTTACAATATGGATGCCGGGCAGGCTATTAAGGAAAACGATCAGATTAAGGTGGTATACACCACGGAGGCCTGCGAAAAGTCAATTGACAACTTTGTCATTACCGCAAATTCGAAGAATAAGGAATATGCGGAGGAGTTTATTAATTTCGTCCACCGCGCTGATGTGTATAAGATGATTTTAGACGAGTTTCCCGGTGTGTGCCTCAACGATGCGGCAAAAGAGCTGATGGACTCCTCCTATTTGGACAATGAGGGCAGCAACGTGGATACCGCGGAGCTGGACCGGGCCAACCTGATTGCCGATGTGGGAGAAGCGGCAACCTACTATGATGACATTTTCACCAAGATGAAAACCTGATGGGAGGTACGCAATGAAGAAGCTTGAAATCATTACAAGACCGGAAAAGCTTGATATTGTCAAGCGGATTCTGGCAAAAAACGAGTACTCCGGCATGACCGTGACCGCAGCCATGGGCTGCGGTCACCAGAAGGGTGTCTTAAAGGAATTTGAGCAGCTCAATCTGGATATTAACCTCCTGCCCAAGATTCAGATTATGACCGTGGTCATGGACGAGGACGCGGAGGACATCATTCAGGAGCTTCAGCAGCAGCTGTCCACCGGAGCGGTGGGCGACGGGAAAATTTTTGTATCCGATGTGATGGACGTGATCCGAATCAGGACAGGCGAGCGCGGAGAGAAAACTCTATAAGCCGGGAGATGGTCAGCTTGGGTGAGCCCATTATTCGATTAGTTAATGTCGTAAAATGCTATCATGAGAATCAGGTCGTGAAAAAACTGAACCTGGACATTCAGCAAGGGGAGTTTTTAACGCTTCTGGGGCCCTCCGGCTGCGGGAAAACTACCACCCTGCGTATGATTGCCGGTTTTGAGAGCGTGACCGAGGGGCAGATTTACCTAGAGGGAAACAATGTTGCCGATTTAAAGCCCAACCAGCGCGACGTCAACACCGTATTCCAGAACTATGCCCTGTTTCCCCACATGACGGTGGAGGACAATATCGCCTTTGGTTTAGTGGAAAAACGGGTGAAAAAATCGGAAATCAAGCAGCGGGTTGCGGAAATGATTAAAATGGTACAGCTGGAGGGCATGGAAAAACGCATGCCCGCCCAGATGTCCGGCGGTCAGAAGCAGCGGGTTGCCATCGCCAGAGCGCTGATCAATAATCCCAGGGTGTTGTTGCTGGATGAACCCTTGGGCGCGCTGGATTTAAAGCTGCGAAAGCAGATGCAGTCCGAGCTGAAGCATCTGCAAAAGCGGCTGGGGATCACCTTTGTGTTTGTGACCCACGACCAGGAGGAGGCTCTCACCATGAGCGACCGCATCGCCGTCATGAATGGCGGCGTGCTGGAGCAGATTGGAACGCCCAGGGAGATTTACAATCGTCCGGAGACAAAATTTGTGGCTGATTTCATCGGGGAGAGCAATGTGCTCGACGCCTATGTCACGGAAGTATCCGAGGGCGGCATCCACGTCAAGATGGAATTCGGAGACGCTGTCCTGAAGGCCGGGGGATTTGTGGAGGAAGAGATGGTATATCTCTGCGTCCGCCCTGAAAACCTGAAAATGACGAAGGAAGCAGTTCCGAATTTTAATATTTACGGCACGGTAAAAGAGCATATCTTTATCGGCTCGGTGTGCAAAACCGTTGTGGAGCTGGCCAGCGGGCTGGAGGTGAAAATGACCTCACCCCAGACGGATGAGCTCTATGCCGTAGGAACCAGGGTGAACATCTATTGGAGGGAGGATCAGGGCGTGATCCTTCACACCAAGGAGGAGCAGCTCTATAATCTCATTGAAAATACGGTGCAGATAGAGGGCGGAATGCATGAAGCATAAATGGAACAACCGGCTGCCCATGTTCGTCATGATCGGCCCCGCTTTTTTGTGGATGGCGATTTTTGTGCTGGCGCCGCTGTGCTATGTGGTGGGCATCAGCTTCCTCAGCAAGGACTCCAGCGGCGGAGTTATGTTCCCGCTGACGCTGGCCAGCTACTTCAGCTTATGGAATGAGAGCTTTCTGACCATCTTCAGCCGGTCGCTGCTTTTGTCTCTCCAGACGACGATCATTTGTCTGGCGGTGGGTTATCCCTTTGCTTATGTGATTGCCAACGCGCCAAAAAAGCACAGGGGGCTGCTGCTGCTTCTCATTATGCTGCCGTTCTGGATCAATTCCGTCATCCGCATTTACGGATGGAATACCCTGCTGCGGCAGGAGGGAGTCATTAACTCCGTTCTGATGTCCATTGGTATTATTTCAAGTCCGCTGGAGATGCTTTATACGGACGGCGCCGTGCTGTTGGGCATGGTATACGAGCTGCTGCCCTTCACCATACTTCCCCTCTACGCGTCCATTGAAAAGCTGGACCGCTCTCTTCTGGAGGCCGCCAGTGATTTGGGGGCAACCAAACCGCATATCTTTACAAGGGTGATTTTTCCCCTCACCATGCCTGGCATCTTTGCAGGCTCCATTCAGACCTTTATCCCATCTCTTGGGCTGTTTTATATTTCGGAAATGATGGGCGGCGGGTCCACCATGTATATCGGCAACCTGATTAAAAATCAATTTTTATCCGCCAGAAACTGGCCGCTGGGCGCGGCGCTGTCCCTGCTGCTGATTTTGATTACCCTGGTTTTAATGAAGCTTTATACCAAAGTCGGCAGCCTGGAGGACATGGCTTAAGGAGGTTGTGCAGATGGACACCAAAAAATTGCAGAAATCAGAAAAGGCGGGCTTTGCGCCCCTGTCTATGCTGTACGCATGCCTGGTTTACCTGTTTTTATATTTACCCATCGCTGTGGTCATCGCGTTTTCCTTTAATACCTCGAAGACCAACATTATTTTTGAAGGCTTTACCTTTGAGTGGTATGCCAAAATGTTTGACAACCGCCAGCTGATGGAATCCTTCCAAAACACGTTGATTGTAGCGGGAGTATCCACGGTGTTTTCCCTTGTATTGGGGACACTGTGCGCCGTCGGGCTCTATAAATTTGAGTTTAAGCTCAAAAGCCTTGTCAGCAACTCCCTTTACATACCCATCGCAATACCGGAAATCGTATTCGGGATCGCTATGCTGGTGTTTTTTTCCTCGGTTCACATCAGCACAGGAATGTTCACCCTCATCGTATCCCACATTACGTTTTCCATGCCTTTTGTGGCCATCACCGTGCGGTCGCGCGTCGCTGGATTTGACCGCTCCATTGAGGAGGCCGCAAAAGACTTAGGTGCAAATGAATTCCGTACATTTATGAGAGTTACCCTGCCCATGATTATGCCCGGCGTCATTTCCGGCGGTATGCTGGCGCTTACCATGTCCCTGGATGACGTGGTGATCAGCTTTTTCACCGCTGGGCCGGACAGCACCACCCTGCCGCTGAAAATTTTGGGGATGGTGAAAAAGGGCGTCTCTCCGGATGTAAATGCACTGTCCACTTTGATGATTCTGGGAACGGCTGTAATCATGGTTATCTCTCAGATTGCTCAGAATAGGCTGGAACAAAGACAGGGAGGCAATAATTCCGAAAGTTAAATAGGATTAATAAAACAAGTTTCTTGATAATAAAAAATCATTAAAAATTTGGAGGAATTATCATGAGGTTATTAGTAATAGGCGTGGGCGGCGTGGGTCAATCCGTCGCCATGCTGATTAAGCACGGGGAAATCCATGGCGGGCAGTGGCTGGATGCCCTGGTTCTGGCGGATTTCAACTATGAGCGCGCCAAAGAAGTGGCGGATCTGGTGGGTGATTCACGGTTTATCCCGGAAAAACTCAACGCGGATAACAAGCAGGATATCGTAGATTTGGTGAAAAAGCATAATATCAATTTCATTCTGAACGTGGTAGCGCCCATATACAATGAGGTGATTTTTGAGGCGGCCTATGAAGCGGGCGTGGGTTATATGGACTGTGCTATGACGCTTTCACACCGGCATCCTGAAAAGCCCTATGAGCTGCCCCATGTCAAGCTGGGGGATTACCAATTTGAGCAGAATGAAAAATGGAAGAAAAAAGGGATTATGGCGCTGGCAGGCTCCGGTGTGGAGCCCGGCATTTCCGACGTGTTTGCCAAATACGCCCAGAAGCACCTGTTTGACGAGATTTATGAGGTCAACGTCCGGGACGGTGATAACTATATCATCCCCGGCAAGGAAGTCTCCTTCGGCTTTTCCATCTGGACCACCATTGAGGAGTGCTTAAATCCGCCCGTCATTTGGGAAAAGGACAGAGGCTGGTTTACCACAGAGTGCTTCTCCGAGCCTGAGACCTTCTTCTTCCCCGGCGGCATCGGGAATGTTGAAGTGGTCAATATCGAGCATGAGGAAGTCTTGCTGGTTCCCAGATACATCGACTGCAAGCGTGTGACCTTTAAATACGGCATCTCCAAGGAATTCCGCACTATGCTGAAGAATCTGGAAGCCCTGGGAATGGATAAAGCGGATAAAAAGATTGAAATCGGTGATTCTGAGATTACTCCCCGTGATTTCCTGAGCGTGGTGGCGCCCTCGCCCCTGGAGACGGCCACGGTGATGGTGGGAAAGGGTTGCGCCGGCACGTGGGTGACGGGAAAGAAAAACGGTCTGTACCGCTCGGTGTATATCTACCAGATTGCCGACAATCAGGACTGCATCGAAAAGTTTGGCACCTCCTCCGTGGTGGCACAAACCGCGGTAGGCCCGGTGGTAATGCTGGATCTGATTGCAAATGGGATATGGAAGGGCGTCGGCGTGGTTGGACCCGAGGCCTTTGATCCCGATCCCTTTGTGCTCAAGATGAAGGATTACGGATTCCCCGCGGCGCTGTATGAAAAAGACTCGGAGTACGACGAGCAGTATCAGCGGGACGAAATTTTTAACGAGATGTTTGGCGTATAACCAGGCGGGCTTACCTGAAACGGTGGGGGTATCTCCCACCGTTTCGTAGGGCTGCAAAAAAATATTGAGGAAGTCAAGGTGGCAGCATGGAAACAAAGGAAATCATTCTAAATGATTTAAATCATATTCTCGAGATCATTCACAGTGACTCGCTGACCGATGAGCAGAAGGCGGCGGTTACCCGCGAGACGGTGGAATATTTTGATCATTATGTCAGCCCCGGCTGGCTTCAGTACCGCAAGTCGGTGTCCACCAACGGCGCTACCGTGGAATGGAAGGATCATGATGAGTTCTGTTGCGGGCTGTATGGCGAGGAGTTTATCGACTGCCTGGGCGGCTTCGGCATTTACACCTGCGGACACCGCAATCAGGAGATTATCGCAACGGTAAAGGCGCAGATGGAGCACCAATGTCTGCACTCCCAGGAGCTGCTGGATCCCCTCAGAGGGTATCTGGCAAAAGCGGTTTCTCAGATTACACCGGGAGACCTGGAGAAGTGCTTTTTTACCAACGGCGGAGCCGAAGCGGTGGAGATGGCACTGAAGCTGGCCAGAATCGCCACAGGCGGACGGTGGTTTATCTCCACCGTGAGAGCCTTCCACGGCAAATCCATGGGCGCGATCTCCATGGGCGGCAAGGGGAGCTACCGCGTCCCCTACGCCCCCATGGTGCAGCAGGTGCAGCATGTGGAGTACGGCGTGGCTGAGGACGTGGAGAAGGCTATCCGCAATTTGCAGGCCGTGGGCGAGAAGGTGGCCGCCGTGATTTTGGAGCCCATTCAGGGCGAGGCGGGTATTATCATTCCGCCCGAGGGTTATCTGAAAAAAGTCCGGCAGATCTGCGATGATACCGGCGTGGCGCTGATTTTTGACGAGATTCAGACAGGTATGGGCAGAACGGGAGCTATGTTCCGCTGCGAGACCGAGGGTGTGGTTCCTGATATCATGGCCTTCGGAAAGGCCTTCGGCGGCGGTGTCATGCCCATCACAGGCATTATTTGCAGACCGCATATGTGGGTGCAGGAGCTCATTGACAACCCCTGGCTGCTGGGTTCTCCCACCTTCGGCGGAAATCCTCTGGCCTGCTCCGCCGCTCTTGCCACCATTAAATATATGCTGGAGCACGATATTCCCGGGCAGTGCGCGGAGAAGGGCGCTTACCTGAAGGCCGGACTGGAAACGCTGTGGAAGAAATATCCCACCGTGATTCAGGAGGTGCGCGGCATCGGGCTGATGCTGGCCGTGGAATTTTTCGATGACGAGATCGGTTATTCCGTGTCCAAGGGCATGTTCGCGCGGCGGGTGCTGACCGCCGGGACTCTTGTCAATTCCAAATGCATCCGCTTTGAGCCTGCGGCGGTTATCAGCTACGAGAGCCTGGATCAGGTCATTGCCCGCATGGAGGAAGCTCTGGCGGATACCAAGACCGGTATGAATCTGTAAGGGGAGTGGACTGTATGGAGTTGAAGAAAAACTATATTGATGGTGCGTGGGCGGAATCGGTGACTGGGAGAACCCAGGAGGTTATAAATCCCGCCACAGGGGAGATCATTGCCCTCACCGCCGACAGCAGCGAGGAGGACACCAACCGCGCCATTGCCTCCGCGAAGCGCTCCTTTTATGTGACACGGGAGTGGCGGAATCTGAATGGGCAGGCCCGGGCGGACATGCTGCTGAACATTGCGGCGCTGATGGATCAGAAGCGGGCGCTTCTGGCGCAGACCGACACGCTGGATAACGGAAAGCCCCTGAGAGAGGCGGAAGGGGACGTGGACGACGCGATTCATTGCTTCCGCTACTACGCGGGGCTGGTCACCGCGCCCAGCGGCGTGACCTATGACGTCAACGACGGTTTTGGACCCATGCATTCCTACACCGTGGCCGAGCCGGTGGGCGTGTGCGGGCAGATTACGCCGTGGAATTACCCCCTGCTGATGTCCACATGGAAGCTTGCGCCCGCCCTGGCGGCAGGCAACAGCGTGGTGTTTAAACCCAGTTCCAACTGCCCGCTGTCCACCGTCATGCTGTTTGAAATTTTTCACGAGGCGGGGATGCCCGCGGGAAGTGTGAATCTGGTACTGGGCTCCGGCGGGGCGGTGGGGCACACCATCGCCTCCAGCATGGACGTGGATATGGTGACCTTTACCGGCTCTACCAAAGTGGGGCAATCCATTGCCGCCGACGCGGTGAAGAATCTGAAAAAGGTGGGCCTGGAGCTGGGCGGAAAATCCCCCAACATTATTTTTGACGACTGCGATTTGGACGGTGCGGTGGAGTGGGCCATGATCGGAACCTTCTTCAATCAGGGGCAGGTTTGCTCGGCCTGTGCCAGAATCTATGTACAGGATACCATTCATGACGCGTTTGTGGAAAAACTTAAGGCAAAAACCGAGGCTATGACCATCGGGAACGGACTGAGTAATCCCGATATCGGGCCGCTGGTGTCCAAGGATCAGATGGAAAAGGTGCTGGGCTACGTCGAAAAAGGAAAGGCGGAGGGCGCCACGCTGGTGACAGGCGGCTGCCGATACACCGAGGGCGAATGTGCCGGAGGCTTTTTCGTCAAGCCCACGATTTTTGACAACTGCACCCAGAACATGACCATTGTCCGCGAGGAGATTTTTGGGCCGGTTGCCTGCATTGTTCCCTTTCACACCGAGGCGGAGGCCGTTGAGATGGCCAATGACACGGAATATGGTCTGGCCGGGACGGTATGCACCAAGGACGGAGCCAAAGCCATCCGTGTCATGAAGGAAATCCGTGCCGGTATCCTTTGGATCAACTGCTGCCAGCCGACCTTCAATCAGGCGCCCTGGGGCGGTTATAAGATGAGCGGAATCGGGCGCGAGCTCTCCGTTCACGGGCTGGAGGAATATCAGGAGGTCAAGCAGGTCAATATCGCCCTGGAGACCGGCCCTATCGGATGGTATGAGCATTAAGCGGGCGCGGCTTCACGGCTGTAACGCAAACCAATAGGTTACAAAACGATCCCCAACGGCAAAACCGTTGGGGATCGTTTTGTAACGTCAGAGGGGGATGGATGATGGAAGATTCACGACCTTGCGTTTGAGGAACGCCCCCCATGCCCGCCGGTTGACAAGGTGCTGTTGGGATTGGTGAAATCAAGTCCCAAAGCATTGGCGACAGCTTCTAAAATACCGTTGCTGCTGAAGGTTGCGCCGGACACGGTATCCACGTCGACAGACTGGGCTGAAATGATCTCGGAAACCACCGCGCTTTCTGCGCGGATAAAATAGGGCTCATCGTCCTGGTAGGAGACGATTGTAATATCGGCGATGGCTCCATCAGAAATGGTCACAGAGACGCTGGTGGTTCCGCGAAAGCCCGTACCTGAGCCGGTATAAACGCCATCCGACAGCCCGAGGCTGTCTTCTGACGCACCGCTGTCGGCTGAGGATGATGCCTGCGAGGATGCGCTGTCATCGCCATCCGTACCTGTTTGTATCTCTGGGGAAAGGCTGGTGTCCGTGTCAGTTGGGGTATCGGTTCCGGCAGAGGAGAGGGCGTCCGCCACCGCGTTTATGATACCGTTGCTGCTGAAGGTTGCGCCAGACACCGTATCAACATCCGTGCTCTGGGATTCCAGAATATCGGCGATCACGGCACTTTCGGCCTTAACGAAAAATTCCTCATCATCGCCATAGGACAAAACCTCAATATCAGTCATTACTCCGTTTTCCACGGTGACACTGACCTGCGTGGTGCCCCGGTAACCGTCCGCGCTTCCGGTGTATACGCCGTCGGTATACCGTCCGGTTTCAGCCGCCTGCGTCACCGCCGATTCCGTGGACGCGGAAGCGGAAAAAGCTTCCGCCGCACTGCTCACGGACAGACTTCCGGCGTAGTACAGGCCGGTCAGCGCGCCCACCGTCATCACGGTTGCCACAGCGGGCGCGGGATTTGCCGATACATTATTCCGGGGACAGGCGTGAACACAGCAGAAGCAGTGGATGCACTCACCGGAGGTTACCTCGTTGCTGCGGTAGAGGGGGATACCCATCACACATTTCGTCGTGCAGGCGCGGCATGACCCGCACTGCCCGCCGGGTTTTTTAATTCGAAACAGCCGGACGCGGGAAATAACTGCGAAAATTGCCCCCAACGGGCATAAGTAACGGCAGAAGGGGCGCTCAACGAAAAAGGAGCCGATGATGATCAGCAACAGCAGCAATCCGCCCACGGATATCAGATAACTGACCGCCGGCCAGCCCTTGACGGATGCGTACATACCGAAAATGGTCCAAGGATTCCAGAGGCTGTCGACAGCCGCGAGTCCGGTCCACACAAAAGCCACAATCCCCAGGAGTACCGCATATTTCAGCAGCTTAAGCAGGCGGTCCGCCGATTCGGTGATGTTCGGGCGGGGCAATTTCAGCTTTTTTCCGGCAAACCAGAGCAAATCTCCCATTGCGCCGAAGGAACACAGAAAGCCGCAGAAAAACCGCCCCATCAACGCGGTGATCAGCAGGACGGCTCCCGCCAGGATCAGCTGCTGAGAAAGAGCTGCCCCGTCGAAGCTGCCGTCAGCCCAGGAGATACACAGTTCCTTTAAGGCCGAGAATGCGGAAATGAACAGACCAGGAAAGAGCAGAAAAGCTACAAATTGAATAATGTGCCTTGCGGTACCCAATTTGGATTGTTTGTTTCGTTTTACTTGCATTTCAATACTACCTCGCGTTTTTATCATATTCATTTAAAAAATACTATTTTTATATAACAAGGTGTTTGCGGCTTTTACCACAAGCACCTTGCCGCACAACCGCTGAAGCAGGCCCTCAAAGCCGATTGACGGCGCGATTGTTCAGTTGTTCGTATAGGCAGGATGGAGAGAAAACAGCTCCCGCAGCGCGGGTGAGCAAAGCACGTCCATCCGTTCGGTTACGAAAATGGTCTCCGCGCCAAACTGCTTTGCCAGTTGGGCTCCCTGTTCCATTCCCATCACGAACATGGCGGTGGACAGCGCGTCCAGCTCCATTGCACAAGTCCCGATGACCGTCACGCTGCAAAGTCCAGAGGCGGCTGATGCTCCTGTTTCAGGGTCCAAGATATGGTGATGGAGAATCCCTCCTGCTTCCGAGAACCGTTCATAGCTTCCGGAGGTCACAACCGCCTGGTTTTGAATGCGCAGCTGACCCATTGGAATTCCCGTGCTCTTTCCGGGGTGCTGGATGCCAACCGTTTTTGGCGTTCCCATCACGATCACCGTGCCGCCCAGATTGATGATCGCGTCGATCACTTCGCCCTCCTTCAGGATGCGGCGCGCTTCATCAGCGGCGAACCCTTTGGCAATGCCGCCCAGATCGACGGCCTGTTCCCGCCGGTTCAGCATCGCACGGCAGCCTGATTCGTCCAGAATCAGATCCCGATCCCCAACAAGCTTCCTTGCTTGTTCAATCTCCATGCCATCCGGTATGGTGCTGTGTGATGTCCTAATGGCCCAAAGTGCCGTCAAGGGGCGGGAGGTAACGGAAAAAGCGCCGTTGGACAGGATGGAAACCCTTTTTGCGGTTTTCAGCAGGGTTAGGGTGTCGGGGCTGACAGGGACAAAGTTATGACCGGCCGAAGCGTTGAGCTGGGAGATCTCACTGCTGGCCTTAAACACGGAAAGGCGGTCGTCCAGCTCCAAGACTCGCCGGGCCGCTTGGTTCAGCGCGGTTTCGTCCGACGGACGATAGACTGTGATCGTGTTCACGGTTCCCAGTGCGTGAAACGACTTTTGTATTGATCGAGTCATGAAAAACTCACCTCCTGAGGACAGTTCAAGCTTACCGGCTGAACATGAAAGTGAGATGAGAAAATCGACTTCAATTGTAAACAAACTGAAAACCCTCACTCTACGGAGCGGGGGTTTCAGACGGATCAAAAGAGCGGCGGCGGTTAAGGCTCCACCGGCAGCGCCGGGAGAGTAAAGGTGAATGTGCTTCCTGTTCCGGGCTCACTTTCCACTGAGATTTCGCCGCCGTGGGCTTGAACGATCCATTGCACCATGGAGAGTCCCAGTCCGGCTCCACCGCCGCTTCGGGCGGGATCGACCTGATAAAACCGGTTCCAGATGAGAGCCAGATGCTCCTTTGGAATGCCGATGCCATCGTCGCTGACGCTGCCGGAAAGCTGCTCCCCCATCCGTCTCAGGGTGACGGTCAGCGTACCGTTTTCGCGCCCATACCGAATTCCATTGGAGATGAGATTCATCAGCAGCCGCATCAGAAGCGTCTCGTCGCCCAGCAGCCATAACGCGGGCTGGATCTCAGTCTTGATCGTGATATTCTTTTCAGCCGCCGGTTCTTTCTGCTCCTCCGTGACCATCAGGCACAGCTCACTCAAATGAATCTGTTCCAGCCGCAGCGGTTCCCGCCCCTGTCCGGAATGATTGGCCAGCTCAAGAAGCTGGCCAATCATTCCGGACATCTTCCGCGCCTGGGTCAGCACGGTTTCCAGAGCGGCCTGATATTCCTCCATGCTTCCGGCATGCTCCAGGGCATATTCACACTGAGAGATCACCACCGATATAGGCGTACGAAGCTCATGGGAGGCGTCTGAGGTGAACCTCCTTTCCCGGTCAAAGGAGGACTGGAGCCGGTCGAACATACGGTCAAAGGTGTCGGCCAGGGCATAAATTTCATCCTTACCGTCTCCCAGCGCGATACGCCTGCCCAAATCGCCGCCGTCCCCGATTTGCCGGGCAGTTTCCGTGATGCGCTTGATTGGGCGGAAGGCCCGTCCGGTGATCAGATATCCGCCAAGTACGGACAGCAGAACAAGGCAGGGCAGCGCCACCACCGCCACCTTCTGGAAAACGCCAAAGGCGGTGTCGGCGCTTGCGCTGGAAATGATGCCCCTGATCCAGATTGGGTCGCTGTGCTTGACGGCGCGCTGCGCGTCATACAGATACCACGTGTACCCTCCGCTCTGCGCGGTCTGCACGGCTTCGTTCTGAAAGGCTGCCTCCGCTTCAAACCCGGCGGGAAGCGAACCTGCCAGCAGGTTGCCGTTGATATCGTAGTAGAGCAGATACACCCCGTCTTGAAACGTCACTAAATGGTCGTCATCCAATTGATCGGCGCTCACATGCACCTCATTGAGGTTACCGTCCACGGCGGCAATCAGACTGTTTTCGGAGGAAGTCCGCACCAGCCGCTCTCCTGCGGCAAACATAAAAATCTGGGTGACTGCCGCCAGAAGAATCATCAGTGCCGCATACCACAGGGTCACCCGCAGGCGAATGGATAATTTCTTCATGGGTCCTCCAAACGAAGCACATAGCCTGCGCCCCGGACGGTTTGGATTAGTTTCGGCTCCCTGCCCTCGTCAATTTTTTTTCGCAGGTAACGGATGTAGACATCCACGACATTGGAGGCGCCGTCGTAATCGTAATCCCAGACATGGTTGCTGATTTTATCTCTGGAGAGGACGATCCCCTTGTTGCGCAGCAAATATTCCAGGATGTCAAACTCCCTGCTGGATAGTGAAATTGGCGCTCCGCCCCGCGTTGTGGTTCTGGAATCGCAGTCCATTGTCAAATCCGCCAAGGCCAGAGTGTTGTCCACGCTGTCAGTGCCGCGGCGGAGGATCACCCTGATGCGGGCCAGCAGTTCACCGAATGCAAACGGTTTGATCAGATAATCATCCGCTCCGGAATCCAGCCCGGTGACGCGATCTTCAATGCTGTCCCGCGCGGTCAGAAGGAGCACAGGAGTCCGGTTCTGGGCGGCGCGCAGTTGGCGCAAAACCGTCAGACCGTCTACTTTCGGCAGCATGATGTCCAAAATCACCGCGTCGTACTCCGCGCAGGCCATATGAGCCAGAGCGTCCTCCCCGTCCAGGCAGACGTCCACGGAGTAGTGCGCGAGCTTTAGTTTATCGGCGATCAGCCGATTCAGTGTAGGTTCGTCCTCCACCACAAGAATACGCATGAAACCACCCTCATTTAAAACCTATGATACGATAAGAACATTAAAATACAATGAGATAATTTGCCCTTACCATATTTTGCGCTGTTTTGCCCGTTTTTAAGGATGGGATCATGGTTACCGCGTTCAATTGCTGCCATCGGTCAGGATGCGGTATTCCAACGGTGTCAGCCCGGTTTTACTGCGAAACAGCTCAGCGAAGTGGCTGGCGCTTCTGTATCCCACGGCCTGTGCGACCTGACCGACGGAAAGCTCCGCCGAGGAGAGCAGGTGCTCGGCCCTGTGCATACGCCGCTGCTGAATGTACTCGGTGATGGTGCAGCCATGTATGCCGCGGAAAGAGGCCTTCAGCTTGGTGGTACCCATGCACGCGATTTTGGACAGCCGCTCCAGGGGCAGCTCGTCTGCGTAATGATCGTCGATATAGGCGGTTACCGCTTCGATTTGCCGCCTGTCGCTTTCTGTGAGCCGGGGCTTTAACACGGGAGGGCACTGCTTATACCGGGCCATGACCAGGGAAAACGCCTCGGCGACCTTGCTCTCGTAAAAGAGCTTTGCCGCGATACCTTCGCCCCGGTAATGCTTCACCTGTTTGAGCAGGCGCACCATCTCCGGAAAGTGTTCGGTCTGATCAACAGTTTTGTAGGCCTGACGGGGGCTGAGATCGTCTCCGGGATACTGCCGCCTGAGATAGTCCTCATAATAGGCCGGCAGCATCTCAATGCCCACCGATTGGATGGGTACTGCTTTATGAATCAACATATGGCAGGGGGCTTCCCCTCCGATGAAGGTTTTGACGCAGTCGGCACTCAGGCGGCGGTACGGGTTGAGTTCCTCCCCGGAAAACGATTCGTAATAGGTAATGCTCAGGCATTTCGGCAGCCGGAATTCAAAAACAGCGTCTTCATGAAAGCAAAAATTATGGATCTTAATGTCAAAGAGATCCTTCTGGTGATAGATCCAATAGTAACCCTGGCCAACAGTTTCCGCCAGCTCCCAGCACAATCCCATGGCCCCGAAGCGCTGATCCTCCGGTTTCGGGGTAAATCCGTTCTCCTGGAGCATAGGGTTGTATACGTCCTCTATCATATTGGTCACTGTCATCACCTCTCTGCCGCGATCAGCCGCGTTTTTGCCGGAAACAGACGAAGCTTCGAACGATCCATTGCCGGACGCTGCGGGATATTGTATGTTATAAAGAAGGTTAGCTATATCTAACCGAAATTGTAACACATATCAGGGTCTGCGTCAATTGGCCCGGGATATGACATCTTGTATCTGGAGGGTTACTGATGGCAAATGAAACTTATCTGAATAAAAAGGGACTTACGGTGAAGGATCTGGTGACGACCGGTATTTTTTCAGCGCTGCTTTGGCTCACCATGCTCATCGGCGGGCTGCCTCTGGCACCCAATCCTGTGACGACTTTCTATATGCCCCTGAGCAGCGCGCTGCTGGGCGGCCCTGTGTTTCTGCTGATGGTGGCAAAGGTTCCGAAGCGGGGCCCTATCTTCATAGCGGGGACACTGGCGGCGATCATCTGGTTTGTCACCGGGATGCATTGGGCGATGGATCTGGGGTATTTTCTGGGCGGGCTTATTGGAGAGTGTTTGGCGGGGCTGAAACGGTACAGGAGTGTCCGTGTGAATATCGTTTCCTATATCTGCCTGAGCCTCGGCTGCACGGGCAGCTATCTCTGTTACTTCGCGGACCCCGTTTCCTGGAGCAGCTACATGCTCAATGGAGGCACGGCGGCGGACTACATTAACACGATGAATGCCACGGCACAAAGCTGGATGCCTGTTGTCATCATTGCGGGCACCATTACCGTGGCGGCGTTCAGCGGCTGGGTGGGCAGCAAGCTTTTGAAAAAGCAGTTTGAAAAGGCGGGAATCACCGCATGACCAAACACAGAGGGCTGCGATTTGACCCCCGCGCCAAACTGCTCCTGCTTGTCCTTTGTGCACTCTGTGCCACCATGGCACCCAGCCTGACCTATGAGCTTGGCCTGGTGCTGCTGACCGCCGCCCTGGGGCTGATCTGCGGGCAGTGGCGTTACGCGCTGATGGGGCTTTTGTTCTACGCGGTGATATTCGGCCTCACAGAGGCGGCTTTGGCAGGCTCGTCGACCACGCTGAAAACGACTCTCATCGCCTTTTTGGGTTTGTTCCATAAGGTGTATCCCTGTGGCTTTTTGGCGGGAATTGTGATTGCCACCACCAAGGTCAGCGAATTTCTGACCGCCATGCGTCAAATCCGCGTGCCGAATACCATTACCATACCAATGGCGGTGATGCTGAGATACCTGCCGGCGGTTCGGGAGGATTGGCGCTTGATTCAGGACGCTATGCGCCTGCGGGATGTGCCGCTGCACCTGAAGGGATTGGTGACTCAGCCCGTGATGACGGTGGAGTGCCTGTATGTGCCGATGATGATGTCGGCCTCACGGACAGCGGATGAGTTGTCCATCGCGTCGGTGACACGGGGTATTGAGAATCCGGCGGACCGTACCTGCCTCACGCGGATTCAGCTCGGCCTCCGGGATGTTTTAGCGATAGTATGCTTCACGGCCTATTTTGCAGCCGGACGCTTTTTGTAAGGAGGCGGGCAATGATTCAATTTGAACATGTCAGCTTCGCCTATTCCGGGCAGGAGTCGGGAAACCTCAACGATTTGAATCTGACGATACAGGACGGAGAGTGCGTGTTGTTCTGCGGGCGGAGCGGCTGCGGAAAAACCACCGTTACCCGTCTGGTGAATGGACTGATTCCATATTTCTTTGCCGGGGAGCTCACCGGCCGGGTGCTGGTAAACGGCATGGAAATTGCCCAAACACCCATGTATCAAATTGCCCGGCGGGTGGGTTCGGTATTTCAGAACCCACGTACCCAGTTTTTTAACACGGACACCGACAGCGAAATCGCCTTTGGCATTGAAAATGAGGCGCTTGCGCCGGACGAGCTGCACCGGAGGATGGACCGGACCACGCAGGAGCTGGGGCTTCAGGTGCTGCTGGGACGGAACCTGTTTGAACTGTCCGGAGGAGAGAAGCAGAAAATCGCCTTTGCCTCGGTCTACGCTATGCAGCCGGAGGTTTATCTGCTGGATGAACCGTCGTCCAATCTGGACATCGGGGCCATTGAGGAGCTTAAAAAGCATCTGGGGCTGATCAAGCATCAGGGGAAAACGGTGCTCATTGCCGAGCATCGGCTCCATTACCTGATGGAGCTTGTGGATCGGATTATCTATCTGGAAAACGGAAGAGTGGCAGGCAGTTATACCCCCTCCCAGCTCAAAAGCCTCTCCGAGGAGGAGCGGTCTGCCATGGGCCTGCGGGCCGCCGATCTTCTCGCCGTGCATCCGCCTGAGAGCTGTGCCTGCACGGGAAGCCCGGTGCTGACGCTTCAGGATGTCACTCTGCGGCACGGGAAAAGAACCATTCTTGAGCATGTGTCCCTACGGGCCGCGGGCGGCGAGCTTATCGGTGTGGTGGGACACAATGGCGCGGGAAAGACCACCATTTCCAGGGCGCTGTGCGGGCTTCACAGGCATTACGGGGGCAGCTTCCTCTGGGAAGGGTCACCCCAGGACGATAAGGCCAGGCGGAAACGGGCCTATATGGTCATGCAGGACGTCAACTATCAGCTGTTTGCCGAGAGTGTTGAGAAGGAGTGTGTGTT